>JBLNEW010000053.1:0-7317 GCA_050263095.1 Deltaproteobacteria bacterium | reverse complement strand
TTCGACGGGGACGTCGATGCTCCCGGGTTGCGTGCCGAGGCCCCGCACCCTCGTCAAAAGCGGGAACCACATAGTCGCCAACGACTATAGCTACGCTTACGCGGCTTAAAGCCGCGTACGTCCGACCGCCGAATGCCCGTACAGGCGTAAGGGCGTCGACTTTACGGGATAGCCCGAAGTCCTCTCCCGGGGGGCCGAAAGGCGAAAATGCACCGGGATGGTCCGAAGGGAACCCTGCCGGCCGGGGTCCCCGAAGACGAGATCCAAACGACCGGAAACGCACGTAGCAGCCCGGAGTAAAGAGTCTTCGGACGGGGGTTCAACTCCCCCCGCCTCCACCATTTCCTCGGTTTTCCTGTTGCGGAAATGTAATGCATTTGGTTGCGGGGAGTTGAACCGGCTCGGGGCGCCGACCGGTGAGGGAGGAAAAGCGCGACCTTGCGGAGCGCGACAGCCCCGAGCCGCGCCGCACCGGCCAGCCCCACTCCCGGAAATATTGCGCTCCCTGGGGTACCCCGCTCCCTATTCTCGGAGGGGTAATGGCGAGACCGCCGAGGCTTAAGGCGGGCAACTCCCCCCGCCTCCACTCATGCTGTTGAAGAATTTTCTCGTCTAAACCCGCTGTTTCCGATCTGTCCCTGGAAAGTCTTCTTCTTGAGATCCGAGAGCTGCAGCTCATTAAGATGCCCCGGATCTGGATTTCGAGCTTGGCCTCTTCATCCCCCGTGTCCAGACCGTCCGCCACCGAGACCACACGGACGCCATTGAAGTGCAGTTCTGCCATGAGGGACAGCATGAGGTAATTATCCCGGGCCAGGCGGGAGAGGTCGTCGAAGAGGACGACATCGAAGCGCTTAGCCTCGCCAGCCGACGAAAATCCCGCAGGAACGACGATCCTTGACACGCTTCGTAGATGTCGTTATGCTACTAAATAGGTATTATACGCAGATAGGAACCTGTCCTTGAAAACTGGGAATGTCGAAATCGGGCGGCGGCTCGAGCGGTTCCAGGCCGCATGCCGGAAAGCGGGCGTGAAGCTCACCCACCAGCGCCTCGAGATCTTCCGCGAGATCGCAGGAAGCTCGGAGCACCCCGATGCGGAAACTGTTTACCGGGGCGTCCGTGCGCGGGTTCCGACGGTATCCCTCGACACCGTGTACCGGACACTGTGGCTCCTCGACGGACTCGGATTAATCACGACCCTCGGCCCGCGCCGGGAGAGCGTCCGATTCGACCCCAACCTCGTGCACCATCACCATTTCCTCTGTGTGCAGTGCGGGCGGGCCATGGACTTCGAGAGCCCGGATCTGAATGCGCTCTCGATACCCGCCTCCGTGAAGAAATTTGGCAGTGTCCTGGAGACGCACGTCGAAGTCCGCGGGGTATGCGCAGCCTGCGCGAAAGAGACCGCCGCCGGAAGGACTAATGCGACAGGCCAGCCACGCCGCAAACCGTCAAAGCTGTGAAGCCGGCCTACACCGGGAGTTGATTGCAAAGAACCAAAAGAAAGGAGAAGACACATGGCAGCCGAAACCAAGTCCCCGTTCAAACATACAACTGGCGGCGGCCCGTCGAACCGAGAGTGGTGGCCTGATCAGCTGAACCTGAAGATCCTGCACCAGCACTCGTCCCTGTCCGATCCCATGGGCAAGGGCTTCAACTACGCCGAAGAATTCAAGAGTCTCGACCTGAAAGCCGTGAAGAAGGATCTCCTGGCGCTGATGACCGACTCGCAGGATTGGTGGCCGTCGGACTTTGGGCACTACGGGCCTTTGTTCATACGGATGGCATGGCACAGTGCCGGCACCTACCGCACCGGCGACGGCCGCGGCGGCGCCGGTGCCGGCCAGCAGCGCTTTGCGCCTATCAACAGCTGGCCCGACAACGCGAACCTCGACAAGGCTCGCCGGCTGCTTTGGCCGATCAAGCGAAAGTATGGCCGAAAAATTTCATGGGCCGACCTCATGATCCTCGCAGGCAACGTCGCCCTGGAATCGATGGGATTCAAGACGTTTGGTTTCGCCGGCGGGCGGGAGGATGTCTGGGAACCGGAAGAGGACGTCTACTGGGGTTCCGAGACCACCTGGCTGGATGACAAACGCTACTCCGGTGAGCGCGATTTGGAAAAACCGCTCGCAGCCGTGCAAATGGGCCTGATTTACGTCAACCCGGAAGGCCCGAACGGGAACCCGGATCCGATCGCGGCGGCCAAGGATATCCGCGAGACTTTTGCTCGCATGGCGATGGACGACGAAGAAACGGTCGCGCTGATCGCCGGCGGCCACACCTTCGGCAAGACCCACGGCGCCGGCCCTGCGTCCCATGTGGGTCCAGAGCCCGAAGGGGCTGGCATCGAGGAGCAGGGTTTGGGCTGGAAAAGCAGCTTCGGCACCGGCAAAGGCAGTGACGCGATCACCAGCGGCCTGGAGGTCACCTGGACCTCCACGCCCACGAAGTGGAGTACCAACTTCTTCTGGAATCTGTTCGGCTACGAATGGGAACTGACGAAGAGCCCGGCCGGTGCGCATCAGTGGCAACCGAAGGGCGGCGCAGGCGCCGGCACGATTCCGGACGCCCACGACCGGGCCAGGCGTCACGCGCCGGCCATGCTGACCACCGACCTCTCCTTGCGCTTCGACCCCGTCTACGAAAAGATCTCAAGGCGCTTCTTCGAGAACCCGGACCAGTTCGCAGACGCATTCGCCCGGGCGTGGTTCAAGCTGACGCACCGCGATATGGGTCCGCGCGCACGCTATCTCGGCCCGGAGGTTCCTGCCGAAGAGCTCATCTGGCAAGACCCCATTCCCGCGGTCAATCACAAGTTGATCGATGAGCAGGACATTGCCTCCCTCAAGGGCAAGATCCTGGCTTCGGGGCTGTCCGTCTCCCGGCTGGTGTCGACTGCCTGGGCGTCGGCGTCCACCTTCCGTGGCTCCGACAAGCGCGGCGGTGCGAACGGCGCCCGCATTCGCCTCGCGCCGCAGAGGGATTGGGAAGTCAACCAGCCGGCCGAACTGGCGAACGTGCTGAAAACTCTCGAAGGTATCCGGAGCCGGTTCAACAGCGCGGCCCCTGGCGGCAAGAAGGTCTCGCTTGCTGACCTGATCGTTCTGGCCGGTTGCGCAGGGGTCGAGCAAGCCGCGAAGAAGGCCGGTCACGATGTGACGGTTCCCTTCACGCCGGGACGCATGGATGCCTCGCAGGAGCAAACCGATGCGGTCTCCTTCGCCGTGCTCGAACCGGTCGCCGACGGCTTCCGCAACTACCTCAAGGGCCGTTACACCGTATCGGCGGAGGCGTTGCTTGTTGACAAGGCGCAATTGCTGACGCTGACCGCGCCTGAGATGACGGTGCTCGTTGGCGGAATGCGCGTCCTGAATACCAACTTCGGACAGTCCCGACACGGCGTCTTCACCAAGCGGCCGGAGGAGCTGACCAACGACTTCTTCGTGAACCTGCTCGACATGGGCACGGAGTGGAAGGCGGTCTCGGATGCCAAGGACGTGTTCGAAGGGTGCGATCGCGCAACAGGCGAACTCAAGTGGACCGGCACGCGTGTCGATCTCGTCTTCGGTTCAAACTCCCAGCTCCGGGCCCTGGCGGAAGTCTATGGAAGTTCGGACGCGCAGGCGAAGTTTGTCCAGGACTTTGTCGCGGCCTGGACCAAGGTGATGAACCTTGATCGCTTCGACTTTGAGTGATCTCAGAGGATTGGCCTTTAAGGTCTAGGACTCGAACCGTCGTTAGAACTAATGAATGTTTCAGCTTCGCCAGCGGATAGCTTTCGCGACGGTCTTGTCGTTCACCCCCAAATGCTGGGCGATACTGCAATTGCTAAGCCCCAAAAGGCTAAGATTTTCGACCTCTTCCGAGATATTCTGGTACACGGGCGGATCCTCCGTCTCTATCAATGGCGCCTCGAACGGCACCTCCCCCTCGGTTCGAATGCATTGCGACCGTGTCCACCATTTCCGCGGTTTTCCTGTTGCGGAAATGTAATGCATTTGGTTGCGGGGAGTTGAACCGGCTTCGGGCGCCGACCGATTGGATGAAATGACTGACCTGCCTCACCGATTGCGATAACGTGGATTTTGCCGTCAGCCCGATGACATACCACAACGCAAAAAGGAGACCGGTCATGGAAAGAGTATTCGGGGGCATGGACGTTCACGAGGAGAAAATCGTCGCCGTGGGACTCCCGAACGAGGGGTCGGTGCCTGTGTTCCGAGAGGCATATGGCGGGAAGGATCTCCTTAAAGAAAAAACGCGTTCTCGATGTTCATCGTTTCGGTATTGGCGATAAAGGCGATGACTGCTGTGACGAGGTGATAGGCTTGGCGCAACTCATCATCCGCGAAGATAGGCGAAGGCCCTTTAACTTCCCCTTATTCTGAATTATTTTCACACAATGGAAATATATGCATCCGATTTTGCTATTGAGAGTAATTGTAGAAACAAAAATTTATGGTTTTTCAGTAGATTATAATATTTTAAAACGATACATTGTTTGGCAAAAAAGTTGCTTGATTTAATGCCATAAATTTAGTAAACAATCCTAAAACTCACATCCTCGAATCTACCCCCAGGGATTGCGTAGTCTCGTTAACCCGTTTGTCTGACCCTTTATGGAGGGTGGTCATGATACAACGCGGTAACGAGTATCTCTTTCGCCTGAACCCTGTCGTCCTACGGCTTTCTTCAATCAGCCATTTTGTTCCTGTATCCGACACCAATCTGTCACTTCCGGCATGGCAGGATACGCTCCATCACTGCGGGATGATTTTCGTTGTTCCCGGAACATAAACCTCGGAAAGGGGGTGATGGGCAAACCTGGACCAACTTTGCCGACAGGCATCCGGCAACCGTCAGCCAACCGTTACCCTTGGGGAAGGAGACACGATATGATTAAAAAATACTTTCTAAAAACACTGCTCATACTATCAGTGTCAACCATCTTCATTTTGACCTTGTCGGGTACCGGGATATGTATAGATAAGACAAAGATCGACCTCTCGGAATACAAGGGCAGCAATACGAACAGAACCTTCAAAGCGTATAAGTACGCCTTCGGTGATCGAACACAGGGTACGCTTCAATTTGTCTATACCGACGTGGAAAATGGGTTTCACCTGGATTGGTACGAAGTATATGACGACGGAGAAATAACATCTTTAGGATTAGACTACAAAGTCACGGCCGAAGGGTCGTTTGAAAAGAATATTTACCGTTATGATGCCAAGTATGGGGATTATCTAACATTTGTTTATCGGGATCTTCCTAACGGGCTTCCGCCGAATCCGAACATAGGGAACGAGAAACCTCTTCTGACATTCCCATATGCGGTCGTGAATGTCGGATACATGTGGGGAGATGCGTTCGTTGAGAAAGGAAACCGCGAAGCTATTTATTATCCTAGAGTGTACCAATTTGCGATACTCGGTCTGGAGGACGTGACTGTACCCGCTGGAACGTTCACGGATTGTGTCAAGATTGCCCGCTTCCGAGGAAATCAGGCGGACAGGATATCATGGCATGCAAAGGGAATCGGTATGGTGAAAATTATTTATGCCCAGGAGGAGCATTCCCTTTCCATAGCAGACACTCAATACCAAGTACAAGGATACAATCGGGCGTTCGTATTGCAGTCTTTGGATAATTAAGGGTCTCACAAAACGATACGCAACCGTGTCAGGCATTCGTAACAACCGATCGGTTGCGATGGGGACATGGGACGGGGCCTTCCGGCACCGTCCTTTTTCGTAATCAACTAACGGATAGCTTTCGCGACGGTCTTATCGTCGACGTCGAGGGACCACGCGATGTTCGAGTCGGTGAAGCCTGGACGACGGAAATGTATGGCCTCCCCAGCGATTCGTTGATACACCGGCTGCTCCTCTGCTTCCGTCAACGCCGCCTCGAACGGCACCTCCCCCTCGGTTCGAATGCATTGCGACCGTGTCCACCACTTCTTAGGATTTCCTGCGCAAGGAAGTGGAATCGTGAAAAACCCATCACCTCTCTCGATTAAAAACCATGGGTGGGTTTTCTCCCTCGCAAAAGGTGCAGGTAATTCTGTCCCCGGTTTCACTGATTACACAGTTCGTTCGCCCTTTCCTGCCGTCAAAACAACTGTAATTCCATCCTGCAAACCGGCGGCCTTCAATCAAATACGGGCCATCCTTGTCGGATCCCCACGGTGCGCGGCTACTTTTAAAAGCTTTTCCATCACGGATGTTAAATGTGTGAGATTCACGTCTATCATGTGGGTTGTACGACGTGTACGTCGCCCCATCCAATTTCTTTAAGAAATCTTCTTCCTCTTTTTGTTTCTTGACGGCAATGGTCGCCGGACTTGATTCCTTGGCCGCCTTTTCCTGGCGATATTCGATCTCATAGATCAACATCTTGACCGCTTTCGCATCGTCCGCATCGGGCTCGGCGAGGAGGTAAAGCTTCAGGCTCCTTATCGCATCCGAATACATGCCGGCCTTGTCCCTTGCGATGCCGAGGTTGTAATAGGCGCCAGCCAGCCACGGGGCCGCCAGGGTGGCTTTTTCGAATTCGTTTACGGCATCCCGGAAATCGGCGACATCCTTTGCATTCTTTACCGCTGCCGCACCTCGTGCCATATGGCGCTCTGCCTCTTCCGGTATAGCTGGTGCGGGAGACATCGTCTGCACGTGCCTGACGATCTTCTCCCGCAGGGCGTAATCATCGGGATTTCTCTTCAGGGCGGCGACGTACTGGCCAAGGAGGTCTTGGGGGGATTGCGCATGACCGGAAAGCGCAAAGAGAAGCGATGCTGCAAGAAATATCCCACCGAGCCAAGCATAAACACGTTTCATGATCGTGATCTCCCCATATCGGAAGTAAACGGAATTGTACCATTCATGCCAAGCTGCAAAGCCCCAGCAGGATGAAGACAGTCCCTACGATGATGCAGAGGATGCCAATCGCATATGCAAAGCCGGACAGCGGCAGCAATGTAAACGTCCCTATCCCCGCCCGGTTCGCCCTTGCGCCGAACCGACGGACCAGCCCTGCGCCAAGCGCGGCGAGGGCCAGGCCGGATGCGGTCATCCAGAACATCGGTACAGTGAACCCCTAACGATCACGCTTGTAAACCCGACGTAACTCATGGCCTCCGGGCACGGGGAGTTGACGCATCATGGCCATGTATCTCGTATGGGCCCAACCGGGTGTCATGCGCAACATGACGGCGAAGTGAATGCCCGATACTACTTGGGATCGTCGAAAAGATAATATTCATATCTTGTGTATGGGCTATAGTCGGTTTTATTAATGGGACGGCTCGGT
>JBLNEW010000052.1:0-17258 GCA_050263095.1 Deltaproteobacteria bacterium | reverse complement strand
CCATCTCGGCGTTCAACGTCATCGCCAGCCTCTACTGGCGTGACAACGTCTCCGGAAAGGGCAACTTCCTGGAATACTCCCAGGTGCACGGCGCCCAGAGACACCTGACCGACTTCATCGCGCTCTACGGCAAGACCGGCATCGTTCCCCAGCGGTTCGGGAACTGGGAGCCGCTGCTTTGCGTGCACGGGATCCTCAAGTGCGGGAAGTCGTCCTACCCGAACTCGAAGAACCCGCAGGAGCAGGAAGTCGGCTTCTGCCTCGTCTCGGCCTACAAGGACGAGGACTTCGCGAAGCTTTGCAAGCTCATCAACCGGGCGGATCTCGCCAAGATGTACCCGACCCACGCGGACCGCGTGGCGGCGGATGCGCAGTCGGCCATCTACCCCGAGCTCGACAAGTGGGCGGCCGACAAGACGAAGGAAGACGTCGACAAGGCGTGCAAGGCGGCCGGGATCCTCTCCCAGCCGGTGTGGAACTCCAAGGAAGTGTCGGCCAACGAGCACTGGAAGCTGCGCGGCACCATCCAGTGGATCGACGACCCGACGTTCGGCGACGTGCAGACCCAGGGCCCGGCGTACCTGCTTTCCGACACTCCGGCCCGGGTTCGCTGGGTGTTCAAGCCGGTCGGCGCGGACAACGAGTACGTCCTGTCCAAGCTGTGCGGCTACAGCGGATCGGCAATCGCCGACCTGGAGCAGAAAGAGATCATTTAACGAAACGAAAAGGGGGAAACGATGAGCTTCAAAGATGCCTCTTTGATTCTACAGTGCCCGAAGTGCGATACGATAAATTACCTGGATCCGTTCACGTTCTGGAACTTCAAGGGCAAGATCAAGTGCGCGGGCTGCGACGCGGTCTTCGCGTACGAGCTGGAGAACGGGCACCGCAAGGCGCCTCCCGCCGAGACCAAGGGGCCGCACGACAAGGTTCCCGGTTTCGCTCAGTCGAAGGACTGGAAGCCGATCACGGACCCCAGCAAGGTGGCCGTGGGCCCGCAGGCGCGGGAGGACTTCCAGGGCAAGCCGATCCCGATCACGAAGAGCATCCGCGGAAATCGGGTTTCCGGCGCGCCGCTCAAGGCGGAAGACCTGGTCGGAAGCGTGCCGAAGTTCTTCTACAGCGGCAAGTAACAAGAGGTACCGCTTTACGTAACATTGACCCGACCATTGAAGACAGGAGGAGATACCGTGGCGAAAATCGTACCGAATTGCCAGGCGTGCAAGAACTTCGTCAAGGCGACGGACCCCAATATCGCCTTGGCGTACATGGGGCAGTGCCATAAGCTCGAGTGGCCGTATGCCATCAACATCCCGAAGACGGAAGGGATCCACGGCGAATGCGGCTACTACGAGGGACCGGGCCCGGCCTTCAAGCAGGAGTAAAATAACTTCTTGAACCGACCGTCGCCGGTCTGGTAGATTAGCGACGCGGCAAATCCACGGCCGCCTTGGTGACCCCAACGAGCGGCCGTGGATTTTGCCTTTTTATCGGGGTAATATCCTTAAAAACCATATTACGCGAGGAGGGTTTGCGACGATGAAAGTGGAATTCTATTATGACAGCACGGTGGCACCCGGGTCTGCGTACCCTTGCGACAACGCGAAAGCGATCGAGCTGGTAAACCAGCTCGCGGCCAAGGGCGTAAACGCCAAGGCCGTGGACCTCAAGGGGCAGCAGGTCGCCTTCATGACGTACAACTCGGCGCTGACGGGCCCGAAGGCCACGGTCCGGGGGGTGTTCGGCGCGAAGGGCGCCCTGCAGGAAGACTTCGGGAAGAACGTGCCGGCCCTCCTGGTGTTCGAGAAGGACGCCGACCGCTACCCGACGGAGGCCTTCCCCCGTTCGGACAAGGAACTGCAGAAGTTGCTGGGGTGCGAAGAGGCGCTCCAGATGCTGCTGGCAAAGGTGTGATCGGACAATAGCCAACTAACTAGGAGGGTTCGATGGGGAAGATACCGGAGAATTACCTGCCGCCCGCGGAGTTGCGGCCCAAGCGCATCTACTCGCTTGAAGAGTTCAAGAACATCCCTCAGAAGTTCAATTCCACCGAAGTGCTGCTCGACCAGAACGTCGCCAAGTACGGCGACAAGGTCGCGATCTACTTCGACGACCAGAGGATCACCTACAAGCAGCTCCAGGCGAGCGTCAACCGCGTCGCCAACGGGCTTAAGAAACTCGGCGTCGAGGAAGGCGACCGCGTGATGATGAGAATGCCGAACATCACGCCCGCCATAGTATGCAACTTCGCCATCATCAAGATCGGGGCGGTTTCCCTTCCCACGTCGGTCCTGTTCGCCCGCACGGAGATAGCGCACGTCGCGAACCTTTCCGAGGCGAAGGTACTGGTCGTCGCGCAGGCGATGCTCGGCGAGGTGGAGGGCGCGAAAGCCGACCTGAAAAGCGTCAAGCACATCGTCGTGGTGGCGCCGCCGGGGTCCGAGGACGAGATCCGCGCGAAGGGGTACATCCCTTACGCCGACCTCATGAAGAACCCCGACCAGTGCGAGGCGGTCAAGCGGGACCGGATGGACGTATCGGTCCTGCTGTTCACCTCCGGCACGACGGGCCTCCCCAAGGGGACGGCGCACTTCATGGAGGAGTCGCTGATCGTCGCCGACGGGTTCGGAAAGTACTGCTGGGAAGTCTCCGACAAGGACGTAATCGGCGGCCCGGCCCCCATCGCGATGGCGGCGGGCTACTCCACCGTGGCGGTCATCCCGTTCCGGTACGGCGCGGCCGTGTCCCTGATCCCGAAGTTCGATCCGGTCTCGATGTTCAAGAACATCCAGAACCACAAGATCACGATCATGTCGGCGCTGCCCACCGCCTACCGGAAGATGCTCGTCGACATCAACCCGAAGGACTACGACTACTCCTCCATGAGGTTCTGCACGGGCGGCGGCGAGGCGCTCACCGCGAAGACCTACCTGGACTGGAAGGAGAAGTTCGGGCTCGAGATATACGAGGGGCTGGGCACCACCGAAATGATGTTCGTCTTCATCTCGGCGGCCGTGACCAAGAAGGTCAAGCCCGGCTGGATCGGCTCGGCCTGCCCCGGCTACGACGTGCGCGTCGTGAACGAGAACTTCGAGCAGGTCAAGCCCGGCGAGGTCGGCAAGATGATCGTCCGCGGGCCCACGGGGACGATCTACTGGAGGGACAACGACAAGCAGAAGGCGGCGGTGCGGGACGGCTGGTGCCTGGCCGGCGACGTCGTGACGATGGACGAGGTCGGAAACGTCCAGTTCCTGTCGCGGGAGGATGACCTCATAAAGTCCTCCGGCTACCGGATCGGGCCCGAGGAGATCGAGGAAGCGCTGGTCATGCATCCTTCGGTGGCGGACGCGGGCGTAGTCGGCGTCCCCGACCCCGTCATCGGCCAGAAGACCAAGGCGTTCGTGGTTCTTAAAAGCGGGGTCGCCCCCTCGGAGGACCTTAAGAAGCAGCTTGTCGAGCACTGCAAGGGAAAGATCGCCGTCTACAAGCTTCCGCGGGAGATCGAGTTCATCGACGCGATGCCGCGGACGGCGGTAGGCAAGCTCCTGCGCCGGATGCTGCGCCAGAGGGAGCTCGAAAAAGCGAAGTAAACACCGTTATTTAAAAGGAAAAAGCCCGGCGGCCTTCGGGGCCGCCGGGCTTTCTTTTTTTACGTTTGCGCGTGGCGCCTACTTCTTCGCGTGGCAGCCGTCGCACTTCTGCGGGCCCTTGGCCTCCTTCTTGTGGCAATCCTTGCACTGCTGGTGGAAAGCTTCCTTCGCGGACAGCTTCTTGCCGTCGGTCTTGGCGCCGTGGCACTTCCCGCAGGTCTGCTCCTTGCCGGCGGCATCCTTGTGGTGGCACGTCTTGCAATCCTTCACTTTTTCCGCATGCGCCTTGTGGTTGTAGGCGACCGGTCCCTTGGTGTTCGCCCCTCCCTTGAGAACCATTTTGTCGGGGGGCGCCGCCATAACGGCGCCGGTGAAGAAGACCACTGCCACTGCGACTGCGATCAAGGCTGCCAGCTTCCTCATGCGTGATACCCCCTGTGAGATTTTGGCGCCATCGTATATTCGGATGTGGGCATATGCAACCGAAAAATTTGCGGGCTAGTCTCCCAGCCACTGCCCGAGCTTCCGGGTCGGCTCCATGTTTTCCAGGACGCACTTCGCCACGGCGACGATCGGAATCCCCAGTATCAGGCCCATCCCTCCCCACAACCAGCCGAAGAACATGATGCTCACGGTCGATGCGACGGGGTTGAGCTGGACACCCTTGCCGACCAGCTTGGGAATGAGGAAGTTTGCGGCAATGACGTGAAGGCCGGTCACGCACACCACGATTATGGCGACGGGGCCCCCGGATTGGAACGAGACAAGCCCCACGACCAGCGGGGGGAGCAGGGCCAGGATCAGCCCGAGATACGGTATGGTGCTCACTATCCCGCTCACGATGCCGAGGACGAGCCAGTAGGGGAGGCCGACCAGGAGGAACACGAAGGCCGTGAATATGCTCAAGATCCCGGCAACGATGGCGTTGCCGGTTATGAACTTCTGAAGCATCCTTTCGATGCCGGATATGGTTTCCAGCACGGTATCCTGGTGCTCCTTGGGGAAAAGGATCCGGGTCCGCCGTATGAGGTGCTCCTTTTCGGCCAGCAGGAAATAGACCAGGAACGGGATGAAGCTCAAGGAGAAGAGCACGGTCGTCAGCGAGCCCAGTCCACGGAACAGCGCCTCGGTCCAGGAGCCGGTGTCGCGCAGGATTATCGCGGTCTCCTTCGGCGACGGCGCCGGGATGGGAGGCGCGATGCTGCGGCCCGCCTCCTGGAGGGTTTCCGTCAGCCGCACGACCTGGCTGGTGACGCGCTCCACGAGCGGCGCGCTGCGGATCTGCTCGATCAGGACGGGGAGGTCGGAGAAGAGCTGCCGGGCGCTTGCGTAGGCAAGGTAGAGGATGGCATAAAGAACGGCCATCGCGAGGAAAACGACGATGACGCTCGAAGGCGCCCGCCCGAGCCTGGTCTTCCCGCAGAGGAGCTGGACAAGCGGTTCCAGCGCGAACGCGATCAGTATCGACGAGATGATGGTGACGAAGACGGAGGATGCGAAGTAGCACAGCGTCAGGAGCCCCAGGACCGCAAGGACAATGAGGCTGCCCAGGACCGCCCTGTCGGACCGGCGGCGGATGAAGTGGCCCGGGACGGTTCCCGGCGGCAGGGGCAGCCCTCCGGGCGTGCCGACGCTTTCGGTCGTCGAGGCGGGGGGAGCATCCTTTATGTGCTTTCCAGGGGTAGACATCCTTAATACTCTACCGTTTTTCGCATCCCGCGCCTACGCCCCGGTTGACTTCGGATGCCGGAATGGAGATCCTTCTAGGTGCGAGCATGCGAACCGCGTACCATACCATGGACATCCGGGTGAGGTTCGGCGAGACCGACCCTTACGGAGTGGCTTACTTCGCCGCCATCCTGGACTATTTCAAGCGGGGGCTGGACGAGTTCCTGCGCGCGCGGGGGCTCTCCCCGGACGCGGTTTACAGGAACCAGAAGAGGAATTACGGATTCCCCATCGTCGCGACGCAGTGCCGGTACAGGGCGCCGGTACGGTTCGACGATCCGCTCACGCTGCGCACCAGGCTCGTCCGGGTGGACGATAAGGGGGCAACGTTCGGATTTTCCCTGTTCCGCCCGGTCCAGGGCAAGGACGTGCTCGCTGCGGAGGGGAATATTTCCTGCCGTTCGATCGACGCCTCGTGGAAGCCGATCCCGATCCCGAAGGAGCTGCGCAAAGCGCTCACCGGCTGACGGCGATCGCCCGGTCGAGCTTTGCCCGGAGGCGGGCGACCAGCGCGAAAAGCCGGTCTGCCGGGAGGTCCCTGCCCTCGATCTTGAACGCGTCCACCCCGGCCGCGATCCAGCCCGCGAGCTCATCCTCGATCGAGTACGGCGTACGGTCGACCGGGAGCGCCGCGCATGCCAGAAAGCATCGCCCTCCGCGCTTGGCCGAGGAGGGCGGCCCGGCGGCCGCGAGCCCCGGGCGCTCCGCCGGCGCCTCGGCGTCCAGTGCGTATCCCGAAAGGCCGCACTTGCCCTGCACGATGAATTCGGCCCGGCATCGCAGGAACGCCTCCACCCGCATGCCGCTGGCCGCCTTGATGGCGGGGACCTCCTCGCGCGGGACGGCCGTCGGCAGCACTATCGAACTCGCTCCCAGATCGCGATAGAAGAGCGCTTCGGACGGGTTCAGCGCGGACACCCCCACCGACGCGCAAATGCCCAGGCCGGGGAACTCCTTGGACACAAGGCGGATCACGCCGGGATCGGAGAGGATCACGGTCCCTATCCCGGCGTTGACGTACCTGCCGATTGCGGAAATGAAATCCGGAAGCTCTCCCGCGGCGGGGACCGTGTTCATCGCGACCTGCAATGAGGCCCCGCGCGAGCGGCATTCCCGGGCGGCGCCTGCGATCTCCTCGGGTGAGAGCCCCGACCGGGGACTTCCGCGGCTCCAGCCCCTGGCCCCCACGTAGACGGCGTCCGCGCCAGCCTCCATGGCAGCTGAAACCGCTTCCCTGCTTCCTGCGGGGGCGAGCAGTTTCGGGGTCCCGATGGGAGAGCGTGACATCATGCGTGCTATTATATATTGAAAGCGAACGGCGCCCGGGTTCCCCCCTTCGCCACCCGGTCCGCCGGGAGCAATTTTTTGGTTGACTTGGGGATATTCCCGAGTATCGTATAGTGTCGATTGTATACAGGCGGTATCCCCCGAAATAGCGGAAAGAGACGGAATGCTGACAGAGTTCGCAACAGTCCTGGTGTTTATCGTCCTGGGCGCGGTCACCGTGGCCCTGATGCTGGGCGTTTCGCGCCTGCTGCAGCCGCGCAATCCCACGGCGGTCAAGCTGTCCACGTACGAGTGCGGCGAGGTGCCGTTCGGCTCCTCCTGGGTGCAGTTCAACATTCGCTTCTACGTGATAGCGCTGATATTCATCATATTCGACGTGGAAGTTGCGCTTCTGTACCCGTGGGCGGTCATATTCCAGAGGCTGGGGCTTCTGGCGTTCGTGGAGGCGTTCGTCTTCATCGTGATTCTGCTGGCGGGGCTTGCCTACCTGTGGAAGGAGGGCGACCTCGACTGGGTCCGCACGATGCAGGACGCCCCGGCGGGGAAGGCGGGAAAATGAGCGACGCTCCGGCGCGCGGCGCCTCCGCGCCTCCGCATGCTCCCGCGGCCCCCATCGGCCCCGAGGCGCACGTCATGGTCGGCAACGCCGACATGTTCGTCAACTGGGCGCGCAAGTCCTCGCTGTGGTACCTGCTTTTCGCCACGGCCTGCTGCGGCATCGAGCTGATGCAGACCGGCGCGTCCCGGTACGACCTCGACCGGTTCGGCGCGGTCTTCCGGGCGTCTCCCAGGCAGTCGGACCTGATGATCGTCGCCGGCACCATCACCCACAAGATGGCCGAGCGGCTCAAGCGGCTGTACGAGCAGATGCCGGAGCCCAAGTTCGTGATCTCGATGGGGTCCTGCGCGAATACCGGCGGCCCCTTCTACAAGGATTCCTACTGCGTGGTGAAAGGCGTGGACCTGCTGGTGCCCGTCGACGTGTACATCCCCGGCTGCCCCCCCCGTCCCGAGGCGCTGATCGACGGGATCCTGCAGCTGCAGAAGATAATAGAGAAAAAGAAAAATTTCGCGGCCAACAAGGCATAAAGGAAGCAGTTGGAACCACAAACCGTCTTTGAGACGTTGAAGGGAAAGTTCGGCGACGCCGCCGCGGAGCTGCAGTCGGAAGGGTTCCGCCCTGCATTCGTCGTGGTTTCCCCAGAAAAGCTTCCGGAAATAGCTCTTTTCCTTCGCGACGACCCGGCGATGAAGTTCGACTCGCTCATGTGCCTCTCCGGGGTCGATTACAAGGACAGGTTCGCCGTCGCCTATCACCTCTACTCGATGACCCACCGGCACGCCGTCGGGCTCAAGGTCTTCCTCCCGCGGGAGAACCCTTCCGTGGCGAGCGTCGACGGGGTGTGGCCGGCCGCCAACTTCATGGAGCGGGAGACGTTCGACCTTTACGGTATCGACTTCCCGGGATCGAAGGACCTGCGCCGGATACTCCTTCCCGACGACTGGGATGGGCACCCGCTGCGCAAGGACTACAAGTACCCCGATTTCTACCACGGGATAAAGGTATGACCAGGCCGGCCGAGGCGCTCCCCACCCAGGAGATGCTCATCAACATGGGCCCCCAGCACCCCAGCACGCACGGGGTGTTGCGGGTGCTGCTGCGCACGGACGGCGAGGTGGTGGTCAACGCGAGGCCGGACGTGGGCTACCTGCACCGCGCTCTGGAGAAGATAGGCGAGCGGGTGACCTACGCGCAGTTCATGCCGTTCACCGACCGGCTGGACTACCTCGCATCGATGAACTGCAACTGCGCGTATGCCTGGGCCGTCGAGAAGCTGGCGGGCATCGAGGTCCCCGAGCGCGCCGAGTACATCCGGGTCATAGTCTCCGAGCTCAACAGGATCTCCTCGCATCTCATAGCGTTCGGCTCGTTCACGGCGGACATGGGCGCGTTCACGCCGTTTCTGTATTCGATCAGGGAGAGGGAGCGGGTAAACGACCTGTTCGAGGACCTCTGCGGCAACCGCCTCACCTACAATTTCGCCCGCATCGGGGGGGTGTCGGCGGACCTCCCTCCCGGCTTCCTGGAGAAAACGAAAGAGTTCCTGGACTACTTCGAGCCGAAGATCGACGAGTACAACAAGCTCATCTCCTACAACAAGATATTCGTCCACCGGCTGGCCAACGTGGCGGTCGTAACCGCGGAGGATGCGGTCGCCTACGGGCTTACCGGCCCGAACCTCCGGGGCTCGGGCGTCCGGTTCGACCTGCGCAGGGACGAGCCTTATTCGGTCTACCCGAAGATCGATTTCGACGTCTGCGTGGGAAGCGGCGAGCGTGGGACGCTGGGCGACTGCTTCGACCGGTACATGGTCCGGATCAACGAGATGCGGGAGAGCGTGAAGATCCTGCGGCAGGCGATCGCGCAGATTCCCGAGGGTCCCGTTTCGGCCAAGGTCCCGCGGGTATTCAAGCCGCCTGTCGGCGAGGCGTATTTCCGCTCCGAGTGCCCAAGGGGGGAGACCGGCTTCTACCTGGTCAGCGACGGCACGGGCAATCCCTCCCGGCTCAAGATCCGCACGGGATCGTTCGTCACCATGAACATATTCGAGAAGGTGACCGTGGGCCTCATGATCGCGGACATCGTGGCGGTGATCGGCAGCTTCGACATCATTCTGCCGGAGATAGACCGGTGAGAAAGAGACCGTAGGAATGGAATCGTTCGCCCTCTCCCTGGTCAAGGCGGTTCCCGCGCTCTCGGGGGTACCCATGTGGACCGTGACCCTGACGGCGATGGTCCTTTCGGCGGCGATCCTGCTGGTATTCGCGCTGACCTTCGGCGGGCTGGGATCGTACGTCCTGCGCAAGGTGGCTGGCGACATCCAGGTGCGCATCGGACCCAACCGCGTCGGGCCGTACGGGCTCCTCCAGTTCCTGGCCGACGGCGCCAAGCTGATACTCAAGGAAGACATCATCCCGGCCAAGGCCGACCGGTTCCTGTTCATCCTGGCGCCATACCTGGTGTTCGTGGGCTCCTTCGCCGCCTTCGTGGTCCTGCCGTTCGGCGTCGGGCTCATCGCCTCCGACCTGAACATCGGGGTCTATTACGTCATGGCGGTCACCTCCCTGGTGGTGGTGGGCATCCTCATGGCGGGATGGGCCTCCAACAACAAGTGGGCCTTGCTTGGCGGGATGAGGGCGGCGGCCCAGATCATCTCGTACGAGATCCCGGTGGGAATGGCGATCATGCCGGCGGTGCTGATCGCGGGCTCCCTGTCGCTCCAGGACATCGTCCGGTCGCAGGGGGGCCTGCTGGGCGTCTTCGGATGGAACCTGTTCCACAACCCGTTCACCTTCTTCTCGTTCATCCTGTACTTCACCGCGGCGCAGGCCGAGACCAACCAGACGCCGTTCGACCTCCCCGAGGCGGAGTCGGAGCTCGTTTCAGGGTACAACGTCGAGTACTCGGGGATCCGCTACGCGTTCTTCTTCCTGGCGGAGTTCGGGGACATGTTCGTCGTGGCGGCGCTTGCGACCGCCTGCTTCCTGGGGGGGTGGCACGTGCCGTTCTTCCACGCCGAGGCGCTTCCGGCCGTTTGGGGGAACCTGCTCTCGCTCGGGGCATTCCTTTTCAAGGCGTTCGCGCTCGTCCTGGTGATGATGTGGATCCGCTGGACGCTGCCGCGGCTGCGCGTGGACCAGCTCATGCGGATGTCCTGGAAATACCTGGTGCCGCTCACGTTCGTAAATCTGCTGGGCGTTTCCCTGTGGCTCCTTCTCTTCAAGGGCAAGGGGATCCCCCAGATGATCGCATCCTTGGTCGGATAAGGGACATGGGATTGAAGCAGTACATAAACGACATCGTGGAAGCAGTGGTCACCACCGCGAAAGGCATGAGGATCACCGCGCGGTACGGGGTGGACGCCGCCGAAGAGGTCACCCAGCAGTACCCCGAGGTGCGCCGCGAGCCTTCCGAGCGGTTCCGTGGATTCCTGCAGAACGACGTGGCGCGCTGCACCTCCTGCACCATGTGCGTGAAGGTGTGCCCCGTGGACTGCATCTCCCTCGAGGCCGTCCGGGGGGCGGACAAGAAGATGGTGCTCGCATCCTACGACATCAACATCGGGCGGTGCATGTACTGCGGGCTCTGCGTGGAGGTCTGTCCGCCCAAGTCGCTGACGCACACGAGCGGCTACGAGAAGGCGTCGGTCGACCGGGGGGAGCTCATTCTCCATTTCATTCATGAGGACGCTGCCGAGATCAAGGCGCGGGTGGCCAGGCAGGTGGCGGAGGCGGCGGCGAAGGCTGCCGAGGCCGCGAAGGCTGCGGAAGCGGTCAAGGCGGCGGAAACGGCCAAGGCGGCCGCGAGCCCGGCGGCGCCGGACGTCGCCCCCGCGGCGGCGGATAAATCCGCCCCGGCGGCATCCCGGGCGCAGGAGAAGCCGGAACAGGAGAAAAAGGGATGAGCGGCCCGGCCGACCTGATCTTCTTTCTTCTTGCTTTCCTTACGGTGGGGTCCGCCATACTGGTTGCGGTCCTGCCCAACATAGTCTATTCCGCGGTAGCGCTCCTGTTCTCCTTCGCGGGGGTAGCCGGCCTCTACGTCTTCCTTTCCGCGGACTTCCTCGCCGCCACCCAGGTGCTGGTATACGTCGGCGGGATCCTCATCCTGATCATGTTCGCCGTGTTCCTGTCGAACCGGATTTCCGACGTAAAGATCTCCAACCCGACGCGCTTCAACTGGCAGGCCGCCTTCCTGTGCCTCGTGCTCTTCGGGATTCTTTCGTATATCGCGGTATCGACGCCGTTCCCCGTCAAGCCGGGAATCGTCTACCTGCCGTCCACCGCCGAGATCGGGGAGCTCCTCATGACGAGGTACCTGCTGCCGTTCGAGGTCGCCTCGGTGCTTCTTCTCGCGTCGCTGATCGGCGCCGCGCTGCTGTCGCGGCCGGAAGGTCAAAAAGGGAAGGCGGCCGATATGGAGGAACCGAAGTAAATGGGCCTGGACAAGCTGCTGGTCATAGGCGCCGCGCTTTTCTGCTGCGGACTCTACACGATCATGACGCGGCGTAACGCCGTGGCGATCCTCATGGGCGTCGAGCTGGTCCTGAACTCTGCGAACATTAACTTCGTCGCGTTTTCCCACTACGTGTCCAGCGTAATCGGCGGGCAGATCTTCGCCGTCTTCGTGATAGTGCTGGCGGCGGCCGAGGCCGCCGTGGCGCTCGCCATATTCTTGAGGCTGTACGCCACGACGGGCACCGTCGAGGTGGATACGGCAGACGAGCTCAAGGGGTAGGCCTTGATCCGATACGCGCACTTCATACCGCTTCTTCCGCTTCTGGCCTTCTTCGTGAACATCGCCGTCGGCAAGCGGCTGCCGCGCAAGGGCGACTGGGTTTCCCTTGGCGCGATCTCCATAGGTCTTTTGATCTCCATCGGCATCTTCTACGAGGTCTTCCGGGCCTACGACCCGAACTTCAAGTACCACATTGTGTTCCCGTGGATCGACCTCGGCGGACGGTTCGTCATCAAGGGCGGGATACTGATCGACAACATCACCGCCGTGATGCTCCTGGTGGTCACCGGGGTCTCCACCCTGGTCCACCTGTTCTCAATCGGGTACATGCACGGCGATCCCCGGTACAACCGGTTCTTCGCATACCTTTCCGTCTTCTCGTTCTCGATGCTGGGGCTGGTCCTTTCGGACAGCTTCTTCTTCATCTACATCTTCTGGGAGCTCGTGGGCCTTTCCTCCTACCTGCTGATAGGCTTCTGGTTCGAGAAGAAGTCGGCGGCCGACGCCTGCAAGAAGGCGTTCATCGTGAACCGGATCGGCGATTTCGGCTTCCTCCTCGGCTTCCTGCTGCTGTTCGCCACGACCGGCATGCTCGGATACGACGACGTGTTCCAGGCGATCCGCGAGGGGAAGATCGAGGGGACGCTTTTGACGCTGGCCGGCGTAGGGATCTTCTGCGGCGCGATCGGCAAGTCCGCCCAGTTCCCGCTCCACGTCTGGCTGCCCGACGCGATGGAGGGCCCCACCCCGGTCTCCGCGCTGATCCACGCCGCGACGATGGTGGCCGCCGGCGTCTACCTGGTCGGGCGCGTCTACCCGATCTTCACGCCGGACGCGTTCCTGGTCATCGCCTACATAGGGCTCATCACGCTGTTCATTTCGGCGACGATCGCGCTCGCGGCGACCGACATCAAGAAGGTACTCGCCTATTCGACCTGCTCGCAGCTGGGCTTCATGATCATGGGCCTCGGCGTGGGCGGATTCACCGCCGGGCTTGCGCACCTGACGACGCACGCCGCGTTCAAGGCGTGCCTGTTCCTGGGATCGGGCTCGGTGATCCACGCCGTGCACAGCCAGGAGATAACGGACATGGGCGCGCTTCGCAGGAAGATGCCCATCACTTTCGTCACGTTCCTGGTGGCCACCCTGTCGATCGCGGGCGTGCCGTTCTTCTCGGGCTTCTACAGCAAGGACATGATACTGGGCGCCGCGCTGGAGTTCGGGATGCGCAATCCGCAGCACATCCTCCTGTTCGCCGGGGCGCTGTTCACGGCGGGGCTGACCGCCTTCTACATGTTCCGCCTGGTCATCCTGACGTTCCTCGGAGCTCCGAAGGACCATCACAAGTTCGACCACGCCCACGAGTCGCCGCCGAGCATGTGGGTGCCGCTGGTGGTCCTGGCAGGGCTGTCGTTCTCCTTCTGGTACAGCGGCTGGTTCGGCGACCTGGTGAAGAAACCCGCGTCGGCGGTTCCGTCGGTCGTCGCATCCGCTTCGACGCACGGCGCGCCGGCCGGCGCGCACGGGGAGGCCGCCGCAACGCCGGCCGTCGCGGTTCCGGCCCATCCGCCGAAACCGGTCGAGGAGACCGCTCCGGCCACGCACGACGTTTCGGGTCCCCGCGCCGGGAGGGCCGCCGGCAACGCCGCGGCGCACGGCGGAGAATCCGACCACGACGCGCACCTGGCGCACACCGCCCACACATGGGCGATGATCTCTTCGGTCGCCGTCGGGACGCTGGGGATCGCGCTGGCGTTCGTCGTCTACTTCTGGGGCTGGGTGAACCCCGACCGCGTTGCGGCCATGTTCGCCCCCGTGCACACGTTCCTGAGGAACAAGTGGTATTTCGACGAATTGTACGAGGCGACGGCCGTGAACGGCACGAAGGCCCTGTCCCGCGCGCTGGGGTGGTTCGACCTGCACGTCGTGGACGGGCTCGTCAACCTGTGCGCGCAGCTGGGCGTATGGGTATCGTTCCTGATCGGCAAGTTCGACAACTACGTGGTCGACGGCGCCGTGAACGGCGTGGCGACCGCGACGATCGAGAGCGGCTCCTTCTTCCGCCGGTTCCAGACAGGGAAGCTCTATCACTACGTTTTCGTCCTGGCGGGCGGGCTGTTGATCATCTACCTTGTAAAAGTTTTCTGACCGGAGGAGGTCTTCCGTGGGTTTCATCGACAGTCACATCCTGAGCCTGATGACGTTCCTTCCCCTGCTCGGCGGGGCGATCATCCTTTGCCTGCCGAAGGGGAACGACAATCTCGTCAAAACCGTCGCCGCGGTGGCGTCGTTCCTCCCGATCCCGCTGGCGGTCAAGCTCTGGGTGGCATTCGACCGCACGGTGCCCGGCGTCAACGTGGCGAACCAGTTCCAGTTCGTCGAGCGCTACAGCTGGATCCCGTCGATCAACGTCGAGTACTTCATGGGGGCCGACGGCATCTCGATGCCGATGCTGCTCCTCACGGCGCTCCTGTCGTTCCTCGCCGTCATCGGGTCCTGGGGGATCGCCAACAAGATCAAGGGGTACATGGCGCTCTTCCTGCTTCTCGAGACCGGCATGATGGGCGTCTTCGCGTCTCTCGATTTCTTCCTGTTCTACGTGTTCTGGGAAGTGATGCTGCTGCCGATGTACTTCCTCATCGGGATCTGGGGCGGACCGCGGCGCGAGTACGCGGCCATCAAGTTCTTCCTCTACACGCTTCTGGGCTCGGTACTGATGCTCCTCGTGATGCTGGCGCTCTACTTCAACACGACGAACCCCGAGACGGGCGGGCACACATTCAACATGCTCCATTTCATGCAGCAGTCGACGCACAACGGATGGCTCAAGGGATTCGACGTCCGGGCCCTCCTGTTCATAGGGCTGTTCATCGGATTCGCGATCAAGGTTCCCCTCTTCCCGTTCCACACGTGGCTTCCGGACGCGCACGTCGAGGCTCCGACCGCAATCTCCGTCATCCTGGCGGGCGTGCTCCTGAAGATGGGTACGTACGGCCTCATGCGGATCTCGTTTCCGATATTTCCCGACGTGACGTTGTGGTTCGCCGTGCCGATGGCCATCCTGGGGGTCATAAACATCGTCTACGGCGCCCTGTGCGCCATGGCGCAGACGGACCTTAAAAAACTGGTAGCCTATTCATCGGTAAGCCACATGGGCTTCTGCCTGCTCGGGATGGCTGCGCTCACCCCGGCCGGGATGATCGGCGCATCGTTCCAGATGTTCAGCCACGGCACGATCACGGCCATGCTCTTCTTCCTGGTCGGCGTCGTCTACGACCGGGCCCACCACCGGCAGATCGACGGGTTCGGAGGCCTGGGCGCCGTCGTGCCGGTCTACACCTTCTTCGTCACCGTGGCGTTCTTCGCTTCGCTGGGCCTGCCGGGCTTCTCCGGGTTCGTCGCCGAGGCGATGGTCTTCATCGGATCGTTCGACGTCTTCCGGACGATCGTGATCGTCGCCGCTTCAGGGATAATCATCGTGGCCGCGTTCCACCTGTGGGCGCTCCAGAGGGTGTTCCTGGGGCCGCTGAACCCCAAGTACGCGCAGCTCGAGGAGATCAACGCCCGCGAGATCTTCTGCCTCACGCCGCTGGCGCTGATCGCGCTGTTCCTCGGCATCTACCCGATGCCGGTGTTGAATCTCATGAACACTTCGCTCATCAGGCTCGTCGACGTCGTGAGGACGGTGATCTAGGATGCCCCTCGGCAACCTCGCAAGCCTTGGCCATTTCCTGCCGGAGCTCGCCGTAACGGCGACCATTCTGCTGGTCGTGCTGGTGCACGTTGCGGGGAAGAACCGCCAGTCGTCCGCTGCGGCGCTGCTCTCGCTGGCCGGGGTCGGGGCGGCGCTGCTCCTGACGGCGCTCCAGCCGGCGTCCCCGGGCAAGGCCCTGTTCGAGGGTATGGTGGCGTACGACTCCTTCGCGGTCTTCTTCAAGGCGCTGACCGCGCTGGCCACAATCGTCGTCATCTTCATGTCGATGGACTGCCAGGAGCTCTCCGGCAGGAGCCAGGCCGAATATTACATCTTCCTCCTGTCGGTGCTGCTCGGAATGTTCCTGCTCGCTTCATCCACCGACATCGTGATGCTGTACCTCTCCCTGGAGCTTGTCTCGATCCCGTCGTACCTGCTCGCCGGGTATCTGAAGGGGAGGGAGTCGTCGATCGAGGCCTCGATGAAGTACGTCGTGTACGGGGCGACCGCGTCGGGCGTGATGATCTACGGGTTCTCGCTCCTGTTCGGGCTCTCCGGCTCCACCCAGATCGGGGAGATAGGCCGGGCGCTCGCGCAGGGGAAGGCGGCGCTGCCGATGTACCTCGCGGCAGTCATGGTTTCGGTCGGTTTCGGCTACAAGATAGCGGCGGTCCCGTTCCACATGTGGAGCCCCGACGTGTACGAGGGGGCGCCCACGCCGGTCACCGCCTTCCTGTCGGTTGGTCCCAAGGCAGCCGGGTTCGCCGTCCTGGTGCGGTTTTTCTACACCGTTTTCGCCTCCCCCGACGCGGACACGGGCGCCTGGAACCTCTCATCTTCCGTGGACTGGACGCTGCTGTTCGCGGTCCTATCCGCGGCGACGATGACGGTGGGGAACCTCGTCGCCATCAACCAGAAGAACGTGAAGAGGCTTCTGGCGTATTCCTCGATAGCGCACGCCGGGTACATGCTGATGGGTTTCGTCCTGCTCACTCCGGCGGGCCTCAAGGCGATCCTGTTCTACCTCGTCGTGTACCTGTTCATGAACCTGGGTGCCTTCTACGTGGTGATCCTGGTCGCCAACGGGACGAGGAGCGAGGACATCGCCGATTATTCCGGCCTCGGCAGCAGGGCGCCGTTCGCGGCCGTTTCGCTCGCCGTCTTCCTGTTCGCCCTCACGGGCATCCCGCCGTTCTCGGGATTCATCGGGAAGGTCTACCTGTTCGCCGAGGTGATCAACAAGGGAGTCTACTGGCTGGCCGTGGTGGCGGCGATCAACAGCGCCATCTCGCTTTACTACTACGCGCGCATCGTCAAGGTCATGTTCCTGGAGGACGCGAAGGAAGGCGCAGCGCTTTCCGTCCCCGCGTTTCCCCGAGCGCTCCTATGCCTTCTCGCGATTCCGACGCTCGTTCTCGGGGTATATTGGGAACCCGTGATACGGGTCGCGGAGAATTCCGTCAAGCTCATGGCTTTCTAGTTCCTCTGGAAGGGAGCGCCGTGGCGAACTTCATATCCTCCATCCGGTTCTCCGACCCGTACTTCTCGGTCCTGCTGATGCTCGTGATCGGGGTGGGGATGGCGGTGGCGTTCGTTTTCCTGTCCCAGGCGATCGGCCCCCGCAAATACGACAAGGTCAAGTACAGCGTCTACGAGTGCG
>JBLNEW010000051.1:0-3789 GCA_050263095.1 Deltaproteobacteria bacterium | reverse complement strand
GCCCGCTTCCCGACGCGGAAGGAGGCCGACGAGTACCTCGTGTCCGAAGCGCTGCGGCGCGCAGAAGGCAACCAGGGGATCGCCGCGCACATGCTGGGGATCACCCGGGAGGCGCTCAACAGGTGGCTCACCCGGAGACGGCTGTCCGGCGATGTGCCGCCGGGTCGCAATGCAGCCTGAAGAAAAAGGGGTGTGAAATCCGTTAGCCCTGCGACGTGAATTGCCGGACCGCATCCTCCCGTCGTTATTGACCTTTCCCCGAAATTCAAATGATCTCCGCAAATGACAGCCGCTTTACGTCACCCGCCTCCATGTCCCGGATCTCGCGCATTCCATTTATAAATATCCGTTATTTATCAAATGGATTATCGCCATCTCGCGACTTGTGGCACAAACGTTGTAGATAGGCTTTGTTGCTTTCAGCGACACGCTGTCGATAGACGGCTGCCGAAATCGTCGTGAAACGGTTGGTTGATCCGCGGTACCTGGCAGAGGAGGTAAGCCATCATGCCGTTCGGGGACAATTCGTCGGACATGATGATAAGCTGCAAAGCCATCGGCCGGGCAAGGCATGTGGCCCGGGAAACCGTCAACGCGACGCCGATCCGCAACGCCCTCGTCCGGATCGCGTTGGTGACAGGCATGGGAGGATTGTTGGCGCTCTCCGGTTGCGGAGGCGGATCCGGCGGATCGGCGGGCGCCGTCGGGACCGCATCGCCGCCTTCCGCATCCTCGCCCGAATCCCCTTTTCCCCTCGCGCCGCCGGGAGCGATGGACTTTTTCGGTCAGCCGCCTGCGACCGACCAGTCGGCGTATACCGGACCGCTCATAGGGGAGGAATTCGCCGACGATTTTCTGGCCACGCTTCCTCATGCGAACGACGGGGCATTCGAGGGCGGCGACACCGGGACGTCAGCTGACGCGGGCAAAAACAACTCCGTGCCACGGGATCAGCTGCAGAGCGACGACGGGGATGTCAACGTTCCCACCGACAGCAAGCCGAGCCCGCTCTTCGGCGCCCGGTCATTCACCCAGCAGTTGATGCTCTTCGAAGAGTTCGGCACACATTCCCTGGACAATAATGCCCCGCCTCCGGCAATCCCTTTCCCGACTCCCACGGCGGGATCCGCGCCGGAACAGGACCCCGGCGGCTATGCGCAGAGCGGACCTGGCGGCGCGCCTCTGGAGGCCTTCCTCGCCCAGACGGGCATGGCCCCGTTCCCGACGCAGTTGTCGAACACGACCGTCGAGAATCCCTGGAAAGCGCAGATCGAGGCGTTCCTCGGTCGCGCGCTCGATTCGCCTCCCGCCGAAGGGCGGCCGCCGGGGATCGGCTGGGCACACCAGCGGTGGAACGAGTTCTATCCGCAGGTCTACTTCAAGACCGCCCAGGCGGGAGCCCGAACCAACGGCGGCTTCCGCGACGGCAGACAGCTGCACGGATACCGCGTCGGTGAATTCGCTCCCGGCGGGCTCTACCACAGGGTCTATGCCTCCTCGATCCAGGGAGCGCCCACGATCGAGGGGACCACGAAAGGGATCGAGATCCGGTTCCATCCGAACATGCCGATCCAGGATCACAAGACGCTGTGGACCTTCGACGGGACCTTCCCGCCGAAACTGCTCATGGCGCGCTACGGACAGGCGATACTGATGCGCCACTACAACGCGCTGCCGATCGACCCGGCTGCCAACCGCGGCTTCGGCATCCACACGATCACCACCCACGAGCACAACGGGCACTCCCCGGCGGAGAGCGACGGCTACACGAACGCCTTCTTTTTCCCGGGGCAGTTTTACGACTACCGCTGGCCGCTGCAGCTGGCGGGGTACGACACGATAAACACGATTGCGACCGATCCCCGGGCGGCCTTCCCCTGCGCGCCCGGCGAAACGCTCTACGTCAACGACGCTGCCGCGGGCATCAAGACCTGCGCGAACGGATCGATCAAGCTCAGGGGCGACTGGCGGGAGACGATGAGCACCCATTGGTTCCACGACCACATGCTCGACTTCACCGCCCAGAACGTCTACAAGGGCAACGCCGTGATGATGAACTACTACAGCGCGCTCGACCGCGGCAAGGAGGACCTGGATGACGGGGTCAACCTGCGCTTGCCTAGCGGAACCGCGCTTCCCTGGGGCAACCGGGACTATGACGTCAATTTGATGATCGCGGACAAGGCCTGGGACAACACCGGCCAGCTCTGGTTCAACATATTCAATACCGACGGCTTCCTGGGCGATCACGTGCTCGTCAACTGGCAGTACCATCCCTACCTCGACGTGCGTGCCCGCCGCTACCGGTTTCGCATCCTCGACGCCTCGGTGTCTCGCTACTTCGCGATCGCGCTGGTGCGGCAGGTTGCCGGCACGGGGGGGGAAATGCCCGGTCCGCCGGGCTCCGGGATTTCGTACAGCCGTGTGCCCTTCCACATGATCGCGAACGACGGCAACGTCATGGAGCACGCGGTGCCGTTCGACAACACCCTGGGCCCCGAACACAACGCCACGCTTCCGGAGCTGGGGATCGCGGAGCGGTACGACATCATCGTGGATTTCGCCCGCCACGGCATACAGCCGGGGGACAGGCTGTATTTCGTAAACGTCCTCGAACACGACAACGGCCGGCGCCCTGAACGCCGGATCCCCCTGGAAGAAGTACTGTCCGAGGAGTACAAATCCCGGACGCAGGACGACGACGGAGACGGAGCGGCCGACCGCTGGGTCGGCGGCGACCCGGGCGTCGGAAAGTTCCTGGAATTCCGGGTGCACGCGTACGCGGGCACGGACCTGAGCATGGATCCGAGGAACTTCGAGCCGGGCAAGAGAAAGATGATTCCGCTGACTCTCGATCGGGACAATCCCGCGGACCAGGCAAAGCTTGCCAAGGCGCGCCATCGCACCTTCGAGTTCGCCCGCTCGGAAGGGACCGACGAGGCTCCGTGGACGATCAAAACGGATGGCGGCGGCGGATTCAACATGGATTCCCGGCGGCTCTCCGCGGCGCCCCAGCTTGCCAACGGCCCGACCCCGGCCGGCTATGCCGGTGAGGGAACGCTCGAGATCTGGAGCATCGAAGGCAACGGGGGCTGGAGCCACCCGGTTCATATTCATTTCGAGGAAGGGATCATCCTGCGGCGCGGCGGGAAGCCGCCTCCGGAGTGGGAGAAGTGGGCTCGCAAGGACGTCTATCGCGTCGGCCGCATGGACGACAGCACGGAAAGCGTCGAGATTGCCCTCCGGTTCCGGGAGTTCGCCGGGACCTACATGGAGCACTGCCACAACACCCAGCACGAGGACCATGCCATGCTGCTGCGATGGGACATCGAACATCCGGGGCAGGTCCAGCTGATGCCGACGCCCATTCCCTCCTGGGACGGGGTGGAGTACGTCGACTCCGCCGCCCTTCCGACATTCCGGACCGGCGACGGGATCGGACCGTCGTTTTGACGGTCTTGCATGGACCGCGGTATGCGGAACGCCGCACGCAGCGGCATGGGAGGCACACGCCTGGAAGGGAGAACATCGAGGTGTTACGCCGCCCCTCAAAAATTTCGGGCGTCGCCAGGGGATCAGGTTAAAGAACGGCTGCTCTTGAGGGACTCAGGCGGCCCTTTCCTTTCCGCCCTTCTCTTCGAACAGTTTCCGTTGCCTGGCCAGCCGCTTGTTGAGCGCCTCCCGGGTGATCCCCAGCATGTGCGCGGCGATCCCCTGGTTGCCTTCTGCGCGCCGCAGCGCTTCGGACACGAGGTACTCGTCGGCCTCCTTCCGCGTCGGGAAGCGGGC
>JBLNEW010000050.1:0-5789 GCA_050263095.1 Deltaproteobacteria bacterium | reverse complement strand
AGATGGTCATGCCCGGGGACAACGTGTCGATGACGGTGGAGCTGATAGTCCCGGTGGCGATGGAGAAGGAGCTCCGGTTCGCGATCCGCGAGGGCGGCCGCACCGTGGGAGCCGGAGTCGTCTCGGAAATACTGGAGTAGCTTCTACCCTTACGGTCACCGGAGAGCGAAATGAGGGACATAATCACGCTTGCGTGCACCGAGTGCAAAATGAAGAACTACACCACGACCAAGAACAAGAAGACCATGACGGACAAGCTCGAGCTGAAGAAGTTCTGCCCGTCGTGCAGGAAGCATACGGCGCACAAGGAAACCAAGTAGCCCGGGGGAAGATAGGCCAGTAGCTCTAACGGCTAGAGCAGCGGACTCCAAATCCGCGGGTTGGGGGTTCGAATCCCTCCTGGCCTGCCATCCTTTATCGAAGGCGGGGAGACGGGGCAAAAGATGGCGAGATCGCTTAAGGACAGGTTGCTGGAGCGCCTTCCGGGCACCAGGACGTCGACGGAGGAAGGCAGGCCCAAGGCGAACGGCGCCGGGCTCGTGCAGAAGGTGTCCGTCTTCCTGCAGGAGTTCAAGACCGAGATGAAGAAGGTGACGTGGCCGGGCAGGAAGGAGACGGCGTCCTCGACGGCGGTCGTCATCGTAACCGTCCTGCTCATAGTGCTGTTCCTGGGGCTTGTCGACTACGCGCTGGGCCGGATCGTTACTTCCGTCCTGAACTTCTAATCCCTCACAAGAGGAAACGATGGGGAAACAGTGGTACGTGGTTCATACCTATTCCGGGTATGAGAAGAAAGTGAGGGAATCCCTCCAGAACCGCATAGAGGCGGAGGGGATGCAGGAAAACTTCGGCGACGTTCTCATCCCGTCCGAAACCGTCGTGGAGATGAAGAAGGGCAAGAAGCGCACCGGAACGCGCAGCTTCTACCCGGGATATCTCCTCGTCCAGATGGATCTCGACGAGCGCACGTGGCACCTTGTGCGGCATACGCCCAAGGTCACGGGATTCGTCGGCGGGAAGAACCCGTCCCCCATACCCGAGACCGAGGTGGAGGACATCAAGTCGCAGATGGCGGAAGGACGCCTCAAGCCCAAGCCCAAGGTGACCTTCACGGAAGGCGAAAACGTCCGCGTGATCGACGGCCCGTTCAGCAATTTCAGCGGGCTCGTGGACAGCATAAAGGCCGACAAGGGGAAGGTCGTGGTCCTGGTGTCCATCTTCGGCCGCGCGACGCCGGTAGAGCTCGATTTCACGCAGGTCGAAAAAAGCTAAAGTCGGAAGGGGAGAGGGAGCCATGGCAAAGAAGGTCGTATCGCAGATCAAGCTTCAGATACCCGCGGGGAAGGCGAATCCCTCCCCTCCCGTGGGGCCGGCGCTGGGACAGCACGGCGTCAACATCATGGAGTTCTGCAAGTCTTTCAACGCGAAGACGTCGTCCCAGGAGGGCATGATCATACCCGTCGTGATCACGGTTTTCGCTGACCGGTCCTTCACCTTCATCACCAAGACCCCTCCGGCGTCGGTGCTCCTGCTCAAGGCGGCCGGGCTTGAGAAGGGCAGCAAGACCCCGAAGCGCGAGAAGTGCGGACGGATCGCGCGGGCCAAGGTGGAGGAGATCGCGAAGCTCAAGATGACGGACCTGGACGTAAAGGACCTGCAGGCCGCCATTAAGACGATCGAGGGAACGGCCCGCAGCATGGGGCTCGAGGTTTTCTAGGCAGGCGTTGTGCCGCAAGGACATCGAAGGGAGAGAGAAATGCCGACGCACGGTAAAAAGTACCTGGAAGCACGGAAGAAGGTGAACAGGGAGGCAAAGTATTCTCTCGAGGAAGCGCTGGACCTGCTGAAGCAGACGGCGCAGGCGAAGTTCGACGAGACTGTCGAGGTGGCGCTGCGACTGGGCGTCGACCCCAAGTACCCCGACCAGCAGGTGCGCGGCTCCGTCGTGCTGCCGCACGGCACCGGGAAGTCCATCAAGGTCCTCGTATTCGCCAAGGGAGAGAAGGAGAAGGAAGCGCAGGAGGCCGGGGCCGATTTCGTCGGGGGCGAGGAGATGGTCGCGAAGATCCAGGGGGGCTGGATGGATTTCGACAAGGCCGTCGCGACCCCGGACATGATGGGCGCCGTCGGAAAGATCGGAAAGATCCTGGGGCCGCGGGGCCTAATGCCGAACCCCAAGGTGGGAACCGTGACGTTCGACGTGACGAGGGCGGTCCGGGACCTGAAGGGCGGCAAGGTCGAGTTCAAGGTCGACAAGACGGGGACGCTGCACGCCGGGATAGGAAAGGTGAGCTTCGGGAAGGACAAGATACGCGAGAATTTCCTCACATTTTTCGAGGCCATTATGAAGGCGAAGCCTTCTGCGGCCAAGGGGACTTACATCAGGACGCTGGCCCTTTCCACCACGATGGGCGTGGGAATCAGGCTGAACGCGGGAGTTCTGCAGTCGGATCAGCGTTAGGCGCTCTTTGCCATACGGGAACTTCTTTTGTCAAAGACCGCGGGTTCGCCGCAGGCGACCAAGGGGGCGGAAAATGATCGGATCCGCCCGGCCCGCGCAGACAAGGGGAGCAGGAGATGACGGGAAATCGGCTTGTTGTCTCGCGCGCCCTCTGCCTTTGACGGAGGTTTCGATAGAAGTCAAATCTCTTCGAGGAAAGGGGGGTATGCGCGAGTGAAAGAAAAAAGCAAGGCGGAAACCGTAGAGGCGTTGCGCCGCACGATCGACGCCCAGAAGGGAGCGATCGTGACGGAATTCCGGGGCCTTACCGTCGCCGAGATCACGAACCTCCGGAAGAAGCTTCGGGAGGTCGACGCCGAGTTCAAGGTCGTCAAGAACACGCTGATGCGCCTGGCGGCGAAGGACACCGACTTCGGCCGGATGAACGAGTTCTTCTCGGGGCCGACGGCGGTCGCCTTGACCCACGGCGACCCGGTCGCGCTGTCGAAGGCGATGAAGGATTTCGCCGGCGGAAGCCAGAAGATCAAGCTCAAGGCGGGCTTCTTCGACGGGAGGGTGCTCGGGGTAAAAGAGGTGGAGACGCTGGCGGAGGTGCCGCCGCGCGAGGTCCTGTTGGGCCGGCTGGCCTGCGGCCTGGCGTCGCCGCTTTCGCGCCTGGTGCAGGCGCTCTCCGGTCCGCAGCGGAAGCTGGCTTACGCGCTTCAGTCCATTCACGACCAAAAAACCGCAAAAGAAACCGCAGGATAACGGGAGGAATCCGATGGGATCCATGAACAAGGAAGAATTCATCAAGATGGTGGAAGGGTTGACGGTCCTGGAGCTCCACGAGTACGTGAAGGCGCTCGAGGACCGGTTCGGCGTTACGGCGGCGGCGCCGGTGATGGCGGCCGCGGCAGCAGCGGGCGCTGCGGCGCCGGCGGCCGAGGAGAAGACCGAGTTCGACGTCATTCTTACCGGGTTCGGGGCGAACAAGATCCAGGTGATCAAGGTCGTAAGGGAAGTGACCGGTCTCGGCCTGAAGGAAGCCAAGGACCTTGTCGAGGGCGTGCCCAAGCCCCTTAAGGAAGCCGTCGCAAAGAAGGACGCCGAAGACTTGAAGAAGAAGGTGGAGGAAGCGGGGGGAACGGCGGAAATCAAGTAGCTCCCGCAATCCAGGCGAACGACGGCAAGGGGGGCGGAAATCCGCCCCCCGGTTTTCAACAATCGGCAGTACCCCCGGGGTGAAGAGATGGCATACCTGGACTACCGAAACCGCGTAAAGCGAGTCGACCTGTCCAAGATCGATAAAGTGCTCGAAATACCGAATCTTATCCAGGTCCAGCACGAGTCTTACAACGAGTTCCTGCAGCTCGACATACCGGTCGAGAGGCGCAAGGACACCGGGCTGCAGACCGTGTTCAAGAGCATATTCCCGATAGCCGATTACAACGGGCGCGCATCTCTCGAGTTCGTTTCCTACACCATCGGAGCGCCCAAGTGGAACGAGGACGAGTGCCGCGAGCGGGGCATGACCTTCGCAGCGCCGATCAAGGTTACAGTCCAGCTGGTGATTTTCGACGTCGACGAGCGTACAGCGGCGCGGACCATCCGTGACGTCAAGGAGCAGGAGGTCTTCTTCGGCGAGATTCCGCTCATGACGGAACGGGCCACCTTCATCATCAACGGCACGGAGCGGGTCATCGTCAGCCAGCTCCATCGATCGCCGGGCGTGTTCTTCGAGCACGACAAGGGCAGGTCCCACGCTTCGGGAAAGGTGCTGTTCTCGGCCAGGATCATCCCCTACAGGGGCTCCTGGCTCGATTTCGAGTTCGACCACAAGGACATGCTGTACCTGAAGATCGACAGGAAGCGGAAGTTCCCGATCGCGGTCCTCCTGCGTGCGTTCGGCAAGTCCACCGAGGAGCTGCTGCGGTCCTTCTACGAGGTGGAAGAGGTTTCGATCGAGGGCGACAGGTGCAGCAAGGTTTTCCGCCCCGAGCTGATGGTGGGCCTCAAGATGCCCGTGGAGGTCCGGCACCCCAAGACGGCGGAGGTGGTTTTCAAGAAGGGGCTCAAGGTTTCCAAGAAGCGCGTGGAGCGCTTCGCCGACGTGTCGTTCGGCCGGATTTCCCTGCCCGCCGAAGACCTGTTGAACAAGGTGAACGTCATCGACATCGCCGACCCCGCGACGGGGGAGGTCCTGCTGGAGTGCGGGCAGCAGATCACCGAGGAGGCGCTTGCCGCTCTCCGGGAGAAAAAGATACCGGCGGTCTCCGTGTTCTCCCTGGAGAACTCCGACCGGGCGATCTGGGACGGCCTCATGACGGACAAGATCAAGGCCCGCGACGAGGCGCTCAAGGAGATCTACAAAAAGATGCGGCCGGGGGACCCCCCCACCAAGGACGCGGCCGAGGCGCTCTTCGAAAACATGTTCTTCAACCCGGAGAGGTACAGCCTTTCACGCGTCGGGCGGCTCAAGCTGAACCATAAGCTCGGAATCGGTGACGGGGACCTGGAAACGACCGTCCTTCGCCAGGAAGACATCCTGCGGGTTATCAGGTACCTGATCGACCTCAAGAACGGGATCGGCGAGGCCGACGACATCGACAACCTCGGAAACCGCAGGGTGCGGACGGTCGGCGAACTGATCGAGAACCAGTTCCGCATGGGGCTGGTCCGGGTGGAGCGCGCCATCAGGGAGAAGATGAGCCTGCAGGACATCGAAACGCTGATGCCCCACGACCTGATAAACGCCAAGCCCGTTTCGGCGGTCATCAAGGAGTTCTTCGGGTCGTCCCAGCTGTCGCAGTTCATGGATCAGACCAACCCGCTCTCGGAGGTTACGCACAAGCGCAGGGTGTCCGCCCTCGGGCCGGGCGGACTCACGCGCGAGAGGGCCGGTTTCGAGGTGCGCGACGTGCATCCGACCCACTACGGCCGGGTCTGCCCGATCGAGACGCCGGAAGGGCCGAATATCGGCCTGATCGCCTCGCTGTCGACCTACGCCCGGATCAACACCCACGGTTTTGTTGAAACGCCGTACCGGATCGTCAAAAACGGCCAAGCCACCAACGAGATCCGCTACTTCTCGGCGCTTGACGAGGAAGGTCACGCCATCGCCCAGGCCAATGCCCCACTCGATGCCAACGGCTTTTTCGTCAACGATCTGATCAACGCCCGCAAAAATGGCGAGTTCATGCTGGTCAGCCCTGGCGAGATCGAGCTGATGGACGTTTCGCCCAAGCAGCTGGTCTCGGTCGCCGCCTCGTTGATCCCGTTCCTTGAGAACGACGATGCCAACCGCGCCCTGATGGGGTCGAACATGCAGCGACAGGCGGTGCCGCTGCTG
>JBLNEW010000049.1:0-46697 GCA_050263095.1 Deltaproteobacteria bacterium | reverse complement strand
TTGAACGTATCGGACGGTAAGAGCCTGCTCGCCCAACCGTGGGTAGGTGCGAGCTGGGAGGGTTACGTCATCGAACAGACGTTCGGGGTGCTTTCGGCCGAAGGGCGGACCTTCGATGCCTGCTACTTCAGGACCAGCGATCAGTACGAACTCGATCTCGTGCTGGATTTCGGGAAGGAGCGATGGGCCGTCGAGGTCAAACTGACTACCTCTCCGGGCCCCGAAGACATGGCCCGTTTGGAGAAGGCAGTCGATCTGGTCGATGCGCCGCGGCGCTTCCTGGTCTCGCAGACCCGACAACCGAGCGGCTCCGGACGCCGGATCTCCTGCGATCTTCCGACATTCCTCGGTCACCTCCGCGAGAGCGGTTCGTGAGTGGTGCCGCCCCCGTAGCCATCCGCGCGATCGGTTAGCAGAGCGGCACATCCAGTCTTCCATCGCCTCCTGTTTACCTACGTGGATTTGAGAGAAGCCATATCGATTGAGAAGCGGTACTTAACATCGGACTTGAGCAGTCTCCCGTAAGCCTCGTTGACCTTCTGGATGGGGATGATTTCGACATCGGCGGTGATGTTGTGTTCGCCGCAGAAGTCGAGCATCTCCTGCGTTTCGGGGATGCCGCCGATGTTCGAGCCGGAAACGCTGCGGCGCCCGAGGATCAGTCCGAAGGAGGAGATGGCAAGGGGCATCGAAGGAGCCCCTACGAGGGTTATGTTGCCGCGGGGGCCGAGCTGGTTGATATAGGCGTTGATGTCGTGGTCGGCGGAGACGGTGTCGAGGATGAAGTCGAAGCTTCCCGCATGCTTCTTCATCTCGTTTTCGTTCCGGGAAATGACGACCTCGTCGGCGCCGAGCCGGAGCGCGTCCTTCTTTTTTCCGGGCGATGTGGTGAAGACCACGACTTGGGCCCCGAAAGCCCGTGCGAACTTTACACCCATGTGCCCCAGCCCGCCGAGGCCTACCACGCCGACTTTTTTCCCTTTGATATCGCCCCATTCGCGGATGGGCGAGTAGGTGGTGATGCCGGCGCAGTGCAGCGGCGCCACCCCGGCAAGATCGAGGCTGGCGGGAACGCGCAGAACGAAGCGCTCGTCGACGACGATGCTGTCGGAGTACCCGCCGTGGGTAACGCCCCCGAGGTGCCGGTCCGGGGAGCCGTAGGTGAGAACCTGGTTCGGGCAGAAATGTTCGTGGCCTGCCCGGCAATGGGGGCACGTGCCGTCCGAATCCACCAGGCAGCCGACTCCCGCGAGGTCGCCCTGCCGGAATTTCGTGACCGCGGAACCGACCTTTACGACGCGGCCGACGATTTCGTGGCCGGGAACGCAGGGGTAGACCGTGGGAAAGAAGCTGTGCCACTCGTCGCGGGAATAGTGCAGGTCGGAGTGGCAGATGCCGCAAAAGAGGATCTCTATCTGCACGTCACGGTCGGCAGTTTCCCGACGCGGAATCGTGTCCGGGGCAAAGGGTGAAGTGGCGCTGGCAGCGGAGAAAGCCTTCGCGTTGTACATCGGTATGCCCTCCCGGTCTTGTTTTTTCTTCCGTGATAATTAGATTCTCCTTCCGAACGACCGGATCGAGACCGCGATCCCTGGCCTGTTCCTTTATCGACGGGATGAACCGACCCCGCCGATGAGCGGCATGTACGAGCCGAGCATTTGCCTGCTCGCGCAAGGGGCCAAGCGAGTTCTGCTCGGAGACGACACGTTTGTCTATGACGCACGCCATTTCTTGCTCACCTCCGTGCATCTGCCCACGGTCGTACAGATCACCGATGCGAGCCGGGAGAAGCCCTGCCCGGGGTTCATGCTGAAACTTGATCAGCGCGTGATGTCGCAGCTTATGGTGGACAGCAATCTTCACCCGCCGCGCGTGCAGCAGTCGAGCCGTGGAATGGCGACCGCGGCGTTTCAAGTTGGATACGAGAGCCCCTCCCAATTCAGCCGCGAGTACAGTCGTTTGTTCGGTGCACCGCCATTGCGGGACATCACGAACTTGCGTCAAATGGCTACCCAATAGCATGTGAAACTCCCAATCTGATCGCGACCCTTACGTCCTGGCGAGCCACCAATAGATAGACGCGGCGGTCGCCTTCCAGCGCGGTATCGCATGCCGGGACATCCGTCTCCGTAAGCCCCGCCGCATCACATTCTCGTACCCCGACAAGAACGCCGTGGAAACCCCCAATAGGATGAGCTGCGCCATGGCCAGGTCCACGAAGATGATCCCGCGCTCCAGAATATGGATTCCCCCGTATTAAGATAGAAAACAGTGGATAGCATGCAGGCGGACGTACGGGTTCCGGGGGATCGATCCTTCGCTCCTGGATCTCACCGGAAAAACATTGCTTGCAACAGGCAAGGACGGCGACATGCATACGGAATCCGTTGAACGATGGGTGCACGACCACACGTTCGGCCAGGACGAGAGGAGATCCGCCGAAAAGCGCACGCTGATCGTCAGCGTCGTCACGGTCCTGACGATGATAGTCGAGACCGTGGCGGGGCTCGCCTTCGGTTCAATGGCGCTCCTGGCCGATGGGCTTCATATGGGAAGCCATGCGTCGGCGCTTGCCATCTCGGTATTCGCGTACCGGTACACCCGTGTCCATGCCAGGGATGCGCGCTTCAACTTCGGCACGGGGAAAGTGAACTCGCTCGCGGCGTTCGCGAGCGCATTGATGCTGGCGCTGTTCGCAATCGTCATGGCCTGGGAGAGCATCAGGAGATTCATATCGCCGGTAGCGATCGGGTTCGACCAGGCGATACTCGTGGCGGTGCTCGGCCTGATCGTCAACGGCGCGTGCCTCGCCATCCTCGGGGGTCGCGGCCATTCCCACGGGAAGGGCGGCCGGGAGCGGGATGAAGACGACCATCATGCCCAAGAGCATCCCCGCCATGTCGGAGAAGGGAAGAACCGCCGGTACCGTGCGCACCATTCCTCGACTCGGCATGAGCACCAGGATCACAATTTCCGGTCCGCCTATCTTCATGTGCTGGCGGATGCCCTGACCTCCGTTCTTGCGATCTTCGCTCTCCTCGCCGGCAAGTACTTCGGGCAGAAGTGGCTGGACCCGTTCATGGGCCTGGTGGGCGCGGGGCTCGTGGTGCGCTGGTCCTGGGGGCTTCTCCGCACGTCGTCCCGCGTGCTTCTCGATATGCAGGCCCCGGAGAAGGTGGGCGAGGCGATCCGGAAGGCGATCGAATCCGAGGGAGACAACCGGGTCTCCGACCTGCATGTATGGTCCGTGGGGCCGGGCATCCATGCGGCTGAAATCGCGATCGTATCTTCCCGACCTTTCGATCCGGACAGTTATTACGATCTCCTGCCGAGGGGCCTCGGTTTGGTGCATGTCACGTTCGAGACTCACCTGTGCGCGGCCCACGGTCGAGAAACGTCATTTAACTCGCCAAACTCCGGTTCGACGCCGCACATATCGGGTATGTGATCGCCGCCGGACCGGCCGGCGGGTCCCGGGCGGTGCACCGATTCGTCCTGCCCAGGGAGCCACGCCCCCCGTGCGGCCGGCGCGGATGAGTTTCCGCAGGCGGAACTCCAGCCCATCGTACGGCGGACAAGAATCCGTCGGCGGGAAACGATCCGGTATTCCCGCTGCATCGAAATATGCAGACGACACCGGCCACGGGCCGGCTGGAAAGGAGATACGTCCGATGACGCACAATCTGCCGCCGCTTACATACCCTTTCGACGCGCTCGAGCCGTACATCGACGCGAAGACGATGGAGATCCACCACGACAAGCACCACGGGGCTTATGTCACCAATCTCAACAAGGCTCTCGAAGGCCACCCCGAGCTTCAAAAACTTCCCGTCGAGGAGCTGCTGGCACAGATCGGCAACGTTCCGGAGTCGGTTCGTACCGCCGTGCGCAACAACGGCGGCGGCCATCTGAATCATTCCATGTTCTGGAAGATCATGAAAAAGGGCGGCGGCGGCGAACCGACGGGTGATCTTGCCGATGCCATCAAGAAGGCGTTCGGCAACTTCGGCGAGTTCAAGAAAACCTTCTCCCAGGCCGCTACAACCCGATTCGGTTCCGGATGGGCGTGGCTGCTGATCCGTGACGGGAAGCTCACCGTCGAATCGACCGCAAACCAGGACAATCCCGTCCTCGACGGCGGGAAGGCGTTCTTCGGCCTCGACGTCTGGGAGCACGCCTACTACCTGAAATACCAGAACCGGCGCGCCGATTACATCGAGGCGTGGTGGAACACCGTCAATTGGGCGCAGGTCGCGGACAACTTCGCGAAGGCGAAGCCGTAAGTCCAAACCGCAGGACATGATGCGGGTCTTTCCCGACTCGAACCGCCCCGGGCTGATCGGCATGCATGTGCTTCCGGGAAGACGTGCATGACGCCGGAGAGCGCTACTGGCGTTCTCCGGTTTTTCTTTATTTAACATGCCATTTATTCCGTGCGATAATTCAGATAAGACATTCGGACCGGTTCCGTCACCAACGGATGGCAATAAAGAGGCCCGAATTCCTTGGCAATATCCGGTTCCGTCCTAACGGAAACATCGAAGCTTCTCCCAGGCGATCATCTATGCTGCATATACGAGACCGATGAGGAGCATCGGGAGATCCTGACTCCATACCTTCGGGAAGGCCTGGAACGGAACGAGAAAGTCGTCTACATAGTGGATGCCCGCACCGCCGATACGGTCGTGGATTACCTCCGGCAGGACGGGCTCGATACGCGGCCTTTCCTCGACAAGGGGCAGCTTGTGATCCTCTCGGTCGCAGAAGCGTATATGCGCGATGGAAGGTTCGACCCGGAGCGGATGATATCGCTGCTCCGGCTTGAGACCGACCGGGCGTCGTCCGAAGGGTACGCGGCGCTCAGGGTCACGGGGGAGATGTCATGGGCGTTGAAGGGACTTCCGGGGTCCGAGCGCCTCATAGAGTACGAATCGAAACTGAACAACTTTTTCCCCGGGAGCGGCTGCATCGCCGTATGCCAGTACGACCGCAGGCAATTTCCCCCGGAGCTCCTGCTCCAGGTGCTCGCCACACACCCCATCGCCGTCATCGGGATGGAGGTCTACGAGAACTTCCATTTCGTTCCTCCCGAGAAATTCCTCATCCACGATTTTCCTGCTGCGCTCCTGGACCACTGGATCGAAGGGCTGCGGATCCGGAGGCAGATGAAATCCGGGGAAGACGCGCTCAGGGAATCCGAGGAGCAATTCCGGGCGATATTCGAAAACAGCAAGGACGGCGTCCTGCTTACGGTGCCGGACGGGAGCATCCTGGCCGCCAACCCCCCGGCTTGCGAGATGCTGGGGCGAACCGAGGAGGAAGTCTGCACGGCCGGCAGGGCAGGCGTCGTTGACATGTCGGATACCCGGCTTCCGTCGTTGATGGAGGAGAGGGCCCGCACGGGGATGTGCCATGGGGAGTTGAACTTCATTCGAAAAGACGGGACGAAGTTCCCCGTGGAGATCTCCTCCCGGATATACAAGGACCGGTACGGGAACCCCCGCACGAGCCTGATCTTCCGGGACATCACGGAACGGCGGCGGGCGGAGGAGGCGCTTAGGGAATCGGAATCGAAGTACCGCCTCCTTGTCCAGAACGCCACGGATGCCATAGTCATCGCCCAGGACGGGGTCATAAAGTTCGCAAACCCGATGGCGGAGCGGATTACGGGACATTCGCCGGAGGAACTTGGCCGCATGCCGTTCCTGGACCTTGTTCACCCCGAAGACAGGGAAACGGTTTTCGAGCAATATAATAAGCGGCTAGAGGGAGAGGTTTTGCCGGCCCCATACTCCTTCCGGGTAAGGAATAAAGCGGGCGATGTCCTTTGGGTTCAGCTTAGCACCACCCTGATCGAATGGGATGGAAGAGCCGCCACCTTGAATTTCGTAAGGGATGTCACCCTGCAAAGGAAGCTGGAGTCCCAACTGTTCGTATCGCAGAAGATGGACGCCGTCGGCAGGCTTGCCGGTGGAGTCGCCCATGACTTCAACAACATGTTGACGGCCATCATCGGGTATTGCGATCAGGCGTTGAACCGCATCGACGGAGAGAGCCCCCTGGGGCGCGACATCGGAGAGGTCCTCAAGGCTTCAAACCGGTGCGCCAGGCTGACGCAGCAGCTCCTGGCATTCGGCCGGAAGCAGATCATGCTTCCCAAGGTGATCAACCTGAACGACGTCGTGGCGGACATGGACAATTTGTTGCGGCGACTTGTCGGGGAGAATATAAGGCTTGAGTCCGCGCAGGAGAAGGAACTTTGGAACGTGAAAGTCGACCCGGGCCAGATCGAACAGGTGATCGCGAACCTCGTGATAAATTCGCGCGACGCGATGCCCCTGGGAGGGAAGCTGACGATCGAAACGGCGAATGTCGAATTGGACGATCTCTATACCCGGGGACATGAAAACATTCCCCCCGGCTCCTACGTCAGGTTGACCGTTAGCGACACAGGGTGCGGCATGGACGAAAGGACCAAGGCGCGTATTTTCGAACCCTTCTTCACGACGAAGGAGAAGGGGACCGGACTCGGCCTTGCGACCGCCTACGGGATCGTGAAGCAGAGCGGCGGCAGCATCGATGTTTACAGCGAACCGGGGCTCGGGACGACGATCAAGATAAACATTCCTCGAGTTTCGGAGGAAGCGGTTGCGATACCCAGGCAAAGCCCCGTCCCCCATGAAAGGCTGCACGGCGGCGAAACCGTACTGGTGGTCGAGGACGAAGACGCCGTACGGATGTTGGTTCGGCAGATTCTTGTCCAATATGGGTACGACGTCCTTGATGCGGGCTGCGGCGACGAAGCGATCGACGCGTGCTCCCGGCGCGAGTCGGCGGTCCACCTGGTGCTGACCGATGTTGTATTGCCCGACATGTCCGGGGTGGATTTGTCAAGACGCCTTGCGGCAATCATGCCGGGGATGAGGGTGATTTTCATGTCGGGCTACACACGCACCGGTATTTTGCAGGAAGGCCTCCTGGAGTCCGATGTAGCGTTCATCCAGAAGCCGTTTACTTCAGAGTCCCTTGCGCGCAAGATCCGCGAGGTGCTCGATTCGAAGTCTACCGTGAGCTGAACTGCTTCAGGCAGCGAAGTTGTCGAGAGCGGCGGGAGCGACGATCCGTGCCGGGTCGGATGGATTCCGGCGGCGCGTTCGGGCAGGCGGCCCGCAATGAGGTGAAAACGTGACGGTCATAAGGAAGATCCTGAAGGTATGGCGGGCCAGGCCGACGATAGAAGGGGCAGGCGTCCATCTCATGAGGGCTTTCGGCTACCAGGAGGCCCCGCGGCTGGATCCCTTCCTGCTCCTCGACGACTTCCGCTCCGACGATCCCTCGAAGTATCTTCCCGGATTTCCCTGGCACCCGCACCGGGGGATCGAGACGATCACCTACGTGCTGCGGGGGGACGTGGAGCATGGAGACAGCCTCGGAAACAAGGGGGACATCGCTCCGGGCGACGTCCAGTGGATGACCGCCGGGAGCGGCATCATACACCAGGAGATGCCGAAGGGCGACGCGAAGGGACGCATGGGCGGTTTCCAGCTGTGGGCAAATCTTCCCGCCTCGCACAAGATGATGGACCCGAGGTATCGGGAGGTGAAGCGCAGCCAGATCCCCGAGGCCGCCCTTGAGGGCGGCGTGACGGTGAAAATCATCTCCGGGCGGGTAAACGGCGTACAAGGCCCCGTCCGGGACATCGTCACCGACCCGGAGTACCTCGACGTCAGCGTACCGAAGGGCGCGAGTTTCAACCATGCGGTGAAAAGCGGACATACGGTCTTCGCATACGTCATCGAGGGCAGCGCCTACTTCGATCCGGGAAGGGATCCTTACGGCCGCGACGAGGTGGGGCGGAACTACTTCGACATGGACCGGCAGTGCCTTTGCGGTCCCGAGACCCTCGTCCTGTACGGAGAGGGCGACACGATTTCCGTCACCGCCGGGAACGGGCCGGTCCGGTTCCTCCTCGCGTCCGGGAAGCCGATCGGCGAGCCGGTGGCATGGTACGGCCCAATCGTTATGAACACCGCCGAGGAGATACGGATCGCCTTCGACGAGTACCGCAGGGGAACTTTCATAAAGCGTCGGTAAGAGCGCAGATCAAAGTTAATACGCACTGGGAGGTGCGATCATGACCCGGAAGATCATGTTGACGGTTCTCCTTCTTGCGGTTGCGGCGGTTGCGGGGCATGCAACGAACAGCGACAACGCGGCTCCCCTTTCCGGAGAGGATAAATCTTCCCTGTCCGGCGCCCCATCGTATTTCGAAGGGGTCTGGGTCGGAAATTGGGAGGCCTATCTGGGCCAATCCACAACCCAGGACGTGACTTTGAAAATCGAAAGGGGAAGGATGGAAGGTGTTTTCATAGTCGAATATTCGTGGGGACCGGTTCAATACCGAACGAGGATCGTCCCTGCGGGATCGTTGAAAGCCAAGGGCAGGGAAGAAGGAGATCTATTGGTTTTCAAATGGAAAAACAAACAGGGTCGAGATTTTTCAATGACTCTGCAGAAATACAAGGACAATGTGATAAAGGCAAGAGTTGACAGATCCGGTCCGATGGGCCCCGGCGAAAGGCCTTATAACGAGACTTACCTGAACCGGAAATAAAGCCCCGGTTCGCCTTGCTTTTTATTACTTCCTCTCCTGGGATTTCAGGACGTGGCACATCTCGGTGCAGCCCGAAAGGTTCTTCACGCCGTCGCCTACGTCCGCCTTGTGGCATTTGAAGCAGGCCTGATGGTATGCGGTCTTAAGGCCCATTTTCCCGGGCCGATCGACCGCCGGGTGACATTCCACGCACGGTTTCAGCTTTCCGGCTTCGATATTCTTCTTGAATGTGGATGGGTCGTACCGGTGGCACTCGGAACAGGTCTGAACCTTCACCGATCCGTGCTGATGGTGGCAGTCGGCGCATCCGCCCGCGGCGGATATATGCTCCTCATGATTCAGCCGCACCGGCTCGTAGACCTTGGACAGGCTCTGCAGAACGATAACCTTCGGAACGTTTCCCTCAGAGGCTGGTCCGCTTGCGGCGGAGCCCCCGAGACAGAGGGCGATCGCAACTGCGATGATCGTCGCTTTTTTCACGTTTCAGGCCTCCCTTCGACAAGATGCGGTTCCGGATGTGGGGAAACACGTCAATTCAAGGCTGCATTGCGGCGACCTTTGAAGCATATCCGAATGTTTCGATACATTCAAAGCATATCTTGATCCATGGCGGCAACTCGAGTCGTATCAAGCCGCTTGAACCCCTCCCGACGGCTTAAGGAACCGCTCCGCACAGAAAAATAGGGACATACGAAACAAATGTCTCATCGCAAGGGAGGCGCCTGGCCAAGGTATGTGATGGATCATAAAGGCTTTTTGCGCGAATATGCCATTCCTGCCGTAAATTTTGTCCCACCCGGCGATTATGGCCCCGCAGGGTCTTCTTCCGTAAACTATTGATTTATAAAACAATTTAACGCAACCGATAATTAGCACGATTCTTGTATGACTATTCCCGTACGCTATTTTGCCTTGGAGAAAACGGGAATGAGCCTGGAACCTGAAAAGCCCGTCATTGTCGTCAGCGAGGATTCGGATTTCATTCTTTCCGCCCGTTCGACCCTGGGAACGGCCGGCTTCATGGCGATCCATACGATTACGGACGATCTCGACGTCCTTCCATTCCTGGACAAAACGGATGCGGCAGTGGTCGCGCTGGACCTCGGGATGCCTCGCCACTCCGGCCTCGAGCTTCTTCCAAGGATAAGGGAGGAGCACCCCCATATCCCGGTCATCGTCATAGCCGGGACGAGGGAAGTGGAAAGGGCGGTGGAATGCGTCAAGGCGGGGGCCTTCGACTACCTCGTGAAACCCGTGACGAACGCCCGTTTCCTGAGCAGCGTCAGGAATGCCGCGCGGATGGCGGAACCGCAGGACGCCGCCGGTTCCGACTTCAGGGAGGTCGCGGCGCCGCCGGACGAATCGGCGCACACCTTCCACGGCATCGCCACGAAGAATCCGGGCATGAAGACCATCTTCGGATACATCGAAGCGGTAGCCTCCTCGAGGCAGCCGATGCTGATCACCGGTGAGACGGGGACCGGAAAGGAGCTCATAGCCCGGGCCGTCCATGAACTCTCGGGGTGTTCCGGCGTGTTCATTGCCGTGAACGTGGCGGGGCTTGACGATGCGATGTTCTCGGACACGCTCTTCGGGCACAGGAAGGGGGCGTTCACCGGCGCGGGGGCAAGCCGGGAAGGGCTTATCGCCCGGGCGTGCGGCGGGACATTGTTCCTCGACGAGATCGGCGATCTCGAGAATCGATCCCAGGTGAGGATCCTCCGTCTCCTTGAAGAGAAGAAATATTATCCGCTGGGATCGGACGCTGCCGTCGAAACCGACGCGCGGATCGTCTGCGCCACACATGACTGCGTCCCGGGCCTGGTCCTGTCCGGGGAAATACGGAAGGACCTGTACTACCGGCTCTGTGCCCACCACGTCCATATGCCTCCACTTCGGAGCAGGCTGGAGGATCTTCCCCTGCTGCTGGACCAATTCCTGGGGGAAGCGGCGCGGACGCTGGGGAGGATGAAGCCGACGGCGCCTCCCGAGCTGCTCAACCTTCTATCGGCATACGAATTCCCTGGAAACGTCAGGGAGCTGAAGGCGATGGTATTCGACGCCGTCACGCGCCATCAATCCGGCGTCATGTCCATGACCAGCTTCCAGAAGGCGATCGGGGAAAACCGCCATGGCCGCGCGGCCGCCACCGCGGCGGCCGCGAACATCCCGGCCGACGACCACCCTTTCCAGCTATGCGATCGGTTCCCCACCCTCAGGGAAGCGTCCGAATACCTGGTTTCCGAAGCCATGCGGCGCTCGAACAACAACCGCAGGATCGCATCGATGCTGCTCGGGATTACACGCGACGCCTTGAAAAAAAGATTGTCGAGGAACAGGCAACCTGCCGGCAAATAGGCCGAACTTCCCCAGGCCATGGTACATTTTTCCCCCCTGCACATGCACACGGCTGACCGGAAAGGGCTCAGTTGCAAAGGTTTATCGGGTTTTCCGGCTTGATACCGCGGGGACATTATTCCCCCCCCTTCCATGCGTGGAAGCCACGCTTTCGTATCTGCTATCTACCCGATTCGATAAGTATTTCCATCGAACCCCAAGCGCGGCACGGACCGTGTATTGCAAATATAAACGTATTAAAAATTTTTTCCGGAGAATCGCATCTTAATTGCCGCGGCCGAACCTCCTTGCCGGCGACGAGGAGCAGGTTCGGAAAGGAGGCAAATCGTCATGTCCCGAAAGACCGTAGCGTCAAGCTCGAAGAAACAGGATAAGCTCGCAGGCCGTTACATGCAGGAGATCAGGGACATCGTGAAAGCCGGGCTGAACCGCAGGGAACTGCTGCGAATGGGGCTTGTGATGGGCGGGGCCGGGCTGGCTGCCCTCCAGGGTATGCGGAACTTCCGTCCTTACTGGGCGCACGCAAACGATTCTCTCCCGTTCAGAAGCCCTCCGAACACGCCGTTCGTCGATCCGCTGCCGATTCCGCCCGTCATGCAGCCGGTGAAACTAGACCCGATGCCGACGGAAGGGACGAATCCCGTTCCCTCGGCGGTCACCGGGTTTCCGGAGGTGACCCGTCCCGACCACCAGCGCTGGAACGAGTTCCCCACGCCCACGATGTACGAGAGCGTCGAGATGGCGGTGGAGCACAACTTCTACCCTGCGAGGGATGGGGTCCCGCCTTCCACCATCTGGACCTTCTTCGAGCCTTCGACGAAAACGTTCGGCCCCCTGCGGATCAAGGCGCAGTACGGGAAACCGATCGTGCACAGGATCCACAATGCGCTTCCGGAGGACAACGGGGGATTCGGGAAAAACGTGACCTCCACCCACCTTCACAACGGGCACCTTGCCTCGGAGTCGGACGGGGGACCGCTACACGGTTACGAGGCGGGGTTCTTCAAGGACTTCCATTGGCCGAACGCCCGGGCGGGCTTCGCCAGCACCCACCCGACGAGCGTCCTGAACGGGAAGGAAGTCCAGGGCGACTTCCGCGAGACCCTGGGATTCATGTGGTTCCACGACCACGAGCATGATTTCACCGCGCAGAACACCTACAAGATGCTTGCCTCCTTCTACACCCTGTTCAGCAAGGACATCCTTCTGGACACGGACGACGAGACGACCGGCCTTCGGCTCCCCAGCGGAAAATACGATATCCCCATGCTGATCATGGACAAGGTATTCGATCCATTGACGGGGCAGCTCTTCTTCGACCTGTTCAACCTGGACGGAATACTCGGGGACAAGGATACCGTGAACGGGAAGATCCAGCCGTTCCTCGAGGTAGAGCGCCGCAAGTACCGCTTCCGGTTCCTTGTCGGCGGCCCCTCCCGCGTATATCAACTGTTCCTGAGCAACGGGCAGCCCTTCATACAGATCAGCAACGACGGCAACCTGTTGCCCCGGCCGCTGGTGCGCCGCAGCATGCGGCTCCAGGTGGCGGAGCGCGTTGACGTTATTGTCGATTTCTCCAAGGCGAAGATCGGCGACAGGATCTATCTCCAGAACCGCCTTGAACAGGAGGACGGCCGGGCGCCTACGGGAAATCTCATCGCGCCGACCGGCCTCGTCGAGTTCAGGGTGGTGGGGGATGCGCTCGACGAAAGCGTGGTGCCGGCCACGCTGCTGGAGCTGCCGAACAGGAACGTCCCGATCGCGCGCAGACGCGAATGGAAGTTCGACCGGTCGGGGGGCGCCTGGTCGGTGAACGGGGTCTTCTTCAACGAGGAAATAAGCGCTTTCATCAGGCAGAACTCCGCCGAGATCTGGACTTTCAAATCGCCCGGCGGCTGGGTCCACCCGGCCCATCCCCACAGCGAGGAGTTCCAGATCATCAGCCGGAACGGCAAATCTCCACCCGTCGAGGAAATCGCCAGGAAGGACATGGTCGGGGTCGGAGATGCCGTCTTCGGCACCGACAACTCCTCGGAGGCAAGGATTTTCATCCAGTTCCGCGACTGGCTCGGCGACTACCCCATGCACTGCCACAATACCGTGCACGAGGACCACGGGATGATGATCCTGTTCAAGCTGGTGGCGTAAAAAAAGGAGGGAGACATGGATCGCAGACAATTCCTGGGGGCGCTTGCCGTCGCCGCCTTGGGAACCGCCGGCCCTGGCGTATCCGCGCCCGGTCCGAAGACAGCGGAGAAAAAGATATATTCCAGCGTTCCGGCCGCCGAGCGGCGGCGGCGGCGGTTCCGGAACGTCGCGCTTACGACCCACGAGGGGAATAAGGTCCGCTTCTACGACGACCTCATCAAGGGCAAGACCGTCCTCATGAACTTCTTCTACACGAACTGCTCGGGAGAGAGCCTGTGCCCAATGGCCACGGCGAACCTGGCGCGGGTCCAGAAGCTTCTGGGGAAACGGGTCGGGAAGGACATATTCATCTATTCGATCACGCTTGACCCGGAGCACGACACGCCGACGGTCCTCAAGCGGTACGCAAGGGGTTTCGGGGCGGGGCCGGGCTGGCTGTTCCTCACCGGAGAAAAATCGGACATCGAGATACTGAGGCGCAGCCTGGGCGACGTTGACCCGGATCCCGCAAAGGACCGGGAAAAATCGACGCACACCGGGATGCTGCGTTATGGGATCGAGCCGCTCGAGCGATGGGCTGCATGCGCGAGCCTGACCAAGCCCGAATGGATCGTCAAGAACGTGTCCCGGATGGAGCCCGGGAAGGCGCGGGCAAACGCCTGGCCCCCGAAGGGGCCGGCGGCGCCCGCTGCATGAAAAAGCGGCGGCCGAATCCGTCGAATCCGGGCTCCCTGCTTTAAGGGGCCCGGATTTTTTTAACTAATCGCCGGAGGACTTGCCCTGGAAGACGACCTCGACGCGAAACGTGAACGCCATGGCGGATGTGTAGGCGCCGCCGGCATTCCTGGGCCAGGAAATCTCCGGCTCCAGCTCGAAAAAGAGCCAGCTCCGCAGGAAATTGCGCCGGTACCGGGTGTATATCCTGTAGCTGTCCACAACGGCGACAGGACGCGTGCTTCCGAAGACCCCGCCCGCCAGGGAGATTGCGCTTAAAGGGGAAAGCTGCCGAAGCACTGACAGTTCGGTGCCCCATTCCAGTCCCCTGCTCTCCTGGGCGAGAGTCCCCGAGTTCGCCAGGCGAAGCAGCGTCTTCGTTCCCAGCTGGCGCTCCAGGTCGACCTCCGTCGTCTCGCCGAGGCCAAGCGTCTTCTTCCAGAAAACGGTCTCCCCGACCCGGACGAGCGAGAAGTTATCGAGTCGCCGGGTATACAGGAAACGGCTCCGGACGAACGGTTCCACCGGCAAAACCAGGCGGACTCCCGCTCCTAGAAAGAGGTCCATGTCGGGCGATTTAAGGATTCCGTAGCGAAGCTCCGTATTGACGAGGCGGGTGTTCTGAAGCGTCCGGTCGAAGCCGGGGTTCCCCGGATCCTCGGGAAGTCCGGGTGCGGGCTCGGCCTCGGTTTCCCCCGAGACGACCAGGCGAATCCGCTCGTTGAGCTTGGGCAGGCGCAGGCTTGCTCTCGCCGACGTGAGGAATTTGAACTTTCCTCCCTCGTCCCACCGCACGGTGTTCCTCCACCGGAGCAGGTATTCCGGCCGCCGGGCGTCCTCGGATTTTACGTTTCCGAAGAAATCGTCGAACCAGATCACACGGTTGAGGATGCTCTGCTCGAGGTAGGCGTGCGTCCTGTCCACGACCATCGCGCCGGCGGCGGTATTGTCCGGGGAAAGGCTTCCTGCCGGAACGACCGGCGGCGAATGCTCCCCGGCTTTCGCCGGACCGGCGATCGCCGCGCAAAGGACAAGGAATGCGGCAAGGGCGTGGAGGCTCATTTCGGGTGTGCCACGGAGCCCGAGTAGACCACCTCGCACCCGCGTCCCGAAACGATCGATTTCGCCCCCGCGAACAGGCGGAACACCGGCGATGCCAGCGACTTCAGGGTGCTGACCTTCTCGATCTGCGGATCACGGAAGGGGCCGCGGATCTTCTGCGAGGCCCTCGCGCACCCCTTCTCGTCGAGCAGCGCAACCGTCACCTCTTCGAATCGCTCTGTCGCGACATCGAGTTTCCCGATCAGCGCGAGACGGTTGCCATGCGTCGAGAGCGCAACGTCCTTCGCCTCCGCCACGCCGTTTCTCACGTTCCAGTCGGAAACAAGCTTGCGGATCGTTCCCTTCTCCTCCCGGGTCGCCTGGTAGACTCCGGCGATGCGGTACCCTTTCAGGAACGCGGTCCCCAGCGGACCCGCGACGAGGAATGCGCCCGCGTCGGCAAGTCCAATGTCCCGGCTTTTCTCGTACCGGGTAAGGAAACGGTCGAGGTCGAGGCCGTAAAGCTCCAGGTTCTCTCCCCGGAGGGAAACTTCGCCGCTCAAGGTCCTCTTCCTCCGCTCCGCGGAATTCCCGTGCGCCGTCAGGGTGGCCGATAAATCCGCCTTGCCCTCAAGCGTCTTTTTCCCGGAGGCCTCTTGGAGGAATTTCTCGATGCGGAGCCCCGAGATATCGAATCGCACATTGAATGCCGTCTCGTCCTGCGCCATGTCGGCTTCGACGATCCCCTTGAAGGCGCCGTCGAAGACGGTCAAGGCGACCGGGGCGGCGCGAAAAATCCCGTTTTCGCCGCGCAGGACCGCGCGGACGCCGGAAATCTCGATATCGTTGATCCTGACGGTCTTGGCGCTCGTTTCTCCCGAAAACGAGATGCTCCCGGCAAGGTCCGCAACCCTTCCGCTGCCGAGAGACAGATCATTCACCGACAGGTCCCACTCCAGCACTTCGGTCTTCCCGCCGGACTTTTTATCGAGAAAAAACAGGTTTCCTTTCGACACGAGGATCCTTCCGATTCCCCGCAGGGCATCAGGAGATCCGCTCGACTGCTTCCGCGCAATGGTCCCGAAATTGAACGATCCGTTTTTCGCGCGCTCGATGTGGACTGACGGAGAAAGAAGCGCCAACTCGCTTATCGCCATCTCCCGTCGAAGAAGCGGGAGGATCTTCAGCCCGACCCGGATATCCCCGGCCCGGAACAACTCCGTCCCGCCGCTTTCCGCCCTGACGTCCCCGAACGACACGCCCAAGCCGCGGAGCAGCGATATGCGAAGCCGGCCGTGGATCCGGACGTCCATTCCGAGGGCCTCGGAGGCGGCCGCCTCGATCCGGGGCCTGTAAGCGTCGACGTCGACGACATGGGAAATAACGATCGCCGCGGCCGCGAAAAGGCCGGCGAAGGCGCCCAGAACGTAAAGGACCTTTATCGATTTGCCGGACATCCGTTGCCCCCGTTCCGAGCGTGGGTTCCCACACGCTTCATTATAGGAGCCGCAAGACGATCCTTGCACCGATATCCTGCTCCCTACTATGCTGTGCCGATGCGCGTCGTTATCCAGAGGGTCAAGCGCGCCAAGGTCGAAGCGGAAGGGGCGGTCCTCGGCAGGATCGGCGAGGGACTTCTGGTTTTCGTGGGGATCGCCCATGGGGACGGCCTGCCGCACGTCGCCTGGATGTGCGACAAGGTGGCGCGCTTGCGGGTATTCGAAGACGAAGCGGGAAAAATGAACCTGTCCGTTACGGACAAGGGTGGAGGGATACTGGTGATTCCGCAGTTCACCCTGTACGGAGACGCCTCGAAAGGAAACCGGCCCGGTTTTTCGCAGGCGGCCCCGCCGGAGGCGGCCGAGCCGCTGTACGAGGAATTCGTTCGGCGACTAAAGGGCATTTCCGGGGTTACGGTCGAAACCGGGTCGTTCGGCGCGGCGATGGAAGTCGAGCTCGTCAACGACGGACCCGTCACGATATTGATCGAAAAATAGCAGCCCGCAGGAAGCGGATCGGCCCTCCCCCCCTTCAAAGAATCGCAGGAACCGGAACCTGTTTAATCACGCGTGCATCTATTTGACATGCCGCCGATGGGAAATCCGTCCTTTAAGGCGCCGAGGTGCCCCCTTGAAACCCATAAAGATTTTCCTCCAGATCCTCCTCGTCATAACCGCGGCGGAGGTTATGACGATGGTTATGCTTTCGCATCTGGGCTTGCACGGAAGCGCGTACATCGTCGCCGACACGGGTCTGCTGTTGCTCCTTAGCGCCCCTTTCATTCACCTGTGGGTCGTAAACGGGGCCACGCGGTCCTATTCGCTGGAAGCGTTTCTGGCCAGGACCGCCCTGGAGCATGAAGAGTCGATGCGGGAGAAAGCGGAATCGTCCGAGCGGCGTTTCCGCCACATGCTGGGCCGCCTGGACGCGGTCGTATACGAGGCGGACGCAGCCACGGGGAAATTCCTGTTCGTGAGCGATTGCGTGGAGAGCATGCTCGGGTACTCGGTCGATCGGTGGCTGGCGGATCCGGATTTATGGGCGAGCATCGTCCACCCGGACGATCGGGACCGCGCGGTCGAAAGGCGCAAGACCGCAGCCGCCCATAAACGGGAATTCAGGATGAAGTACCGCGCGATCACGGCGGGGGGGAATGTTGTCGAACTATTGGACTCGGTTCGCGTGACGCTGGACGAGAAGGGCAATCCCCGGAAGCTCCATGGAGTGATGCTGGACAGGTCCGGCATTTCCGAAAGCGCGAATCAGCCGGACTTATAGCGCCGAGTCGCGGCGATGCGCGCACCGGGAAAAAACCGCTACCTTTTCACCGAAAGATAACGATCGATCCCCTCGGCCGCCTGCCTGCCGTCGTCTATCGCCCTCACGATCAGGGACGCACCCAGCATGGAGTCGCCCGCCGCGAATACTCCCGGAGTGGAGGTCATCCGGCCTTGATCCACCTGCAGGTTTCCCCGCTGGTCGACCGCCAGGGACAGGTCCCGGACCAGCGGACCGTGCTCCACGTGGACGAATCCCATCGCGAGCAGCACCAGGTCGGCCGGCAGCTCGAATTCCGATCCCGGGACCTCCTTGAAGGCTCGCCGTCCCGCCGCATCCGGCTCCGCCCAGTCGAGGCGGACGCAGCGCAGCTTGCTTACCCGGCCCTTGGCGCTTAAGATTTCCTTCGTCGACACGCTCCAGGACCTGTCGCATCCCTCTTCCTGCGCGGTGGAAGTCCGCAGGACGTTCGGCCAGGTGGGCCATGGGTTGGTCGGGACCCTGTCGTCCGGGGGCTTGGGCAGGATCTCGATCTGGTGTATCGATTTCGCCCCCTGGCGCCGGCTTGTGCCGATGCAGTCCGATCCCGTGTCGCCGCCTCCGATGACCACGACGTTTTTCCCGGCGGCGGAGATCTCCTCCTCCGGGAAGGATTCCGACCCGACCCGCATGTTCTGCTGGGCCAGGAATTCCATCGCGAAGTGGACACCCTCGAGGTCGCGCCCGGGCACCGGCAGGTCCCGCGGCACCGTCGCCCCCGCTGCGATTAGAATAGCGTCGAAGGTCCTGCGCAGGTAGCGAACCGAGATGTCTGTCCCGGCGTTTACCCCCGTTTCGAATACGACCCCTTCGCCCCGTATCTGATCGAGCCTCCGGTCGATGATCCACTTCTCCAGCTTGTAGTCCGGGATGCCGTAGCGCATGAGGCCGCCCACCTTCGGGGACTTCTCGAAGACCACCACCTCGTGCCCCTTCCGGGCGAGCTGCTGGGCCGCGGAAAGCCCTGCCGGACCCGAGCCGATGACCGCGACCCTTTTACCTGTCTTGACGGGCGCCGGTTCGGGCACTATCCATCCCTCGCTCCAACCGCGCTCCACGATCTGGAGCTCGATGTGCTTTATGGTGACTGGTGGCATGTTGACCGCTAGCGTGCATGCCGGCTCGCAGGGGGCGGGGCAGACCCGGCCCGTGATCTCCGGCAGGTTGCAGGTGGCATGGAGAAGGTCGAGCGCCTTGCGCCACTGCTTCCTGTATACCGCGTCGTTCCATTCGGGAATCCGGTTCTTCACCGGGCAGCCGAGCGCGTGGCAGAAGGGGATGCCGCAGTCCATGCACCGGGATGCCTGGATCTCCAGCGCCGAACGGGGAAGCAACCCCTCGATCTCTTCGAAGTCCCGGATCCGCTCGGCCACGGAGCGGTGGGGCGGGTTCTCCCGGGGGAACTCCAGGAAACCTGTCTGCTTACCCACGGTAAACCTCCTCGGTGGCCGAAAGCGTCTCGGTTTCGCGGTGCTCCTCCAGCTGCATCCGCTCGAGGACTTTCCGGTAATCGACCGGCATTACCTTTACGAACAGCGGGAGACGCGATTCCCAGTCGTCGAGAATGAGTTTCGCCCTGGCGCTCCGGGTGTACTGGTGGTGGTGCTCGATCATCGTTTTGAGCCGCTTCACGTCCTCCGGATCCCACACGCTCTCGACGTCGACCATGTCCAGGTTGCAGCGGGTGTCGAAGAGCTCCGTCTCGTCGTACACGTAGGCGATCCCGCCGCTCATCCCAGCCGCGAAATTGACCCCGGTGCGGCCCAGGACGACGACGGTCCCCCCGGTCATGTACTCGCAGCCGTGGTCGCCCACGCCCTCGACCACCGCCTTCGCCCCGCTGTTGCGGACCGCGAATCTCTCGCCCGCCACCCCGTGGAGGTAAAGCTCTCCGCCCGTCGCCCCGTAGAGGACGACGTTGCCTGCGATGATATTGCGATGGGGCAGGAATGCGGACCCGGGAGGCGGCGTTACGACGATCCGCCCTCCCGACATTCCCTTCGCGAGGTAGTCGTTGGCGTCCCCCTCGACCCGGATCGATATCCCGGGCGCGAGGAAGGCGCCGAGGCTCTGGCCGGCCGAGCCGGTGAAGCGCAGGTCTATCGTCCCTTCAGGGAGGCACCGGGCGCCGAACCGCTTGACCAATTCGCCGGAGAGGCGGGTGCCCACCGTCCGGTGAACGTTCCTGATCGGCATGGCGATCCGCACCGGCTGCCCCTTCGTCAGGGCGCTCTCCGCGCGCCGGATGAGCTCCACGTCGAGGGCCGACCCGAGATCGTGTTCCTGGGGCCTGACGCGGCGGCGCACCGTAGTGTCCGGGTCCCCGGACGCGAGGAGGACCGCAGACAGGTCCACCCCCTTGGCTTTCCAGTGGTCGATGGCCGGCTGCATCTCGAGCCTGTCGACGCGTCCGACCATATCGTCGACCGTCCTGAATCCCAGTTCCGCCATGATCTCCCGCAGCTCCCGGGCGATGAATCGCAGGAACCGCTCGACGTACTCGGGCTTCCCGGCGAACATGGCGCGCAGCGCCGGGTCCTGGGTCGCGACTCCCACGGAGCATGTGTTCATATGGCACTTGCGCAGGAGGATGCACCCAAGGGTGACCAGGACCGACGTGCCGAAACCGTACTCCTCGGCCCCCAGCAGCGCCGCGACCGCCACGTCCCGGCCGGTCTTGATCTGCCCGTCGGTCTGGACGGTTATCCTGTCCCGGAGCCGGTTGAGGATCAGCGCCTGCTGCGTCTCCGCGAGGCCCAGCTCCCAGGGAAGGCCGGAATGCTTGATCGACGTCAGGGGAGATGCCCCCGTGCCTCCGTCGTGGCCGGAGATGAGGACGAGGTCGGCCTTGGCCTTGGCGACTCCCGCCGCTACCGTTCCGACCCCGACCTCGGACACGAGCTTCACCGAGACGTTCGCTTCAGGGTTGGCGGACTTGAGGTCGTAGATGAGCTGTGCCAGGTCTTCGATCGAGTAGATGTCGTGGTGCGGGGGCGGGGAGATGAGGGTCACCCCGGGAGTCGTGTGCCGGACGCGCGCGATATCCGCGCTGACCTTGTGGCCGGGAAGCTGGCCGCCTTCACCCGGCTTGGCGCCCTGGGCCATCTTGATCTGGAGCTCGTCGGCATTGTTCAGGTAATCGATGGTGACCCCGAATCGCCCCGAGGCGACCTGCTTGATCTTCGACCGCAGCGAGTCGCCGTTCGGCAGCGGGGCGTACCTGGCCGGGTCTTCGCCTCCTTCGCCGGAGTTGCTCCGCCCGCCGAGGCGGTTCATCGCGATCGCGATCGTCTCGTGGGTTTCCTTGCTGATCGAACCGTACGACATGGCCGCCGTGACGAACCGCGGGGTGATCTTCTCGACCGGTTCGACCTCCTCGATCGGGATCCTCTCGCCGTTGCGGAACCTGAAGAGGGAGCGCAGCGTCGCCCGCTGTTGCGACTGGTCGTCGACGATGGCGGAGAACTCCTTGTAGACTCCGTAATCGTCGGTCCGCACCGCCTGCTGCAGCTTGTAGATCGCCTCGGGGGGCCACAGGTGCTTCTCTCCCCCTACCCGGATCTGGTAAGTGCCGCCCGGGTCGAGAAGGCGGTCGACGGGGCCGGCCGCCGGCCAGGCGCGCCGGTGGCGCGCGTTCGCCTCCGCGGCTATCTCTTCGAGCCCTATCCCCCCGATCCGGGAGGCGGTGCCGCAGAAGTACCGGTCGACCAGTGTCCGTCCGAGCCCGACGGCCTCGAAAATCTGGGCCCCGAAGTAGCTCTTGATCGTCGATATCCCCATCTTGGAGAGGATCTTCAAGAGCCCCTTCTTCACCGCGGTGATATAGGCGTCGATCGCGTCTCCGGGCAGCATCGGGCGCTCCAGCAGTTCCTCTTCCGCCATGGAACGGACGGTCGAGAAGGCCACGTACGGGCAGATCGCGTTCGCGCCGTACCCCACCAACAGGGCGTAATGCATGACCTCCCTGGCCTCTCCCGTCTCGACGATGATCCCCGCCTGGGTCCGCAATCCGCGGCGGATCAGGTGATGGTGGAGGCCGGATGTCGCAAGGAGCGCCGGGATCGGGGCCCGGTCGGCCGAGGAGTTTCGGTCCGTCAGCACGAGGAGGGTCGCCCCGTCGGCTATGTGCATGTCCGCCTGGACGAAGAGGGCCTTGAGCGCAGCCTCCAGTGCCGTTCCGCCTCCGCCGGCAGGGAACAGGATGTCGATCTCCCGCGTCACGACGTCTGGGTGGGACGCCTTCCGCAGGCGCACCATGTCCTCGGGCGTCAGGATCGGGTGGGGGATCTTGAGCATCCGGTAATGAGCAGGCGTCTCTTCGAGGACGTTTTTCTCCCGCCCGACGAATGACCGCAGGGACATGACGAGCTCCTCCCGGAGCGGGTCGATCGGCGGATTCGTCACCTGGGCGAACAGCTGCTTGAAATAGTTGTACAGGATGTGGGGCCGGTCCGAGAGCACCGCCAGCGCCGCGTCGTCACCCATCGAGCCTACGGGTTCCTGCCCCTGGGAGGCCATCGGGGCGATGATCATCCGCAGGTCCTCCTCGGTGTATCCGAACGTGTGCTGCTGCCGCAGGAGGACCTCCGGATCCTCGGGCAGGATCTCGGGGGGGGCGAAAAGGCCCCTCATCTCGATCCGGTTGTCCTTGACCCAGTGCCGGTACGGTTTCTGGCGCGAGATCTTCGCCTTTATCTCGTTGTCGGGGACGATCCGCTTTTCCTGGAGATCCACGAGGAACATCTTCCCGGGCTGGAGGCGCCCCCGCTGCACGATCTCGTCGGGATCGAAGTCGAGGACGCCAGTCTCCGATGCCAGGACGATCAGGCCGTCCCGGGTCACGGTGTAGCGCGACGGGCGCAGGCCGTTCCGGTCGAGCGTCCCTCCGATATAGCGGCCGTCCGTGAACACGAGGGCGGCGGGACCGTCCCACGGCTCCATGATGGCCGAGTGGTACTCGTAAAAGGCGCGCTTGTCCTCGCTCATCTGGTACTTCGGCCCGAAAGCCTCCGGGACCATCATCATGATGGCGTGCGGAAGGGAGCGCCCCGCCATCAGCAGTAGTTCGAGGCCGTTGTCGAATATGGCCGAATCGCTCCCCGTCTCGTTCAGGACGGGTCGGATCTTGCCGATGTCGGCGCCGAAAAGTTCGGAGGCCATCTGGCCCTCGCGGGACCGCATCCTGTTTATGTTCCCCCGCAGCGTGTTGATCTCGCCGTTGTGCGCGAGGAACCGGAACGGGTGGGCGAGGTGCCACGTCGGCAGGGTATTGGTGCTGTACCGCTGGTGCACAATGGCGAACGGGCTCGCGAACAGGTCCACCTCCAGGTCCGGGTAGAATTGGGGAAGCTGCGATCCCGTGAGAAGCCCTTTGTATACGAGCGTGCGGGCGGACAGGCTCGAGATGTAGAACTGGCTGAAATCCGCGTCGTCACGCCCGCCGATCTCCTTTTCGGCCTGCCTCCGGATGACATAGAGTTTCCGCTCGAACGCATCGGCCCCCGCGGCGCACCGGTCCAGGAAGCACTGGGCGATCCCCGGCTTCGTCGACCGGGAAAGGTCTCCGAGGAGGCTGTCGTTGTGAGGCACCTGCCGCCATCCCAGGATGGGGTGCCCCTCCGCGCTGGCGATCTCTTCGAGCGCCTCGACGCAGGTCTTGGCGAGTTTCGGATCGGAGGGCAGGAAGACCATTCCTACCGCGTAGTCCCCCCGCTGGGGCAGGGTGAAGGATAAGCCCGCCAGGCGGAAGAACGTGTCCGGGATCCGGACGAGGATTCCGGCGCCGTCGCCGGTCGACTTGTCCCCGCCGATGGCCCCCCTGTGCTCCAGGTTGACCAGTATCCTGATCCCTTTTTCGACGATGGAATGGCTGGGCTCGGCCGAAAGGGTGGCGACGAATCCCACCCCGCACGCGTCGTGCTCCAGCGACGGGTCGTACAATCCTTTGTTTTCCGGGACGCCGGCGGCGTTGAGACGGATGGGCCTGTTTTTATCGTTCATGAGGCTTTGTCCTCGGGGGATTGGCTGCAGGAAGTTGTTACCATTATCCCACCTTCACCCCTGAATTGTACAGACATACAGGTATAGATAATTTTACGATGCAAAGAAAGAGAAATGCACAGGGGCGGCGGGATCGAACGGCCGGAAATCCTTCAGCGCGGCAGCGTTGGCGCGCAAGGGTCCTGCGGCATTGTACGCACTGCAGGGCGCTCCCGGTCCCCGTCGTTCAGGATCGCCCGGATCTTCCCGACCAGTTCCGCCGGCCTGAAGGGCTTCTGCAGGAACTCCACGCCGGCTTCGAGCACCCCGTGGCGGACGATGGCATCGTCCGTATACCCCGACAGGAAGAGCACCTTCGCATCCTTCCTCATGTTCGCGAACAGGTTCGCGAGCTCCCGGCCGCCCATGCGCGGCATGACCACGTCGGTAACCAGCATGTGAATCGGTCCTTTATGCCGCCGCGCGATCTCCCATGCCTCGACCCCGTCCCGCGCCTCCAGTATCGTGTAGCCGGTGCGGGACAGGATCGTGTGCAGCAGATCGCGCACCAGGGCGTCGTCTTCCGCCACAAGCAGCGTTTCGCATCCGCGCCTCGTTTCGGTTTCATCGGATGCCTGATCCACCGGCGATGCCGTTTCCGGGGACGCCTCCGCGCGGGGGAAGTAGATCTTGAACGTGGTCCCCTTCCCCGGCTCGCTGTAAACCCAGATGTTGCCCAGGTTCTGCTTCACGATCCCGTAAACGGTCGAAAGTCCCAGGCCCGTTCCCTTTCCCGGTTCCTTGGTTGTGAAGAAGGGATCGAAGATCCTGGCCTGGATCTCACGGGGAATCCCGCATCCGGTGTCCGACACCGACAGCATCACGTGCGGCCCTTGACGGACGGACTGATGCTTGCTCGCGTAGAGATCGTCCAGGTGCACGTTTGCGGTCTCGATCGTCAATTTTCCGCCGCCCGGCATAGAGTCCCGGGCGTTCACCGCCAGGTTGATTATCACCTGTTCGATCTGTCCGGGGTCCACCTTTATCTTCCAGAGGCCTTCCGCAGGGTCCGTAAGCAGCTCGATGTCTTCCCCGATCAACCTGCGCAGCATCTTGTCCAGGTCCGCGACCACCGCGGCAAGATCCAGCACCTTCGGGTTGATGATCTGCTTCCGGCTGAAAGACAGGAGCTGGCGGGTCAGGGCCGAGGCCCGCTCCGCGGCCTTCCGGATCTCTGCCACCTCCTGCCGCTTCGGATCGGTCTCCGCCATTTGCTGGATCAGCAGGTCGGAGTACCCGTTGATGGCCGTGAGAAGGTTGTTGAAGTCGTGCGCGATTCCGCCGGCCAGTTTCCCCACCGCCTCCATTTTCACGGCCTGGACGAGCTGCTCCTCCATCTGCCTTTCGCTGGTGACATCCCTTTTCACCGCCACGTAATTGGTGATCTTTCCCGCGCCGTCCCGCACCGGCGAGATGACGGCCTCTTCTTCGTAGGTGGTTCCGTCCTTTCGGCGGTTGGTGAATTTACCAGTCCAGGTTTCCCCCCGGGCGAGGGTCTCCCAAAGGGAGTGGTAGAATTCGGGGGTTTGCGATCCGCTCTTCAGGATTCTCGTGTTCTTCCCCAGCGCTTCCCCGCGCGAATAGCCGGTGGTCTTCTCGAACGCCGGATTGGCGTACTGGATCGTTCCCTCCGTATCGGTGATAACGATCGTTTCCGCGGCCTGCTCGACCGCCCGGCTGAGCAGGGCCCGCGCCTTTTCCGCCTTCCGGCGATCGGTGATGTCGCGGACATTAAGGACGATGCCGCCGATCCGGGTATCGTCCAGGAAATTCCGCCCGACGAACTCGAGGGTCCTCCAGGCGTCGTCCTTGCAACGGAAGTTGACTTCCCTGGGCTTCGGAAGAAACGCGCCGGGGTGGGCGATGGCCTCCGAAAGGAGTGAGAGGGAGCGGTCGAGCTCCGCCGGATCGAGCAATTCGAAAACCCGCTTCCCCGACAATTCCTCGGGGGAATAACCGACGACACGCTCGACCGATGGGCTGGCGTACCGGATCGCCCCGTTTTCGTCGATTATCACTATGGCGTCCTGCGCGTTCTCGATCAGCGCCCGGAACCGGGCCTCGCTCTCCTTTCGCGCCTCCTCCCGCAGTATGGATTGGTCGAGACGCTCCTTCAAAAGCGATGACTTGACGGAAAGGAAAAACAGGTAGACGCACAATGCGATGACAAGGGCCGCCCCCAGGCTCATGTTGGCCAGGAGGTGCTGCGGAGTGATACGGCCGAGGATATGCAGCGCATCGGCCATCAGGACGAAGGAGAACGGCGTTCCAGCCACCGGCATGCGGATCCCGACCATCGCCTGCTTCGTGCCGTCGCGCTTTTCCAGGGAAAACTCGGACGGACCCCCGGGGGAGAGGAGGGGGTCCGGGAGAGCCGGCACGTAAGTGGATGAAGGATACCGGAACACCGGGTGGACCTCGCGCGTACCCGTCACGAGGAATGCGTTTCTGCCGGGAAAGCGATGCTCTTCGAGCAGGCGCAGGACGATTTTGGGGTCGATCCAGGCTACGATCTGCCCCTCATGCCGCTTCCCGACGTAGCAGGCCGCCGAGACCATGACTTCGGTTTCGCCGGGCGAAGTTACGATGGTCGCCCTGCGCAGGGAGGGCGAGAGAAGGGATTTCCACGAGCGGGCAGGCTCCGCGGCATTGCCTTCCCTCGCGTCGACCAGGAGCTTTCCGTCTCCGCCAATCAACACGATTCTGGCGAAGACGCGATTCCCGTCGACGAGGTGGCTGCTCATGACCTCGAGCGAGCGGTCCCGGATGGGGGGGAGCGTGAGGTTAAGTCCGTATTCCATGCTCATCCCGAGCGCCTTGCTCTCGAAATAGGCGGCGACGGCGTTGGATCGGACGAGATGGTCGATTCGTCCCTTGGCGTCGGAAAAGAAGTACGCGAGGGCGTGTTCCTTCAGTTCGGCTTCCTGGTGAAACTGGAGCATTAGGTTCCTGCGAAGGTCCATGGAGGCGCGGAAGTTCAGATAGAGAAGGCCGAACACGCAGAGGGCAAGGAGAATCCCCCCGATGATCGCGGCGGCGCTCCGGCAGTTCAGGATCCGGTAATGTCTCTTGCCCATGTCCGCCGGCATGCTCCCGGAATCCTTCTTCATCTCATGGCCCGGAAGGACATTCGCCCTCTACCTGACGCTTGTGAAGAACTCGGGGTAGTAGTCGAATACGTACGGATAATATTTTTTGATCAGCATCAGGTAGGTCCCGTCGCTTTTGCATTTGCGCAGAAAACGGTTGAAGGCGTTGCGGAGCCCTTCGGACTCCCTTGGGAATGCTACGGCCATCTGCTGGCGATCGCTTATGGGCCCTATGACCTTTATCTTCCCGGGCCATTTCTGTAGTGAAAGGAGGGCGTCCGGGACATCGAGGAGCGACAGCTCCGCGTCCCCTTTGATTACAGCGGGCGCGATGTCGTCCAGCCTTCCCCGGAAGGCTTGACTCTTCACGCCGACCTTCTCCAGCCCATAAAGCGATGGATCTAGGCAGGTCCCCGGCGTCACGAGAAGGGTCCTGCCCGGAAGAAGTTTTTTCACTTGCGCGATATCGGCTTCAAGGTTACCGGTGTGCTTGATGGGCCGGACGGGGGAATCCGCGCGCGCGACTACCCAGACCTGGGTAGGGAAGACCGGATCGGAGAATGCCACGAGCTTTTCCCTCCAGGGAAGCATGGTAATGCCGTTTGCCGCAATGTCCCCTTGAACCGTGGCTTTTTCGAGCAGCTCGATATCGTTTCCCTTCACCTGGATTTTCCGGCCGATGAGCGCGGGGAAGAGTTCGCTCCAGTCGACGGCGACGTATTCGTAGCTCACCCCGATCTCCTTCGCGAAAAGGCGTACAAGTTCGACGTCCATCCCCTCGCCGCCGCCGGTGACGAAGTTCGCATAAGGAATCCCGAGGTGTCTTAGCACCCCCCGCTCCCTGACGGCGTCCAGGTCGTCTCCCCGGCACACGGATGCCGCGAGGAGGAACACGGCAAGCGAACATGCGAATATCCACGCCATCGATATATTCATGCGATTGACTGCAATTGCAGGTTTACCCGTGCGGATCAAGCCCATGGCGGCCCTCCTGCCGGCTCTGATGGAATCGGTTTTAATATCGGATAACAGGCCGTCAAACTTTAACTTGCGCCGCTCTTCGGGGGAGGGGGGGAAGGGCAGCTGTACCGAAATGGCTTGTTTCATGGCGGCCGGCGATCGCCGACAAGCGGACTTTCCTCGCAAATCCGTCGGGTTCGGGCACCCATACCCCGCGTGGATTCATCTTATTCAAAGAATACGACCATGCGTCGTTCGGCATCGCGGAAACCGGCTCGGTATCGATTAAGGAAAGGGGGATGGGATCATGGGCGGCGCTATCGACCGAAGTTTCGACTTTCTACCGGTGAACGAGCGGGAGGGGAAGCCCCGAAAGCATGGAATCACGGAGATGCGGGGGCCCTATTACGCTCCGGTGGGAAAGCGGTATCTTCTGGACATACTGGAAACGATGGGGCAATACATCGACATTTTCAAGTTCAGCGGCGGCTCGTTCAGCCTTATGCCGAAAAAGGCCGTGGTTGAACTTATCGACACCTGCCACGATCACGACGTCCTGGTTTCGACCGGGGGGTTCATCGAACGGGTGCTCACGCACGGAGAGGGCGCGGTGGACCGGTACCTGGAGGAGTGCAGGGAGCTCAAGTTCGACATCGTGGAGGTATCCAGCGGCTTCATCACGATCCCGCAGGAGGACCTGATGACGATCGTCATGAAGGTTTCGGAGCTGGGCATGAAGCCGAAGCCGGAAGTAGGGATCCAGTTCGGCGCCGGTGGCGCGAGCTCGGTCGGGGAGCTGGAGGCCGAGGGGACCTCCGATCCGTCGCAGGCCGTCCGTCTGGCCAAGAATTACCTTGCCGCCGGGGCGCACCTCATCATGATCGAGTCCGAGGGGATCACCGAAAACGTGAGGACGTGGCGCACCGACGTTGTTGCCAGGATCGTAAACGAGGTCGGCCTGGACAAGGTGATGTTCGAGGCCGCCGACCCCGAAGTGTTCTCGTGGTACATAAAGAACTTCGGGCCCGAGGTGAACCTGTTCGTAGACCATTCACAGGTGGTCCAGCTGGAGTGCCTGCGCTCCGGGATCTGGGGGACCAAGAGCACATGGGGCCGGGTGGTTACCTACAAGGAAAAGGGCAGCAGGGCCGCACCGGCCAAGCCGAAACTGGTCGAGCCGGCAGCCAAGGGCAGGAGGTGAGCGATGGCGCGCGCCTCTTCGACGGCGATTCTGGGGGAGGAGCGGCATCAGACCCGCTCGGAGCAGCTGGCGTCATTCGTGGAGCATGCCGCCTGGGAGGACATCTCCCCGGCGGCGCGGGAGGCGCTCAAGATCCGGGTGCTGGATTCGCTCGGGTGCGCACTGGGCGCGCTCAAAGGGCCTCCGGTCCGCCTCATCCGTGAAACCATCGACGAGTTCGGAGGGAATCCGCTTTGCACTCTGATCGGGGGAGGGTACGCGCCTCCCGACCATGCGGCGTTCCACAACGGAGCCCTGGTCCGGTACCTCGATTTCAACGACAGCTACCTGGCCAAGGGCGAGACGTGCCACCCCAGCGACAACATCGGGGCGGTCCTGGCGGCTTCCGAGTACTCTCTAGCGTCGGGAAGGCAGTTCCTTACCGCGCTCGCGGTCGCATACCAGGTGCAATGCCGACTGAGCGACGTCGCGCCGGTGCGCGCGCGGGGCTTCGACCATACGACCCAGGGGGCGTTCGCGGCCGCCGCCGGGGCGGCGAAGGCGCTCGAGCTCTCCGCGCTTCAGATCTCCAACGCCCTCGGGATCTCCGGCACCGCCAATAACGCCCTTCGCGTCACGCGCACGGGTGCGCTGTCCCACTGGAAGGGGCTTGCCTATCCGAACACGGCGTTCGACGCATTGCGGGCGGCGTTCCTGGCGATGCGAGGCATAACGGGACCCCGTGAAGTGTTCGAGGGGAACAAGGGATGGTGCCAGACGATCTCCGGCGATTTCGAGATCGACTGGACCAGGGAGAACCTGGAACGGGTCACGCGAACGATCATCAAGAAGTACAACGCGGAGATCCACTCCCAGTCTGCGATCGAGGGGATGCTCGAGCTGATGCGGGAGAACGGTTTTGCCGGAGGCGAGATCGACCGGGTAAGGATAGACATCTTCGACGTCGCGCACCTGATCATCGGCGGCGGGGTAGAGGGAGACAAGACTATTGTCCGCACGAAGGAGGAAGCGGACCACAGCCTGCAGTACATGGTCTCCGCCGCCGCGCTCGACGGGAACGTATTGCCCGGGCAGTACGAACCGGAACGGATCACAAGGAGGGACGTGCAGTCGCTTCTGCGCCGCGTCGATGTGGTTCCCGATCCGGGCTTCTCCCGCCGGTTCCCGGACGAGCACGCCTGCCGGATCACGGTCTGGTTGAAGGACGGCCGCAGTCTCAGGAAGGAAAAATCGGACTACGAAGGGTTCCACACCCGACCGATGTCGTGGGCAAAAGTGGAGGAGAAGTTCCACAACCTGGCGGAGGACGCGGCCGACGCGTTCCGCCGCGAGGAGATAGTGTCCGCGGTCAGGCACCTGGACGGGATCTCCGTCAAGGACCTGATGAAGTTATTGGCATGACGATCGGCGCCGAGCCGGCCGGGGGCCAGTGATTCTCCCTGTCCCGGCCTTTAAGGGTCCGGGAAAACTAATCCGGCGGCCCGGCGCCTTCCCATCATGGCGCCGATTTTCAACTTGACGATAAAAAGAAGGGATGTTAAAAACAGACCGGTCGGTATTATCTTGGGCTGCGGGGACAAATGAGCAACAAAGGAAGCCTTACACGGCAGAGCGTCATAGACAAATCCCTCCAGATTTTTTCCGTCAAAGGATATTACAACGCCTCAATAAACGACATACTGGAGGCCACTGGGCTCACAAAAGGTGGATTCTACGGCCATTTCGCCAGCAAGGAGGAACTCTGGACGGCCGCCTACGACAAGGCGGTGGAAATCTGGAAAGGGATCGTCTTCAAGGGGATCCGGGAGATCGAAGATCCGATCGAGCGGCTTGCGAAAACCATCGAAAACGATCTGCTGGACTATATCGGATCGGGCGTATTCGACGGCGGATGCTTCTTCTTCAACAACCTTGTGGAGCTTTCCGGGCAATCCGCGCCGTTGAGCGGCCGGATCCTGCGAGGACTCGAGGATTTTTCCCGGCTGCTTGCCTCCTGGCTTGCGGAGGCGGAGCGGAAAGGGATGCTTAAGCCCGGCCTGGACCTTAAGGGTATTGCCGATTTCCTCGTGGTCTCCGTAAACGGAGCCGCCGCCCTTTATTCGGCGAGCCGGGACCCGCGGATACTTCGCGAGACCGTCATGCAGCTTGGATCGTACCTGGACCACCTGAAAGCTTGAATTCCCTGCCATAACGGCAAAGGAGGCCCGAAAACCATGAAAGAGGCTATCCGCGAGTTCGTATTGGACCTGGGGGCGGACGACGCGGGGTTCGGATCCGTTTCCGCCTACCGGAGCTCCACCTCGCCGTCGATCGAGGAGGTATTCCCGGGGGCGAAATCCTTCGTGGTGATGGCTTACAGGGAAATGTCCAGCTGCGAGAGCCCCAGCCCGCAGATCGCGATGAACGGGAGGCTCGATTTGATGGAGTTCTCCCGCTCCTGCAACTACAAGCTGACCAGGTTCCTCGAGCGGAAACACGGCGCAAGGGCGATGAGCGTACCTGCATCGTACCCCATGGAGATGAGCCGTCGGACGAAGGGGACCGTGGGGGATTTTTCGCTCCGGCATGCCGCGGTCGCGGCCGGCCTGGGCACCTTCGGGCGGCACAACCTCGTCGTTCACCCGAAGTTCGGGAGCCGCGTAGTGTTCACGGCGGTCGTTTCCGACCTCGATCTTCCTCCCGACCCCCCGGTCGAAAGCGCCTCCTGCACCGATTGCGGTCTATGCGTGCGAAGCTGCCCCGGCGCCGCCCTGGACGATCTCGGCAGGACCGATGTCCTCAAGTGCCTGAAAAAAAGTCAGCCGTACGGCCTGGGAACGGTCATACGTTTCTGGAGCGGCTACGCCGGGGCGTCGCCGCAGGAGCGGAAGGACATGCTGAAGGACGAATCCTTCTGGGCCATGTACCAGGCCGGATTCATCGGGTTCCAGTACTTTTGCTTCAATTGCCTCAGCTGCTGCCCGGTGGGCAGGCAAAACCATGACAGGGAGGGACGCGATGCCGTCTCCGTTTGATCCCGCCGCGATCGGCCGCCTGGAGCTTGCAAACCGGTTCGTCCGGTCCGCTACATGGGAAGGTATGTGCGACGAGAAGGGCGCTCCAGGGGAGCGGCTTACTTCCCTCTACGAATCCCTGGCGGAAGGCGGCGTGGGGCTCATCGTCACCGGATACGCTTACGTCCACGAAGGGGGAAGGCAGCTTCCGAACGGACTGGGAATGCACTCGGATGCGCTGATCGCTCCGTTGATGGAATTGACCGGACGCGTTCACGCGAAGGGCGGAACGATCGTCGCGCAGCTGTTTCACGGGGGCGGGCAGGCGAACCGGAAGTCGTCGGGCCTATCGCCGATCGCCCCTTCCGCGGTATCCCTCCCCCAATATCCGGAGGTGCCGGTGGAAATGACGCGCGAGGACATCCGGCACCTGGTCGCCTCTTTCGGCAGGGCCGCCGGCAGGGCGAAGAAGGCCGGGTTCGACGGCGTACAGCTGCACGGAGCCCACGGTTATCTGGTCTCCCAGTTTCTCTCCCCGCAGGCCAACCGCAGGAGCGACGAATACGGCGGGTCGATCGTGAACCGCTTAAGGTTCCTGGCGGAGGTGGCGCGGGCGGCAAGAAGCGCGGTGGGCGGGAAGTACCCGGTCTGGGTGAAGCTGAACGGCGACGATTTCCTTCCGGGAGGGTATTCCCTGGAGGATGCCGTGGAGGCCGCAAGGACGCTTGAAAGGGAAGGGATAGACGCGATCGAGGTATCGGGCGGAACGCCGGCATCCGGGGAGAGGACGCCGGCCCGCGCCCGCATCGATTCCACGGAAAAGGAGGCTTATCACCGCGGGCTGGCGCGCGCCTTAAAGCGTGCCGTCGGCATCCCCGTCGGGCTTGTCGGCGGGCTCCGATCCCCCTCGGTCATGGAGGAGATATACAGGGCGGGAGACGGCGATTTCTTTTCCATGGCGCGTCCGCTGATACGGGAGCCGGGACTCGTCAAAAGGTGGAGGTCGGGCGATCGTTCGAGGGCGGCCTGCATCTCCTGCAACGGGTGTTTTTCCGCCGGCATGAAAGAGGGCGGGATCCGCTGCGTCGCCGTTCGCGGGTAAGGTCTCGGCTGTAGCGCGGCCTCACCGGGCCGCGATGGAGCCTCCTCAGGTGAAGCCCGATCCGGCGGTGCAGGCGTAGCAGTAATCCCCGACCGCGATCTGGCTGCCGGGCGCAGGCATCGCGTCGACCTGCGTTACGTGGACCCGGCGCCCCGCTAAAAACCGCCCGGCCGCGAGGTTGAAGTCGCAGTCGTACAGGGTGCCGTCCCACGATACGGAAAGCTGCGTCCTGCACATGAGCCCTTCCACCGTGCAGGGGTTGAAACCTTCGGCGAGAGTCTTCATGTACCGTTCGTAGTTCCCCGATTCGACGAGCCACGACCGGAAACGCCCCAATGGGACGTTTCCGAACGTGTGCAGGTTGTTGAACGTGATCCCCCACTTGCGGGCGAGATCCCGCCGGAACTTCCGTTCGGCCTGTGCCTGGGAGGCGGGCAGGAATGCCCCGACCGGGTTGGAGACGAGGTTGAGCTCCAGCCCTGTCCCATCAACGCCGTATCCCGCCTCGTTCAGCTTCCTGAGCATCGAGACGCCCGCTTCCGTTGCGCCCGCTCCCCGCTGCGCATCGGCCTGGGAGGGACTGGTGGAAGGGAAGGAAGCGATAAGGACGATCCGCCTGGCTATGCACAATGCGAGAAGGTCCTCGCGCGCCGGCTCAGACAGGGCCGCGAGGTTCGTGCGCAGCATGATCCTGGGCGCAAGAGGATCCAGCCCCTCGATCAGGAAGGGGAGGCCGGGGACCATTTCGGGCGCGCCTCCGGTGATGTCTATCGCCTTGAAGGGAATCCGCCGCGCGAAGGCGATGACCGCCTCCATCGTTGCGCGCGACATGGTTTCCTTCCGGCCGGGTCCTGCCTCGAGGTGGCAGTGGCGGCAGCGCATGTTGCAAAGAAGGCCGGTATTGATCTGGAGAACGTCGGTTCCGCTCCGCGCCAGTGAGAGCCCGTGACGCTCCAGGGCGACGGCGAACGGCTCTATCGCCGCCGCCTCTCCCGCGTCCGCCCCGATGCCGGATATGAATTCGCTTTTCCCCGCCACGGTCCCATCCGCCTGCCCGATATTATCGCATTACATGGACAGTTTTTCGGCGAGCTTCCGCATCTGCACGCCGTGCACGAGCGAGGCGCCGCCCCGTATCGCCGTCGTCACGTGGACCGCCTCGGTCATCTCTGCCACGCTCGATCCCTTCTCGAGGCAGGCCCGGGTATAGGCGTCGATGCAATACGGGCACTGTATCGCATGGGCGACCGCGAGCGCGATCAGGGCTTTTTCACGCTCCGTGAGCTCCCCCTCCCTGAACACGTCCGCGTAATACTCGAAAAACTTTCTTGCCAGCTCCGGCGCGTCTTTACCGATCTCGCCGAATTTCAAAAGGTCCGCCGGGTCGTAGTACGTCTCCATGTTCGCTCTCCCGTTCGTCTATTCATCCTCCCTGGCGGGAGGACTCAACTCAGGATACGCCCCCGATCGCACGAATCGACGCCACGATCTGCGCCTGCCGGTTCAGGGCAGCATCGAATCGCGCGATCCTCCCGATTAGCGTCATTTCCCTTCCCCCTTGTCAATTTTTTTTAGGACGCCCTGTCGAAATGGCCGGGATTCCCGTTCTGCGCCTTTTCACGGCGTTGATGACGGTCGGCAGGAGGGCGAACAGCCCCAGAAGCGCAAACGATGCCAGCACTCGTGGGCTTGCGACCTGGCTTACGCTTTGAATGTCCGAAAGGCTCGCCCCGGCGTTGACGAACACCAGGCTCCCCGGGATGATGCCGATAAACGTCCCCAGGAAGTACGTCCTTACAGGGAGCCCTGTGACTCCGCACGCCAGGTTGACAAGGAAAAAGGGGAACGCGGGAACCAGGCGCAGGAAGAGGAGATAGGACAGCCCGCTTTCCTTAAGCCCCCTGTCGATCCCCTCCATACGGCCTCCGAATTTCTTCACTACCCAGTCGCGCAGCAGGGTGCGGCTGACGAGAAAAGCGAGGACGGCGCCGATGGTGGCGCCCGTCACGACCAACAGCGTCCCCCGGAGGATCCCGAAGATCGCGCCGGAGGCCAGGGAAAGCACGGCTGCACCGGGCAGGGAGAATGCGGTCTGGACGATGTAGACGAGGACGAACACGGCTGCGAAAAGGAAAGCGTTCGCTGCTCGCAATTCCTCCAGGCGCGCCCGGTTCGACTTGAGGTTTTCCAACGTCAGGTGCTTCCCAAGGTCGAAGTAGAAAAACGCTCCCGCGACCGCAGCGATCAACAGCAGGAGAGCTCCCTTCTTCGGGATTCCCGCGAGGGCCGCCATCGGTTCCCCTCCTTATCGTATCTCTTTCCCTTTTGTCGCCCGCGCCCTTCGATTCCTTACAGGCTATAGACCGAACCTGCCCGGTCCAACCGGATCAAATCGACCGGTCATCGGCGCGCCGACGCAGGGACCGTCGTCAATCTTCCAGGATGCTCCACCCGGGATTCCGGCGCGGCGTGTCCGGATGAATTTCGCCATGCCGTCAGCGGCGGTTCGATCCGGTAAGGAGGAGGCGGGATGCGAGATGCCGCCTTTTCGCGAACCAGCGGTAGAAGGCGCCGGAAAGAACGGCGATCCCCGGCAGGCCGAACAACGAGGCGCACCACCGGTAGTTCCGAAGCCGCCGGAGAATTTCCGGCGCCGCGCGTTCGCCGGCGCGCACCGTCCCGTCCGGGAGTACGAGGTGCATCGCCTGCAGGCAGGCGGTCTTGTCGATGGAAGGGAACCGATTCACAAGCGTATCCGCATGGCATGAGAGAAACTCGAACGCCTCCGGGAAGGAACGGTCCCGGATCCATTCGACCGCCTTGACGCATACGGGGCACTCGCCGTCGTAGATGAGGACCGCCTTCATCTAACAGATCCGCGGCAGCTGGTCCCCCACGGGGTAGTCCACCGCCCGCATGCCGCCGACGGCGGTCTTCATAAGGACGCCCGGCGTCCCGTCCGTCGCCTCCCCGATCACGGCGGCGTTTCGCCCGTATGCCGTTTTCCTCAGAGCCGCGACGATCCCCTCCGCGGCCCCTCCGTCTACGATAAGCAGCGCCTTTCCCTCGTTGGCGAGGTAGAGCGGATCGAATCCCAGGATCTCGCAGATCCCCCTCACGCCCTCGGCCACCGGCAGCCGCGTCTCGTCAAGGACGATACGAATCCGAGATGATTCGGCCATCTCGTTCAGGGAAACCCCCACGCCGCCGCGGGTGGGGTCCCGCATGAACCGCACCTTCTCCCCGAAAGCGTCCAGCACCCCGATCAGCATCGAGGAAAGGGGGGCCACGTCGGACAGGATCTGCGCGGATAGCTCCAGCCTGTTCCTGGCGATAAGCACCGCGGCCTGGTGGTCGCCCATCGTTCCCGAGAGGATCACGCGGTCCCCCGGGCGGACTTTCTCCGGCGCGGGGCGCCAGCCGTCGCGAAGGACCCCCACGCCCGAAGTGGTGATGAAGATCCCGTCGGCGTTCCCCTTCTCCACGACCTTGGTGTCCCCGCAGGCGACCGGCACGTTTCCCTCGTCGGCCGCGGCCTTCATCGAGTCGAGGATGGTTTCAAGCGTTTTTACGGGGAACCCTTCCTCGAGAATGAGTGAGCAGGAAACCGCCACGGGCCTGGCGCCGCAGACGGAGAGGTCGTTAAGCGTTCCGCAGACCGCAAGCTTTCCGATGTCCCCGCCGGGGAAAACCGCGGGAGTGACAACGTACCCGTCCGTCGTAAAGGCGACCTCGCCGTCGAGGCGGCCCAGGAGCCCCGAGTCGAACAGCGGCGCGAGGACCGGATTCTCGAACCTCTTCGCGATCACCTCACGGATAAGATCCCGTGTCCTCTTGCCGCCTTCACCATGCGAGAGGAGGATCTTGCCGCCGGACATTCACTCCACTCCGTATTTGAAGTAGGCGGCACAGGTCCCTTCGCTGGACACCATGCACGGGCCGTACGGCTCTTCCGGCGCGCACGCTTTCCCGAACAGCGGGCACTGGGGGGGCGTGATCTTGCCTTTCAGCACGTCGCCGCACCGGCAGGCCGTCTTTTCCGCTTCGGAAGGGACGGCGATGCCGAACTTCACCTGCGCGTCGAAGGCGGAAAAACGCTCACGGATCCGCAGCCCGGTTCCTGGGAGAACGCCAATCCCCCTCCAGGCGATGTCGCCCGGCTCGAAGACCTTGGAGATGACCCCGAGCGCCTTCCGGTTGCCGGCGGCGGTCGCCACCCTGGCGTATTCGTTTTCGACGGACGCCGCTCCCCGCTTCTTCTGCAGGAGCAGCATGTAGATGCCGCAGAGGATGTCGAGCGGCTCGAAGCCCGCCACTACGCACGGCAGCCCGAATTTTTCCGCAACGGGAATGTAAGCGTCGGACCCGATGATCGCGCTCACGTGCGCGGGGCAGATGAATCCCTCGATCCGCACCTCGGGGTCGGACGCCAACGCCTCCATCGCCAGCGGGATCGTCCGCACGGAGGAGAGGACTGAAAAGTTGGGGACCTTCCGATCGGCCGCCGCCAGTATCGCCCCGGCTATCGACGGGGCGGTCGTTTCGAATCCTACGCCCAGGAATACGACTTCCTTGTCCGGATTCTTCGCGGCGATTTCGACGGCGTCGAGAGGGGAGTACAGCACCCGCGCGTCCACCCCGCTGCTGCGCTCCTTTTCAAGCGATGAGCGCTTCCCTGGGACCCTCAGCATGTCGCCGAAGGTGGCGATGATCGTGTCCGGCCGCATCCCGATGCCGATCGCCGCGTCTATGTATCCGTCAGGCGTGACGCAGACGGGGCAACCCGGGCCGGAGATCAGCGTGACGACGCCGGAGAGCAGCGATCGTATCCCTGCGCGGGCGATGCTCACGGTGTGGGTCCCGCAGACCTCCATGAGCCGCATGGGAGGGCGCCCGGCCCAAGCTGCCCTTATCTTTTCGACCAGGCCGCGGGCGAGCCCGGGGTCGCGGAACTCGTCAATGTATTTCAGTTGCATCCGAAATCTCGCGGAACAGGGCGAGCGTCCTTTCCGCCTCCTCGGCGGAGAGCCTCTCGATGGCGAAGCCGGCGTGAAGAATGACCCAGTCCCCCGGCGAAACTCCGTCCAGCAGCATTATCGAGACCTCCCTGCGGGCCCTTCCCACCTCCACGGTTGCGGACGATCCCGTCACTTCCACGACCCTTGCGGGCACACCCAGGCACATCCTTTTACCCTCCCGCGATGTTCTGTGCGGCGTAATACGCCTGCCCCAGCGAGATTCCCCCGTCGTTCGCCGGGACCTCCCTGTGGATCAAGACCTTCAGCTTCCTCCGCCGAAATCCTGCAAGAAGCGTTTTCAGAAGGTAGACGTTCTGGAAGACGCCTCCCGAGAGCAGCACGTGCCCCGCTCCCGCCCCTTCCGCGAGCCTTTCCGAAACGTCGAGCACGATCTGCGCCACCGTGTCGTGGAACTTCCGCGCCATGACCGGGGCGGCGGTCCCCGATCTCGCATCGGAGACGATCCCGGAGATCATGCCCTTCCAGTCTATACCAAGAAGCTCCCTGCCGCCGCGGATCGCGTAATCGTACAAGCCCGATCCGCTCCCCCGCTCGAGGCAGCCCTCCAGCAGCATGGCGGCCTGTCCCTCGTAGCTCGACCTTCGGCAGACGCCGGCGAGCGCGGATGCGGCGTCGAAAAGCCGCCCGCAGCTTGACGAGGGGATGACGTTGACTTTCTTTGAAATGGCGTCGACCGTGAGCCCGATCCGGGCACGATCGATCCCGGCGAAGATTGAGGAGGCGAGGACGTTTGCCTCCGAGGGCCCGAAGGTCGCGTGCAGGAAGCCGACGGCCGTTTTCCAAGGCTCCCGTACCGCGGAGTCTCCCCCCTGCAGGGGGAAGTAATCGAGGGCCGCCGCGCGGCGCATCTCCATCCCGTCGACCGTGAAGAACTCCCCGCCCCATACTGCGCCGTCCTCTCCGAATCCCGTGCCGTCGAAGGAGACGCCGACCGCCCTGCCGGAAAATCCCGATTCCGCCAGGAGCGCATAGAGATGCGCCTTGTGGTGCTGCAGGGAAAAGATGCGCCCGGCCTGAACTCCTTCGGCGAATGTCGTCGTGAAATAGGCGGGATGCATGTCCCGGCAGACCGCCGCGAGCTCGACGTCGAGGAACTCCCGGAAAAAAGCGAACGTATCGGCGTAAAAATCCCGCACCGACGGGTTGTCCAGGTCTCCCATGTGCTGGGAAAGGAATGCGAATCCCTCCTTTATCATGCAGAAGGTGCTTTTGAGCTCCCCGCCCAGGCCTGCGACGCCCGAATTCTTAAGGCCGGTCTTAAGCAACAAGGGGGCTGGGACGAATCCCCGGGCCCGCCGGATCGGGTAGATCTTTCCGCCGACGCGCCGCACCACCGAATCGTCGCTGCGCTGGACTATTTCGCGGTCGTGCAGAAGGAAGAGATCGGCGATGCCGGACAGTCGCTCAAGGGCCTCCTCGTTTCCGATGGCGATCGGCTCGTCGGTCGCGTTTCCGCTTGTCATCACCAGGGGGCGGCTCACGCGAGAGAGGAGCAGGTGGTGCAAAGGCGTATAAGGAAGAAAAAGCCCGATGTTGCGCAGGCCGGGGGCGACCGCCGGGGAAATCGTCGAATCGCCGGACTTGTCCAGCAACAGTACGGGGGCAAAAGGGGAGGAAAGGATCGCCTCGTCGGTTTTGCTTATTCGAGCCAGGGATCTCGCGGCAGCCAAACCTGCGACCATCACCGCGAAAGGCTTTTCCTCGCGGTGCTTCCGTTCCCGGAGCGCGCGGACCGCCTCGTCGTTCGTGGCGTCGGCCGAGAGGTGGAACCCGCCAAGTCCGCGAACGGCGACTATTTTACCCTCAAGTAGCGCCCCGGCCGCCAGCCCGATCGGGTCGTCGGTCGCGATCTTTTCGCCCTGCCGCGAGCGGACGGAGAGAGCCGGCCCGCATGCGGGACAGGCGTTGGGCTCCGCGTGGAACCGTCTGTCGGCGGGGTCCTCGTATTCCCGCCTGCACCGCCCGCAAAGGGGGAACGCGGACATCGAGGTGTTCTCCCGGTCGTAAGGGAGCCTGTCGACGATCGTGAACCTGGGCCCGCAGTTCGTGCAGTTGATGAACGGGTAGCCGTGGCGCCGGTCCTTCGGATCGGAAAGCTCCCGCAGGCATGCGTTGCATAATGCGATGTCGGGCGGGATGGTCGAAAGGGCGATCCCGGCCTGCTCGCTCTTCTCGATGGCGAAACCGGAGAATCCTTCCGGCTTCACCCGGTTTTCCGCAATTCTGGCGATCCTGGCGGCGGCAGGAAGCTCCTCCCTGAACCGCTCGCGGAACCGCCGGATCGCATCGTCTTCGCCCTCGACGTGGACGATCACGCTTCCAGGCGTGTTGGTCACATACCCGCGCACGCCGCTTCCGACCGCGATCCGGTAGACGAACGGGCGAAATCCCACGCCCTGCACGACACCCCGGATCTGGAATCGTACGGCGATCGGCGACATCAGGCGAACCGTCATCCTTTGACGCCGACGAACTTTTCGATCTCGGCGCCTACCTTGGCGAGGATCTCCTCGAACTTCGCCGTGAGCGGGTCGGAAAGGCCGATACGGTACGTCTCGATGTCCGCCGGGACGACGCCCAGGATCATGATGTCGGGAAGGGTCCCCCGCAGCCGCATCAGGTCCAGGGTGTCGGTCAGGTTCAGGTCGTGAAGCGAGTACCGGATGTCGGTGCTCCGTTTGAGGTCGTCGGGGAAAAGCTTCAGCACGGTGCCGGGCGGGAAGGGGGCCGCCACCGAGTCCAGGAGGACTACTTTGTCCTGCTCCTCGATTATGGGAAGTAGCGCGCCTCCGGCCACGCCGCCGTCGACGAAATCGACGCCTGAAAGGGAGTTGCGCTTCGAAAGCTCGTTGACCAGGTGGACCCCGATCCCCTCGTCGCACAGAAGGATGTTCCCCACGCCGATGACGCGCATTGAAGCCTCCAGAAATCCTTGCGTTCCGGTCCCGATAGTGTACCAGAAGGCCCGGCGCAGCCCCGGGGTAGTGTATAATCCTTCTTCATCGTGAAAGTCGATATAGAGAAAGAGATCCAGCAGTCGGCCGAAGACGCCGCGCGCAAGATCCGGGAGCTGCTCGCCGCCCGGAAGGTCTTCGCGGTGAATCTCATATCGTCCCCCGGATCCGGGAAGACCACGCTGATCGAGGCGGCCATCGAGGCGCTTCGCGGAAGGAAGCGGATCGCCGTCGTCGAAGGGGACATCGAAACGGACATCGACTCGGCGCGGATCCGCAAGCACGGCGTCCAGGCGCACCAGATCAACACCCGGTCCTCCTGCCACATACAGCCGTTCCTGCTTCTTTCCGCGCTCGACAACATCGACCTGGGCGCGACCGACCTGCTCTTCGTGGAAAACGTGGGAAACCTGGTGTGTCCCGCCGAGGTGCCGCTGGGGGAGGACATGCGCGTTGTCGCCCTGAGCGTGACCGAGGGGGACGAGAAGCCGCTCAAATACCCCCTGGTCTTCAGGACGTCCGACGTGCTGGTGATCACCAAGACCGACCTCCTCCCTTACGTGAAATTCGACCCGGAACGCGTGAAAACCGCCGCCCGGGCGGTAAACCCCGGAATCGGGATCTTCGAAGTCTCGGCGGCGACGGGGTCCGGGCTTCCTGAATTCCTCGATGGGATCGAAGCGGCATGCGACAGAAAAACAGGTTAGGCCGTTGCACGAGCTCGGGATCGCAACCGAAATCCTGGACATAGCGCTGGCCGAGGCGCAGAAACACGGGGCGCGCAGGATCGCCGCGGTGAATCTGAAGGTGGGGGTCCTGCGGGGCGTGGTTCCCGAGCACCTGCTCTTTCTTTTCGGGCACGTCGCGAAGGGGACGATCGCCGGGGACGCGCGCCTGGAGATCGAGGAGGAGCCGGTCCGGATCGATTGCGGGGAATGCGGCTTCTCCGAGGCGAGGGAATTCACCCTCGAGTGCCCCGTCTGCAAAAAGCCCTGCGGAAGAGTCGACGGAGGAGACTCCCTCCGGATCACGTCCATGGACATCGACACCGATTAGGCGCCCGGAATCCTTACGCGCCCCTGTTCTTGAAATGTTTCATCCGGAAGATGTCTTCGCGCTCGCGCTCCTCCAGGGCTAGGCGGATGCCGCGGATCTGATGCGCCAGCTCCGGGATGACCACCTCGGTGAAGGCGTTGACCCTGCGGGTCGCCTTGCCGATCTCGGAACCGATTTTCTTGAGGCGCGTTTCGACCGATACCACCCGCAGCACGACCTCAAGCGCCTTCTCGAATTCACGGGACGCGGCCACGGTGGAGCTCGACACGCCGGATAAGGAGTAGCCGCGCGCGTCGGCGGGCCGCACGACGTCCCGCCACCGGATGTCCTGGAACCGCACTCCCCACACGCTCTTCTCCTCCAGCCACAAAGGAATGTCGCGCCGCGCCGCAAACGATGCGGACTCGACGTCGGCGCGCCCCTCCAGCCCCAGGGAAACGGCCAGGGCGCGCATCGCCGCATGGAGCGTTTCGGTGAACAGGTCCCGGGTCGCAACTGCCTGCTCCATGATGCCGAACAGCTCCCGGACCAGGGCTTCCCGCTTGCTCCGCAGTAGCGAAAGGCCTTCCCGGGCCGCCCGCTCCTGCTCCTTCAGGATCAGGAGGTTGGTCCGCGTGGGGCTCAAATGTCCGACCGGCATGGTATTTTGCCCCTGCTTCCGCCTTTTGCCTCTATCCCTTGTAATGCTTCATGACGTGGTCCACCCGGATCCTCGTCAATTGATCCTTCGGCAGGAGGCTCAACAGCTTCCATCCGGCGTCGAGCGTCTCCTCAAGGCTGCGGCCCCCCCGGCCCTGGCCGATGAACTCCCGCTCGAACGCGTCGGCGAACCGGCGCAGCCTCCTGTCGGACTCCAGGAGCCCCTCCTCCCCGACTATCGCCTCGAGTCTCCGCAGGTCCCTGCCCTGCGCATAGCATGCGTAGAGCTGGTCGGCCAGACCCCTGTGGTCCTCCCTCGTTTTGCCTGGGCCGATCCCTAGGTTCATGAGCCTGGAGAGGCTGGGGAGCACATCGATCGGCGGGTAGATCCCCCTGCGGTGAAGGTCCCTGGAAAGGACGATCTGCCCTTCCGTTATGTACCCGGTCAGGTCGGGAATCGGGTGGGTGATGTCGTCGTCGGGCATCGTCAGGATGGGAAGCTGGGTCACGGAGCCCGGCCTTCCCTTTATTCTGCCGGCGCGTTCATAAAGCGTCGCCAGGTCGGTGTACATGTAGCCCGGATAGCTTCTTCTTCCGGGGATCTCCTCCCGGGCCGTGGCCACCTCCCTCAGCGCGTCGCAGTAGCTCGTCATGTCGGTGAGGATCACGAGGACGTCGAATCCCAGGTCGAAGGCGAGGTATTCCGCCGCCGTCAAGGCGAATCGCGGTGTGAGCAGCCGCTCTATCGTGGGGTCGTCGGCAAGGTTCAGGTAAACCACGGTGTGTTCCCCCGCGCCGCCCTGTTCGAACTCCTCCAGAAATGCGGCCGCCTCCCGGTAGGTGATCCCCAGGGCGGCGAAGACGACCGCGAACCGGCCGCGCGGAGAGACCTCCCCCCGTTCCTTCTCGCCGGCCCCCGCGTGCCGCAGGATCTGGCCGGCGATTTCCCTCGCGGGCAGCCCCGCTCCGGAAAAGATCGGGAGCTTCTGGCCGCGCACGAGCGTGTTGAGCCCGTCGATCGCCGACACGCCGGTCCGGATGAAGTGCGAGGGCTTGTCCCTCGCCACGGGATTGATCGGAGTGCCCATGATGCTTTCCCACTTCTCCGGCAGGACGGCCGGCAACCCGTCTACGGGATCGCCCGCGCCGTTGAAGCGGCGCCCGAGGATATCCGGCGAAAGGGGCATCCGCGCGGGGGAGCCGGTGAATCGGACCCGGGTCGACCGGACGCCGATCCCGGTCGACTCCTCGAGTATCTGGACCACCGTATGCCTGTCCGAAAACTCGATCACCTGCCCGCGGCGGACACAGCCCTCCGGAAGAAGGACTTCGACCATCTCCCCCATGGAAACGCGCCGTACCCCCTCGACGAAAAGCAAGGGCCCGGCGACCGAGCGAAGCGTCCTGTATTCCCGGGTGACGAGGTCTATCTTCCCGCCCTCCCTTCAGATTCGATCCTGCCGACAAGCGCGCCCGCCGCCTCGCGGAATCCTTCGGCGGGGAACTCCTTCATCCTGCCGAGCTCCTCCCGGAACGGGAGGGACAGGACCTTTTCGATGGGGATCCCCTTGCCCAGCAGCTCCTTGCAGAGCGCATGGAACGAAAGTATCGCCTTGAGCATGAAATACGCCTTCTCGGGGGGGCAGGTCGCGTCGTTCTCCGAGAATGCGCTCTGGCGCAGGAAATCCTCGCGGAGCATGCCGCTTACCGTCAGCGCGATCCGCTCCTGGTCCTGCAGGGACTCGATTCCCACCAGCTGCACGATTTCCTGGAGCTCCTCTTCGCGCTGGAGGAGCGCCATCACCTCGCGGCGCAGATCCGGCCAGTCCGGGGCCACGCGGTTCCGAAACCAGTCGTCGACGGCATCGGTGTAGAGCGAGTAGCTTTTCCCCCAGTCGACGGCGGGGAAGTGCCTTCGATGCGCGAGGTCGGGATCGAGCGCCCAAAGGACCCCCGCGATCCGCTGGGAGCTCTGCGTGACGGGCTCCGAGAAGTCCCCGCCTGGCGGGGAGACGGCCGATACTATGGTTACCGTCCCTTCCCGCTCCTTCCCTCCCATGCAGACCACCCTCCCGCCCCTCTCGTAGAACCCTGCCAGGCGCGTGGCAAGGTACGTCGGGTAGCCTTCCTCGCCGGGCATCTCCTCGAGGCGCGAGGAGATCTCCCTGAGCGCTTCCGCCCAACGGGATATGGAGTCGGCCATCAGGGCGACCCTGTATCCCATGTCACGGTAATATTCCGCGATCGTGATCCCGGTGTACACCGACGCCTCCCGGGCGGCCACCGGCATGTTCGAGGTGTTCACGATGAGGACCGTTCTTTCCAGGATGGGGCTGCCGGTGCGGGGGTCGATCAGCGTCGGGAAGTCCGAAAGGACCTCCGTCATCTCGTTGCCGCGCTCGCCGCATCCCACGAAGACGATAATGTCCGAGTCGGCGTACTTTGCAAGCGTCTGTTCGACCACGGTCTTGCCGGTGCCGAAACCCCCGGGCACGATTGCGGTCGCCCCGGTCGCCAGCGGGAACAGCACGTCGAATACGCGCTGCCCCGTGATGAAGGGCAACGTCGGGGGGAGGCGCCTTTGGAACGGGCGTGGCGTCCGCACGGGCCAGCGCTGCGCCATGGCGATCGGGGTTCCGTCGGAAAGGACCGCGACGGGTTCGTCGATCGTTCGAGCCCCCCCCGGCGCTTCGGCGATGCGCCCGCCCATGCCGGGGGGAACCATCACGCGGTGCTCGATGCGTCCCGTCTCGGCTACCGTGCCTATAACGTCCCCCGGCCCCACCCGGTCCCCCTCCTTCACGCATGGATGGAATTCCCAGCGCTTCCCGCGGTCGAGGGGGGGCACCGAGACCCCGCTCACTATGAAATCGCCGCGGGTTTGGCGGATGGCGTCCAGGGGCCGCTGCACGCCGTCGAACACGGATTTGAGAAGCCCCGGCCCCAGCTCGACCAGCAAGGGCTCGCCGACGTCGGTCACCTTCTCGCCCAGGCGAAGCCCGGTCGTATCCTCGTAAACCTGGATGGTGGCCAGATCCGCCTCCAGGCGGATCACCTCCCCGAGGAGGCCGGCCTCTCCCACCTGCACGCGGTGGTGCATCCGGGCCTCGACCATGTTTCTGGCCGCCACGGTGGGTCCGGAGACGCGGACTATGATTCCTTCGCCGGTCATGCGCTGCCTACCGCCTGATCTTTATGTGATAGCCGATCGCCCGCCGCATGAGCCAGGCGACGTAATCCTCCGGTTTCACGGCGCCTTTCGGAAGCCGTAATACCGGGATAGGGATGAATACCGGGGACCTGCTGTCTTCGAGCTTTCTGCGCAGCCTGTCCGGCAGCTGCCGATAAAGGGATTCGTCCAGGAGGACCAGCCGGACTTCCCGGTCGACCAGGAGCGATTCGGCCCACCGCCGCAGTTCCTCCGGCGTGTCGGTCGGCCTGGCGCCCACTCCCGCAAGCCTGAATCCCAGGGCCGTTTCCTCGTCCACCAGCGCCACTATGTTTCCCATGCGCGCGACCTTTCCACGCCTAGTACTCGAGGACCAGGAGCTCCATAAGATCGGGATCCGGGAGCCCCGCCATCCTTCCGCGGAATATCATGCGGAGGTTCTGTATCTCGCGGGTCTTGTTCAAGAGGAAGCTGGCCGGCATCCCCCAACCCAGCGGATCGGACCGCATCCGCGCCCGCATGACCTTGAGCAGGACGCGGTCGAGCTGCCGCTCGACCGCGGTGAGAAGCGCCATGCCGGCAAGCGACGGGGGCATGGCTCCGAGAGCCCGGGAGAACAGGGAACGGGCCGAAAGAACAAGCGCGTCGGCGACGGATCGCGACGCAAGCATCCTGTCGAAGTCCCTTGCCGCGTATATCCGCCCTCCGGCGAGGAAAAAAGCGCGGCGGTCGGCAATCGGGATCTTCTCCTCGATCGCCTTCAA
>JBLNEW010000048.1:0-15683 GCA_050263095.1 Deltaproteobacteria bacterium | reverse complement strand
AGATAGGGGACCAGGCGCGAATAAAATTCGGCGCGATGATACACGTCCGGACGTTTCGGCTCGGGAAAAAAAGCAAGATAGGATATTTCACAAACGTGAAAGGGGAATCGGACCTTCTTGTCGGGGACGCATGCATCATCGGCCCCAAGTGCATGATCAACTGCTCAAGACAGGTCATCCTCGATTATTACTCGGGCGTCGGCCCCGGATCGTATCTCTACACTCACGGATCCGGCATGCCGGTGACCGAAGGATACAAGGCCGTCTTCGCTCCCATTCACATCAAGCGGAAGGTCTGGGTGTCGATGAGGTGCGTGATCGGCCCCGGCGTGACCATAAACGAAAACACCAACGTCATGCCCGGCACGGTCCTGGTAGAGGACGTGGCCGCAAGAAGGCTCGTCGCGGGGAATCCCGCCAAATTGAACACCTATCCCCTGCTGCTGGCGAAACAGGACAGGGAGTCGATCGACAAGCTGGCGAACCGGATACTCGAGGAGTACTGCGGCTGGTCGAACGAATACAAGGGGACCGATTTAAAGATCGAGGACGGAAGGCTGAAGATCCGTAACGGCAGAAAAAATTTCGTGATAAGCGCGAACGAAGGCGGGGACATAGTGCTCCTCACCGCTCCGGGGGAAACGAGGAACGGCATGTATTTCAACCTGTCCGACCTTAAGACCGACAGGGAATTGCATCCGGAAAAATCCAACCTGGAGGATTACATGCGGTTGTATTACGGGTTGATATTCCTGTGATGGACCCGTCAAGAGGAGAGGGCAGGATATGAGCAAGCACATTCTGTTCATAATCGAGAACAGGGCCGTGCCGCACGACAAAAGGGTATGGCTGGAAGCTCTCGCCCTCAAAAAGGGAGGCTACGACGTTTCGGTGATCTCAAGGAAGGAAAAGAACGCCGAAAAATCGTACGAGAGGATAGACGGGATCGACGTCTACAGGCACTCGATCCTGTACGATGCAACCGGAAAATTGTCCTATTTCCTGGAATACGGGATTGCACTGTTCTGGGAGATAATCCTTGCCTCAAAGGTCTATCTGAAGAAGCCGTTTCATGTGATCCACGCAGGGAACCCCCCGGACGACATATTCCTGGTCGCGCTTCTGTTTAAGGTTTTCGGCGTCAAGTACGTATTCGACATACACGACCTGTCGCCGGAGCTGTATTCCTCCAGGTATCGCGGGAAGAAAAGCGGCATGTACAGCCTGCTCGTGCTTTTCGAAAAATTATCCTGCAAGGTCGCCGATGCGATCATAACGACGAACCTGTCCTACAAGGAAATCGTGATCGGGCGGCACGACCTTAGCCCCGAAAAACTGTTCATCGTGAGGAACGATCCGAAAACCAACCCGGGCGTTCCGGCCACCTCGGGCGATCCGGGCACGAACGACCGGAAGAAAACCATCCTGTACCTGGGGAGCATAAACCAGCAGGACGGGGTGGACATCCTGATAAACGTGATAAACAGCCTCGTCAACGGGTCCAGGGAATCCGATTTCATCTGCAACGTGGTAGGCGACGGTCATTCGCTCGAGCACGTAAAAAAGATGGCGGACGAATACGGCCTGCACGACTACTTCGATTTCAAGGGTTACGTTTACGACCAGGGAAAAATAAAGGAATACCTGAAAACCGCCGATATATGCGTCGAGCCGGCTCCCGACACTGAAATCAACAGCCACTCCACGTTCATAAAGATCATGGAATACATGTCGGCCGGAAAGCCGCTGGTCGCATTCGACTTGAAGGAAAATCGATATTCCGCGCAGGGGGCGGGAATATTGATCCCTCCGGGGGACATAGAGGGATTCGCGCAGGCCATAAAAAAGCTGCTCGCGGAGCCCGCTTTGAGGCAAAAGCTCGGAAACGCCGGGCTTGAAAGGATAAAAAACGAATTGAACTGGGAAAACAGCCTCCGGAACATGAAAGAGGCATACAAATCGATCTCGATAGACATATAGACCGCCGGCATGCCGCTGTCTTTCCTGAAAAAGCCCTTCGTGAGGAAGATGTCGAGCGCCATGTTCACGCAGGGCATGCTGAGCGTGACCAATTTCATCGTCGGATTCGCGATAGCCAAGTATGCGACGAAAAACGAATACGGCTTGTACGTCATCCTGTTTTCCATAATCGGGATCGCAGGGAATTTCCAGAACGCGTTGGTCAACGATCCGATGACCGTCCTGTTGCCCAAGAAGAATGCGGAGGAGAAGCATTCGTTCCTTTCGGGCCTCGGATACGGCCAATGGCTTTTTTTCATACCCCTTGTCGCATTGACATTGATCGTCGTTTCGATCTACTCCTTCCTGAACAAGGATTTCTCCCTGCTGAAGTACATATCCGTCCTGTCCATCGCAACGCTGACCTACCTGCTGAGGGAATATTTCCGCACGGTCAGCTACACAAAGATGCAGATCCACCTGATAGTCAAGATGGACGTGCTTTTCATGGCGTTCATGGCGGCCGGAATATGCGCGCTGATCCTGCTGGACAGGGTTACCGGCAGTTCGTCGATAGCGATGCTGGGGATCGGATATTTCGTCGCCGCGGTGTTCGAATACGTATGCGCGGGCGAGGTCTATAACGCAAAAATCGATTCGATCAGGAATTCTTTTCGCGAAACGTGGCAATACAGCAAATGGGCGCTGGTCGGCGTCACGAGCGACATATTCAAGAACCGGGGGTATATCTACATAGTCACGGTATCGGTGGGCCTTGCAGAAACAGCGGACATATCGGCCGCCAGGCTGTTCCTGATGCCGATAGGCCTGCTGGTCGCCAGCAGCGCCAAGTTCATATTGGCCAAAGGGGCCGACGTATTCCACGTTGAGGGGTCCGCGCGTTTCAGGAAGATCGTAATGACAATAATCGCCGCTTCGATAGCGGCCTGGGCGGTCTACGTGATAAGCCTGACGAGCGTCATGGAATACCTGACGTCGTTCCTGGGCGAAAAATACGGCAACATCCAGGGCCACATCCTGCTGTGGGGGATATATTTTCTTGTGTATTCGATCCGATACCAGCTCACCAACGCGTTGACCGTCTGCAGGGAATTCAAGGCGCTGGCGAACTACAGCGTGATCAGCGGGATCGTAACCGTGGGCTCATGCCTTGTGCTTACCGCCACGCACGGCGGAATCGGAACGATAATGTCCCTGATCGCCGGCGAGCTGGTCATGCTGGCGTTCGCATATATCCGCCTCTCGGCGTCGCTCGCTACCGTGAAGGCGACATGACGCGCCGCGGAAGATGAAGGAAGTCAAAAAAAAACCGGTGACGGTCGCGCTCTGGATCCCGTTCGTCTGGTACGCCATTTCGGCGACCAGGGCATTCTCTTATTGGCTGTACCCGGAGAATGCGGATCTGACGGAAATGAAATTCCTGGAGGGCAGTCCTCTGGACCGGGACATATATATCGCCCTGATCGTCGCCGGGATCGTCGCCCTGCTGTTTCGGAAAGTCAGATGGACGGAAATAATAAGGAAGAATATCTGGTTCCTTCTTCTATTCGCCTACATGGCGGCGAGCATATTCTGGTCCGAATTCCAGGACGTCGCCATGAAGAGGTTCTTCAAGTTATTCGGCTCCATGGTCATGGCGCTGATCGTGGTGACCGAGCCCGACCCGCTCGAAGCGATGGCGACGGTCGTGAAAAGGGTCCTGCTGGTGCATCTTCCCCTATCGATAATAACCATAAAGTATTTCAGGACAATAGGCGTCGAATGGAGCAAGGACGGCAACTATGCCATGTGGACAGGGCTCACCGTGCACAAGAACCTGCTCGGGCAGGTTTGCATGACGAGCGGGATTTTATTCGTATGGGACATGCTTCGGAACCGGAAGAACAAGACGACGCTCATGGTCGGCGCGGCCTACCTGCTCATGACCGTATACCTTATGAACGGCCCGGGATATTCGAAGAGCACGACTTCGATGTTCGTCCTGTTGTTCGGGATCGCGACGCTCGCCATCGTCCACCTGACCAGGTCGAATCCGAAATTGCTTGTGAAGTACGTGACCGGCTGCTTTGCCGCTTCCATCCTTCTGTACGTCATTTTCAACCTGGCCGTCGGAGCGTTCACATACAAGGAATCGCTTATGAGGGCCACGGTCGAAGCCTCGGGGCGCGACATGACGTTCACGGGCAGGACACAGCTATGGTCCGACATGATCGATATCGCGTCGGTCCATCCGGTAAAGGGGGTCGGATACGGGAGTTTCTGGATAGGCGACCTTGCTAACGACCTGTGGGAAAAACATCCGTGGAAACCAAGGCAGGGGCATAACGGATACCTGGACGTCTACGTCGAGCTGGGATTCATCGGGCTGTTCCTTCTGGCCGCGGTGATCGTATCGGGCTACAACGACATCAAGAACGCCTTCCCCGTGAATTTCGAGTACGGAAAATTCAGGTTCGTCTTCCTGACCATGATAGTCGTCCACAACCTGATGGAAACAAGTTTCCTGAGAGGAGTTCATAACATCTGGTTCCTGTTCCTGATCGTTGCGCTGTCGGTCCCCTGCGTTCCGAAAGAGGAAAGCGGAGCGGGTTGAATATGTGCAAGGCGCCTCCACATATCTGCATCTGCATATGCACCTACAAGCGACCGGAGTACTTGAGGAACCTTCTGTCGAGGCTGCAGAACCTCGAAACGAACGGCAAGTTCACGTATTCGGTGAACGTCGTCGATAACGACCCTTGCCGATCGTCCATGGCGGTCGTCGAGGAAATGAAGACAAGGGCCGTCGTGGGCTTGAACTATCTCCATGAGCCGAAAAGGAACATCGCGGCCGCGAGGAACAAGGCGATGGAAAACGCGGAAGGGGACTACGCGGCCTTCATCGACGATGATGAGCTCCCGGAACGCGACTGGCTGTTGAACATGCACGACACACTTGAAAAGTGCGGCGCCGACGGCGTCCTGGGACCGGTGAATCCGTATTTCGAATCGGAGCCGCCGGACTGGATCGTGAAAGGCAAGTTCTGCGAGCGGCCGGCGCACGAGACCGGAAAGGTGCTTCATTGGTCGCAGTCGCGCACCGGAAACGTCCTGTTCAGGCTCGGGATAATAGAAGACCGCCGAAACGCCTTCGACGAGGATTTCGGCCTCGGCGGCGAGGATGTCCGCTTCTTCAAGAACCTGGCGGGCAAGGGAAGAGTGTTCGTATGGTGCAACGAATCGCCGGTCAAGGAAATGGTCCCGAAGGAGAGATGCACGAAGAAATATTTCCTGAAAAGGTCCTTTCTGCAGGGAAACGTATCGGCGAACTACTACAAGGACGACAACGAGATGAAGCACAGGTCGTACAACATATCCAAGTCGGCCATGGCCATCCTGTCCTACACGATCATCCTTCCGGGCGCGTTGCTCCTCGGCACGGAAATCGCGATGAAATACCTGACCAAGCACGTTTACCACGTCGGAAGGCTTCTGTCTTCACTGGGAATCAGGACGATAAAAGAAAGATACATCTAGCGAATACATGATGGAAGGCGCGAAGGAATCATGAAAAAGGTCCTGCTCGTTTCCAATACGGTCATGCATTACAGGGTTTCCGTCTACAACTATTTCTTCCGGCGGTTCAGGGAACGAGGGTGGGAGTTCCTTGTCAGAAGCGACAAGCTGCAGAAGGAGAATCCGCACCCGATTCTGTTCGATTACAAGGAAATTCCGTTCAGCACCGGCAGGTATATGGCCGAGATAAACCGCATCAGGCCCGACGTGGTGATACTGTTCCTCCACTTGAAGGACTTCATCGTCTGGCCGCTGGTCCATTGGCTGAAGATGAAGAGAATCCCGGTAATAAACTGGACGAAGGGCGCCAACCTGGACGAGCCGGACAACCGGCTCAAATACCACCTGTTCAATTACATCCACGGATTGTGCGACGGGATAATCCTGTATTCGAAAGAGGAGCTCAAATACATCAAGAGCAGGTACCACGGAAAGGTCACGTATGCCAATAACACGCTTAACTTCGAGGATTTCCCGGATATAAAGGATTCCAGGGATGCGATAAAGCGGGAGCTCGGGATCCCGTACGGCAAGGTGGTGCTTTCGGTCGGAAGGATGGGCGTAGGCGGCCGGCGCAAGAAGATCCAGCACCTGATAGAGGTTTTCGCCGGAATGGACCGGAACGATTACGGGCTGGTCATCGTCGGCTCGGGGGTCGACGGCGAAAAAATAAAAAACGCGAACAACGGCAACATCAGGTACCTGGGCGAGATATACGATCCGGAGAACATCCGGATCAGCAAGATATTCAAGATGGCCGACGTTTTTTCCATTCCGGGGCACGTGGGTCTCGGCCTGAACCAGGCCTTCTACTGGGGGCTGCCGGTCGTGACCGAGAACGGCCTGCAGCCTCCGGAAATCCATTACCTCGTCGACGGAAGGAACGGGTTCATCGTGCCGGACGGCGACCTGGGGGAACTGAAGAAGAAGATCCTCTTCCTTCTGGAAAACGACGACGCCAGGGAGCGGTTCTCGAAGAACGCCCGGGAGGACATCCTTTCAAACGGATCGGTAGACAACATGTTCATGGGATTCATGAACTGCATCGATATGGTGTTCGATAAAATCCCTGCGAGGTAAGCCATGAAAGTAGCCGTCTACGGACTCGGATATGTCGGATGCGTCACCGGCGCCTGCATCGCGGATATCGGCCACAAAGTCATCGGCGTGGATCCGAACCGGGTCAAGACCGACCTCGTGAATTCGGGACGTAGCCCGGTCATCGAAACGGGAATACAGGAAATAATGGAAAAGGTGGTCGGCAACGGATCTTTCTCCGCCACCGACCGATGGGAAAAGATCGTCGTCGAATCGGACTGCGCCTTTGTTTGCGTCGGCACGCCGAGCAAGCCCAACGGAAGGATCGACCTGAATTACATCAAGCGGGTCTGCGAGCACATCGGGACGGACCTTAAAAGCAGGAAGGATTATTACGTGGTCGTGATCCGAAGCACCGTTTTTCCGGGCACCGTGGAGGAAACGATCATCCCGGTCCTGGAGAAATCCTCGGGCAAGACCGTCGGTAAGGATTTCGGGGTCTGCATGATGCCGGAATTCCTGAGGGAGGGAACGTCCGTATACGACTTCTACAACCCTCCCAAGAGCGTCATAGGGGAATACGACAAGAGATCCGGGGACACGATCGCCGACATATTCAAGGACATCAAGGCGCCGATGGTCCGGACGAAAATAAAAGTCGCGGAAATGATCAAGTACGCCGACAACTCCTTCCATGCCCTGAAAGTGACCTTCGCCAACGAAATCGGAAACGTCTGCAAGGAAATGAACATAGACAGCCACGAAGTCATGAAGATCTTCTGCCTCGACGACAAGCTCAACCTGTCTCCGTATTACCTCAAGCCGGGATTCGCTTTCGGGGGATCGTGCCTTCCGAAGGATTTGAGGGCGCTTACGTACGAATCGAAGATGCTCGACGTCGAGACCCCCGTCCTGAGCTCGATAATGGAGAGCAACCGGAAGCAGGTGTTGAAGGTGGTGAAGAAATTGAACGAGTTCAAGGGATCGACGATAGGGTTTCTGGGATTAAGCTTCAAGGGCGGCACCGACGACATGCGGGAAAGTCCGCTGGTCGAGGTGATCGAAACGATGCTCGGCAAGGGCTTCAAGGTAAGGATCTACGACCGGCACGTATCGATAGCCAAACTGTTCGGGTCGAACAAGGAATACATCGAGAAGGAGATTCCTCACATATCGTCCCTCATGTGCCGGACCGCGGACGAATTGATAAGCGGCGCCGACGTCATCGTCGTCGGGCACGGGAACAAGGAATTCCGGGACGTGCTGTCGTCGGGATCGGGCGACGGCAAGGTGATCGTCGACCTCGTAAGGATTTTCGAGAAGCCGGATTTGCCGAGCGAAAAATATTACGGGATCTGCTGGTAGCGAACCCGAAGGCGGAGGGATCGTGGAAAACGGAAGAAACCGCATACTGAACAGCATAAATGCCCTCGAAAGATGGGTGGAAGGGCACGATTACAGAAGCTACGAGCCTTTCGACGGGCTGTCCTCTTTCCTGCGCCCGCTGACATTCAAGAGCCTTTTCGCCGAGAGGCTGCTGCAGCAACTGGTCCGGCAGAGCCCCGTCAACTTAAGGCCCCTGCTGGGCGTGAAGCCGCAGGAGTCGACCAAGGGGCGCGGCTACATGGCGTGGGGATACCTTGAGATGTTCAAGATCACGAAGGATCCCAGGTACAAGGAAAAAGCGACAGGCCTTCTCGACTGGGTCGTGGAGAACAAGTCTCCCTTCTACGAAAACTGCAGCTGGGGGAACCATTTCGATTTCAGCAGCAGGCAGGGCAGGCTCCCCAAGTACGAGCCGATCATAGTCTGGAGCAGCCTGATCGGCCAGGCGTTCCTCGACGCATACGACATGTTCAATGAGGAAAAGCACCTGCGCGTGGCGGACAGCATCTGCAAATGGATCATGGACCTGCCGATGGAGAAGACCGAATCCGGAACATGCATCAGCTACGTCGCCTACAAGCAGCAATCCATCCATAATTCGAACATGCTCGGAGCGGCCATGCTGGCAAGGACCGCGAAATACACGAAGGACAAGGCTTACCTTGCGGCGGCCAAGGAAGGGATGGAATACAGCTGCTCGAGGCAGCTCGAAAACGGCGCGTGGTATTACGGCGAGGCGCCCAAGAACCACTGGATAGACAATTTCCACACCGGGTACAACCTTGACAGCCTGAAATGCTACAACGAAAGCACGGGCGACAAGGCGTATGAAACGCACTTGAGGAAGGGGTACGACTACTTCATAAAGACTTTTTTCGAAAAGGACGGACTGCCGAAGTATTACAGCAACCGTGCCTACCCGGTCGACATACAATGCGCTTCGCAGGCGATAACCACGCTCGCGATATTTTCCGATTACGACGAATCGGCCCTGCCCCTATCGGAAAAAGTCGCCAACTGGACGATCGGGAACATGCAGGATCCCGATGGGCATTTCTACTACAGGAAATTACCGTGGATAAAGGCCAAAACGCCCATGTTGCATTGGGGGCAGGCTACCATGTACAAGGGGTTGACGCGGCTGTTGTCGAAGATGGGAGATTGATCGGATCACGGAATTGAAATCGAATCGGAATATTAGTTCGGAAACGTAAACCGGTGTGGATGCGCTTGACCGGAACAATTTATAATAATTAGTAATTCCGCAGGATCGAAACGGTACGCCGATTGCTTGCAATAATTCGAATCATCCATTGATCGTACGTACACGGAGGTATCGGCATGAGGACCATGATCCGAAGGAATCGCAAGGCCGGCGTCGCGTTCCGTTTCCCGTTAATCATATTGCTGCTGGCAGGCTTGTCCGTTCCGGCATTCCGGTCCGATCTGTTCGCCGCGGCTATTCCGCCCGACCGTAGCATCATCTGGAGCCCGGGCATCCCGGGGGGAATACCTGCGCGCACGGCAGTCTACACGACCCTCAACGCTTCCTCCTACGGCAACGGCGCGACCGACGCCACATCGGCGATCCAGGCCGCCATAAACGCGTGCCCCGTCGGGCAGGTGGTGCAGCTTTCCGCCGGGACGTTCAAAGTGGCGGGCACGATCTCGGTCAACAGGGGCGTCGTGCTGCGCGGGGCCGGGATGGGGACTACAGCCCTCAACCTGGGCGGGACCGGGAAGTTCACGATGAACGGCAGCTCCGGCACGTCGTTCAACCAGACGATAACCTCCGGCTACACGAAGGATTCCACATCCCTTGCGCTGGCATCGACTTCAGGGCTCGCCGTGGGTGACTACGTCGCGGTGACCGAAACGAAAGACCCCACCGGCGCGGCGCAAGGGTGGCCGGTAAACGACAGCGGCTGCTCATGGTGCGGGAACAACAACGGAGACTACCTGATGACGCAGGTCGTCAGGGTGGCGGCCATAAGCGGAAACGTCATAACGCTCGCCAAGCCGCTTTACGTCAGCTACGCCGCCGGATTGAATCCGCGGGTGATGAACGTGATCGGAAACTCCAGCTCCCTCGTTAACGCGGGATTCGAGGACTTCACGATCAACGCGGGGGGGGTGTCGTCGGTAATCGCCGTGAACCGGGCGGTCTATTGCTGGTTCAAGAACATCGAGATCAACAATTTCGGCCAGTACGGGATCATTTTCAAGTATTCGTACGGATGCGTCGTCCACGGCTGCTCCATACACCACGGCGCGAGCGAGACCCCGTCGGCCTACGGCAGCGCGCGCGCCTACGGCATCCAGGTTATGATGTGGAATTCAGATCACCTCGTCGAGAACAACATCCTGTACCACCTGCGGCACATGCTTTCATACGAGGGCGGCGGAAGCGGCTGCGTGTTCGCATATAACTACATGTACGAAAGTTTGCAGGACGCCAACGGGTTCCCGAACAACACCTGGCTGATGGGGCAGATCCAGACCCACGGTGCGCACCCCTACATGAACTTGTGGGAGGGAAACCAGCTCGACCACGTCATGCAGGATTTCACATGGGGGTCGGACAGCCACAACACGACATACAGGAGCCAGATACAGGGGAAGGGGCAGCCTTCGATCACGCACAACCGCGTCGCCCTGGAGATATCGAAGCACAATTGGTACGCGAACATCGTCGGAAGCGTGCTCGGATTTTCCGGGATGAGCGGAGGTTACGAAGTGTCCGGAAGCAGCACGGGGATCTACCTGCTGGGCGCCACGAGCGACGGCGGATCGGCAGGCTCGGATCCCGGCGTAAAGAACACGATCTACAGGCACGGCAATTTCGATTTCGTCAACAACACGACCGTGTGGGACGCGGGCAACCCCGACCGTACGCTGCCTGCTTCGTTGTACCTGACGTCCAAGCCGGCCTTCTTCGGCAACAAGCCCTTTCCCCTGATCGGTCCCGATTTAATCCCCATGGTCACCGATACTCCCGCAAAGGACCGGTTCAGCGGAGCGGCACCGCCGCCACCGCCGTCGCCGCCGCCCGTAGGCGGAAGCGAAACGCAGAAAACACCGAATCCTCCGTTGCACCTGATGATCAATTAGCGCAGGCAGAAGCGAAAGGATCCGGTTCCATCCCGCATTACGATAGAGGCGCAGGAAGTGTATCCGCGATGCCCGGGTTCATGAAAAACCTGGAACGCGACGTCATGTCGATCGTATTCTCGATGGTCCCGAATTCGGCCTTGTGCAGGCTGTCCGGAATCGAAGCGATAATCCCCTACTATCACATGGTGAACGATTTCGAAGTCCCGCATACCAGGCACCTGTACAGGCACAAAAACGTCAACCAATTCGAAAGCGACATCGAATATCTCCTGAAACATTACGAGCCGGTGGGATTGAACGACATATTGCGCGGATCGGTCGCAGGGAAAGGGAATCGCAGGAAATCGTTCCTGTTGACGTTCGACGACGGCTTCAGGGAAATGCACGACATCGTGGCGCCCATACTGCGAAGGAAAGGGATCCCGGCGGCGTTTTTCGTATCCACAGGATTCGTGGACAACGTCGATATGTGCTACAAGAACAAGGCCAGCCTGCTGATCGAGGAATGCGCCAGGACCGGATCGAAAAACCTCTTCAAGGAGATGCAGGGGCTGTTCGGCGCCGAACGGGGCGACAAGTCGGCGCTGGCTGAAAAAATACTGGAGGTCGATTACCAGGAAAGGGAAGTCATCGACCGGGCGTTGGGGATCGCCGGGTTCGATTTCGGCGGGTACATGAAAAACAGCCGGCCGTACCTCGAGACCGCGCAGATCGAAAAGATGATAAAAGACGGGTTTCACATAGGCGCCCATAGCATCGATCACCCGTTCTATGCAACAATCCCCCTTGAGGAACAGGTACGCCAGACGAAGAGCAGCCTCTCCTGGATTAGGGAAAAATTCGGACTCGAATACGGTGCGTTCGCATTTCCGCATTCCGATCGGGGTGTGGGTTCGCGATTTTTCGATGAAATATACAAGGGCGAGGAGGTCGATATTTCCTTCGGGACAGGCGGGCTCGGAAACGTCCGGGGATGCCGCCACCTGCAAAGGTTCAGCATGGAGAAACCTCTTTACGGCGCAAGGAGAATACTCGGCTACCAGTACGGAAGGACGATAATCCGGAACAGGGGTTCGGTGAATGAAGGCAATTGACGGCGGCAGGTGGAAAGGAATCCTTCTCGCCGGCGGCGCCGGGACACGGCTCTTTCCGATCACCAAGGCGGTGAGCAAGCAGCTCCTGCCGATCTACGACAAGCCGATGATCTATTACCCGTTGTCCGTGCTGATGCTGGCGGGGATCAGGGAGATCCTCATCATCACGACGCCGGAAGAAAAGTCGAGATTCCGGACGTTGCTTGAGGACGGATCGCAGTGGGGGATCGACATTTCCTACGCGGAGCAGCCAAAACCGGAGGGCCTTGCGCAGGCGTTCATAATCGGGAAAAAGTTCATCGGAAGCGGAAACGTCTGCCTTATCCTTGGCGACAACATTTTCTACGGGCACGGATTCAAGGAGATCCTCCGCAAGGCGACGCGAACGGAGAAGGGGGGAATGATCTTCGGATACTGGGTGCGCGATCCGGAAAGGTACGGCGTCGTGGAGTTCGACGAAAAGAACAACGTGATCGGCATCGAGGAGAAGCCTGCCCGCCCCAAATCCAATTACGCCGTGCCGGGACTCTACTTCTTCGACGGAGACGCGCCGGCGATTGCCTCCGGGCTCAAGCCCTCCGCGCGCGGAGAGCTGGAGATCGCGGACGTAATCAACGCGTACCGGAAACGCGGAACGCTTAAGGTTGAGCTGCTTGGACGCGGCTTCGCGTGGCTCGACACGGGGACGCACGATTCGCTTCTGGAAGCTTCGACGTACGTCGAGACGATAGAGAAGCGCCAGGGGCTCAAAGTTGCGTGCGTGGAAGAAGTCGCGTACCGGATGGGATTCATCGATGCGAAGCAGCTGGGGAAGCTGGCGGAGCCGCTGAAGCGGAACGGCTACGGGCAGTACCTGCTCCAGCTTATCAAGGAAGGCAGGCTGTGATTTGACGCAGTAAACGGCAAAGGAAGCTGCTGCAATATAATGCCTGCCAGGATACCTGGTGGGCATTATTTATTTCAACATTGTATTCGATATTACAATATTGGCATCGCCAGTGATGATTAGCGTATGAAACCAGTTGATTCTTAACGATATTGTGTCGGCATATCCTTTGCTCGCAATAACGTCAGAATAAATCCCAAGGAAATCGAACTTTACGTGAATAACAAACTTCGTATAGCCGCAGCCCTGATGCTGACCGCGGTCTTATCGCTTGCCGGGTGCGGAGGCGGGGGATCCGCCACCGCCGACGGCGGCGGGACCGGTTCGGGCGGAGGAGGCGAGACGTTCCCGGCGAAGATCTTGAGTTGGGCCGCCCCCAGCGCGTACACCGACAGCACCCCGTTGAATCCGGTCGCCGACCTTGACGTGTTCGAAATCTACGTGAAGACCAGCGGGAGTTTTTCCGCATCCGACACCCCGATGGCTTCCCTTCCCGCGGTCGATCCCGGCTCGGGGCAGATTGCAACCTCGTTCAACCTTGCAAACCTCGGCCCTTATCTTTCCAGGGGCGTCACATACTTCGTCTCGATACGAACAGTGGCCAAAAACACCCTTAAATCAGACTTTTCCGCCCCGGCCGCATTCTCCTTCTGATTGCCCCCCCTGCTCGCATCAAGTAGAATCCTTAAAAAGGGCGGAGTTGCGTCCGGAATCATGGCGAATATCGAAAAATCGATACTTACAAGCTTCCGCGCCGGGATCGTCGCCATCGCGCAGGACGGGACCGTGGCTTACGTAAACCCGATCGGGGCCAAGATCCTTGAAGGGTGCCCCTTGAGGGAAGGGGAGAGCATCCATCCCCGGGCGGGGGAGAACTCCTTCTTCCGGGTTTTAAGCGAAGCGATCACCATGAACTATCTGCCGACGCGCGTCGAGGTCGAGCTGCCGGGTAAGGACGGCGATCGGCAGTACCTCGGGTTCACCCTTTCGGACCTCAAAGACGGCTTCGATCACCGCGTGGGGGTATGCGCCTTCTTCAAGGACCTGACGCAGGTTGAAATGGCCGAGGAGAACGAAGACCTGAAGCAGCGCCTTCTACTGCTAGGGCAGATGGCGGCGGGGCTGGCACACGAGATCCGCAACCCGATAGCCGGGATCGGCGTGCACTGCGGAATACTCAAGAACCACCTTGCGCAGAACGAAAAGCTCCTGTCCTCCGTCAGCATGATGGAGGGGGAGATCGGCAGGGTCGAATACATCATCCGCGAATGCCTGAACTTCGTCCGGCCGGCCGAACTGGGGCTCTCGAGGGTCCACATCGACCATGTCGTCGAGGGGATCGTCGACCGGTTGAGGGCGGTCCATCCCGAAATGGAATTGAACGTGAACAAGATAGTCGGGCAGCAGCTCGTGGCGGAGGTCGACGCGGGCCTCTTCGAGCAGGCGATCTCCAACATCCTGTCCAACGCCGTCGAGGCATGCGGGGGGAAGGGAAGGATCGACGTCACTTTCGGGATATCCCGCCACTTCAGCGACCTGCTGCGGCTGGGCAGGAGGGTGGAGCCGCTTGTCAGCGGCCATTCGGGAAAGGAAGAGGAGTTCATCCGGATCACCATCAGGGACAACGGCCCCGGCATCCCCGTCGAAATCCAGGACAAGATATTCGTCCCCTTCTACACGACGAAAAAGACCGGGACCGGGATCGGGCTGCCGATGGCGCAGAAGATCGTCCACGCGCACGGCGGCGTGATGGACCTGAAAAGCGAACCCGGCAAGGGGACCGACTTCGTCATCAAGATCCCGATGAGGCAGAAAAGTGGCGGATAAAGTTCTGATCGTCGAAGACAACGAAACCCTGCGCGCCGGGATAAAGGTATACCTGGAGGACGCAGGCTTTTCGATCGATGAGGCCGCCACGGGCGTCGATGCCGTCAAGAAGCTCGAAGCGGAGTCGTTCCACGCCGTGGTAAGCGACATCCGGCTGGGAGATTTGACCGGGGTCGATATCCTGAAGAAAGCCAAGGAGGTCAACTCCCGCACCGAAGTCATCCTCATGACGGCCTACGCGACGGTCGAAACGGCGGTGGAGGCGCTTCGCCTCGGGGCCTTCGACTATATCCAGAAGCCGCTGGAGCTCGAGCAGCTCAAGCACCGGGTCCGCACGGCTATCAAGATGGGGAAGATGCTCGGCGAGCTCGAGGTCTACCAGAGGGCGGAGTACCGCAACGCCCTGGAGGACGGGGCGCTGGTGGCCGAGAGCGGCGGGATGAAGGGGATCCTCTCCGTCATCCGGAAGGTGTCCCCGACGACCGCGACGATCCTCATCACCGGGGAGACGGGCACGGGCAAGGAGCTCGTCGCGGAAGCGATCCATCGAACGAGCGGGCGCGCGGGAGGCTTCGTGCCGCTCAACTGCGGCACGCTCTCGGGGGAGCTCGCGGCGAGCGAGCTTTTCGGTCACGAGAAGGGCAGTTTCACGGGCGCGATGCGCCGCCACGTGGGCGCATTCGAGCGTGCGAGCGGCGGCACGCTGTTTCTCGACGAGCTCGCCGAGATGCCGATCGGTTTGCAACCGCACTTCTTGCGCGCTGTCGAGACCGGTAAAGTGCAGCCCGTCGGCGCCGAACGCG
>JBLNEW010000047.1:0-8345 GCA_050263095.1 Deltaproteobacteria bacterium | reverse complement strand
CGCCCGGGTCTTGGGGGACAGCCGTTGAAGCCTCCTCTTGAGCTCTACGCCGGAGATGTCCGGGAGGAACAGCTCGGCCAGCGCATAGTCCACGGCCCTGTTGGCGGCTATTTTGAGCGCCTCCGCGCCGGTGCCTGCAAGCGACACGTGGAATCCCGACTCAGACAGCAGGTTTGCGAGCATGTCGCGGACGCTCGCGTCGTTGCTGATCACGAGGATCGATTTTTTCTGCAGCGTCTCTGTAGTCGCCACGCTCATCGCTTCCGCAGGTCCGCACCGGTCATCTCGGGGGGAGACGGTATGCCCAGCAGGCTCAGGATAGTCGGCGCGAGGTCCTCAAGCGCCCGGTCCTCCTTGAGCGAGCCGTCCTTGCCCTGGGGGTCCGCGAAGATGAGGGGAACGGGATTGGTCGTGTGCGCCGTGTGCGGCTCACCGGTCTCCGGGTCCACCATCAGCTCCGCGTTGCCGTGGTCGGATGTGACGAGGGCTGCTCCCCCGGCCTCCCATACCTTTTCCACCACGCTCCTCAAGTTCGCGTCGACGGCCTCGACCGCGCGTATGGCGGCCGACAGGATCCCCGTGTGCCCGACCATGTCGCCGTTCGCGAAATTAAGGACCATCGCGTCGAATTTCCCCGAGCCGATCTCCGCCACCGCGCGCTCGCCGACCTCGTAGGCGCTCATCTCGGGCTGAAGGTCGTACGTCGGCACGGAGGGGGACGGGATGAGCACGCGCGACTCGCCAGGGAAAACCTTCTCCTCGCCCCCGTTGAAGAAGTAAGTCACGTGCGCATATTTCTCGGTCTCGGCGATCCTCAAGTTCCTGATGCCGTGCTCGGCGAAGACCGACGCCAGGATGTTCTTCATCGTCTGCGGCGCGAATCCGGCCGGCAGGCCGAACGTTTCGTCGTAGACGGTCATGCACGCATAGGAAAGGCCCAGGCGTTCCGGCCGCGGGAACCTGTCGAATTTTTCCATGGTCAGGGCGCGGGTGATCTCACGGGCGCGGTCCGCCCGGAAATTGAAGAATATCACCGAGTCTCCCGGGGAGATGCGCCCCGAGGAAGGGACTTGCCCGGCGATGACGGCGGGCTCCATGAACTCGTCGGTCTTGCCGGCCGCGTACGATGCCGATACGGCTGCCACCGGGTCGGCGGCCGCTTTTCCTTCGCCCCGCACCATCGCCCTGTACGCGCGCTCCACCCGGTCCCAGCGGTTGTCGCGGTCCATGGCGTAATACCTTCCGGTGACGGTGGCTATCTCCCCGACTCCCGTTTCCTTCATTTTCGCCAGCAGGTTCTCCACGTGGTGGATGCCGCTGGTGGGCGGGGTATCCCTTCCGTCGAGGACGGCGTGGACGAACACGCGCGCAAGGCCTCTGCGCTTCGCCATCTCCAGCAACGCATATAGGTGCGTATGCAGGGAGTGCACTCCGCCGTCGGACAGAAGGCCTATCAGGTGGAGGGCCTTCCCGCGCTGCTTCGCCGCGTCCATGGCGCCGCAGAACGCGGGGATATCGAAGAATTCCCCCGTGCGGATGGACTTCGAGATCCGCACGAGGTCCTGATACACTACCCGGCCGGCCCCGAGGTTCAGGTGCCCCACCTCAGAGTTGCCCATCTGCCCCGCGGGAAGCCCTACGCGCTCCTCGGACGCATGGATGAGCGTGCGGGGATATCCCGCCCACAGGCTGTCGAAAAACGGGGTCTCGGCGAGCGCGATAGCGTTGGCCTCCGCCTCATCGCGATAGCCCCACCCGTCAAGCACGATAAGAGCGACGAACCGTCGTTTCATGTCAGATATTATAGAACACTCCCCTCCCGTCGAATCGCGCCGCCGGCCCCAGCTCCTCCTCTATCCTCAAGAGCTGATTGTACTTGGCGATCCGGTCCGTGCGCGAGGCCGATCCGGTCTTTATCTGCCCGGTGTTAAGGCCCACGACCAGGTCCGCGATGGTGGTGTCCTCCGTCTCTCCCGAGCGGTGGGACACCACGGCGGTCCAGCCCGCGCGCTTGGCCATTTCCACCGCGTCGATCGTCTCCGTCACCGTCCCGATCTGGTTGAGCTTTATGAGGACGGAGTTCGCCGCCTTCGCCTCGATCCCCTTGCGGAGGATCTTCGGATTGGTCACGAAGACGTCGTCGCCCACGATCTGTATCTTCTTCCCCATGGCGCGGGTGAACAGCTTCCATCCGTTCCAGTCGTCCTCGGAAAAACCGTCCTCGATCGACATGATGGGATACTGCCGGCAAAGGTCCTCGTAGAACTTGACCATGCCCTCCGCGTCCTTGGTCGAGCCGTCGGACTTGCGGAAGACGTACTTGCCCTTTTCGCCGAACTCTGAAGCCGCCGAATCGAGCGCAATCCCGATTTCCTTGCCGGGCTTGTAGCCGGCCTTCGTGATCGCCTCGAGGATCACCTCGATAGCCTCCGCGTTAGACGAGAGGAGAGGGGCGAAACCGCCTTCGTCGCCCACATTGGTGTTCAGGCCCTTTCCTTTCAGGACTTTTTTAAGGTTATGGAAAGTCTCCGCGCCCATCCTTAGCGCCTCCGCGAACGACGACGCCCCAACCGGCATGACCATGAACTCCTGTATGTCCACGTTGTTGTCCGCGTGCGAGCCGCCGTTCAGGATGTTCATCATCGGCACGGGCAGGGTGCGCCCGCCGATGCCCCCGATGTACTGGTACAGCGGCAGCCCGCACGCCTCCGACGCCGCCCTCGCCGCCGCCAGTGATACTCCCAATACGGCGTTGGCGCCGAGCTTCCCCTTGTTCTCCGTGCCGTCCAGGCCGATAAGCACCCCGTCCAGGTAGGACTGCTCCGTGGCGTCCAGCCCGAGGACCTTGGGGGCGATCGTCTTGTTGACGTTGCGGACCGCCTTGAGGACCCCCTTGCCCATGTACTGCTTCGAATCGCCGTCGCGCAGCTCCACCGCCTCCCGCGTGCCTGTCGAAGCGCCGGAGGGGACGATCGCGCGCCCCTCCGCTCCGGATTCGAGGCGCACTTCGACCTCCACGGTGGGATTCCCCCGCGAGTCCAGCACCTGCCTTGCGTGCACATCGATGATCATGGTCATCCGGCGAATCCTCCTCGTATTATGGAAAAGTTACGGGTGTATGAATTCCTTCCCCCCCAGCCTGACGCTCAGCACGGGGCAGGGGGCGACGCGCACCACCTTCTCGGCCGTGCTGCCGAACAGGACGTGCTCCATCCCGGTGCGGCCGTGCGTGCCGATCACGATCAGCCCTGCCCCGCTCTCGCGCGCCTTCGAGATTATCTCCCTGTACGGAATCCCCGAGGACAGCGCCGTATCGAAATTCTCGAACCCCAAGAAGTGCGACGCCAGGAAGGCGTCCATGCTCTCCTGCGCGAACTGCTCCATCCGGTTGCGGAGAAGCTCCAGGGGGACGTCCCCGCGGAACATGGGGTCCAGCGCGGCGGGCTCGTCCAGGACGTGGAGCACCAGCACCCGCGAGCCGAACCGCTCCGCCAGCAGCCTCGCAACCCGCGCCGCCTCCGCGGAACAGTCGGAGAAATCGGTGGGAAGCAGTATTTTCGAGAACATGACCCCTCCGGCAAAAAAAATCCCCGGCCACGTGCGGGACGCGGCCGGGGATGCTGTTTTTTCCGCGAGCTTTAAAACCTTTGGCTATTTCTTCTTTCCGCCGACCGCTTCCTTGAGGCCCTTGCCGGCCGTGAACTTGGGAACCTTCGCCGCCTTTATCTTGATCTGCTCGCCGGTCTGGGGATTGCGGCCCATGCGGGCCTTCCGGTTGCTCACGCTGAAGGTGCCGAAACCAGTCAGGGCGAGCTTGTCGCCCTTCTTCAAAGCTTTCCCGACCGCGGAGATAAATCCGTTCAGCGCCTTTTCCGCGACAGCCTTGCTGACGCCCGCCGAATCAGCCATGGAAGCAACCAGGTCCGCCTTCGTCATCTCCTGCCCTCCTTGAAAGATTTTTATCAGGTTCCCGATTGCCTTCAAGCCCGGCAGCCGGTAGATCAATCGGCAAAACCGTTTTTTTAATTAAGTCTGAAAGGAACTTTAGTGTCAAGGGAATTGTCAGACTGCAACGGGCCTGCGGCCCGTTCCCCCGGGGGCCATCAGCTTGACGAGGATCATGCCGGCGATGAAGCCGCCGATGTGGGCCCACCATGCCACGCCTCCCGACAGGGCGTCGGCGCGCCCGAGCGTCAGCGCGCCGCTCAGGAACTGGATGACGAACCAGATCCCGATGAAGACGAACGCGGGAATCTCCACCAACGTGAAGAAAATGACGATGGGGAGCAGCGTGACGATCCGCGCGCGGGGAAACAGGAGGATGTAGGCGCCGAGCACGCCTGCGATCGCCCCCGAAGCGCCGACGTTGGGCACCATCGAGTTCGACTGGAGGGCGATCTGCGCCATGAACGACAGCGCCCCGCAAAGGATGTAGAAGGCCAGGTACCGCCCGTGGCCCAGGATGTCCTCGACGTTGTCGCCGAAGATGTAGAGGAACAGCATGTTCCCTATCACGTGAAGCCATCCCCCGTGGAGGAACATCGCGGTGAAAGGCGTCACCAGCTCCGCGGGGTTGGAGGAGAACAGGTGTAGAAACCTGTAGGGGATGACTCCGTAGGCGTACATGAAATCGGTCACGGCCTCCCCGAGGGTGAACTGGTAGATGAAGATCGCCGAATTCAGCAGGATCAATGCGTAATTTACGAGCGGCGTCCTGGAGGAGGGGATCGTGTCCCTTATCGGTATGATGGTGAATCGCTCCTTGCCCGGAAAGATTCGATATCAATGTTACAGTCGCCTTCCGGAATTGGAAAGGGGAAGGCGGCTGTTATAATAACAGTTTATGCCGAACAACCGTATCATCGCGGCATGCATCGCCCTTTCCTTCTTCGCGCACATCGTGGTCATGGCCGTCGCCGCCATGATCCCCTGGTCGTCGCGCGTCGCCGAGAGCGTTATGGAGGTGGACCTTGCGGACCTTCCGCGGGCGCCAGATTTCCTCCCGCCCAAGCCGGGGATAATCCAGGGCGGGCGGCCGAAACCGGTCGCGCCGCAAAAAAAGGAAACGCGGGCCAGGCCCGAACCGAAGCCGGTCAAGCCTCCGCGGGCGATGGAGGGCCGCGTGCCCGACCTTCCGGTAGATCCGGCGCTGCCGGCCGAGGAGCGTTTCCCCCAGGAAAGGCCCAAGGATGCGACTGCGGCGAAGAAACAGCCGCCGCCCGCCAAGACGCCGCCTGCCGCATCTCCTGGAAGTTCCGGAAAACCCGCCAGGGACCTCACTCCTTCGCTCGGAAAGATGGTCATGGCCATGGGCGAAACAGCAAGCCGCGGAACGGGAAACAGCGCGGGCAAAACGGTCGGGACAGGTGGCAAGCCGGGCGAAAGGGGGGGGATAGTCGAGGAAGGCGGAGAGGGGGCCCACCTGACCGCCCTCAACGCTCCCGAGATCCAGTACATATCATACTTCGCGGGGATCAAGCGGAAGATAGAGCTCGTGTGGGGCTACCCCGCGGCGGCGGCGGGCGTCGAAGGGGACGTCATCGTCGATTTCGTCATCGGCCGGAACGGGCGGCTGGAATCTGTCACACTCATCCACGGCTCGGGGAACCGCGCCCTGGACGATGAAGCCTTGGGCTCGATACGCAAGGCGTCCCCTTACGACCCGATCCCTTCCGAGTACAGGATAGCGAACCTGCAGATACGCGCCCACTTCATCTATACGGTGACCCAGACGCGGATTCTGCGTTAGGGAACCAGTCGGTCGTATTCCTCGGATGAAAGAAGCGAGTCCAGCTCGGAGGGCGCAGACGGCCGTACGATCATGAGCCATCCCTCGCCGTAAGGGTCGGCCGTTATGGTCTCGGGCGAATCTCCCGCCGCCGGGTTTATATCGACCACCATCCCGGAGACCGGGGCCACGACCTCGCACACCGCGGAGGACGATTCGATGAGCCCGACCGGTTCGCCGGCCGCTATTTCCGCGTGCAGGGGGGGGAGCTCCGCGTAGACGGCGTCTCCAAGGTACGATCCCGGCGCGTGCGTCAATCCCACCCGGACATCACCGTTGTCGCCGCGCTTCGCCCAAACGTGGGTCCTTGCGTAGCGCCGGTCCGAAGGTGACGTCACGGCTATACGGCAGCCGCCCTGCGGACGGCGGCTTCCAGCGTGTTGTGGAGCAGCATCGCGATCGTCATCGGGCCGACGCCGCCCGGAACCGGCGTGATCTTCCCCGCGACGGCCCTGGCCTCCTCGAACGCGACGTCCCCGACCAGCCTGCCGTCCGGCCTTCGGTTTATCCCGACGTCGACGACGACCGCTCCCGGCCTGATCCAGGAACCGCGCACCATCTCGGCCTTGCCCACCGCGGCTATAACCACGTCGGCCGACCGGACCACGCCCGGCAGGTCCTGCGTCCTGGAGTGGCAGATCGTGACTGTCGCGTGACGGGACAAAAGGAGTATGGCCGCCGGCTTGCCGACTATGTTGCTGCGGCCGACCACGACGGCGTGCTTCCCCTTAAGCTCGATCTTTTCGTAATCGAGAAGCTTGAGGATACCCAGCGGGGTGCACGGGACGAATCCCGGCTTTCCAATGAGGAGCCTTCCCGCGTTGACCGGGTGGAACCCGTCCACGTCCTTGTCCGGGGCTATCGTTTCGATCACCCTGGATTCGTCGATCTGGCCCGGCAGGGGCAGCTGGACGAGGATCCCGTGGACCGCATCGTCCGCGTTTAACTGCCCCACGAGCTCAAGGAGCTCCTTCTCGGACGTGGTCGCGGGGAGGTTGATCTGCCGGGAGAGCATCCCGGCCTCGATGCACGCCTTCCCCTTGTTGCGGACGTAGACCGCGGAGGCAGGGTCCTCGCCGACCAGGACTGCGGCCAGGCACGGCCGTATGCCGGTGCGGGCGATCAGCTCCGCCGCCCTTTCCTTGACCTCCGCCCGTACCGATGCCCCGATGGCCTTCCCGTCGATCAGGCTTGCGGTCATGGAATGCCCCCCGGCATGGAATCGAAGTACTTATCTACATCAATTCGCCGGAGAGGGGCAAGAGGAAGAACCCGGGGACGGCGCCTACTCGGCCTTCGGGCAGCCTGCGCAGGAAGGAGCCGCCTCGCCGCCGGAGGCCGGGCAGGACGGCGGCTTTTCCCCCTTCTCGTTTTTCCCGTTCTTTCCGTTCCCCTTGGCGTAGTCGGTGGCGTACCATCCCGAGCCCTTGAGCACGAACGCCCCGGAAGACATCTTCTTGCGCACACTGCCGCCGCACGAAGGGCATTTCCTGAGCGGAGAGTCGTTGATCCCCTGGAGCCGCTCGGTGACCTCGCTGCACTTGCTGCACTGATATTCGTAGATCGGCACGGCTTTCCTCACCTCGAAAAACGGGGGGCGGGTGACCCCGCCCCCCGGATTGACCTTATGATACCACAGTTTCCTAGTACATCCCTCCGCCGCCGCCAGGAGGCATCGGGGGCATCTTCTCCTTCTCTTCCGGCTTCTCGGCGATCGCGCACTCGGTGGTGATAAGCAGCCCGGCAACCGATGCGGCGTTCAGGAGCGCGACGCGGGCCACCTTCGTGGGGTCCAGGATCCCGGCCTTGATCAGGTCCTCGAACTCCTCCGTCGCCGCGTTGAACCCGAAGGCGCCCTTCCCGTTCTTGATCTTGTCGACTATTACGCCGCCGTCCTGGCCCGCGTTGATCGCGATCTGCTTGGCAGGCTCGAACAGCGCCTTCCTCACGATGTCGAGGCCTGCGGACTGGTCGTGGTCCAGCTTGATCCCGTCGAGCGCCGTCGCCGCGCGGATGTAGGCCACGCCGCCGCCGGGGATGATCCCTTCCTCCACCGCGGCGCGGGTGGCGTGAAGCGCATCCTCCACCCTCGCCTTCTTCTCCTTCATCTCGGTCTCGGTGGCCGCCCCGACGTTGATGACGGCTACGCCGCCGACCAGCTTGGCAAGCCGCTCCTGGAGCTTCTCCTTGTCGTAGTCGGAGGTGGTCTCCTCGACCTGCGCGCGTATCTGCTTTACGCGCCCTTCGATGTCGGCCTTCTTGCCCGCGCCGTCGATGATCGTAGTGTTGTCCTTGTCGATCACCACCCGCTTTGCACGGCCCAGGTCGGTGAGCTGGACGGCCTCGAGCTTGATCCCCATCTCTTCGGCGATCGCCTTTCCGCCTGTGAGGACCGCGATATCCTCGAGCATCGCCTTGCGGCGGTCGCCGAAGCCCGGGGCCTTCACCGCGGAGGCGTGCAGCGTGCCGCGCAGCTTGTTGACGACCAGGGTGGCCAGCGCCTCGCCCTCGACCTCTTCCGCCACGATGAGGAGCGGCTTGCCCGAGCGGGCGATCT
>JBLNEW010000046.1:0-20788 GCA_050263095.1 Deltaproteobacteria bacterium | reverse complement strand
CAGCGTCTGGGCCTCGACCCCCTGGGAGGCGTCCACGACGAGGATCGCCCCCTCGCAGGCGTTCAGGCTCCGGGAAACCTCGTAGGAGAAGTCGACGTGCCCCGGCGTGTCGATGAGGTTCAGGACGTATTCCTTCCCGTCCTTGGCGGTATAACGCATGCGGACGGTCTGGGCATTGATGGTGATCCCGCGCTCCCGCTCGATGTCCATCTTGTCGAGGAACTGGTCCACCTTCTCCCGCCCGGAGAGGGTCCCCGTCGCCTCCATGAGCCGGTCGGCCAGGGTGGATTTCCCGTGGTCGATGTGGGCGATGATGGAAAAGTTGCGGATGTGCTCGATGCGCATTCCTACCACGTGCCGGCGTTTTTGATTTTTTCGCGGAAGAAATCCAGCGTGCGGGCGAGGCCTTCCTCCAACGACATTTCAGGATACCATCCCAGTTCGTACGACGCCATTCTGTTTTCCAGGCAGGACCGCCGCTGCTCTCCTGGCATGGAAGGGCCGTGGACTTCGGTTTGCCGGCTGCCGGAAAGGTCCCGCAGGATCCGGAAGACCGTGTTTATGTTCGTCTCCACGCCGGTGCCTATGTTGACGGACACGCCGTCTCCACGTTCAAGGGCAGCGAGGTTCGCCCGGACGATGTCGCCGACGTAGACGAAATCCCTCGTCTGCTCCCCGTCGCCGTTCACGACGGCCGTCTGCCCCCGCAAAAGGCGCTCGGCGAATATGGCCACTACGCCGGCCTCGCCGTGCGGGTCCTGCCTCGGGCCGTACACGTTGGCGTAGCGCAGCGCGGTGTACTCGAGCCCGTACTGGGCGCGGTAATAGTTAAGGTAAAGCTCTACCGACATCTTGGCGGCGCCGTAGGGGCTGACGGGACGAACCGGGTGGCTTTCGTCCGCGGGAAACCGCTCCTGTTCCCCGTACCCTGCGCCGCCCGAGGATGCGAACAGGAATTTCCTCACTCCGTTCTGCCTGGCGGCCTCCAGCAGGCGTATGGAACCCAGTATGTTCACCTGCGCGTCGCGCTGCGGGTCGGCGACGGATGCCCGCACGTTGATCTGCGCCGCATGGTGGTTGATCACCTCGGGCCGGAAAGTCTTCACGGCCTCGACGGCGGTTTCCGAGCCCACGTCGCAAAGGACGAACCGCGCCGCATCCGGTACGTGCTCCTTCTTCCCCGAGGAGAGGTCGTCGACCACCATGACTTCATGCCCGGCAGCCACGCAGGCATCCGCCACATGCGAGCCGATGAATCCTGCGCCGCCTGTAATCAGTATGCGAGTCACCTGTTGACCCTCCCTTTGGAAATTATTTTCAGGAACTCCGGGACGGCGTCTTCCCAGCGCCTGGGGATATCTCCGGTGAACTTGCGATATTTCTCCTTGCTGAGCACGGAATAAGCGGGGCGGCGTGCGGGGTATGCAAGCTCCGAAGCGCGCGCCGGCTCGAGGGAAACGGACCCCGAGAACGCGCGGGCCAGCACGAAGGCGGCGAACTCGTGCCACGTAGCTTCACCCTCGTTCGAAAAGTGGAACGTCCCCCTTGCGCCGGCGTCAAGCATCCGCTTGACGGCTGCCGCGAGGTCGCGCGAATAGGTCGGGCACCCTTTCTGGTCCGATACCACGCGCAGCGGCTCGCCGCGCCTCGCCTTGTCCAGGACGGCGAACACGAAATTCCTGCCGTGCGGGCCGTACAGCCACTGGGAACGGACTATGAGGTGCTCCGCCGTCTCCGCCCTGACCGCTTCTTCGGCCGCCAGCTTGCTCCTGCCGTAGGCGGACAGGGGGGAGGCGGCGTCGTCTTCACCGTACGGTCTGTCGGATGCGCCGTCGAAAACGTAATCGGTTCCGAACGTGACGATCATCGCCCCGGCCTTGCGGCACTCGCGCGCCACGTTCCCGGTTCCGCCGCTGTTCACCGCGAACGCCCTTTCCTCCTCGCTTTCCGCCTTGTCGACCGCGGTATAGGCGGCGCAATGAATCACGACTTCCGGCATGAATCCGCCGATTGCCCTTCCGCAATCGTCGGGGCTTGTGACGTCGAAATCGCCGACGTCCGTCGCGCGCAGATCGTATTCATCGCGGAAAAGGTCGACGATCTCCCTCCCAAGCAGTCCGTTCGCGCCGGTGACGAGCATCCTTTTCTTCGCGTGCATGTTAGTTCCCGATCGTCCCGATCCCCTTCAGCGAGAAGAGGAGCTTGTAGCTCGTTTCGTCGGGCTTGGTCTTGCGGCCGGCCTCCAGCCCCACGCTCCAGCAGTCGCTGCGCGGATACAGGGTGAACGCGGCCGTGCCTTCGGTCAGCCGCTCGTTTCTGATCGAATAGTTGACGTTCGTCCTCAACCCCAAAATCCTGTGCAGCCGCATCGCGAACAGCCCGTGGACCTCCTCCGCGAGGTCCCTCGATACCCGGTATTCAAGCAGGGCGCGTTTCTCCTCGGTTTCCTTCCATTCCCCCCCGACGGCGGCGGTCGTGAAATTCACGTCCGACGTGTCCAAAAGGGTTTCCCCCGAAACGATCCACTTCGGCGCGGGACGGATCTGGAACCGGGTGTATACGTCGGATGACCCGTGGCGTCCGTTCGTCCTCCCCGCCGCCAGGTCGATCTGGTCCCGAAGGGTCCTTACGAACGGGGACAGGGGGTCGATGTACGGGGAGCCCGCCGGCTCCCTCCCCCCGGCGTCAAGCGCCCACTCGATCGCCAGGAAGGCAACCTCGTACGGTCCTGCGACGTTGTCGACCCGGATCAGCCTCTGGGCGACCGAAAAAACGAACTGCTGCTGCTCGGCGACCCGGGACCAGTAGTCCGTAACCGGGATGTCCCCCTGGCTCGTCGCCGGGACCCACCGGAAATCGGCCCCCGTTTGAACCGCATGGATCAGGCGCGGCCCGTCCCCTTTCCGGAAATCCCTGCGGAAATCGGCTTCCAGTTTCCCGCCGCCCCATGGAAGCGCCCTCCCCGCCTTGCGTATTCCGGTCACGTCCGATGCCGGGTACGACCCCAGCAGATCGACCGAAACGTAAGGGGTAAGTGTCACCGACGGGTACAATGTAAAAGTCCGGGAGACATTCGCATATCCCCTGCCCCGAAGTTCGCGGTCGCCGACGCGTCGATAGAAGTAGGTGGCTGCCGCCCCGCCTCCGGCATCTACCCCCGTCCCGCCGAGCGACCTGGGGAGGAATGCCAGCGATAATTCGGGAAGCCGCTGGACCGTGCTGTCGTCGGGAGTCCCCTGCACGTCGTTGACGTAGACCGCGGAAACCGAGCCGGCGCCCTGGCCGGACCCGTAGGCGAAAAACCCCCGCGAGGGAATGTGCCTTCCCGTACGCAGGATGACCTCGTCTACCAGGTCGGTGTAGTACTGATCGTCGGAGGCAATGTCCCACTTTGCGTTGGAGGTGAAGCCTCCCCCTCCCGAACGGTACTTGTTGGTCCCGTGGAACCGGTGCCTGCCGTGGCCCGTCTCCTTGTCGTCATAGGCGGATGCGTGCGCCTCCCCCTCGGAATCCGGGTTAAGGACATACCGGTACTCCAACTCGGGGCGGATCCCCCTCTGGCTCATGTTCTCGACCGTGACCGTCGCGTCGCTCCAGCGGTTGATGGCCCAGTAATAGGGCAGCTGGATGGAGAATCCCTTGGATCCCCCGCTCGAGAAGCCCGGCATCAGGAAGCCGCTCTGCCTGGTGAGCTTGACCGGAAAGGCCGCCCACGGAAGCCATAGCACCGGCACGCCGCGCACCCTGAAAGTCACATCTTTTCCGACCGCGTACCCGTCCATCGTGACCTTCGATCGCCTCACCTCGAACTTCCAGTCGGGCTCCGGGTCGCACGGGCAGGTCGTAAGCGTTCCCTTCTGTATCAGGAAGGTCTTGCCGCCCGTCTTCTCGAACCTTTCGCTGGAGATAAGGTAATTGTTCGTGCTCAGGCGGATCGTGCCGTTGTACAGAACTCCGAGTTCCGTATCGATGTTCAGCACGATCCGGTCGAACGAGAACTCGTCTCCGGCGTCCTTGTAATGCACCTTGCCGATCATCTCCGCCTCGCCGCTCCGGGAATCGTACCTGATGCGGTCCGCCCGGATGCTCCTGTTTCCGAAGCCGATCTCGACGTTTCCCTCCGCGTAGGCGACTCCGGTATCGTCGTCGTAATCGAGAGAGTCCGCATTCAGCGTCACCGGGGCGCCGAGCATCAGTTCCGATCCGTTTCGCTGGCCGGAAAGAGGGCCTCCCGGCAGGGGGATCGAAGCCGGCGATGAGACCGCTGCTCCGAATGAGAGGATCATCAACGCGGCGGCGCAGGCGGCTGCGGTTTTCACGGGATCCCCCCGACGCGGTCCAGGAAGGCTTCCCCTACCGCAACGAGCGAACCGCATACGATGACCAGCCCTGCGGCGCCGGCCCATTTCCTTGCGATCTCCCACCCTTCCCGGAAATCGCCCGCCGGCCGCGCGCGGCACCTGCTCTTCCTGCATGCATCCGCCAATTCCCCGATCGTCGCAGCGCGCTCGTGGACCATCGGAAACGGGACCCAACCGTCCACAACCCCCGAAAGCTCCCGAATGAAGCCCGACAGGTCCTTGTCTCCGAGCATGCTCCAGAGCGCCACGATCCTTTCCGCTTCGCCCCCGGCCTTCATCTTCCCCAGTTCGCGCGCGAGCGCGCCGGCCGCCTGCGGATTGTGCGCCCCGTCAACCCATGCCCGCCGGTTTTTCCTCCCCGGAAGCGGGGAAAATCGCCCCGGCCACCGGGCGCAGGATATCCCTTCCCTGGCGGCGGTAATGAACTCCGCCGCCGGAATCCCGCGCGCGGAGGCCCACCGCCATGCGGCTGCGCATGCGATCGCCGCGTTGTCTCGCTGAAAATCGCCTGCGAGCCCGGGCCGGCTGCCCGAAACCGTCAAACCGGGCATATGGATTCTGATGCGCCCGCCGCAATCCTCCCACCGGAAATGGCGCCCCAATTCCCACACCGGCGCCCCCGCCTCCCGCGCCTTCCGGACGGCGACTCCGCGCGCCGCGAACGAAAGCCGCCCCAACAGCGCGGGAACCCCGGAACGGAATATTCCCGCCTTCTCGGCCGCGATCTGCGGAAGCGTTTTCCCCAGCCACTCGCGGTGGTCGATTCCCACCGTTGTGACGACCGAAACCACTGACATGCAGGCGTTGGTCGCGTCCCAGCGCCCCCCCAGCCCCGCCTCCATGACCGCTAGCGGCGCCTTCGCCTTACGGAACCAGTCGCACGCCGCCCAGGTCATCTCCTCGAAATAGGAAAGCGGGCCGCCGGCGGTTTCCGCCACCTTTCGCGAGAGCGTCGACGCCCTGTCGAGCGACCTGTGAAGGGATTCGGCGGGGATCGCGTCGCCGTCGACGCGTATCCTCTCCTCGGGGGATATAAGGTGCGGGGAAGTGTACAGGCCTACCGGGTCCGGCTGAAGCCGCCGCAGGATCGCATCGAGGAATGAGGCGGTGGATCCCTTGCCGTTCGTGCCTGCTATGTGGAAAATGCGGAAGGACCGCTCGGGATGCCCTGACAGGTCGAAAGCCGCCAGGATACGCTCCAGGCCAGGCTGAATCGTTTCCGGACGACCGGGTCCCGTCCTCCCCGTCATTTCCCGGGGGGCGCCGTAAGGAACCGGAGGATCTGCGTAAGCGTAGGCTTGAGACGCGTCCGCTCCACGATGATGTCGATCATCCCGTGCTCGAGGAGGAACTCGGCACGCTGGAATCCCTCCGGAAGCTTCTGCTTTATGGTCTGCTCGATGACGCGCGGTCCTGCGAAGCCGATAAGAGCCCCCGGCTCCGATATGATTATGTCCCCGAGCATCGCGAAGCTGGCGGCGACCCCCCCGGTGGTCGGATCCGTAAGCACGCTGATGAACGGGATGCGGGCGTCGGCAAGCCTTGCGAGGGCGGCGCTTGTCTTCGCCATCTGCATGAGCGAGAGCGTCCCTTCCTGCATCCTGGCGCCGCCGGACGCGCTGAAGATTATGAAGGGGCGCGAGAGCTCCCTGGCCGCCTCTCCGGCGGCCGCGACCTTCTCGCCGACCACGCACCCCATCGAGCCTCCGAGGAACTCGAAGTCGAGGACGGCAAGCACGACGTCGATCCCGTTTATAGCCGCCGTCCCGGTGATGACAGCCTCTTTCCTCCCCGTCTTCTTCTTGGACTCCTTCAGCCGGTCCGTGTATTTCTTCGTGTCGGTGAATGAAAGCATGTCCACCGACTCGAGGTCCTCTCCGAATTCCTGGAAGGTGCCCTCGTCGGTCACGGCGCGGATCCGCTCCATCGCCGGGATGCGGAAATGGTAGTTGCACTTGGGGCAGACGTTCAGGTTCCTCTCGACCTCGGGCTTGTAGATGATCTCGAGGCAGGCGTCGCACTTGATCCACATCCCTTCCGGGATCTTGATCTTCTTTTCCCCTTCGTCCTTCCTGCGGAACAGCCGGATGGGCATCTTCGGTCACCTCAATTCTTTTTTGAGGGAACGCACGAACCGCATGAGCGCGCCCGGCCCGGTTCGTGACGCGCCGTGCGCCTCGACCACCTTCACGCAGGCGCTGCCTACGACCGCCGCATCGGCGGTCCGCGCCGCGGCCCTCGCCATTCCGGGCGAAGAGATTCCGAATCCCACCGCGACGGGAAGGTCGGTCCTGCCCTTCACCGTTCCCGCCCACGCGGCGATACCCCTGGGAAGCGTTTTCCGCGCCCCGGTGATGCCTGTCACCGATATAAGGTACAGGAATCCGGATCCCAATGCGACTGCCCTTCGGATCCGATCCGGGCCGCTCGTCGGGGAAACGAGGGGGATCCAGTCCAATCCCTCCCGCCGGATCTCCGGCAGCATCTCGCCCGATTCCTCGCAAGGCAGGTCCACGACGAGGACGCCGTCCGCCCCGGCGCTGCGCGCATCCCGGCAGAACCGGCCCGCTCCATACCTGAAGAACGGGTTGTAATATCCGAAAACCACCAACGGAACGGTGGAATGCGTCCTTCGAAACCCGGAAATCAGGGAGAGTGCGCGCGCGGTCGTCATGCCCGCATCCAGTGCCCTGCGTGCGGCGGCCTGGATGGTGGGGCCGTCGGCCATCGGGTCGGAGAACGGGATCCCCACCTCTAGGATGTCAGCCCCGGCGTCGGCGGCTGCGCGCATGTAGGAAAGCGAGGCGCGCGCGTCCGGGTCTCCGGCCGTCAGGTACACGACCAGGCCCTTTTCACCGCGCTCCTTCAGGGAGGCGAATGCCCCCTCAATGCGCGACACGTATCCCTCCCGTCCTGCCGGCGACGATGTCGATGTCCTTGTCCCCCCTCCCGGATAGGTTGATTATGATCGACTGGGAGCGCCGCATCCTGCGCGCGAGGCGGAACCCGTATGCGACCGCGTGCGAAGATTCCAGCGCGGGAAGAATCCCTTCCCATCGCGACAGGAGATCGAATCCCTCCAGCGCCTGCTCGTCCGTAACGGCCACGTACTCGGCGCGTCCGGTGGTTTTGAGCAAGGCGTGTTCCGGTCCCACTCCCGGGTAATCCAGCCCGGCGGAAATCGAGTGCGCTTCGCGTATCTGGCCGTCCCCGTCCTGTATCACGAAGGACTTGCTGCCGTGCAGCACGCCTATGCGCCCCCTGCACAGCGTGGCGCCGTGCCTGCCGGTCGAAAGGCCGAACCCGGCGGCCTCTACGCCCACCAGGCGGACCTTTTTCCTTGGAATGAACGGCGTGAATATTCCCATCGCGTTGCTGCCGCCGCCGACGCATGCGACCACGGCGGACGGGAGCCCGCCCGCCTGCTCCCGGAACTGCCGCGTCGCTTCCCTTCCGATCACGGTCTGGAAGTCGCGGACCATCATAGGGTACGGGTGCGGCCCCGCGGTGGATCCGATCAGGTAGTGCGTGGTCCGCACGTTGGTCACCCAGTCCCTGAGCGCCTCGTTCATGGCGTCCTTCAGCGTTTTGCTCCCCGACTCGACCGGGATCACTTCCGCGCCCAGCAGGCGCATCCGGAACACGTTGAGCTCCTGGCGGCGCACGTCCTCCGAGCCCATGTACACCGCGCATGAAACGCCCATCTTGGCGCAGACGGTTGCGGTCGCGACTCCGTGCTGCCCGGCCCCCGTCTCGGCGATGATCCTTTTCTTGCCCATGCGCATCGCTAGAAGTCCCTGGCCGAGCGTGTTGTTGATCTTGTGGGAGCCCGTGTGGGCGAGATCCTCCCGCTTGAGGAATATCCTGGCCCCACCGGCCTTCTCGGTCAGCCGGCTTGCGAAGTACAAAGGAGTCGGACGGCCTGCGTAATTGCTCAGGAGCCCCGCCAGTTCCGCGGCGAACCGGCGGTCGCGGCTTGCCTTCCGGTACGCCTCCTCAAGGTCGACCAGGGCCGTCATGAGCGTTTCCGCGACGTATCGCCCGCCGAAGGGACCGAAGTGCCCCAGCCTGTCCGGCCATTTATACTTTGGATATGCCTGCAATATCGAACCCTTCTTTTGCGTTGTTAATGAAAGACTTCACCTTCATCGGGTCTTTTCTCCCCGGGACGGTCTCCACGCCGCTGGCGACGTCTACCGCATGCGGGCGGGCCGCGCGGATGGCGGCGGCGACATTGCCGGCCGTCAGGCCGCCCGCGAGAATCCACGGTTTTCCGGGGGCCATGCGCCCGATCTTTTCCCAGTCCAGGGCTTTCCCGGTCCCGCCGTATTCCCCCGGGACGGCTGCATCCAGCAGAAAAGCCTCGCAAGGATACCTGCCGTACGAGACCAGCTCGGAGCCGTCCCTGACGTGCACCGCCTTGATCCGTTTGATTTTAAGCCGCATGGCGACTGCGGGCGGCTCGTGGCCGGAAAGCTGGACCACCTCGATGCGGAGCCTTCTGCATACCTCCTCGATGGCCTCCGGAAGCTCGTTGACGAAGACCGCCACCGGAACGGCTTTTCCCTTGACCGCCGCGACTATCGGCGCCGCCTCGGACGCCGGAACGTAGCGACGGGATCCCTTGTAGAAATTGATCCCGATCGCGTCCGCCCCGAACGAAGCGGCCATCGACGCATCCTCCGCGGACGTTATTCCGCAGATCTTTATCTTGAACATTTCGAGAAAACCTTACGCCCCCACCTTGGGAAGCCGCCCGAGCGCTTCCTTGATCTCGCTTCCCGGATGCTCGTGGTCGACCAGCCTTCCCGCAAGGAAATCATCGTACGCGGCAAGGTCGAAGAACCCGTGCCCGCTCAGGTTGAATAGAATGGACTTCTTCTTGCCCTCCTCGTCCGCCTTTTTGGCTTCCACGATCGCGCTGTGGATGGCGTGCGACGATTCCGGCGCCGGAAGTATGCCCTCCGACCTGGCGAAGACGAGCGCGCTCTTGAATACGACCGTCTGGGGATAGGACTGCGCCTCGATCAGCCCCTCGTGATAGAGCTGGCTTACCAGAGGCGAATCGCCATGGTACCGGAGCCCCCCCGCGTGGATCCCGGCGGGGACGAAGTCGTGCCCGAGAGTGTACATCTTGACCAGCGGCGTAAGCCGGGCGGTGTCGCCGAAATCGTAGGCGTACACGCCCTTGGTAAGCGTGGGGCAGGACGCCGGCTCAACGGCGATGACGCGCGGATTCTTCGAGCCGGCTATCTTGTCCCTCAGGAACGGGAACCCTATGCCGGCGAGGTTGCTCCCGCCGCCGCAGCAGCCTATGACAACGTCCGGGTAGTCGTTCGCCATCTTCATCTGCTCCTGGCACTCCAGCCCGATCACGGTCTGGTGCAGCAGCACGTGGTTCAGCACGGACCCGAGCGCGTAACTGGTGTCCTGCCTCGTCGCCGCGTCCTCCACGGCCTCGCTGATCGCGATGCCGAGCGAGCCGGGCGATTCGGGATCGCCGGCCAGTATCTGCCTTCCGCTGTTGGTGTCCTGGCTCGGTGAAGGGACCACGGAAGCCCCGTAAGCCTCCATCAGCATCCGACGGTACGGCTTCTGGCGGTAGCTTACCTTGACCATGTAGACCTTCGCCTCCAGGCCGAAAAACGAAGCCCCCAGCGCGAGCGCCGATCCCCATTGTCCGGCTCCCGTCTCGGTGGCGATCCGCTTCCTGCCGGCCATCTTGTTGTAGAACGCCTGTGGAATGGAGGTGTTCGGCTTGTGGCTCCCCGCCGGGCTCACGCCTTCGTACTTGTAGTAGATGCGCGACTTGGTGCCCAGGGCCGCCTCGAGCCTCTTCGCCCGGTACATCGGGGCGGGCCGCCACAACGCGTAGATCTTCCTGACCTCCTCCGGAATAGGGATGAAACGCTGCGAGGCGACCTCCTGCTCGATGAGCGACATCGGGAAGAGAGGCGCGAGATCGTCCGGGGTAACCGGTTTCCCGGTCCCGGGGTGCAGCACCGGCGCCGGCGGATTGGGCATGTCGGCCATGATGTTGTACCAGGCTTTCGGAATTTCCGAGTCCTTCAGGATGAACTTCGTTTCCATCTCAACGCTCCTTTTCACGCCGTATGTCGGCTGGATTTGCCTAAAATTGCCCTCAAGGATTCCCCGGGGTCGCCGGACCTGACCAGGGCCTCCCCGACCAGGAAAGCGTCCGCTCCCATCGCATGGAACCGCCGCACTTCGTCGGGGGACGATATGCCGCTCTCCACGACCTTCAACGCGTTCGCGGGCGCCAGCGGCAGCAGCCGGCGCGAAGTCTCAGGATCCACCCGCAGGGTCGAAAGGTCGCGGTTGTTGATCCCGATGATCGCGGCGCCCGCCCCGGCGGCGATCTTCATCTCCTCCTCGTCGTGCACCTCCACGAGCGCCTCCAGTCCGAATTCCGCGGCCGCCCGGATCATCCTGCCGGTCTCTTTTCCCAGCACGGCGACTATCAGCAGGACAAGGTCGGCCCCGTATGCCCGTGACTCGGCGATCATGTATTCGTCCAGGATGAAGTCCTTGCGCAACGCCGGGATGGTTCCGATCGCCTCGCTTGCGGAAGACAGGTCCGCGAGCGAGCCCCCGAAAAATCGTCCCTCCGTGAGCACCGAGACCGCGCAGGCGCCCGCTTGCGCATACGCCCTCGCCGTATCCGCCGCGTCGAGGTCCCTGCTGATCCATCCCCTCGACGGGGACGCCCGCTTGATCTCCGCGATGACCCCCGGCCCATGCTTGAGCCCTTCCCGGATGTCCCGCCGCCTGATGTTCCCCGCGGCGCGTTCCGAGACTTCGCCGAACGGAGCGGCCCCTTTCCTTTTTTGCAGCTCCTCCCGTACGCCGGAGACGATTCTTTCGAGATGCGATGCCATCTTCCGCCTTACGCAGTCCCGGCCCCGAGGACGGCGAGAAACGCCTTGAGGCGCGACATCGCCGCCCCCGAATCGATCGACCTGGCCGCCGCCTCGATCCCCTCCCGTACGTCTTCCGCCTTCCCGCCGGCGACGATGGCGAACGCCGCGTTCAGCACCGTGGCCTGGCGCCCCGGTCCCTTAGCCCCCGATAAGATACCCTTGAGTATCCCCGCGTTCACGGCCGCATCCCCGCCTTTCAGTTCCGCCATGGAGGCGTATTCGAACCCGACCGACCTTGGATCGAAGAGGTATCGCTTCACGGCGCCTTTCCTTACGTCCCACACTATGCTCGGGGCGGACAGCGTCACTTCGTCCATGCCGTCGGTGCCGTGGACCACGAAGGCGCGCCGGTGCCCCAGCTCCGCAAGGACGCGGGCGTAGGTTTCCCCCAGCTCCTCGCTGAACACGCCGACCATCTGGCAGTTTGCGCCGGCGGGATTGCTCAAGGGGCCGAGTATGTTGAAAATCGTCCGTATGCCGATCTCGCGCCTCGGTCCTATGGCGTATTTCATGGCGGCGTGGAATTTCGGGGCGAACATGAAGGTGATCCCCGCCTCGTCGAGAGCCCTCTGAACCTCGGACGCCGGGGCGGCGAGGTCCATCCCCAGCGCCTCCAGGACGTCCGCGCTCCCGGACCTGCTCGTCACGGACCGGTTTCCGTGCTTCGCCACCCGTATCCCCGCACCGGCGGCGACGAACGCCACCGTCGTCGATATGTTGAAGGTGCCGGCGCGGTCCCCGCCGGTCCCGCATGTGTCCAGCACATCCTCGCCCGGCGGCGGGTGGATCCGCACCGCCTTCTGCCTCATGACGTCGGTCGCCGCAGCTATCTCCGCCGTCGTTTCCCCCTTCATCGCGAGGCAGGACAGGAAGGAGGCGATCTGGGCGGGCGTGGCCTCCCCTTCCATGATCATCCTCATTGCGTCGCGCATTCCGTCCGGCGACAGGTCCTTTCCCGCGGCCGCCTCGGAGATCGCCTCCCTGATGTTGCGGAAGCACCGCAGGACCGGCTGCTGCGGGTCGATAAGCGAGAGGAAATTCTCGAGTATCCGCATCCCGTACTGCGTGAGGACCGATTCGGGGTGGAACTGGACGCCGAAGATGGGGCGTGACACGTGCCGGATCCCCATGATCTCGCCGTCTTCCGATTCCGCGCTTACCTCAAGCTCGGACGGCAGCGTCGCCTTCTCGAGGGCGAGAGAGTGATATCTCGTTGCGGTCATCGGGTTTTCGAGCAGTGAAAATATGCCCTTGCCGTTGTGCCGGATTCTCGAGGTCTTCCCGTGCATCAGGGCCTGGGCATGGACCACCTTGCCGCCGAAAGCCTGCCCGATGCACTGGTGCCCGAGGCAGACCCCCAGGATCGGGACGCGGTCAGCGAACGCCCGAACCGCCTCGAGCGAGATTCCCGCGTCATCCGGCCCCCCGGGGCCGGGTGAAATGACGATTCCGGACGGTTTCAGGTCGGCAAGCGCCGCGACCGATATCGCGTCGTTCCGGAAGACGTCGACGTCCGCTCCCAGCTCGCGCAGGTACTGTACGAGGTTGTATGTGAACGAATCGTAATTGTCGATGACGGCGATCATGCGCGACCCTCCTCGTCGACGCCGATCGCCCGGAACAGGATCCGCGTTTTGCTCCTGATCTCGTCCCACTCCTTCTCCGGGTCCGAATCGGCCACGATTCCGGCGCCCGCCTGGATTACGGCCTCGCCGTTCCTCATCACGATGGTTCGGATCGTTATGCAGAAGTCCATGCTGCCCTGGAGGTCGAAATACCCGACCGCACCCGCGTAGATCCCCCTGCGGAAAGGCTCCAGCTCCTCGATGATCTCCATCGCCCGCACCTTGGGCGCGCCCGTCACCGTGCCGGCCGGAAAGGCGGCGCGAAGCACGTCGAATGCGGATAGCCCCTTGCGGAGCCTGCCGACCACGTTCGATACGATGTGCATAACGTGGGAGTACCGCTCCACCGACATCATCTCGTCCACCTTGACCGTTCCCCAATCTGCCACGCGTCCCACGTCGTTCCGGCCGAGATCGACCAGCATTACGTGCTCGGCCGTCTCCTTCGGATCGGACAACAGCTCCGTCTCCAGGCGCCGGTCCTCCTCCGGCGTGGACCCCCTGGGGCGGGTCCCCGCTATCGGGCGCAGCTGGACCAGGTCTCCTTCGAGCCGTACCAGGATTTCCGGCGACGATCCGACGACGGCCAGGTCCCCCGATTTCAGGAGGTACATGTACGGCGACGGGTTGAGCGCGCGCAGGACCCGGTAGACCTCCGACGGTGAGCGCTCCGTCCGCATGCGCGCCCGGTTGGAGAGCACGACCTGTATGATCTCCCCGTCGCGGATGTACTCCTTCGCCTTGCGCACCCGGGAAAGGAACGATTCGCGAGGCACGTCGAAGACGGGGTCCGCCGTATCGCGCCTGGGGGGGATCTCGGACCATGGAAGCGGCCCCTGGAGGATGCCGCGGACTTCGTCGATGGACCGGCGGCAGCGGTCGTAGGCATCCCCCGCTCCACCGCCCTCCCGGACCTGCCCGTGGGCGACGATAAGGATCGTATGCTTGACGTTGTCGAAGACTACCAGGCGGGAAGGGAACAGGAAGAGCGCGTCCGGCGCCCCCTCGGAAGGTCTTGTTTCCGGAATTTTCTCTATGTGCCTGACGTAGTCGTAGCCGATGAAGCCCACCGCGCCGCCCGAAAGCCTGGGCAGTCCGGCTTCCTGCCGGTATCGTATCCCGGAGAGGATGCCCGCAAGCTCCTTCAGCGGATCGCCGCCCGGCGCCACGACCGTCTCGCCGCTCCCCCCTTTCCGTATCGCCGCCTTGTTGCCGTCGGCCCGGAACTTGAGGTACGGATCGAACCCTATGAAGGAATACCTTGCCCACTTCTCGCCCCCCTCGACGCTCTCCAGCAGGAAGTGGTCGTCGGGAAACTTCGCGGCGATCTTCAAGTAGGCGGACACCGGAGTATCCAGATCGGCGTGGAACTCCTGCCATACGGGGATGACGGAGAAATTCCTTGCGTGGGATACGAATTCCTCTTTCGTCGGACAGGTCCTCATCCCGCTTCACCCCTTGATCATCAAGGCGTCTATCTTCATGTCGCTCTTCATCCTGCGAACCGCTTTCCTCGCCGCCTCCGCGTCGGGGTACGGGCCGACGATCACGCGGAAAAAGTTCTCGCGGTTCTTCCTGGAGGTCTTGACGACCCGCGACGGGAAACCGGCCTTTTCCAGCTTCTTGCGCTGCGATTCCGCAGCCCCTTTTTCCCGGAAAGCGCCAGCCTGGACCTGGTACCTGGCGGCGGCCTTGTCCCTGGCCGCCCCTGCGCCCGGCGCTGCGGCGCCGCCCTTTTTCGCGGGCTGCACGAGCGGAACGGGCGTGGCCTCCTTTTTCGCAAGCGTATCCTGGAACGTGAGGCTCTTCTCCACTTCGCTCATGGTCCTCGGGGGCGGCGGCGGGACGACCGGAACCTTGGCCGCCTCCTCTGAAAAGGAGCCAAGGTCCTTCCGGATGTCGCCGGCGTCCGGCGCCGCGGCGTGGACATCCGTGGACGGAGCGGCCTTCGCTGCGCCCGCATCGGGCGCGCCCGAACCTTTCTCTATGTACCTGCCGGCCTGCAGCCCGATCACGAAAACCGCCGCAAGGACGACGACCGCGCCGACCGCGAAAAAGGCGAACGAGCGCCTGTCCCCGTCCATCCTGCGTTGCCCCTTCTTATTGTACAGGGACTTCACATGCGCTCCGGCGCGGAAACGCCGATAAGGGTGAGGCCGATGCCGACGACCGTCTTGACCGCCTTCGCCAGCGCCAGCCGCGCCTGGGTCCGCTCCGGGGTCTCCCCCAGGACCCGGTGCGTCTGGTAGAACGCGTGAAACTCCCGCGCAAGCTCCAGCAGGTAGAACGGGATGCGATGCGGCTCCAGCAAGCGCGCCGCCTCCGAGATCACGTCGGGAAAACGCGCAACCTTTTTCATGAGCGCGATTTCGTCCGGCAGCGAAAGGGAGGAAAGGGACGGATTGCCCGAAAGCGGCGTTTCCCTTGCGGCGGCCTCGCGGAATATGCTGCAGATCCTGGCGTGGACGTACTGGATGTAGTAGACGGGATTTTCGCTCGATTGCGTCTTTGCCAGAGTCAGGTCGAAATCCAGGTGCGAGTGGTAGCTTCTCAGCAGGTAGAAGAACCTCGCCGCGTCCGGACCGACTTCGTCCAGCACTTCACGCAGGGTGGTGAATTCCCCCGACCTGGTCGACATCTGGACGGCCTTCCCCTCCCGCAGCAGCGTCACGAACTGCACAAGCAGGATTTCCAGGCGCTTGTGGTCCTCGCCCAGTCCCTGCATCGCCGCCAGAAGCCTGGGAGCATACCCGTGGTGGTCAGCCCCCCATATGTCGATCATGCGCTCGTACCCTTGCAGGTACTTGTGCCGGTGGTACGCGACGTCCGCGGCGAAATATGTCGTCCTTCCGTCGGCCCTGACGAGGACCCGGTCCTTCTCGTCACCATGCGCCTCGCTCTTGAAAAAAACCGCCCCCTCCGACTCGTACAGAAGCCCCCTTCTCCGAAGCAGTTCGATGGCGTCTTTCACCTCGCCGCCTGCGTGAAGCGTCTCCTCCCGGAACCACCGGTCGAATCCGACTCTGAAGTCTTCGAGGTCCTTGCGTATTCCGTCCAGTATCCTGTCGCATGCAGCCTGCCGGAACACGGGCAGGGCGTCCGCGATCGACAAGTCTTTGTAGCGGTCGCCCGCTTCCGCACGGAACCCTCGGGCGAGCGCGACGAGGTAATCGCCGCGGTAGCCGTCCTCCGGAAGCCGCGCATCGACGCCGCACTCCTGAAGGTACCTTGCGTGCAATGACCGGCCGAGGTTATCGATCTGGTTGCCGACGTCGTTCACGTAGTACTCGGTGGCGACTTCGTATCCTTCGAATGACAGGATTCGCGCCAGCGCGTCCCCCACCGCCGCGCCCCTCCCGTGGCCGACGTGCAGAGGCCCGGTGGGATTGGCCGACACGAATTCGATCAGGACCTTTCGGCCCTTGCCCTGGTCGGAGGAGCCGAACCGTTCCATTTTTCGCAGCGCCGTCGCGACTACCTCCCTCCAGGCGTCGGCGGACAGCACGATATTTATGAAACCGGGGCCGGCTACCGACAGCGAGGCGATCCAGCCCCTGTCGTCTTCCCGGCGAATGGCATCCGCCAGCTCCACGGCGACTTCCCGCGGCTTTTTGCCCAACTGCCGCGCGAGCTGCATGGCTGCGTTCGTCGAGAAATCCCCATGCTCCTCCTGCCGGGGTATCTCCACTGAAACGGGGACCGAAAGAGAGCCCCCCCAGTCCGCCAATTTACGTTTTATTCCGGCAAGTAGGAGGGATTCGGTGATTTTCCGTACGTCCACGCGCTCCTCGAAGTCGGGAAAATGCAAGGAAAGCAAATACTTTACAATTCAACCGAGGGGTAAGTCAACAGCCGCGGCCGGCTATGCGCGCTCCGCACGGAAGGCGATGCGCCGGATTCCTCGCGGAGGACTTCCTCGCGGCTACGCTCGCGACCTGGCACCCGCTCGCCGCCGGTTCCGCTCGCCGCAATCCGCACCTAGGCGAAACAGGCCGCCGCGACGAAACCTCCGCTGCGGGATCCGGCGAAGACAGTGAACGCGACGGCTATTTCACGCCTCCCGTTTGGGCGTCCAGGTCGACATAGCCGGGTGCGGCGGAGCTGCCGCAGCAGGGGGGTTTGAGCGGAGCTTTCCGGCGAAGGTTGAGCGCAGGCTTGCGGTTCCCAGCAAGCCGAGCGACGAAGCGAAAGCCCCCCTGCGAGGCAGCGGAGCCGATCAGCGGCTGTGAGAATACTTCAGAACTCCGATGCGGCAGGCGGACCGGGGTGTTGACGGGGTCCGCGATATTACCGGGCGCAGACCTCGGAAGCCTGGAGCCCCTTCGGCGTTTCGAGCGCCTCGAACTCCACTTCCTGCCCTTCCTTCAGCGTGCGGTAGCCTTCCATACGGATCGCCGAGTAATGGACGAATACATCCTTGTCGCCTTCCTGCTCGATGAAACCGTATCCCTTTGTTTCGTTGAACTACTTCACCTTTCCCGTGCGCTTCATCACGTTGCCTCCGTCAAAGGTGTGAGGATGAAATACCACGGGATGTCCAACTATGTCAATAACCACTTGATAATAAAGGATTTATTTCAAATCACCGTTTTATATACATCGAAATCCTGTCCCTGCCTTCCTGCTTGGACCGGTAGAGCGCGGCGTCGGCGTGCGCGAGAAGCTCATCGCCGGTCTTCCCGTGCCTGGGGTAACAGGCGATCCCCAGCGAAGCCGTGACGCCCAACTCCCGCTCATCGAACACAAACCGCGTTTGCCTTATCATGAGCCGCAGGCGGTCGGCAACCTGGGTTGCGTGGTGCTCGTCGGCGCTGTGTAGGTATATGGCGAATTCCTCTCCCCCGTACCTTCCGGCCATGTCAACCTTCCGCAGAGTCTTTCGTATCACGCTTGAAACCTTTCTTAAGACCTCGTCTCCGGCGGGGTGGCCGTGCGTATCGTTGATTTTCTTGAAGTGATCCAGGTCGAGCATTATGACGGAGCACGGATAACGGCCGTCAAACCTGTTGATGACGCTTTCGAGCTGAGAGCAGAAAGTCTTCCTGTTCAGAAGTCCCGTGAGCCCGTCGTTCTTCGCCTCCTTCTCCAGTTTCTCAAGGCGAAGCGCGTGCGATATCCCCATCCGCATCACCGCGAGAATGTCCCTGGCGGTCTCGGCATCCTGCCCCTCGAAGCTGCGCCCCTCCCCCGACTCGCACACCAGAACGCCGCGAAATTCCCCGGCGTACGGCACCGGGACAAGCAGGTATCCGGCGCCGGGGCTTCCCTCCCAGCGGTCCGGGAGCACCGGGAACCGTCCCGCCGCCGCCTGGCCGGGGGAGAATATCCTGTGCACTCCCTGCCGGAGCACCCACTCGACGTAGGTCCCCTTAAGAGGTACCTTTTCCTCCCGGTCCCCGGACTCGGCGCCCCGCGATTCCCACGCAATTCGGCCTTTCCCGCCCTCCTCATCCGCCTCGATGAGCATGGTGCGTTCGACGACGAGATGCTGGCGGACCTGCTCCGCGGTCGCCCTGTAGACTTCCCGGCGCGGAGAAGCGCTCTCTCCCTTTTCCGCATCCGCTTTCTCCGAGACTTCGGCGATCCTGCGGATCAGCCTGTGGAATCCCTCGTGCCTCGCAAGGTAAAGGTGTGCGCGGTATCGTTGCTTGGCTCCCGCGATTTCCCGCGCCGCAAGGAACGCCGCCATTTCGAGCGCCTGACCCACGGGCTCGCCCCACCTCCCCTCGCCGAACCGGAACGCGAGGATCGCGCCCTCCACGCTCCCCTCGACGCTCACGGGCGACGCCGCGACGCCGGCCGGGCGCGGATCCCTTCCGCCCTCATGGCCGGCCTCCATGCTCCAGGAATCCTCGGCCTCCGAATAATAGGTGCGGCGGAACAGCATCGCCTCGCGCACCGGCACGTAGTCGTCCGGGATCTCCAGACCCTCGGCGCCCGGTTCTCCGCCGCGGAATGCCGAGGCGCCCACGCGAAAAGCCCGTCCCTGCCCCTGTGAAGGGAATACGTAAAGGATGCGGTCGGCCCCCGTCATGGGGAGGATCCCGTCGAGTATACGCCTGATGCCGTCCATCAGATCGTCCCGCGAGCGCAGCAGGCCGAGGCGCTCCACCTCCGCGGATAGGTCCCGCGCCTCCGCAGCATCGGGATTTTCCCACGGAAGGACAAGCGAACGGCTCTCTTTTATGGCTTCCTGGACCATTTCCCTGCCCGACTCCGACTTCCGCAGCCTGCCCCGCACGACGATTCCCGCGGTAAGCCCCAGGACGCCCAATCCGGCGACCGACGCCATCGTTCCCGCGTCCGCCAGCGCTCCGTCGGGGGAGAACAGAAGCCATGCGAAAGCCGCGCCGGCATAGACGGCCGCGGGGAGGCCGGGGAGAAGGAAACCTGCGGACGGGAAAACGACCGCGGGCACCAGCCGGGTTTCCGCCACTACCGGGACGAGCGCGTGCAGCTCCAGCAGGCCGGCGGCTCCCCAAGCCAGCGTCGCGGGAACGTCAGGCAGCCGGTCGCGCCTGCGGGATGAAAGGAGATCGCGGAAAAGCAGCCAGGCGACGACTCCGAACGCGGAGAGCGCCCACGGGGCCGAAATGAACGTCCAGCTTCCGCCGCGCCGGGTAAAAAGGAACAGCAGCAGGTGAACAAGCGATATGGCGGGAACGGTATATCTACGGACGGCCCGATCCTTTCCTCGCGGGGGGCGAAGCGGGAGCATCCTTTTTCCGGTCGAGGACGATGACATTTTCCTTCTCGCCGATGAGTCCCAGTTCCTTCCGGGCGATTTCCTCGATGTAGGAGGGGTTTGTCCTCAGCCTTTCGACTTCCTCATGCAGGCGGCGGTTCTCGTCGCGCAGCCTGGTGTTTTCTTCCAGGACCTGCTTGTGCGTCCTGTACAGCTTCCAGGTGCCGAACATGCCCATCTCCCTGAAGAGGGAAAACAGGAGGAGAAGAACGGCGATTCCGCTCGCAACAAGCAGCGGAAGCCTCGGTTTCCAACGGGATACGGCATCGGGAACCATCCCGTCATCTGCCTCCCAAAAGGTTTCGCGCAAGCTTCCAGAGCGAGCGGAGATCGAGCGCTTCCTTGGCTATTTCACGGTAGGGAGCGTCACCTGCGAACACGGCCCAGAGAACCCGGGCCTGCGGGGAGCTCCCCTCGGCCGATTCCAGGTTGACCGACCGGAGATATGCGTCCGAGAGGCGTCCCTTCCGGAGCACGCTCTCGAAGAATCCGAACAGCGCCCTTCCCCAGAGATTATCATAACGGAACAGCCGCAGGCACGGACGATAGAAATGATCCCGCAAGTCCGATTCGGAAATGCCCTTCGAGGTGATCGCGGCCGCGAGGATGCCCGCGGTGTCGTGTGACGATTCGATGCCGTTTTTCAGGTGGCGCGAGATGAATGCGTCGCCGATGATCGCCATCCGGTCGGAAAAAGGGCGCAACGCCGCGCCTATCGGCACCTGCGGATGGCAATGGCAGAGCACCTTCGCGCCTTGCGGGAGCAGGGACGCCAGCGCCCGGTTCCTGGACCTCTCGGCCTCCAGGTCCGAGATCTTGACGTACTCCCCTATCCCTGTAAGCGTAAGGAAATCGTCCTTCGGCGTTATCGCCATGAAGCGGATCGCCTTGTTCAACGCGGGAATGATGTGTATCCGGTTTCGGAGCCTGCTCACGATGAAATCGTTGCCGGCCGGTATCTCGGCCTGCACGGTGTGCCAGGTTTTCGGCGGACGGTAATCGAAGGGCAGCATGCGCGACACGGAGCTGTTGACTCCGAACGCCCCCACGAGAAAATCGAAGTCGCGCTTCGCCCCTCCGTGGAACGAAAGCCTGTACCCGCCGGGCGTCTTCTCT
>JBLNEW010000045.1:0-28509 GCA_050263095.1 Deltaproteobacteria bacterium | reverse complement strand
AGCCGACTTTATCGCCGCCCGGACGATGTAGCCGGACAGGTGCATGATCGTGTCCTGCAGGTCCGGGTCTATCTCCATCGACGCGAGGCAGGGATGGTGGTGGTGCCGCAGCGCCCCCGTGTCCGGCGCCTCCTGGATGCGCACCCCCCGCAGTATCGACGCCACGAATCTGGCGGATCCGCACGGCGCGTCGCGCAGAACCTCGACTGCCGTTACCCTGTCGCAGTCCCGTTCGATCCGGAACTTCGGACGCCCGAACCTGGCCGCGAATTCCGACAGCAGGCGGTCCGGCCCGCCGTCGAACCCGCATAGGGGACGGGGGAATGCGTGGGCGATTCCCATGGCGGCGAGCCGTTTGCGGATCTGGTTTTCAAGGCCGGTGGGGCAGGCTGCCCTGTCGTCCACGGCGGCCAGCACCGCCGCGGCGCCGCATCCCCTCGCGATATCGGGTATGAGCTCCGCCGCGCCGGGCGTTTCGTGGAGAGATACGAGCAGGTCGGCGGAGGCCAGTTGAGACGGGAGGAATTCCTCCGGATCGTCGATCACCATCGGCAGGCGGGCGGGGAGCCTGAGTACCGCGACCTCCCATTCCCGCGGGCCGTGAACCCGGACGTTCTCGGCCACCCGCTCCCCGTACCGGCCCTGGACGGAAAAGAGGATTTTCATATACCGGCCCCCTGCAGCAGGTCCGGGATCGCCCTCCCTATCGAGGAGGCGGCAGGCGAACCGTCCGGCAGGTCGAGGAACGAGCGGCCGGACGCTTCCCACGCCGGAATCGCAGGATCGTGGGGAATCGCGGCCAAAAGAGGGATCGACGTGCCGGGAGAACCGGAGCCCTCCCCGGCGGCGTACGGCCTGTTGAGGAGCAGCCATGCCTTGCCCACCTTCAGGTCAAGCCGGTCCGCCAGCTCGCGGATGGCGCAGGCGGCCTTGATCCCGCGCGGAGAAGGGTCGGCGACGAGAACGAGGTGGTCGATCCGGCGAAGGTTTCGGCGGGAGAGATGTTCCATCCCCGCCTCGTTGTCGACGACTACGGCCCGGTACCCGCCTGCGAGGCGCGATAGCGACTGCCTCAGGAGATTGTTGACGTAGCAGTAACATCCCGGCCCCTCGCCGCGGCCCATGGTCACCAGGTCCACGTCCTTCCCTTCAGCGACGCGCCGCTGGACCATCGCCTCGAGGAGCGCTTCCTTCGAAGTCGCCCCCCCGGGGCGCGCGAGGAGCTCCTCCCGAAGCGATCCCAGCCCCTCAGGCTGCGGGAAGCCCAGCAGGATGTGCAGGTTGGCGTTTGGATCGGCGTCGACCGCCAGCAGCGGCCTCAACCCCGACGCGGAGATGGCCCGAAGCAGAAGCGCGGAGCAGGTCGTCTTCCCCACGCCCCCCTTCCCGGCGACTGCGATCATCGTCGTCACCTTGCCGCGCCTCCGTAGCGGCGCCCGAGAATGGCGGATAATCCTCCGGCCAGGAGTACCGCCCTTTCCGCGTCGCTTTCCGAAAGGGTGCCGAGCCCGCATGCGGGAGTGACGAACGCGGCCCGGATCACGCATTCCCGGGGTATCCCGCGCGATTCGAATTTTCCGAGGAGCGACTCCATTCTTTCCGCAAGCGTCTCGGGGGTCTCGTTGCGTATCGCTTCCGGCGACGTCGGCACGATGCCGAAAGCCAGCTTCCCCCCACGGTCGAGATACGCTCTCACCTCCTCGGGGTAGAGCAGCAGGGAGTCGGCGTATCCGTACGCGTCGAACGACAGGTAGCCGACCCGCGAGGAAAGGACGAGGCCCCAGTCGGTGTTCGCGCAGCAGTGGATCCCGCACATCGCGCCCGGCAGGCCGTCGATTATTTCGTTCAGGCAGCCGACGACTTCGTCCCTTCCAAGCGATAGTATGGCGGAGCCCACCGAGGCGAGGTACGGCTCGTCCAGTACGAGTATGACTTCGGGCGAGAGGCGGGAGAGCCGGGCGACCTGCCACTGCGCGACGCGCAGGAGGTGCTTGACCAGGATATCGCGTCCCACGGCATCGTAGAAGACGGGCTTCTTCTCCCTGTCGGTGACCATCAGGCCGAACGACACCGGGCCGGTGACCTGTCCCTTCACGGCGGGATACGGGCCGGCTGCGGCATCGAGAAGGCCGTGCAGCCCGGCCGCCCTTTCCCTGGGGATGGCGAAGGCATCCGTGTCCTCCGAGAGGAACCGCTCGTAGAAGGCTTCCGCTTCGGCCATGACGCCCTCTCCTCCCTCCACGAAAAGCTTCTCGCCGGCGATAACCGCCCCCGGCAGCCCAGAGGCGTACTGGACGTACATGCTCTCGAGGAAGCTCTTCCGGGGAAGCTGGGGCCAGAACGGGACGGCGCTGAAGCCCGCAAGGACCAGGCGCACAGCCTCGACAGGATCGGTATGGGGAAGGCTTCCGACCCCTGTGGCGGGAAACGCGGGAAGGCCGCCCGTCACCTGGCGATCTCCGGGGACCGGTTCGAGCGGTAGCTCTCGGCGTCCGTGTGGGGGATGAAGAGGGCGCGCTGGTAGAGCGCCATGAAGCCGGAATCGGAGGAGAGGTCGTGGTATGCGGTGGCAGGGGCCAGCGCTACGGCCTCCTCCCACCGCTTTCTGCTGCGCAGCGCCCCGATCGCCCCGGCGAGCGATGCGTTACCCAGCGGAACGAACTTCCTGAGGGGAAATGGAGGAAAGAGCCCTATCTCAAGGGCGGAACGGAGGTCTATGAAGTTGCCGAATCCTCCGGCGATGTAGACCTGCGCCACTTCCTCGCGCGGAATCCCTACCGCCTGCAGGAGGGAATCGGCGGCGGCGCACAGCGCCGCTTTCGTCCTGATGACGCTCTTGAGGTCCGAGGCGGTGAATGCGATGTCCGCACCGGTGGCGCTGCGTTCCGCCTCCGCGACGACGAAGGCTTTTCCGCGGTCGGTTTCGCGGAAAGGCGCGCCGGCGCGCGGCACGAAGCGACCCGCCCGGTCGATCAGCCCGGCCCTGAACAGCTCTGCGCACAGGTCCAGGATCCCGGATCCGCAAACGCCCGCCGGGCTCCCGCCGCCGATCACGGTCCACTCGGCGGCCAGGCTCTCCGGGTCGATCCGGACCGACTCGATGGCTCCGGCGTAGGCTCTCATTCCGCAGGCGACTTCTCCCCCCTCGAATGCAGGGCCGGCGGAGGAGGAGCAGGCGATCCTGAACTCCCGGTTGCCCAGGGCCACCTCCCCGTTCGTCCCCACGTCGAACAGGAGCGACACCGCTCCCGACCGGTGCATGCCGGATGCGAGCATGCCGGCGACGATGTCACCGCCGACGAAACCCCCTATGGAGGGAAATATCCGGAACCTGGCGGAAGGGGCGTTGGAGACTCCCAGCTCCTTCCCCGTCTTGACGGGATATTCCTTGATGACGGGCCGGTGCGGCGGCCTGCGTACAGGCGAGGGGGAGACGCCGTAAAGGAAATGCGAAAGCGCCGTGTTCCCGGCCGCGGTGACCTCGACGATCTTCCCCGGCTCGGGCGACGAGGCCAGCAGATCGGCGATCAGCCTGTCCACGCCGCGAAGGAGAAGTCGGCGCAGGAATGAAAACCCTCTTGGATTCTCCTCCTCGTACACGATCCGGGAGATAAGGTCTTCCCCGCAGGACATCTGCGGGTTGTCTTCCGTGGCGCGGGCAAGCAACGACCCGTCGCGAAGATCGATCAGGGCGCCGGCCAGCGTGCTGGTTCCGACGTCGAGCGCCACCCCCAGGGGATTGCCTTTCTCGGGGACGACGTGGAAGGGAAGATAAGGGCCGTCCTGCGCCATGTCCCTTCCCTCGATGTACGCCGCCAGGCGGGCTGGGCGACTCTCCGGGAGGACCGTGACGGGCACCTCTCCCGAGATCGGAACGCAGCGGCAGGCGAGGCGGATTCCCGAACGGAGGTCGTCCGGCGAGATGAGCCCGGGGTCGTCGCCGCCCCGGACGTCGCCGGATACCGCGACGCGGCACTTTCCGCAGCGCCCCTCGCCGCCGCACGGGGAGAGGATGTCCACTCCGGCGCGAACGGCGTGAGCCAGGATCGTCTCTCCGCGGGACATGGGAGCGGAAACGCCGTCCGGGAGGAACCGGAGGCGTCCGCCCGCAGGATCAGCCATGGGTCGCCATGAACGCCGCCGGCGGCAGCCGGCGCAGATAGGATGGGAGCGCGGAAGACTCCTGGGGCCCGACCAGGACGCGCCATTTCGAGAGTTCCTCGAGCTTCCCGGACAGGCGCGCCACCATTCCGGGGAGGATGAGGGTGCGGTGCGCCACCTGCGCCGCGATGCCGCTTTCGGACAGGATCCCGGCGATGCTCTCGGAAGTGAACTTGCCCGCCGCCCAGGCCGTGAGCACCGACATGCCGTCGCAATCCGCGATCAGCAGGTACACCGGCGTTTTCGCCGACTCGACGTCGCCGCGAACGGTGAAGTATGTGAGGGAGAAATTGGTCGTCACAAGGACCGGCGACGTAGGGGCGACTTTGCCGATCGGGTAGATCCCGGCCTCAACCTGTATCGGGCGCTGCGGGTCGGTGTACAGGTTCTGGCGGAGCGTGAGGATCGGGAAGATCTCGGCCGGATCGGCCGTGTCGAGCGTAACGAGAGACCCGTATTTGGCTACGAGGAGGCATGCTGCGGCGAACGGCTGCGGAAACGCCCCCCCGAGGTCGAACGCGGCCGGATATGCGATCTCCCTGGCCCGGTGGGTTATGGCAAGCCTGCGGATGAATACCGAATCGGCGACGGCCTGCGTCGTCTCGCCGGGCATCGGGTCCGCGACTAGCTCCGTCGCGCCCGCGGCGCGGGCCGAAGCGAGCGCCTTCGCCAGTTCCTCGATCCCGCGCGCCCGAACGACAAGGGGGAGTTTTTCCGACGCCGCCAGCCTGGCGCCTTTTTCCGTTTCCCCTGGAGGCGGGCACAAAAGCGGCCTGGAGCGTCCCACCTCTTTTATCGCCGCTTCGAGGGCATCGCAGCGCGCGGCGAGCAGGAGCGGTTTTCCGCCGGCTTCCAGCGCCGACGCCGCGGCGGCGGCAAAACGCGCCGGGTCACCCGATTCGCACCTGACCGCCGTCATGTCGACGGAAAGAGTCTGCCCCACCCGCTCGAAGGAAAGGGCAGCTATGTTTCGGGCCCTCGCCCGCTGGGCTTCCGCCGGGAGCGCGTCGGAGATCGAAATCGCTATGGCGGTCGGGTGATAGAAGGCCTTTTCGTGCCGGAAAAGCACCACCTCGTCCCCCATAGTTACGGCACTGTCGCCGATTCCCGCGACGATTTTCGGGAGAGGGGGCGCCGCTGCCTCCCCCAGAGTCCGCTTCGCCTCCTCGGAGGCGTGCTCGCATTTGTCGATTCCGGCCTTTCCCGCCGCCATCTGCATCGCGAAGGCGAGGCAGGTGGGGAAGCCGCAGTCCTTGCAGTTGGTCTTGGGAAGAAGCTTGTAGATATCCAGCGCCGTCAGCGCCATGTCGTCTCCCGAAACGCCGCCACGTTCGCAGGATGCCGGCAGACAAGCAGGTCCGCTCCGGCTGCGAAGCAGGCCCATCCTGCCGCCTCCTCCCACCTGCGGCCGCGCGTCATTGCGTCACCCCAGGCGGGCTCGGAAACCTCGACGGCCTCGCGCGCCTTCCACGAGTCCCCCAGGTGGCATAAAACGGGGCGTGCGAGCATCCCGTCGCCTGCGAGCCCCGCCAGTCGTATCCGCTCGACTATGGAGAATGAGTATTCGAGCCCGTATCCCAAACCCCCGGTCAGCGGGTCGATCAGTATCCGGTCCGCCGGGAACCCGATGTCGGACAGGAGCAGGTTGATCTGCTTGGCCATGTTGATGTCGATAGGCGACCACGACACTACTCCGTGGCCGTACGCCATGGCCGCGCCTCCGACCAGGCGGTAGTTCTTCTCGTCGGCGTACGAAAGGAAGACCGGGCGGGGCGCCGCCTCCGCGACGGCCGGGAACAGCTTCGCGTCGGTCTCCTCCTCCCCGCATCCGCCCACGATCGCAGGACAGGATACCGCTTCCAGAATCTCCCTCACCGTGCGTGCTCCCCGCTCCACCGGTTGCCCACCGCCGTCGGGGTGGCAACCCGACAGGGAAATGAAGAGAAACTGCGCTCCCCATTCCCCGGCGCACGCCTTCGCGAAGCCGACCGGCTCGAGCTCCCGGCCTCCCAGCGCCTGCGCCAGGGAAGGAGGAAGCTCGCAGGTTCCGGTGCCGACCTCCATCCCGACCGCCGCCCGGTGCCGGCGGTCCCCCTCCGGAACCAGCGGCATGGCGCTCTGGCCGCCGACGGTAACAGGCGTCCCGCCGGGGGCCGCCGGAAGCGTGACGGAAAGGATCCTGCCCGGATAACTCCGCGCTGCCGACGGGATCGTCATAGGAGCGGCGGCATCGAGAGAGCGGGGTGCCCGGCTTTCGTCAGGTGTTCCACAAGCTGCTCGGGGGTGGTCGCGGTCGTCTCGTCGGCGATCTTGTCTACCAGGTCCGGCATCCCGATTTCCGCGGCGCGGGCCCGCAGGTCGGGCCCCAGCTGCTCCTTCATCTCCTTGGTCATCCAGACGAGGCGGGGGAGCCCCCCCTCGGCGCCAAGGAACTTCCTGCTCAAGAGGTAATGCTTCCCCACCCCCATGAAGCCGGGCGTCTGGATGCCGCCGCCGACAGAGCCGGCCAGCGTCGAGAATCCCATGCCGCACGGGGTCTCGGCGCCCACGAACTCGCGGTTTACCACCATGACGCCGTTTGCTTCCGGGATCACGGCCAGGATGCACTCGAAGCATCCGCAGGAGGTCATCGGCGCGTCCATTATCGAGTATAGGTTGAAGCCGGGGACCGTGTTGCGGGAATGCTCGCGGACGAACTCGTTCACGCCGTCCCATGCTCCCTTGACCGGGTCGAGCACCGCACCCTTCTTAACCGGCTGGTTCGGGCCGGTGGGCGTGATCTCGTATCCGGCTTTTCCGTCGAGCCAGTTTATGGCCCCGCACAGGCCCAGCCGCTCCGGCGCCACGATGCAGACGTGGTTGGGAGCGAAAGACTGGCACAGCGTGCAGGAATAGAATTCCTCCACGGCGTCGTCGGTCAGCGTACGCGCCCGCGCGTCGCGCTCGGCGTATATCGTCCTGGCGAACGCGAGCCCCTTTTGGACGTCTTCTTCCCGGGTGGAGATCGCGACGGACACCTTGTCTACTATGTTCTCGAAGTCTGCGTGCAGCTTGGCGTAGAGCATCATGCCCAGGTCCGAAAGCGCAAACCCTCTGGCCGCCGCCTCCGCGGACACGCGGATCCACGTCGTGTCGCGCTGGGCAACGTGCATCGTCCCCTCGCCGTAGTTGACTATGCGGTGGATGCGCCGCTCCAGCACCGACTCGAAGTCCTTCTGCATGCGGTTCCCCGCGACCGTGACCACGATCGCCAGCGGGAGCGTCCCGCCTTTCGCCAGGTCGGAAATGCCGGGGCCGACTACCGTGATCTCCTTGTCCCGGACCTCGGAGAGAGGAGCGGAGACGACCAGCTCGTACGCCGTGGACCGCCCTCCGCCGAACTCGGCGTGGGTGTCCGACTTGCGGATCCGCTCACCTTCGTATGCAGGTCCGAACGCTATGGGTACGGGGACCTTGACTATCTTTACCTTGATGCCGCGTGCCTCCATGCCGGCCGTGACCATCTCTTCGCCCGCGGGGCGTCGCAGCAGCACGCCCGGGATCTCCGGGACGTTCCGGTCGGCTAGCACGGGAAACCCGGCCTTGATCGCCCCGGCGGCCACCGCCAGCGCGATTTCGTCCAGCGGACCCAGCGCGCAGACGAACGCCTTTACCCGGTTGGCAAGGTAGCTGTACATGGCGGCTGTTTGTCCGCGCCCGATGCCGCCGAAGGTGAGGCCGGCCCGCACGGCAAAATTGACGGCGTGGATGACAGCGGGCAGCGGACCAAGCGGAAACGTTTTGAAGTCGTCCCCCAGCTTGACGCCGGCCCGGTCCGCCTGGGAGACCACGTCCCCCGCCAGGAAGACCAGGAGGCCGATCTCCTGGAACCGGCGGATCATCGCCGCCGCGGCGGCGGGATCGGCGGCCTTCCCGATCACAACCGCTACGCCCGGAACGGATCCGTCGACCATGAAGATGCCGAGCCTGCGCAGGATCGAGTCGGGGATGAACCCGACCGACGGAGGCGGAAACGGGTTGCCGTCCTTGTGCGAGAGCGCGCCCAGGACTTCCGCGGAAATCAATGTCGCCGCCCCGGCATCGGCGGCGTTCTCCAGCGTTGGAGCATTCCTCAGCAGCCCCTCCGCCAGGTCGAGCAGCGATGAAGCACCCCCCAGGGTCGTCACTTTAAGGTCCGTGAGCCCGAAAGCTACCGGCAGCTCGTACGCCGTATCGGGATATCCGATGGCGGCGTCCTCGCCTCGCATGGAGATGTTGTAGGAGAGGGAAGCCCGCGCCAGTGAGAGGACGCTTTTCGCCCCGCTTATGCAGGAAGAAAAGAACTGCTCGGTCATGATGTGCTCCTTGTGGGGAGAGGAGGAAAAAATCGATCGCCTGAAAATTGTAATGCAAGTGATTCTCGCATTCAAAGGAAAATCCCTTCCGATGGCGAAAGATGAATTTCGAGCTCATGACAAATCCAACTGCGCGCACATTCATTCGATGGCGAATGCGGCGGCAAGGAGATTCCCCGGCGGCCCTGCACTTCCCGAATCACCGCGCCGTCGATGGAAGGTGCGGATGCGGTGTGTCCAAATAGCGTAAAATGTCGTAAAGCGGACATTAATGTATGCCGCATCCCGGAGCGGCGGAGTGCGTAAATCCTTGCAAAACGAGGGATTCGGCGGATGGCACGTCCGTTGCCTTACAAGGCGGTTGTCGGCAACCATCACCTTGCGGGCAAGGAGGGATTATGAACACCGGCGACACTGCTTGGCTCCTGGTATCTGCGGCCCTGGTCATGCTCATGACCCCCGGTCTGGCGCTGTTTTACGGGGGGATGGTGCGCAGGAAGAACATCCTCGGCACGATCATGCAGTCGTTCATCATCATCGGCCTCATAAGCGTCGAGTGGATCCTCGTAGGGTACAGCTTCGCATTCGGGCCCGACCGCGGAGGAGTGATAGGCGACCTGTCATGGTTCGCCCTCAACGGCGTCGGGCTTACTCCTTTCAAGGATTACGCCGCAACCGTTCCGCACCAGGCTTTCATGATCTACCAGATGATGTTCGCGGTAATCACCCCGGCGCTCATCACGGGGGCGTTCGCCGAGCGGTTCAAGTTTTCGACCTTCCTTGCGTTCACCCTGCTTTGGGCGCTGCTCGTCTACAACCCGGTGTGCCACTGGGTGTGGGGGATCGGCGGATGGATACGCAACCTGGGAGCCCTCGACTTCGCCGGCGGCACGGTGGTCCACATAACATCCGGGGTGAGCGCATTGGCGGCGGCGCTAGTCGTCGGCAAGCGGAAAGGATTCGGCGTCGATAACATGGCCCCGCACAACCTGCCCATGACGGTTCTCGGTGCGGCGATCCTCTGGTTCGGCTGGTTCGGCTTCAACGCCGGCAGCGCGCTTGCGGCGGGAGACCTGTCCACGAGCGCTTTCGTGGCCACCCACTCGGCGGCGGCGATGGCGACGCTCTCCTGGGTGTTCGCCGAATGGATCCATCGCGGCAAGCCGACCGTGCTCGGGGCTGCTTCCGGGTGCGTCGCAGGGCTTGTCGCGATAACGCCCGCGGCCGGGTTTGTCCAGCCGACGGCTGCCCTCGTCATAGGGCTATTGGCAGGCGCAGTCTGCTACGGCGCGGTGATGATGAAGAGCAAGCTCGGCTACGACGATTCGCTGGACGTCGTCGGCGTGCACTGCGTCGGCGGCACGCTGGGGGCGCTGGCCACCGGCGTGTTCGCCACGACCGCGGTCAACGCGGCCGGCGCCAACGGGCTTCTTTACGGCAACCCCAAGCTGCTGGCGATCCAGGCCCTGGCGGTGGGCGTGGCGCTCGTGTATTCCTTCGTGGTCAGCTTCATCCTGCTGAAGGTCCTCGACAAGACCATGGGGCTGCGCGTCGAGAAGGAGGACGAGGTCATGGGGCTGGACCTGTCGATGCACGGGGAAGCGGGGTACAACCTGTAGCGGCCGGGTACGTGCTTCGCATGTTTCCTCCGGGGAGGTGATGGGGCCGACCACGCCTTTCGGAGGAGGGACGCCGGGTTCCTTGCCCGGCGTCCCGTTTTCCCGATAAACGGGCGGCATGCCTGTGCCGGCGTTCGGCGGATGGCCTGTTTCCTGTGCATACTATTATGTAGATAATTATTCATAATTATCGCTACAAGAACATTTGTGTCTTGCGCTTTCCCCTGCCGTCCTTCGAATCCCCTGAAAATCCGGCAAGCCGCCCCCGGCACGGCGGTTGCTGAACTACAGGCCATCGGCCCCCACCACCTATCCCGCAGGAGGATACAGGTATGAACACCGGCGACACCGCCTGGTTGCTGGTCTCCGCTGCGCTCGTAATGCTCATGACCCCCGGATTGGCGCTTTTCTACGGAGGCATGGTGCGCCAGAAGAACATTCTGGGCACCGTCATGCAGTCGTTCATCGTACTCGGGCTTGTCAGCATCGAGTGGATGCTGGTCGGATACAGCCTGGCTTTCGGGCCTGACCGCGGGGGAATAATCGGCGACCTCTCGTGGTTCGCCCTGAACGGCGTCGGGCTTGCTCCCTTCAAGGAATACGCCGCAACCGTTCCGCACCAGGCGTTCATGATCTACCAGATGATGTTCGCGGTCATCACGCCTGCGCTGATCACGGGGGCGTTCGCGGAGAGGTTCAAGTTTTCGACGTATCTCGTCTTCACGATCTTGTGGGCGCTTCTGGTCTACAATCCCGTCGCGCACTGGGTATGGGGGACCGGCGGGTGGCTTCGCAACCTCGGAGTGCTCGATTTCGCCGGAGGGACGGTCGTTCACATAACCGCGGGTGTGAGCGCCCTCGCGGCCGCGCTGGTGGTCGGCAAGCGGCGCGGTTACGGGGTCGAGAACCTGGCTCCCCACAATCTTCCGATGACCGTGCTGGGGGCCGGCATCCTGTGGTTCGGCTGGTTCGGCTTCAACGCCGGCAGCGCGCTGGCGGCGGGCGGCCTTTCGACCAGCGCGTTCGTCAACACCCACATGGCCGCGGCCGCCGCGACGCTTTCCTGGGTGTTCGCAGAGTGGATCCATCGCGGGAAGCCGACCGTGCTGGGGGCCGCCTCCGGGTGCATCGCGGGTCTGGGGACCATAACCCCGGCATCGGGCTTCGTCCAGCCTGCCGCAGCGGTCGCCATCGGCCTGGTCGCCGGAGTCCTCTGCTACTGGGCGGTGATGATGAAGGGCAGATTCGGGTACGACGATTCGCTGGACGTCGTCGGCGTCCACTGCGTGGGCGGAACGCTCGGCACCCTGGCGACGGGGCTGTTCGCCACGACCGCCGTAAACGCCGCGGGCGCCGACGGGCTGCTGTACGGGAACCCGGGGCAGTTCGCCGTCCAGGCGATGGCGGCAGGCGTCATCCTCGTCTACTCCTTCGCCGTGACCTGGCTCCTGTTGAAGGCTCTCGACAGGATAATGGGGCTTCGGGTGGCGGACGAGCACGAGTTCATGGGGCTGGACCTGTCGCAGCACGGTGAGGCCGGGTACAACGCCTAGCGGTTTTTCGGCCGCTTCACTTGCGCAGGAGATTCATGGTGAACCGCCGCCGCGGTTTGGCCCGCGCCGCGAACTCGAGGAACCTGTCCGTGCGGATACGGTCCAGGGATGCTTCCATTCCCCCGGCCGCGAAAGCCTCCCTCAATTTTTCGAAATTTTCGGTGAAATAATAAGCGGCCGAATTGTAACCGTAGTTGAGCACCTGTACGCGCTCCGAGAAATTCATGCTCCCGTAAAGGAAAAGCGTGGATTCCATCGGCGCGGGCTCGATAAGGAGAATCTCGACTTCCGGATGCCTCTGGCGGTAGATCTCCACCCCAAGCTCAAGCTTCACCCTGGAGTTTATCCTGAAGGTCTGCTCGGCGATCGCCGTGAAGCCTGTCTCCGTGATGGAGCTGCAATGCCCCCGGACCGTCGGGATGCACACCACCGTGCGGTCGTTGTAGATGGGAACCGTCGGATTGATCATCAGTAGAAACCGGGCGCCCGCGGAGATGGGGATATCCAGGTGTCCGACCCGTTCCGCCGCTCCGTCCACGAAGAACCGGTCCCCGATGCTCACCGGCTCGAAGAAAACGGGTATGGCCGAAGACGCCTGGATCGCCTTCGAAATGGGAACGTCCCGGGCTTCGCTTCCGCCGAAGACCCACCGCTCGCCCGTGTCGATCTCGGTCGCGACTATGAACAGCTTCCCCCCGAGATCTTCGAACCGGTTGGTCCGCCCATCCTCGGACAGGATGCGGGCGACGTACCGCTCCAGGTTCGAGTTGGAGAAGAAGCCTGCCGGGAGGAACTGCTGGAAGAGCGAGATTGCGTTCAGGAACGTAACCGGCTGCCGCTCGCGCCGCAGGTAGCGCAGGACCGGTCCGATGCTTAAGAGGAAGTTCCACGCGGCGCGAAGGAAAGGCGAGAACCGGAATTCGTAGATGTCCTCACGGCGGAGAAGGAGCCGGTGGCCCTCGTCTCCGAGAACCGCCTTGCACATCTCCTTGACGGAGATGCCGTTCGCCAAAAACGCGGCCAGGAGGCTGCCGGCGCTGATCCCGACATAAAAATCGAAATCCGTGGGCTTGCGTCCTCCGACGAGGAAGTCGTCGAGGGCCGAGAGGACCCCCAGCTCGTACACTCCCCCCGTGATGCCGCCGCCACCGAGGATAAGCGCCGCCTTGCCTTCCACCCGTAAAGGATAGGGGTTCCGCCGCGCCGGTGCAAGCCGGGAACCCTTTGTGATATCTTGAATACCTCACGGCGTTCAAGAAACCCGCAGGAGCTCCCTGCATTGAAGCGAAGGATCCTGCTCCTCCTCGCTCACCCGGACGACGAAACTTTCGGGCCGGGTGGGACCATAGCGAAATATTCGAGCGAAGGGACCGACGTGTACCTTGCGACCGCGACGAAGGGACAGGCCGGCATGGTCGGGGACCCGCCCGTAACCGACAGGGAGCACCTGGGGGAAGTTCGCGCGGCCGAGCTTCACTGCGCCGCCGGCGTCCTGGGTATACGGAAGGTAGTTTTCCTGGGCTTCATGGACGGGCAGCTCCACCTTGCTCCGCGTCATCTGCTGGTCGAGAAGGCCGTCGAACAGATAAGGTGGATCCGTCCCCATGTGCTGATCGGCTTCGGCCCGGAAGGCGTTTCGAGGCATCCCGACCACATCGTGATGTCCGAGGTGGCGCTGAACGCCTTCGACGCCGCGGCCGATCCGTCGAAATTCCCCCGCCAGCTGGTGGGCGGCATCGGGCCATGGGCGCCGTTCAAGCTGTACCAGTTCGAGATCGCACGGGAAATCCTGGAAGCCTGGAACGTTCCGCTCGCCGGGGTGCCCAGGGAGAAGCTGACTACCTTCGTGGACACTTCCGCGTACGTCGAGAAAAAAGTGGAGGCGTTTTCCTGCCATCGCACCCAGGCCAAGGATTCCGCCCGGATCCTCTCCCGGGAGGGGTATCGCGATTTCGCGCGGACGGAAACCTACGTGCTGGCCGGAACGCGGCTTCCGCGCCCGCTCCTTCCCGAGTTCGACCTGTTCGAGGGGATCCCCGACGAGGAGGCGGACCGATGAAGGTCGGAATAATCGGAACCGCCGGAGCCGGCAAGAGCACGCTCTTCGGAGCGCTTGCCGGAGCGGGCGAGGCCGCGGCGAAAGCCCCGTCGGCCGGCATCTGCACTATCAGGGTCCCGGACGAGCGGGTGGACCGGCTTGCCGATATATTCCACCCCAAGAAGAAGACCCACGTATCCATAACGTTCGAGGACATCGACGTGAAGGAGGACGAACTGCTCTCCGCCGAAACCTTGGCGAAGATAAAGGGAGCAGACGTGCTCGCGGTCGTCCTTCGGGGATTCTCGGACGATTTCCACCCGCCCCCTCCCGGAGGGCTGGACCCCGTCAAGGAGTTCCGGGCGATCGAGTCCGAGCTGACCCTCTCCGATTACCTTATCGCCCAGAAGAGGATCGAACGGATGGCGAAGGAGGCGAAGCGGGACATCGAATGGACGACCCTTAACAAGGCAATCGCTTCGCTCGAGAAGGAGGTCCCGCTGCTCAGGGTGGAATTCTCGGCGGAGGAGATCCGCGTGCTCTCGGGTTTTCGGTTCGCAAGCCGAATCCCGTTGCTGATGGTTCTGAACGTCGGGGAAGGGGACCTCTCCGGGGAGGCGTACCCGGAACTTGACGCCGTAGCCGCGGACCGGGAAATACCGCTCATCCGGCTCTCGGCCAGGATAGAGGAGGAAATATCACAGCTTTCCCCCGCCGAGCAGGCCGATTTCCTGAAGGAAATGGGGATAGCGCACAGCGCCAGGGACAGGCTGGTCCGGGGGGCCTTCGACGCAATGGACTACATCTGCTTCCTGACGGTCGGGGATGACGAGGTAAGGGCCTGGAACATCCAGCAGGGCGCCACGGCGCTGACGGCGGCGGGCAGGATACATTCCGACCTCGAGAAAGGATTCATACGCGCGGAAGTCATCCAGTGCGAGGATTTCTTGAGGTGCGGGACGATGTCTAAAGCGAAAGCGGAAGGCAAGCTCAGGCTCGAGGGCAAGGAATACATCGTCCGGGACGGGGATATTTTCCACGTCCGCTTCAACGTTTGAAACCTGCCGAATCCTAGAGGGAAAAAAGATTAAATATTATTTACACACTGCCGAAGAGTACCATGGTGATGCGCATGCTGCGGACCTTGAAGAACAATTGCCGATATAACGGCAACGGGAACACGATCCTTGTCGTCGACGACGAGGAGCTCATCCGTACTCTCGTCCGGGAACGCCTTGAAATTGCAGGATATTCGGTGGAAGAAGCGTGCAACGGGAAGAACGCGCTTTCCAAGCTGTCCGAACGAAGTTACACGGTTCTGCTGACGGATATACGGATGCCGGAAATGGACGGGATCGCTCTCCTGCGCGAGTCGACGTCGAGGTTCCCCGAAACCGCCGGAATCGTGATGTCCGCGCACGCGGAACTCGACACGGCGGTGTCCGCGCTGAAGATAGGCGCCTGCGATTACATAACCAAGCCATTCAATTTCGACGTCCTGCTGATCACGATCGAGAACGCGATAAGGAAAAAAGCCCTAGAGCGGGAGCTCCAGGACTACCAGCTGAACCTGGAGAAGAAGGTAAAGGAGCAGACCGACCTCATAAACTCCATGTACGTCCGGTCGATCGACGCCCTGATCAAGGCGCTGGAAGCCAAGGATCTCTACACGCGCGGCCACTCGCAGCGCGTGACGATGTATTCCGTGGCGATCGGCAAGGCGATGAAACTCGGCCGCGAGCAGCTCGAGCTGTTGCGGCAGGCCACGGTGCTGCACGACCTCGGGAAGATCGGAGTGCGTGAGGCCATACTGAACAAGCCGGGAAAGCTGACGGAAGAGGAGTTCAGGGAGATCACGAAGCACCCCGAGGTGGCCATCGGGATTCTCCAGCCTATACCGTTCTTCCAGCCGCTTCTTCCGGCGATCCTGCATCATCACGAGCGTTTCGACGGTAAAGGCTATCCGAAGGGTCTGTCGGGGATAGACATTCCGCTCGAGTCGCGGATCATGGCGATCGCGGACACGTTCGACGCAATGACCTCGACCCGTGCCTACCGGCAGGCGCTGACGCTGGAGGCTGCAAACGCGGAGATAATCCGCTGCTCCGGGGCCCAGTTCGATCCGGATATCGTGCCCGTCTTCCTGGACGTGCAGGGCGACATAGAGATTCTCGGAGACATCGGCGACCTGATCATGCCCGACGGCCGCGTGGACTCCATCTTCGCACGGCCGTGCTGATGCGCCCCCCCTACCTGCCCGAAGAGGATCGGATCGAGCTGCTGGCGATCGCGCGCCGCGCCTTCTCGTCGTTCATCCGCGACGGAAAGGTGCCGGAGGAGGCACCCGCGTCCGCCAGGCTGTCCGCGCCGGGCGCGGCGTTCGTGACGCTCACCCAGGAAGGGCGCCTGCGGGGGTGCATAGGCTATACCGAGGCGACGGCCCCCCTGTACCGGACGATCCAGGAATGCGCGGTGGCGGCTGCTACGGAGGATCCGCGGTTTCCCCCCGTCGCCCCCTCGGAAATCGACTCGGTCCACATCGAGATCTCCGTCCTGACTCCGATGGTTCCTGCAAGGCCGGAAGAGGTCGAGATCGGAACCCACGGGCTGATGATCCGCAAGGGCGGACGCCGCGGCCTTCTGCTGCCCCAGGTGGCCGAGGCGTGCGGTTGGGACCGGAAGGTGTTCCTTTCCAACGTGTGCCGGAAGGCGGGACTTCCCCCGGGCGAATGGGCCAGGGGCGCGGAGCTGTATTCTTTTACCGCCGAGGTTTTCGGGGAATCGGCCCGGAAATCCCTTTTACCTTCAGCCTGACCTTAAGCACCTTCCCCTGGCTGTTGCGGGGCAGCGACGGTATGAACTCCACCGATCGGGGAACCTTGAAAGGCGCCATGTTTTCGCGGCAGTGGGCCAGGATTCCGTCGGCGTCGGCCTGCGCCCCCTTCTTGAGCGCCACTACGGCGACCGGGACTTCCCCGAGCTCGTAATCGGACAGCCCGACGACGGCGGCTTCCTCGACGGCCGGGTGCTCCGCGACGACGTCCTCGATTTCTTTCGGATAGACCGAGATGCCCCCGACCATCAGCGTGTCCCGCTTCCGATCGACGATGTATATGTATCCTTCCTCGTCCACCGAGGCGACGTCCCCCGTGAGGAGCCACCCGTTCTTCAGCACCTCGGCAGTGGAAGAAGGATCCCGGAAATAGCCGGCGAAGACGTTCGGGCCGCGCGCGACGATCTCTCCGACCTGGTTGGGCGAGACTTCGCGGCCGGACTCGTCCACGACCCGCACCTCGACGCCGAACGCTTCCTTGCCTACCGACATCAATCTCCGCATGTAGGGCGTGCTCTCGTCCAGCGAGTGGCTCTCCGCGTGCAGGAAAGTGAGCACCCCGGCCGACTCCACCTGGCCGTAGGACTGCACCAGCCCGCAAGGGAAGAAGCGGATGGCCCGCTTCTGCAATTCGATCGGGATCGACGCCCCGCCGTAGAGAACGGTTTTCAAGGTTGCCAGGTTGTACCGGGGGGCCGACGGCAGGTCGAGGATCCGGGCCATAAGCGTAGGGGTCAGCAGGACGTGAGTGATCTTGCGCCGCTCTATCGCCTTGAGCACATCTTCGGGATCGTCGCCCGGCAGGATGACGACAGATCCTCCCAGGCATTGGAACCGGAGGAGCCGGCCGGTCCCCGCCATGAACGGCAGGGGCGTGCAGGAGAGATAAACGTCGTTGCGGGACAGGCCGAGCTCCAGGGCCGCGGAAACTGAGGCGGATACCAGGTTGCCGTGGGACAGCATCGCTCCCCGGGGAGCGCCGGAGGTTCCTCCCGCGTAAACGAGTATGGCGGTGTCCGATTCGAACAGGGGGACCGCCTCGGCGGACGGGACAGGAGGAACGGTCTCCGTCCCCCCCGGTGCGCTCCCTTCATGGAAGAGCAGGTCTTCCGAAACGAAGCGGGCGACCGACGGAACGGAGGTCCGGATCCGATCGACCACGCCCCGGAATTCTTCGGAATAAACGAGGGCGGCCGCATCGGCGTGCCGCAGGATCGCCGCAAGCTCCCTGGCGATGAGCAATTCGTTCAACGGCGTCAGGACGGCCCCGATCTGCGTGACCGCATAAAGCAACTCCACGTAGGCGGGGGAGTTGCGCATAAGGACCGCCACACGGTCGCCTTTTTCGATGCCGAGGCTGCGGAGGCCGGATGCCCGGCGGGACACGCGCTGCGCAAGCTCCCGGAAGGTGAGGGACTCCTGGCCCATGGCCAATGCGACGAGGTCCGGATAGATGCGGGCGTTACGTGCCAGGATGTCGCGGAGAACCAAGCGCAAAGCCTCCAGACAACTATTTCACGGCGGGATACCAGCGTATACTAAACGATGGTTTGCCGTAAAGAGCGAAAGGGAACCCCTTGAATCCCGAAGAATACGACATCTATCCGATCCTGCACAAAGGCAAGGTTTACAACCTGATCACCCCGTTCGACCTTACGTTCGTGGAGGTGAGGGGGCTGCTCGACTGGCTTGGAGAACAGGGCGCCTTCCTCGTCACTCCGGAGGACGAGTTCATGGGCCCGGGGAAGCTTTTCACATGCAGGCTCCAGGGCGTGACCTACGAAGTTGACGTCCAGGGGTACGAAGTCGTAGTTTTCAGCCGGAGCGGCTGATATGAGTGCCCGAAAGCCTCCAGCGCCGGTTGCTTTCGTCCTCGACTTCCTGGCCCGCGCGTACCCGGAGGCCCGGGTTCTCCTCGATTACCGCAATCCGTTCGAGCTGCTGGTGGCGACAGTGCTCGCGGCCCAGTGCACCGACGAGCGGGTGAACGGCGTGACGCCGGCGCTGTTCCTCAAGTACCCCGGCCCCGGCGCGCTTGCCGCAGCGCCTCCGGAAGAGCTGGAGGAGGCCATACGTCCGACCGGCTTCTTCCGGAACAAGGCGAAAGCGATCAGGGGCCTTTCCGCATGCCTGGTCTCGCGCCACGGGGGAAAGGTGCCTGCGACGATGGGGGCTCTGACGTCGCTTCCCGGCGTCGGGAGGAAGACCGCCTCGGTCATCCTGGGGGCATGCTTCGGGGCGTGCGCGCTGCCGGTCGACACGCACGTCGGAAGGGTGTCGTTCCGGCTGGGCCTGACCGTATCCAAGGATCCGGAAAAAATCGAGCAGGATCTGGCGGCCGCCGTTCCCGAGTCGAAATGGTGGGAGTTCGCCACCCGCCTTGGATGGCACGGGCGGCGGATCTGCGTAGCCAGGAAACCCAGGTGCCCGGCTTGCGGCCTGCTGCCGGTCTGCCCCAGGAACGGCGTCGAGTGACGGCACGCCGTCCAGGGAGTCAGGCGGCGGAGACTATAAGGATCTGGGTTTCCTTTTCCGCGGCGTTTTTCCATCGGTAGGGCGTGTTGCCGCGGAAGTAGAGGCTGTCTCCCTCCTCCAGGCGCGAGGTCTGACCGTTCAGCTCGACCTCCAGCGACCCCTTTACCACAAGGAAGAACTCTTCCCCCCTGTGCGTCACGTAGTCTTCGCCGCTTGTCGCGCCCGGTTTGAGGACGCTCATCATAGGCTGGAACCTCTGGCCCGGCACGCCGGATGCCAGGCTCAGGAAATCGACGTTCCGGATCTCGGTGGCGAGCCGCTCGCGCTTGTCGGCCCGCGTCAGGACGAAGGAGATTTCGCTTTCGCCCAAAAGGGAGGAAAGCGATTCGCCGAGCGCCCGCGCGATTCCTGCAAGCGTGTTCACCGTGGGGGAAGACACGTTCCGTTCGATGGCGCTGATGGCGGTCGCCGAGATGCCGCTCTTTTCCGCCAGCTCCTGGAGGGTCAGCCCTTTCCGTTTGCGAATGCTCTTGATCCTTTTTCCGACGTCGATCGTTTCCACGAGTTGATTTCCTCCCTATCGATAATGATATCTCCATTCCGCAAATCTTGTATAGATACCCACCGAAAATTACATTAGAAAGTATAATTGTATATTAGAAATAGCAGCTCTTGTTAACGAGAGCATGATTATGGAATTCATGCGGATTTATGAAACGATCCGATGGGGTGGGAGCACTGCCAGGGAGCGCAAATTCCTTGTGTTGATACCGCGCAATTAAATAGAATAGCCACTTATGCTCAACCCGGCACCACACTATTTTTAGGGCAGGGGAGGATTGCATGGCTACCATTCTGTCGCCCAGCGAAAGCTACAGCATCACGATGCGCGTCGAGATCCAGAACCGGCCCGGCATGCTGGGCAAGGTCACGACCGCCATCGGGGAAGTAGGAGGTGACATCGGCGCGGTGGACCTCTCCGGCCACGGGAAGGGGACCGTCACGCGGGACATCACGGCCCGCGCCCGCGGAATCGATCACGCCCAGGAGATCATAAACGCGGTCCGGCAGGTCCAGGGCGTGAAGATCGTCAACGTTTCGGACCGCACATTCCTGAAGCACCTGGGCGGCAAGATAGAGATCAGCAACAAGATCCCCGTCAAGACCCGCAACGACCTGTCGATGGCGTACACCCCGGGCGTGGCGCGGGTGTGCATGGCGATAGCCAAGGACGTCAGGAAGTCCTACACGCTGACGATCCGCCGCAACACCGTGGCGGTCGTCTCCGACGGCACCGCGGTACTTGGCCTGGGGGACATCGGCCCCGAGGCGGCCATGCCCGTCATGGAGGGGAAGGCGATGCTCTTCAAGGAGTTCGCCGACATCGACGCCTGGCCCATCTGCGTAGCCACGAAGGACACCGAGGAGATCATCAAGATCGTCAAGGCGCTTGCCCCGACGTTCGGCGGGATCAACCTGGAGGACATCTCCGCTCCCCGGTGCTTCGAGATCGAGGAGCGCCTGAAGGCCGAGATGGACATCCCCGTATTCCACGACGACCAGCACGGCACGGCGGTGGTCGTACTGGCGGCCCTTTTGAATTCGCTCAAGATCGTGAAGAAGCGCATCGAGGACATGAAGATCGTGGTTGCGGGCGTCGGCGCGTCCGGGGTCGCGTGCAGCAAGATCATCATGAACGCGGGGGCCCGCAACATCATCGGGGTGGACCGCGTGGGCGCGATCTACAAGGGCCGCAAGCAGCACATGAACTTCATGAAGGAGTGGTACGCGGAGCACACCAACCCGTTCAACGAGCGCGGCAAGATCTCCGACGTGATCTCCGGGGCGGACATGTTCCTGGGCCTTGCCGGCCCCGGTCTTATCACGGTCAACGATCTGAAGAAGATGGGGAAGGACCCGATCGTTTTCGCGATGGCGAACCCCGACCCCGAGATCATGCCCGAGGAGGCGGCCCCGTTCGTCCGGATCATGGCGACCGGACGCTCGGACTACCCGAACCAGATAAACAACGTTCTGTGCTTCCCCGGGATCTTCCGTGGCGCCCTGGACTCGCGGGCGGTGACGATCAACGAGGAGATGAAGATTGCGGCGGCGTACGCGATCGCCTCGTGCGTCGGCAAGGAGGAACTCTCCGAGGACTACGTCATCCCTTCCGTGTTCAACCGGAAGGTTTCCCCGGCGGTGGCCCGTGAGGTGTCGCGCGCCGCGCACCGCACGAAGGTGGCGAGGCGGACCTCGCGCACGTTCTCCGAGATAAACCTGGAGTAGGGGAAGGCGATGATCAACCCGCACATCTTCCGGGAATACGACGTCAGGGGACTGGTGGGCAAGGACCTCACGCCCGATACGGTGCGGACCCTGGGAAAGGGATTCGGCACCTACGCGAAGGGAAAGGGCGTGAGGACACTCATGCTCGGACGCGACTGCCGCCTGAGCTCCCCCGAATTCAGGGACGCGATGGCGGAGGGGCTTGCATCGACCGGCATGAACGTCGTGGACGTCGGAATTTGCCCTTCGCCGCTGCTTTACTTTTCCATCATAAGCTTCGGCGCCGACGGGGGCGTGATGATCACCGGAAGCCACAATCCCCCGGAGTTCAACGGCTTCAAGCTGTGCGTCGGGCCGTCCTCCCTCTACGGCGAGAAGATACAGGAAGTCCGGAAAATCATCGACCGCGGGGAGTACGCGTCGGGATCCGGCGGCGTGACCTCCAGGACGGTGATCCCGGAATACATGCGGTACGTCAAGTCGATCCTTTCCATCCCGCGGAGGCTCAAGGTGGTGGTCGACGCCGGGAACGGGACCGCTTCGGAGGTGGCGCCCGGGCTCTTCCGCGATATGGGAATGGAAGTCGTGGAACTCTTCTGCGAGATGGACGGCCGGTTTCCCAATCACTTTCCGGATCCGACGGTCCCGGAGAACCTGCGATACCTGATAGAAGCGGTCCGGAAGCACGGCGCCGCCGTCGGGGTCGGGTACGACGGCGACGCGGACCGGATCGGAGCGGTCGACGAGAAGGGGAACGTCATATACGGAGACTACCTCCTCGTGCTGTTCGCCCGCGAGATACTCGCCCGCAAGCCGGGAGCGGCGATAATCTCGGAGGTCAAGGCTTCCCAGAACCTTTACGACGACGTCGCCCGGCACGGCGGCAGGCCGGTGATGTGGAAAGCAGGGCATTCGCTGATAAAGCAGAAGATGAAGGAAGAGCTGGCCGAGGTGGCCGGGGAGATGAGCGGGCATATATTCTTTTCGGACCGGTACCTGGGATTCGACGACGCCATTTATGCCTCCCTCCGGCTGTTCGAGATACTTGCCGCATCCGACCGTCCGCTCAGCGTCATGCTCTCCGACCTCCCTCCGCTGGTCGCGACTCCGGAGATACGCGTGGACTGCCCCGACGACCGCAAGTTCAGGATCGTCGAGCGCGTGGCCGAGATCGTGGCGCCGCAGGCCAGGGAAGTGATCGACGTCGACGGCGTGCGCGCCTTGTTCGACGGGGGCTGGGGGCTGGTCCGCGCCTCCAACACGCAGCCGGTGCTGGTTCTCCGTTTCGAAGGGAAGGACGAATCCGCGGTAGCAAGGATACGCGCCGTCATGGAAGACGCGGTGAAGAAGGCGCAGGCCGGGGCTTGACGGCGGACGCCCGTTGACCCTTCTCCAATCGATTTTACTGGGAATTCTCCAGGGGGCGACCGAGTTCCTGCCGGTCAGCAGCTCCGGACACCTCTTCCTCGCCCAGCGGCTGCTGGGGATCCGGGAGCCCGAGCTGGCCTTCGACCTTCTCCTGCATCTCGGGACGCTCTTCGCCGTAATCTTTTTCCTTCGCAAGGAACTCATGGAGATGACGTCCTCCCTTTTCAGAAGGAGGATGGGAACGCCGGAAGGGTGGGGCAGGAGAGAGATAATCCTCGTCGTCCTGTCCACGATCCCGACCGGAATCATCGGGCTCGCCTTCCACGACACGGTCGAGACGGGCATAACCGTATGGGGGGTGGGGGTGCGGTATCTGCTGCTGACCTCGTTCCTGCTTATAAGCAACCTGCGGTTCAGGCACAAGTGGGATCCCGACCGGATCTCCGCATGGGAGGCGATTGCCATCGGGATCATGCAGGGAGCCGCCGTATTCCCGGGGCTCTCGCGTTCCGGCTCGACGATAACGCTGGCGCTCGTCCTCGGAATATCACCGTCCCGCAGCGCGAAATATTCCTTTCTCATATCCCTGCCCGCCATACTCGGCGCAGCCCTGGTGAACGTTCACAAGGGGATCTCCGTTCTGCCGGGGCTTGTCCCGTCTGCCGCCGGATTCATCTTCTCGCTCGTGGTCGGGTACCTGTCCCTTCTGATCGTCGAGCGGCTCGTGACGCGGGGGAGGTTCATACGTTTCGCTCCCTATACGCTCGCCGTGGCGGCGCTCTGCTTCTTCCTGCACTTCCGCGCCTGAATTCCGCGGCCGCTACGCCGCAACCTTATTCCGAGCGCACGAACGGAAGGCGCGAGACGCCGATGGCAGGTCCGGCGCAGCGGGTCGCCGAGGCGGAACCGTCCGGTTCGGTATTACCAATCTTGGAACAAGCCGGCTTGGCGGACCGCACAGGGTGACCGAAGAGCGGGGAAGCATCGATTGGCACGTAATGCCCTATGCAGGGGAGCCGAAGGCGAGAGCGAGCACGGAGCTGCCGGAGGCGCAGCGCCTTCCGTTCGTGCCGCCCTCCGCGTCATCGCGCGGAACCGCGCGGTCCGCCGGCACATCGTACAGGATGAGCCAATAAGACAAGGGAGGCGCGCAAGTTGGAGGGCGAATCGAAGGTGCGCTGGAACGAGTGGGATCCCGGTGTCTTCTCGCGGGCAGAGGCGGAGGGGAAGCTTGTATTCCTGGACATATCGGCCACGTGGTGCCATTGGTGTCACGTGCTGGACAGGACCTCGCTGTCCGACGCGAGGGTCGTGCAGCTCCTGAACGACTCGTTCATCCCCGTCCGCGTCGATACGGACCGCCGTCCGGACATCAACGACCGTTATAACCAGGGGGGCTGGCCGACCACGGCCGTGCTCCTGCCGAACGGACAGATGCTCACGGGGGCTACATATCTTCCTCCCGACGCCCTGTTCGAGGTTCTGCTGAAGTGCAAGGAGTTCTACCGGAACGACCGGGACCGGATCGAACGGTACATGAGGGATTCGGCGGCGCAAGGAGACACGCCGCTCGCTGCGGACACGAAAGGGGATCCCCCCGCGGGACCTCGCCCCGAGGATCTTCCGCTCGTAAAGCATTCGGTTCTGGCCAACTACGATCCCCTCCACCCCGGGTTCTTCCGGGAACCGAAGTTCCTGATGACGGATATCCTGGTCTTCCTGCGTGACGCCTGGTTCCTCGAGGCGAACCGGGAGATGGGGGAGACCCTCCTGAAGGTATTGCGCGCCATGGGCGAGTCGGAGGTATTCGACGCGGTGGAAGGGGGATTTTTCCGCTACGCGACGAAGCGCGACTGGAAGACCCCCCACTACGAGAAGCTGCTTGCCGACAACGCGGAGATGCTCGCGCTATGCGCATCCGCTTACGAAAAATCGGGCGAGGAATTCCTTGCCCGGGCCTCCGGGAAAATCCTGGAATTCCTCTTCTCGCGGCTGCACGATCCAGGGACCGGCGCCTTCTATTCCAGCCAGGACGCCGACGAGGAGTATTTCCTGCTGGATGCGGAAGGCAGATCGAAGCGAACTCCTCCGAGCGTCGACCGGACGGTCTTTTCGGAATACAACGGCAGGGTCGCATCCGCGCTCGTCGCGGCCCATCGGGCGTTCGGCGGAGGGAAGGAGATTTTCGGCGAATACGTGGGGACGCTTCTGGACCGCGCCATGCAGCTGGGGGACTACCTCCGCTCGGTCTTGTGGTCCCGCGATCAGGGGCAGGTTCGCTTCGGGGAGGCAGGCAGGACCGAGGCGGGCCACTTTGCGGACAACGTGTCGGTGGCCGCAGCATACCTGGATCTGTGGGAGGAGAGCGGAAAGGCGACATATCTCGAGTGGGCAGGGGAGATCTTCGACTGGTCGGTTCGTCATCTCTTTTCGGCCGGCTCTCACGGGTTCCTGGACCGGCGCCCGCGGGAAGGCGATGCCGGGCCCCTGGTACTTCCGCTTGTCCCCTTCGCCGCGAATGCCAGGATGGCGTGCGCCCTTCTCAGGTATTCCAGGGAATCCGCCCGCCCGGACCTGTTCGCCGTGGCGGAGCGGACCCTTAAAGGGCTTTCAGCGGATTTCGACCGGAGGGCGGCCTTCAGCGCGCCGTACGGGAGCGCCCTGCTGCTTTACTGGAAGGGGGCAAGGGGAGCTGTATGCCTCCCGGGGGATCCTTCCTGTTCCTCTCCCTCATCTCCGCAAGACCCGTTGCGAAGGGCAGGAGGAGAATGAAGATCCCCAATGCCGCCACTCCCCGCCAGCCTGCGGATTGATAGGCGTGGCCGCTTGCCGTTATTCCGATGGACCCGCCCAGATAATAGAACAGCACGTAGAGCGAATTTGCCCGCCCCCTGCCTGAAGACAGCCTCAGGTTCAAGGAGCCTGCCGCCGCGGAGTGGACCGCGAAAAATCCGGCGCACACAGCCGCCAGGCTCGCCGCGACGGCCGGCAGCGAGGGGATGAAGGTGGCGAGTATGGCCGCGGCGAAAACCGCCGATCCCAGCGCCATGGTTGCCCCGTTGCCTATCCTGTTGCTCAACTTGCCGGCGGCCGGGCCGGTGAATGCGCCGACGACATAGGAGAGGTACGTCAAAGTGATAACCTGCGTCGAGGCCCGGAAGGGCGGCCCCGCAAGATAAAAAGGCAGGTAATTGAAAACGGAAGAGAAGACGAAAAAGGATCCGAATGCGACGAAAAAGATGCGCAGCAGCTCGGGGCGGCTGACCAATCCCGTAAAACTCGAGGCTTCAACGGTCGTCTCCTCGCGCGTTTCGTTTTTCGGCAGCCAGCGTGCGGCGGCCAGGGTCGCCGCCAGCAGCAGAATCGATGCCGTCACGAATGCGTACCGCCAGTGCAGGGGCGGATGTATCCATCCTCCCAGCAGCCTTCCTCCCAGTCCGCCCACAACCGTTGCGGACACGTACGAGCCGGTGACGACGTTAAGCCTGTCCGCGGGAAGGCTCCTGACCAGGTGCACGACCAGGCAAGTAGTCAAGGAAGGGACGAAGAGCCCCTGGACGAACCTCGCCGCGATGATAAGAAAGAGGTCCGACGTGATCGCGCAGAAAAGCCCGCACGCAGCGATTACCGATCCTCCCGTGATGATGATGGGACGGATCCGGTACCGGTCCACCATCATCCCGAACGGCAGGTTGGCAAGCGCGATCCCCATGATGACCGCCGAGATGGTCAGGGATGCAGTTGACGCGCTGACCCCGAATTCCTCCCGGAGCACCGGGAGCACCGGCTGCGTGATATAGATCGTCGTGAAGGCGGCGGCCACCAGGGAAAAAACAAGCGCCTGCAGACCGACGTGCTTTTTTTCCGGCATCCGATAGGGTTGCACGTGCCGCCGGAAGATGTCAAAGGGGCGTCATGCCGGCGGCATCCGTGTCAACAGGGGGGAGTCGGCGGAACGCAGATCCAGTACGGGAGGCCGCCGATCACGACAAGCGTGCATGTCTGGGTGGGAGAATACGATCTTTTGCAGACGATAGCCGAGCCGGGAGATATATAGGTTATGGTTTTGCCTGAGGGAACGCCCGACAGGTTCGACAAGGAAAGCTCCGAATCGCTTGACAGGACCAGCCTGTCGCCTCTCTTCCTTGCGGGTTTGAAGTCTCGTGGCCGCAACACGGTTTTTCCGATCGTGGCCTTGAGAATCCTTCCTCTCGGGCTTGCCTCCACGACCAGGATTTTTCCGCGCGGCAGCCGGATCCTGAACTTTTCAATTTGGATTTTTTTAGCCATTTTCTGTTCTCCTTTGCTTGGATTCTCCGGTTATATCGCCAGGGTGAACCTGAAAAACACCGTGCGTTTCGGCAGTATCGAGGGATGGAAGGGATCCGTGTCGTGGAAGCCGAACGACCTGTCGAACAGGTTTTTACCCTCGACGGAAACGATTCCCAAACGGCGGGGGAGGCGATAGGCGGCGGAGGCGTCGAAAATCCAGAAACGGTCTGCGCCGTCCGTCGAGGGCAGGGCGAGGTTGGTCGATCTCTCGAAGGTGCCTTCCTGGTCGAAATACGTCGCCTTTGCCCTGAGGCCCAATCCTGAAGGGTGAAAGAACCCGATCCCCAGCGGGAATCGATCCGTCGTCACTCCAACGACCCCCGGGTTCCGGATTTCGCCGTGGTCGAACCGCTCGTACTGATACTCCCCGCTCAGCGCCATCCATCGGTGGGGCGTCCAGTAAATGTAAGCCCGACCCAGCCGCTCCTTCCAGTCGGTCCGCGAGAACTGGGCGAAATTGACGTTGACCGGCACTTCAAGGTCCCTCCTGGAATATTCCACGCCGCCGGACAGCTCTGCCGAGAACTTATGGTCCGCGCCGGCTCCGTATCGCCACGACTCCGTCCCCCGGACGTCGTCGAAGAACTGGTTGAAGCCGGCCACCTGCGTAGGCTCCAGTGTCTGCTGGGTCATGGGGAGGGTCTTGGTGAACGCGCGGAACGCCGCCGCCCGCAGCGTGGTGGAAGGAAGCGGGCTCCACGTGACGCCGATTTTCGGGTTGAACTGGTTGCGCTCGGGCGTCGCTCCTTTCGTATCGTTCGCATCGTTGAGGAAGTCGGCGCTCGCGCCGACCGTGAGGATCACGTTCCTGACGCAGCTGGAGTGGGAATAAACGTACAAATTGGCGTGCCGTATGTCGTTTTCGGTAATATCGTCGACGATAAGCGGGATCGGGGGAGTGACGAGGGAGAGGTTGAATACGTCCTTTCGATCGACGTCGATATATCCGCCGCCGACGATGACGCTCAGCCGTTTCGACCGGGACAGTTGCTGAATCTCGAGGCCGAAGTGGTGTTCCTTCGTGAGTATGTCTAGGATGAAGGGGACTGAATCCGCCACCTCGGTTTCCTGCTTCTCGTAGACGAGCGAAGCGATGAGGTCGGACCCGGGCGAGAAAGCGTGACGGAGCCCCAGCCGGATGGAACGGGTCTCTTCCGTCTGCCGCTGGAAGGGGAAGAAATCGTCGGGGATGAAGCGCAGGCCCAGGTCGCCTGCGGCAATGTCCCTGGACCGGAACTCCGCCTGGAGGCCGGTCTTGTGAGAGATGCTCCACTGCGCGAACGCATTATAGAAGTTCTGCCTGTTGTCGCTGTTTTCCCTGAATCCGTCCGTCTGATAGTGGAACTGGCCCAGGCTGTAAGAGAACTTCCCCTGCACGCCGGATTGGACGACCTCCTCGCCCAGGGTGCGCCGGCTTCCCCCCACGCCCCCTGCCTGAAGGGCGAAACGGTTCCTGTTGAAAAGGGGATTGAACTCGTTGAAGGACAGATCGGCCGGCCCGGACCCG
>JBLNEW010000044.1:0-9797 GCA_050263095.1 Deltaproteobacteria bacterium | reverse complement strand
GAATGTCCTCCTTGCGGTCCCGAAGCGCCGGGACGAATACGGGGAAGACGTTCAGGCGAAAGAAGAGGTCCTCCCGGAAACGGCCCGCGGCGACTTCCTTCGGAAGGTTCCTGTTGGAAGCGGCGATGATCCTGACGTCCGCGCGGATCTTCTCGCCCCCGCCGACGCGCTCGAACGCCCGCTCCTCCAGCACCCTCAAAATCTTGGCCTGCGTGCGGGGGCTCATGTCCCCCACCTCGTCCAGGAACAGCGTGCCGCCGTCCGCCATCTCGAACCGGCCCCGCCGCTTGCCGACGGCGCCGGTGAATGCGCCCCGCTCGTGGCCGAAAAGCTCCGACTCGATCAGCTCGTCGGGGATCGCGGCGCAGTTGACGGCGACAAAAGGCTTGTTCGCCCGGCGGCTGTGACGGTGGATCTCCCGGGCGACGATCTCCTTGCCCGAGCCGTTCTCGCCGCTTATTAGGACCGAGGCGTTGGTGGGGCCCGCCGCGCCTATTTCCGCGCGGAGCCGGCGCATGGCATCCGAATCGCCCACCATTCGGAACTTCCGCTCCACCCGCTCCTTAAGCTCCACGTTCTCCGACCGCAGCATCTCCCGCTCGATCGCGCGCGCAAGGGTGATAAGGAGCTTGTCCAGCGATATCGGCTTCTCTATGAAATCGAACGCGCCGTTCTTGACGGCCTTGACCGCCATATCGATAGTCCCGTGCCCCGAGATCATGATGACCGGCAGCAGCGGATACGTCTCCCGGATCCGCTTCAAGGCCTCAAGCCCGTCCATCCCCGGCAGCCAGACGTCCAGCAGGACGGCGTCCACGAGCGACCGCGAAAGCATGTCCAGCGCCTTCTCGGCGCTCTCGGACGCCAGGACCTTGTACCCCTCGTCGGAGAGCACACCGTCCAGGGTCTTCCTTATGTTGACCTCGTCGTCGACGACGAGCACGGAGTACGCCATCGCTGCGCTTACCCCCTTTCCCATGGACGGGCGGGAAACTCGATTTCGAATACGGCGCCGCGCGGCTCGTTGTCCCGCACCCTGACGGTCCCGCCGTGATCGCTGGCGATGGCGCTCACGATCGCAAGCCCCAAGCCGGTCCCGGATTCCCTTCGGGAGAAATAAGGCTCGAACAGGCGGTCCCGATCCTCCGACGGGATGCCGGGCCCGTCGTCTGCCACGCCGATCCGGACCAGTCCCAGGTCCTCCAGACGAACGCAACTGACCTTGACCGTCCCTTTGCCGTCCAGGGCGGAGGCGGCGTTCTCCAGCAGGTTGGTAACCGCCCTGCGGATCTGGAACGGATCGAACCGGACGGAGCTGTCGCCTTCGGAGGCGAACTCCCAGGATATTCCCGGGTGGGCGGTTCGGTACGTCTCCACGACCGAACGCATCTCCTCGGCGAGGTTTCCTTCCTTGAATACGGGCGCGGGCATCCTCGCGAAGCGCGTGAACTCCTCGACCAGGTGCTTGAGCGTCCCGACCTCCGATAGTATGGTCTGCGCACTGTCCGCGAAGGCAGGGTCGCCTTCGTGGGCGGCGGCGTATTTCTTCATCATCCGCTCGGTCGAAAGCTGGATCGGCGTCAGCGGATTCCGGATTTCGTGGGCGATCCGGCGGGCCACCTCGCGCCACGCAAGCACCTTCTGCAGGCGCATCGCCTGTGAAAGGTCGTCGAACGCCACCACCAGCCCCATGTAGCCCCCCGAATCGTCGCGCAGCGCCGTGACGCTCACGCGCAGCGAGATCTTCTTGCCGCCGACCGGAACGTCCACCTGCCGCTCCACCTGCCGGCCGGACGCCTCACCGACCTCGCGCGAAAGCGCCCTGATGGCCTCGAAGTGCTCCTCGCGTATGACCTCCTTGTAGGCTTTCCCGAGCACCTTCTCCGTCTTGATCCCCAGCAGGCGCTCCGCCACCTTGTTTATCATCGCGATGCGGCTGTGGCGGTCTATTACGATCACTCCGGTGGATATGTTGGTAAGGATCGCCTCGATGAACTGGGTCCTGCGCCGCAGCTCTTCGTAGGTTGTCGAAAGGGAAACGTTGGTCTCCTCCAGGTCTTGCTTCATCTTCTTCAGATCGGCCGTCATGCGGTTGAAGGAGGATACGAGGTGGCCGAACTCGTCCTTTGAAGTGTAGTCGAGGCGGATATCCAGGTCCCCGGCGGCGACCTTACCCGTCCCCTCCGCCAGCATCTGTACCGGTACGGTGATCTGGCGGGCAAGGTAGATGCCCATCCAGGAGGCGGCGAAGACGATCAGCAGGGTGATAAGTATCAGCACGGCGATGTAGCTGGCCCGGATCGGATCGTCGAGAAGCCGGACCTGGTGGTACTCGTCCAGCGCCTTCCTTATTTCCCGGACAACGTGGGCCTCCTCGGGTGGAAGAGTCCTGACTGCGACGACCATGCGCCCGTCAGTCGTCTTTATCACGGCGGATGTGTACGTTTCCCCGATGAGGGTCGTCCGGGTTTCGGCGGAATCCGCGAACCCCATCCCTTTAAGGCGGGCGAGCAGCTCCGCCGAGATTCCCGGGGATACGTCTCCGCTCGCGGCGACGACGCGCTCGGGCGCCGCCAGGAAAAAGGAGGTGTCGGGCGGGTGATCCTTGCGGACGCTGCCCAGGATCTCCGCGGCGCGGTAAGCGGATGCCCCCGGGGGGAGAAGCGCGGCGGCCTCGCCTGCAGATCCCGCGAGGGTACGCGCCTCACCTTCCAGCTTTCCTCGCGCTATGCCAAGGGCGCCGTCCAGCGCAATGCCGACCCTGCCGCCGATCCAGGACTTGATGCTTGTGGTCGTGATGTTGGAGGCGGCCACGAAGAGCAGGATCGTTGGCGCCAGGGAAAAGCCTATGAAGATGAGCACGAGGCGGGAGCGTATCTTCGCGCCCAGGATGTTCCGCTTCCGGTCAAGGATCAGCTTGAAAACGTTTCTGGTCACCAGGAATATGAGCAGGACGATGAGGACTACGTTGATGTTTATGAGTGCGAAGATGATTATGTTGCTGGTGAAGGCGACAGTGCCGCCGAGCGCCGCCAGGTTGGCCTCCAGGATCGTCAACCCCACGACGAGGACCGCCACGATGCCGATCGCCACCCGCTCGCGGCGCCGCTTCGATCTTTCCTTGTCCTGGATCGATTCCGCCGGGGTCTGCGCTGCGGCGTTCATGGCGCGGTAAGGTACCCCCTCGCCCATTCCGTCTCGACGTCCCAAAGGGAAGAAAAGAACAGAATCGACTGGAGCGGCTCCGACAGGCCGACCTTGTCCAGCCGCGACCTGACGTGGGCGCGATACGTCTTTCCGGATTCCGCATCGAGCACCAGCGGGATCACGATCTCATACTGCGTCATCCCGGCAAGGGCTGCGTGGACGTCCGTCAGGAGCTCTTCACCCGATCCCTTATGCAGCCGGTACACACGGGAAAGAGCGTCGTACCGGACCGATCGCGAAAACTTGAGCTCGCCCATGAAGACGTCGAACCATCTCCTGTGGACCCTCTCCACCCGCACGACTGTCTTGAAGGAGATCTCGATGCCGCTTTTCAGCGCTTCCACCATCTCGGGGGTGAACCCGTTGTGCAGGGTGAACAGGACGCGCGCCTCCCGGCCCCGTATCTTGCCGTGGATGTTGACGATCTCGGGTTTCGGGGGGGCGGCGGAAACGTTTGCCGCGATGAAAAGGACGAGCAAGGCTAAAGGAACGGCGATCCGGCGCAAATAGGCCTCCCCGGACATTATAGCCGGCTGAGGCAATTCTGCAACAGTGCGAAAGTGGCTTTGAGGATTAAGCGGTTATCGAAAGCCTGGGCGGTTCCTCGGATGCAACCGGGCGCCCTTCGTTTTTCCGGTCTGCGATGCCGGCCAGGTATTCCGTAAGGCACCGGTTCACAGTGTGTCCGGGCTTCACGGCGAAGAAGAATCCACGCACCGGGCGGCCGATCAGCGCGATATCCCCTATCATATCGAGGATCTTATGCCGCACGAATTCATCCGGGAAACGAAGTCCTTCTTCGTTGTGGACCATGTCGCCTTCCACCACGATGGCGTTTTCCAGCGATCCGCCCTTGGCGAGTCCGGCTTTCCAAAGCGAGTCGATCTGTTCCCGCAGCACGAAGGTCCGGGCGGGTGCGATCTCCTTCAGAAAATTTTCAGGCGTCAAGGTGAATTTGAGCCACTGCTTCCCGATGAGGGTCCCGGGGAAATCGACCGACACCAGCACCTCGAGATTTTCGGACGGCGCGATCGCCACCGTCGATCCGCTTCGCTGCAGTTTTTCGTTCCCGGAGACCCACACGAACCGCCGGCGGACGGGCGACTCCACCGCTCCCACGAAATCGATCGCTTCGGCTATCGGCCTGGCGCTTCCGTCGAGGATCGGCAGCTCGGGGCCGTCGACCTCGACCACCGCATTGTCGATCTCCATCCCGTAGAGCGCCGCCATGAAATGCTCGACCGTCGAAATCCTGGCGTCCCCCGAGGCAAGCACCGTGGCATACGCGGTTTCGACAACGTTTTCCACCGAGGCCCGGATCTCCGCGCCGATGTCCGTGCGCCGGAACACTATCCCGGCGTCGGGCGCGGCCGGCAGGATCCGCGCGAACGACGGCTTCCCGGTGTGCAATCCCGTCCCGGAAAACTGAACCCATGTGGATAACGTCCGCTGGTAAATTCTCATTTGGGGCCTCCGTTAAGCTCCCAAATGAAACAAGCAACCGGCATGCCAAGCAATTTATCGAAATAATTCAATTTATTTAATAAGATACCATTTCATCAAACAAGGTTTCCGCCTGGTTGTTGCATAATTGCAACAACTTATGTGGATTACCGACGACAGGAGGGGATCATCAAACGCTACTTCCGGAACAGCCAGAAGAGAATGGACAGGATTACGCTGATCAGTATGCAGGTGGCTAGCGGGAAGAAAAACGTGAAATTGTCCCGCTTGACTGTGATGTCCCCCGGCAGCCTCCCCAGCCATGGGATCTTGTCGGACAGCAGGAGCAGGATGCCCGCCCCGACTATGAACAGTCCGATGACGATCAGGAGTTTGCCGAACGGGGCCATCGCCTTCGTATCCTCCCGCTACTCCCCGAACAGCGCGTCCTGCACGGCGGTCCTGGGGGCCGCTATTCCGAGATGCCTGTAGGCCGCCGGCGTCGCCACCCTGCCTCGCGGGGTCCTCTTAAGGAATCCCTGCTGGAGCAGGAACGGTTCGTACACGTCCTCGATGGTGTCCCGCTCCTCGCTGATCGATGCGGATATCGTCTCCACGCCGACGGGGCCGCCCTGGAATTTTTCGAGGATGACGCGGAGAATCTTGCGGTCCATCACGTCCAGGCCTTCCTTGTCCACTTCCATCTGCAGGAGGGCGTGGTCGGCGATCTTGCGGTGTATCCGCCCGTCCCCTTCCACCTGGGCGAAGTCCCGCACGCGCCGCAGGAGCCGGTTGGCCACGCGGGGGGTTCCCCGCGACCGGCGCGAGATCTCCCTCGCCCCCTCGCCGTCGATCGGGATGGACATTGTCTTCGCCGAACGGCGGATCACCTCTTCCAGCTCTTCCGGCTTGTAGAATTCCAGGCGGAAGGCGACGCCGAACCGGTCGCGCAGCGGCGATGTCAAAAGCCCCGTGCGGGTGGTCGCGCCGACGAGGGTGAAGCGCGGAAGTGACAGGCGGATCGACTTGGCGGACGGCCCCTGCCCAAGGATTATGTCCAGCGCGAAATCCTCCATGGCGGAGTACAGCAGCTCCTCGACGACGCGGCTAAGGCGGTGGATCTCGTCTATGAACAGGACGTCGCCCGGTTCCAGCGCGGTCAGGATGGCGGCTATGTCTCCCTTGCGCTCGACCGCCGGCCCGGAGGTCGTCCGTATCCCGACTCCCATTTCGTGGGCCACGATGTGCGCGAGCGTCGTCTTGCCTAGGCCCGGCGGCCCCGAAAGGAGCACGTGGTCGAGCGGCTCGCCGCGCTTTTTCGCGGCGTCCATGAAGGTCCTCAGGTTGGACACTATCTGCCGCTGCCCGATGAAATCGGCGAGGAGCTTCGGGCGCAGCGACAGGTCGAGCGTCCCGTCCTCGCTGCCTGCCCTCGGGTCAACTATGCGGCTTTCCATGCATCCCCTCCGACGTCCTTGCCCGTTCGCCCTATCCGCGCCTGACGACCGAGAGCTGCTTCAGCGCCCGGCGGACGAGCTCCTCCGCCGGAGGATCGCCCCCGATTTCCTTACGTGACCTGGAGACGGCGATCTGCGACTCCGCGCGGGAAAATCCGAGCGAGACCAGGGCCGCGGCCGCCTCCGATTCCGGCGCCGACGGGGGCGCTTCTTCCCCCGCTCCGGCGGCCTGCGAAAGCTCGACAGCCACTTTCTTGAGCCGGTCCGGAAGCTCCAGCGCTATGCGCTGAGCCAGCTTCTTTCCGATGCCCGGCACCTGCGTGAAGGCCGCCGCGTCCTCGCGGGCGCATGCGGCAAGCACCCCCGCCACTCCCATGACGGAAAGCACGGAAAGGGCGGATTTCGGGCCGACGCCGCCTACTCCGATCGCGGCAAGGAAGATCTCCCGCTCCGTCTCCGAGGAGAAACCGTACAGGTCGGCACCGCCATCTCGCATGTGCAGGTGAGTCCGGACTACGAGGCTTTCGCCTTCAGGGGGCATGTCTTTCCGGGTGGCGGCGGATACGTGAACGCGGAATCCGATCCCGGCGCACTCCACCACCACGAAATCCTTCCCGCCCCCGGCAAGGCGGCCATGCAGGTGGTCCATCATGATTCCGAATCATACCACGATCCCCGGCCGGGCCGGCCCCCTTACCCGGCCTGCTCGCGGATTTCGGACTCGGCCCGGATCCTGCCCCTAAGGGATTCGATCTCGCTCCATTCGACGCCGGTTTCCGTCTTCAGGACGCGTATGCGGGGATCGTTCCACAGGGAATAGAAATATTCCGTCGCCAGCCGCACGTGGTCGCGCCCCTGCAGGTGCGCGGCCGCGCGCATGCGGTAATACCGCGGGTCGTCCGTCCCCACGAGCAGGTCCTCGTCGCCGATGATAAGGGAGGAAAGGTGCGGGAGGGCGTCGGAAAGGGAGAACGCCCGCACCTCGTAGCCTTCGGCGTCCTTGCGCCTATCCAGGAGCTCCACTACGCCGTTGAGGCGCTCTTCGTCGGTGATGTTGTAGATCTCGTAGACGTGCCACATCCCCGCGCCGGTCGAAGCGACGCACTTGTCGATCTCGCTGTCGAAGAGATCGAACAGCGGATCCGGCATTGGGGGGCGGGCCATCCGCTTTCCGTAGTTCCCGTACAGCGCGGCATGGAATATGCGGCGTCTCCCCCTGCTGTCGGCGGATGTCTTGGCGATCACGAGCGGAATCTTGGCGTAGACCGACTCCCGGGTCGGGTAGACCACTGCCTTCGAGCTCTTGATGCTGTCGTGGATGTCGTCCAGCACTTTCGCGCGCTCCGTCACGATGTAAACGAGAATCGCGTAAACCAGAATGAGGATCATGAACGGTTCGAGATTCTCGGCGTGGAACATGTGCGTGAATCTCTCGAGGACCGCGAACACGATCGCGACAGTGGCGAAAAGGATGAAAAACCAGTAGCTGAAGAATTTCGAGATCAGGATCCGGAACTTCCTGTATTGCGTGCCGAAGGCTGCGCGGTCCATGCTCCCCTCCCTTTGAAGGAAATTCCCGGGGGCATTCCGCGATATCGGACAACTGTTTTATAGGATTGGATGAAGGTTACGGCGGGCCCCGAAGTATAGACACCCCTGGCAACGTTCCGGTTCCCTTGATGTCCCCCGGCCCGTTTCCCGCCGGGGCGGCGCTAGTGCACCGTCTCGCAAATATCTTGGCATTCGAACGCCGCTGCATCCGCTCCAGCTTCGTTGCGCTTCTTCACCATACTCAACAGTATGCCTCAGTCGCGCGCCTTGCCGGAGCGGCGCATCGACGCTCTCGGTGCGTCAAGCTATTTACGAGACGGTACACTAGCCGACGATGTCCCGCGTGACGGCGCGGCAGAAAGCCATCGCCAGCGCGTCGGAGGCGTCCGCCGGAATTTCTTCGCGGATGCCCAGCAGCCGGCGCACCATGCCGGCGACCTGCTCCTTCGACGCGGCTCCGTAGCCGGTGGCGGCGGTCTTGATTTCCTTCGCGCTGTATTCGTGAACGGGGATTCCGTTTGCGCGGCAGGTTACGATGGCCGCGCCGCGCGCCTGGCCGAGCTTTAGCGCCGACGCCGCGTTCTTGGCGAGGAAGACGTTCTCCACGGCCGCATCGGTGGGTCTGTGCAGGAGGATTATCCCGGTCAGCTCCCGATGGATCAGGTGGAGCCTGTCGGGGAAGGATCCGGAAGCGTCGGTCCGGATGACGCCCCACGCGACCGGCGTCATGGCGTTCCCGCGTACGTCGATGATGCCGTATCCCGTCCGGCGGGAGCCGGGGTCTATCCCCAGGATCCGGCGGCGCGCGGGTGTCACCGGCCGTTCACGCCCCGAACGCCTCCATAGCCTCGTCGGAGATGTCGAAGTTGGCCCATACGTTCTGGACGTCGTCGGACTCCTCGAGGGCATTCATCAACCTGAGCATCTGCTCCGCCGGCTTGCCTTCAAGGTGGACGGTGGTCTGGGGGACCATCGCCACCTCGGCGGTGCCGATCTTGATCCCCTTCTCCAGCAGCCCTTTCTTTATTTCCTCGAAAACATCCTGCTCGCACTGGATTTCGTATTCATGGGATTCCGGATCGTTGGCGACGTCGTCGGCCCCCAGCTCCAGCGCGATCTCGATCAGCTTCTCCTCGTCGACGCCTTCCTTCGGGACGGCGATGGATCCCTTCTTGCTGAACATCCAGTTGACGCAGCCGGTCTCGCCGAGGCTGCCGTTGTGCTTGGTGAGGATATGCCGGATGTCGGCGACCGTCCGGTTCTTGTTGTCGGTCAGGACCTTCACCAGGACCGCCACGCCACTGGGGCCGTACCCCTCGTACATGTACTCCTCGTAGGTGACGCCTTCCAGCTCCCCGGTCCCCTTCTTGATCGCCCGCTGGATGTTGTCGTTGGGCATGTTGACCGCGCGGGCGGCCTGGATCGCGGCTTTGAGGCGCGCGTTCCCGGCCGGATCGCCCCCGCCGATCCTCGCGGCGGTTATGAGCTCCCTCGTGATCTTGGTGAAGGCCTTGCCGCGCTGGGCGTCGGCCTTCCCCTTCTTGTGCTTGATCGAACTCCATTTATTGTGGCCGCTCATAAGACATTCGCTCCGTGGTTCGCGCGAGATTATCGGGAAAAAGGTACCACAAATATCCGCAAAAAAAGAGCCCCTGCACCTTTCGGGGCAAGGGCTCGAGGATTAAATTCGGCGGCGACCTACTCTCCCACGGGGGTAGCCCCGCAGTACCATCGGCGCTGGAGAGCTTAACTTCCGTGTTCGGGATGGGAACGGGTGTTTCCTCTCCGCCATCGCCACCGAAAGGCAAAAAACCTGAGCGCGTCGCATGCACGCGCCAACCGACCGTTTACCGAAGCCGTCCGAATTCTTTCATCCGTTGAATAGTGGTCAAGCCTCACGGGCGATTAGTACCGGTCAGCTAAACGCATCGCTGCGCTTACACACCCGGCCTATCAACCTCGTAGTCTACGAGGGCCCTTAAGGGGGATCGAATCCCCGGGATACCTCATCTCAGGGTGGGTTTCCCACTTAGATGCTTTCAGCGGTTATCCCTTCCGCACATAGCTACCCAGCGGTGCCCTTGGCAGGACAACTGGTACACTAGCGGTGCGTCCATCCCGGTCCTCTCGTACTAGGGA
>JBLNEW010000043.1:0-68103 GCA_050263095.1 Deltaproteobacteria bacterium | reverse complement strand
GGGGCCTTCACCGCGGAGGCGTGCAGCGTGCCGCGCAGCTTGTTGACGACCAGGGTGGCCAGCGCCTCGCCCTCGACCTCTTCCGCCACGATGAGGAGCGGCTTGCCCGAGCGGGCGATCTGCTCCAGCAGCGGGAGAAGGTCCTTCATGTTGGAGATCTTCTTCTCGTGGATGAGGATGTACGGGTCCTCGAGGATGACTTCCATCCTCTCGGGGTCGGTGACAAAGTACGGGGAGAGATAGCCGCGGTCGAACTGCATCCCCTCCACTATCTCCAGCGTCGTCTCCATCCCCTTGGCTTCCTCGACGGTGATGACCCCTTCCTTGCCGACCTTGGACATCGCCTCGGCGATGATGTTGCCGATCGTCTCGTCGTTGTTCGCCGATATCGTGCCGACCTGCGCGATCTCCTTGGGGTCCTTCGTCGGCTTCGACAACTTCTTCAGTTCGGCTGACAGCGCCTCGACCGCCTTGTCGATCCCGCGCTTGAGGTCCATGGGGTTGTACCCGGCCGCCACCAGCTTGGCGCCCTCCTGGTAGATCTTCTGCGCCAGGACGGTGGCAGTCGTGGTGCCGTCGCCCGCCACGTCGCTCGTCTTTGACGCCACTTCCTTCACCATCTGTGCGCCCATGTTCTCGTACTTGTCCGGCAGCTCCACTTCCTTGGCCACGGTCACGCCGTCCTTCGTGACGAGCGGCGAGCCGAACGACTTCTCGATTATCACGTTGCGGCCCCTGGGGCCCAGGGTCACCTTGACCGCATCCGCCAGGACGTCCACGCCGATCTTGATCGCGGCGCGAGCCTCCTCACTGAATTTCAGCTGTTTCGCCATCTTTTTCACTCCTCCTTTTGTCGTCTCTTGTGTGGGGGTTCGCTATTTTTCGATGATGGCGAGGATGTCTTCCTCGCGAAGGATCAGGTGCTCCTCGCCGTCGACCTTGATATCGGTCCCGGAATACTTCCCGAAGAGTATGCGGTCTCCCTTCTTTACCTCGGGGGGGATGCGGGTCCCCTTGTCGTTCACCTTGCCGGATCCCACCGCGACCACCAGCCCTTCCTGGGGCTTCTCCTTTGCGCTGTCGGGGATGATGATGCCGCCCTTGGTCTTGGTCTCCTCCTCAACGCGCTTGATCAGAATCCTGTCCTGCAACGGCTTTACCTTCATGGCGCCTCCTCCTGCTGTTGTGTATGGGGTGATGGCCTTGCGGCTGTTAGCACTCATCATTAGCGAGTGCTAACAGAAAATATAATAGACCTTCCGTGGGGCTGTCAAGGGGTAACGCTGTGAAGGGGGGAAAACGACGGGATTACAGCTTGCGCCGGGCCATCTCCTCCTCGAAATACTTCCGGTAGAGGATCTCCCATTCCCTGCCCCCCTCGGGGGGCCGCCGGGACAGCCGGGCGATCTTGCCCCGGACGAAGGAGTCCACCTCGTCCTCGGCACGGACATACGACTGGAGCGCCGCCTTCGCCTCGCGCAGCGCCATCCCCTCGTCGGGGAAATCGGCCAGGTCGTCCTTGTACAGGCGATCGAGCACAAGGCGGGAAAGGTGCGATATGCGGTCCTCCGTCAGGCGCACGGCGGCATTCCCCGAAGGCTCACAGGACTATCCCCCGCTCGCTCGCGAGGCGCTCCTTGATCTTCTGGAACAGGACCCGGGAATTCGCCTGCGACAGCGACATCTCCCTTGAATGCTTCTCCATCAGCGCCTCGACCTCCCGGTCGAGCGCCTCTTCCCGCTGGAAATCCTTCTGGATTTCGCCGACCATTTTCGCCAGCAGAACGCCGTCGTCGGCCTTCGGCCGGATCATCCCCTTCTGTTTCCAGCGGGAGAGGATCGTCCTGCAGATCGCCTGAAAGTGTTCTTCGCGAAGCTTCAACCGGACACCCATTCCCTGAAATCGTCGCCGATCACGCCCTTCCGGCGATATCTTTCCATCGAAACCGCGCACGGGCAAGCCCTTTCCCTGCCCGAAAGCGACCGCGCGGCGGCGATCGCCAGGGCGGGGATGGCGTTCTTCGCCTGCTCGACGCGGCCCGCGCTGCCGGCCGGCATCATTCCTTCGAAGAGCGTCGCGCGCCGGTACGGCATGGCTTTGATCCCTTCCGCGTAGTTCGTAAGATACCCGACGGGGGCGTAGCAGATCTCCAGCTCGCGGGCGAGGAACGCCTCCGGGCAAAGCGTCATCCCCACCATGTCCGCGCCGGCCCCCGCCAGGAAGCGGATCTCGGCTGGGGTCTCGAGCCGCGGCCCCTCGGTGCAGGCGTAGGTCCCGCGCGCGTGCATGCGCATCCCCGCCGCGCCCTTTCCCCACGACGCGCGCAGCGCCGCCCGAAGCGTTGCGCAGAACACGGGGGACTGGCGTATGAATCCGATACCCCCGCCTTCGTAGAAAGTCGACGGGCGGTTCCGCGTGAAATCCAGCAGGTCGTCCGGGAGGACGAGGTCGCCGGGCCGGTATTTCGCGGATATGATCCCCGGCCCGGTCCAGGCAATTATCCGATCGACGCCGAGCGCCTTCGCCGCGTAGACGTTTGCCCTGTAGTTGACGAATGGCGCCGTCTTTTCGTACCCGAGCTCGCCGTGGCGGGAAAGGAACAGGAAGCGGAAGCCGTCCTTCTCGTACACGTGGACAGGATTGGAAACGCCGAAAGGAGTTTTCACGCGGCGCGTTGAAAGGCGCCGGCCGAGCGTTCCCGCAGGCAACGCGTACGCCCCGGACCCTCCCAGCAGGAGGGTCCGGGGCGCGTCGCGCCGATCGCGGCGTTTCAGAACGATACCCTTACTCCGAGGCTGACGGTCCAGCCGTCGACCTTCACGTCGACGCTGTTGAAGCTGGGCTCCGCCCAGTGGTATCTCCCCTCGAAGTTCAGGGCCATTCGCGGGTTGAGCCATGCGTCGATGCCGATCGACCCGTACCCGCCGAACGTCGTGTCCGAATCGTCGATTCCGGAAGAAGGCTCCTCAAGATCGGCGAAGTAGAGCCCTGCCCCCGCGCCTACGTACGGCTCGATGAACGGATGGGGAACGATGAGCCTCAGCCCGAAGGTAAGGGGCGCCACCGAAACCTCGTTGGGTCCCACGTCGGCGGTGTAGGCGCCGAACGCCCCTTCGACTGCCAAGATCGGCGATACGCGCGACCCGATGCCGAGATCGAAGCTGCCTCCTGAATCGTAGCCCCTCAGGCCGGTTGCGCTGTCGTTCGGATCGAAGAGGCCGATGTGCCCGAAGAAATACGGCTGTCCGTATACGGCGTGCTGCGGAGGCGGCGCGCCGGCGGCGCGCGGCGGTGGAGGGATTTCCCTGCGCCGTTCATACCTGTCGTACGGATCCGCCCCCAGCGCCGTGGACGAAACCGTCGCGCAGAGGAGCCCTGCGAGGAACAATGCCGCGTTTTTTTTCATCTTCCTCCTCCTTTTGTCGGATGTCCGGGCGTCAGACCAGAATACCCCCCATCCCGATGGAAATAAAGGGGGCGATTCGCCTATAATGGTATCCTTCCCCCGGAACTATACGCCCCGAGAAAGGGAGATATTCATGATCATCGTCATGGAGGCCCGGGCCTCCAAAGCGGAAATCCGCACAGTCATAAGCAAGATCAAGGAACTCGGGTACGCTCCCCACACGATCCACGGAAAAACCCGGAAGGTCATCGGCGCGATAGGCGACGAGCGGGGGAAGTTCGTCCTGCAGTCCCTCGAGTCGCTGCCGGGCGTGGAGCGGGTGGTCCCGATCCTCAAGCCCTACAAGCTGGCCAGCCGGGAGGTGAAGCCGGACCGCACCGTGATCCGGATAGCGCCGGGGGTGACCGTCGGAGACCGACAGCTTCTCATAATCGCCGGCCCCTGCTCCGTGGAGAGCGAGCAGCAGATGGTCGACACGGCCCGGGCCGTCAAGGCGGCGGGTGCGCACGTTCTCCGCGGGGGGGCGTTCAAGCCGCGAACCTCTCCCTACGCGTTCCAGGGGCTCGCCGAGAAGGGGCTGAAGATCCTGCGAAACGCGGGGGAGAAGGCCGGGATGCCCGTGGTGACCGAGGTGATGAACCCGATCGACGTGGAGATGGTCGCCGACTACTCCGACGTCCTGCAGGTCGGGGCGCGCAACGTCCAGAACTTCTCGCTCCTCAAGCGGATCGGCAAGTCGAAGCGGCCCATCCTCCTCAAGCGCGGCATGATGACGACGATCACGGAGTACCTGATGAGCGCGGAATACTGCCTGTCGGAGGGGAGCCGCCAGGTGATCCTCTGCGAGCGGGGGATCCGCACGTTCGAGGACGCCACCCGCAATACGCTCGACCTGTCCTGCATCCCGGTCTTGAGGGAGCGCACGCACCTGCCGGTCATCGTGGACCCGTCGCACGGGACGGGGCACGCGGCGTACGTCCCGCCGATGGCCCGCGCCGCCATCGCGGCCGGCGCCGACGGGCTGATGATCGAGGTGCACCCCACGCCGGAAAAGGCGCTGTCCGACGGCCCGCAGTCGCTCACGTTCGAGAAGTTCCGCGAGACCATGGAATCATTGAAGGCCTTCATCGACGCCGCGGGGCGAACGATCTGAAGAAGCTTCTTCTCCCCGCGCTCGCCGGGCTCATTCTCCTGCACGCCGGCTACCTTTATTACAAGGTCGGGGCGGGGATGTCGCGGGACTCCTGGGAGGTCCCGTCGATCCTGTACGGGCGGCCCGCAAGGGTCCGCCCCGGGGATGCGCTCGGCAACCTTCGTCTTCCCGATAGGCTTAAGCGCCTTTCCTACCGCAAGGTGACGGGTTCGCCGCGCGCGGAAGGGACCTGGTCCGAGGAAGGCGACAGGATCCGCATCCACGCAAGGGGATTCCGGCGCGGGGAACGGGTGGAGCCCGCCTCCTCGGTAGAGATCGGCGTCGTCGAAGGCCGCATCGCTACCCTTTCGACGGCGGCGGGCGCTCCCCTCGAGGAATTCCTCCTCGAGCCCGAGGAGGCAGGCCGCATTTTCGGGCCGGGCGGAGAGTCCCGCCGCATGGTGCCTCTCTCGGCGATCCCCGGACGCCTCCAGGACGCGGTCCTGGCCGCGGAAGACGCCCGCTTCTATTCCCACATCGGCATCGACATCCCCGGAATCGTGCGGGCGGCGGTCGCCAACCTGCGCCGCATGAGGTTCGCCCAGGGAGGGTCGACCATAACGCAGCAGCTCGCCAAGAACTTCTTCCTTACGCCCGAAAAAAGCATATGGCGGAAGATACGCGAGGCGGAACTGGCCCTCGTCATGGAGATCCGGTTCAGCAAGAAGGAGATACTGGAGGCGTATTTCAACAAGATCTACTTCGGGCAGGAGGGGCCAAGGGGGATCTACGGCGCCGAGGAGGCGGCGAGGTTCTACTTCTCCAAGAGCGTCGGGGAGCTGTCGCTGGAGGAGGCCGCCCTGCTTGCGGGGATCATCCGATCGCCCAGCAGGTACTCGCCCATGCGGCAGCCGAAGGCGGCCAGGGAGCGCAGGGACTGGGTCCTTTCCAGGATGGCGCAGCTCGGGATGATAAAGCCGGGGGAATCGGAACGGGCTTCCCGCTCGCCCGTGAGGACGAATCCCCGGCCCATGCCGGTGCGGGGCGGAGAGTACTTCGCGGACTACGTCCAGAGGTACGCCGAGGACCGCATAGGTGACGTGAAGCTTTACCGGTCGGGCTTCCGGGTCTATACGTCGCTGGACCCGTTCCACCAGCGAGCCGCGGAAGGCGCGGTGGCCCAGGGCCTGGCCGATATCGAGCGGTCCGGCCGGAGAGCCGGCGAGCCCCTGCAGGCCGCGCTGGTAGCGGTAGACCCGCGCACGGGCGAGCTGACCGCGATGGTGGGGGGGCGCGGGTACGGCGAAACGCAGTTCAACCGCGCCGCGGACGCCAAACGCCAGCCGGGCAGCGCGTTCAAGCCGTTCGTCCTGTTGGCCGCGATGCAGCAGACCCTGCGGGAAAAAGGAAAGGTGACGCTCGCCACGACCGTTTCGGGCGAGCCGATATCGATCCCTACGCCGGAAGGGACGTGGACGCCGGCCAATTTCGAGGAAAAAACGTATGGCACGATAACCGTCCGCCGGGCGATCGAGGAATCGGTAAACACCGCGACGGTCCGGCTGGCCACGCAGATCGGCCTGACGGAGGTCGTCTCCGCCGCCCGGGACGCGGGAATCACGAGCCCCCTTTCACCCGTCCCCTCGCTTGCCCTGGGAAGCTTCGAGGTCACTCCGGTGGAGCTCGCCTACGCCTATGCCACGCTGGCCTCGGGGGGGACCCGCTACGAGCCGTTCCCGCTCGACGCGATCATGGGCGCCAAGGGTGAAACGGTGTTCCAGGGATTGACCGAGGCCAGGAATCCGGTCGATCCGCGGGCGGCATATCTCGTTTCCTATGCGCTGGAAGGAGTGATGGACCGTGGCACCGGGCATTCGGCCCGCATGGCGGGGATCCTGTTCCCGGTCTCGGGAAAGACCGGAACCACCGACGACTACCGCGACTCGTGGTTCGCGGGGTACACTCCGGACATCGTGTGCGTCGTCTGGGTGGGCACCGACTCGGGCAGGAATACGAACCTTTCGGGTGCCGCGGGAGCGCTTCGGATTTGGACCCGTTTCATGAAAGCCGTGTACCCGGCAGCCGGGCCGCCCGCGATGCCGATTCCGCAAGGCGTGATAACCGCGGAGATCGACCCGTCTTCGGGATACCTCGCCACATCGGCCTGCCCGGAGCGGTTTGAAGAGGCCTTCCTCGAGGGGACCGCCCCGCAGGAGACGTGCCCGCTCCATCCCATGCATCCCCTTGTCGACACGTTCCGGAAAGGCCTGCAGGGCATAGGGGAGTTCTTCCGAAACCTGTTCAAATAGTGGTATAAGTAACGCTTTAACCGATTCGACGGAGCGATCGTCACGATGGATTACAAGAACACGCTGAACCTGCCGCAGACCGGGTTCCCGATGAGGGCGAACCTCTCGCAGCGCGAGCCCGAGATACTGGCGGGGTGGGAGAAGATGGGCCTCTACCGAGCAATGGCGGATCGCCGGCGGGGGAACGACAAGTTCGTCCTTCACGACGGCCCCCCCTACGCCAACGGCCACATACATATAGGCCACGCACTGAACAAGATCCTCAAGGACGTCATAGTGAAATACCGGGGCCTTTCGGGCGGGTGGGCGGAGTACGTCCCCGGATGGGACTGCCACGGGCTGCCGATCGAGCACCAGGTGGACAAGAACCTCGGGGCGAAAAAGGAAGCTATTCCGACCGGGGAGAAGCGAAAGCTCTGCCGCGAATACGCGGCCAAGTTCATCGACGTCCAGCGGCAGGAGTTCAAGCGGCTGGGCGTTCTGGGCGACTGGGAGAATCCCTACCGGACGATGTCCTTCGACTACGAGGCGGGGATACTGCGGGAATTCGGCAGATTCGTCGGGTCGGGCTCCGTCTACAAGGGCACAAAGCCCGTCTACTGGTGCCTGTCTTGCAGGACAGCCCTGGCCGAGGCCGAGGTCGAGTATGCCGACCACACCTCGCCTTCAATTCACGTGAAGTTTCCCTTTCTCGATCCGCCCGAGAAGATCCACCCCGCCCTCGCGGGGAAGAAGACGTTCTTCGTCATCTGGACCACTACCCCCTGGACGATCCCTTCGAACCTGGCGATAGCGCTGCATCCGGACTTCACCTACGTCGCGCTGGAGTCAGGCGGCGAGGCGTACGTGGTGGCGGAAGGGCTTGCGGACCGGTTCGCGGAAGAGGTCGGCCTGAAAACCCCGAAGCGCCTCGCGTCGTTCGGCGCCGCCCACCTCGAGCGGCTCCGCTGCGGGCACCCCTTCGCCGGCCGCGATTCGATCCTCGTCCTCGGCAACTACGTGACGCTCGACGCCGGAACGGGATGCGTCCACACGGCGCCCGGCCACGGTCGGGAAGACTACGAAACGGGGCTTAAATACGGGCTGGAGATCTACGCGCCGCTGGACGACGCGGGCAGGTTCACCCCGGACGTCCCCTTCTTCGCGGGGATGCAGGTCTTCGACGCGAACCCGCGCGTCAACTCCAAGCTGGCCGAAACCGGCGCCCTTATGCGGGAGGCCAAGGTCACACACTCGTACCCCCATTGCTGGCGATGCAAGCACCCGGTGATCTTCAGGGCGACCAAGCAATGGTTCATATCCATGGATAACACCGGCTTGAGGGCGAACGCGCTTTCGGAGATCCGAAAGGTCCGCTGGATCCCCGCGTGGGGTCAGGAAAGGATCGAGGGGATGATCGCCAATCGCCCGGACTGGTGCATCTCCCGCCAGCGGTCGTGGGGAGTCCCGATCGCCATCTTCCAGTGCGCGGGGTGCGGGCACTACCTTCTCGACAGGAAGCTCATCGACCACGTCGCAGGGTTCTTCGAGAGGGAAGGCGCCGATGCCTGGTTCGACAGGGACGTAAACGAGCTGATCCCGCCGGGCGTTGCCTGCCCGTCCTGCGGGGGGAGGGAGTTCGGAAAGGAGACCGACATCCTGGACGTGTGGTTCGACTCCGGCGTTTCGTACGCATGCGTCTGCGAGGGCAAGGAGAACCTTGGGGTCCCGGTCGACCTTTACCTCGAGGGATCCGACCAGCATCGCGGCTGGTTCCACTCCTCGCTCCTGGCGGCGGTCGGCACGCGCCAGGCGGCCCCCTACAAGGCCGTCCTGACCCACGGCTTCGTGGTGGACGGCAAGGGCGAGGCGATGCACAAGTCCAAGGGGAACGTCATCGCGCCCGAGGAGATCATCAAAAAGCACGGGGCTGAGCTGTTGCGGCTCTGGGTCTCCGCCGAGGACTACCGCGACGACGTCCGGCTCTCCAAGGACATCCTGGACCGGCTGACCGAGGCCTACCGCAAGATACGCAACACGATCCGCTTCCTGCTGGGCAACCTGGACGGCTTCTCGCCGGAAAAGGACTCGGTCCCGCGCGACCGCATGCCGGAGATGGATATTTACGCGCTCATCCTCTTCCGCAGGCTCGCGGAGAAGGTGCTGCGCGCATACGAAACGTACGAGTTCCACCTTATCTTCCATGCGGTGAACAACTTCTGCGCCGTGGACATGTCCAGCTTCTACCTGAACGTGCTGAAGGACCGACTGTACTGCTCCAGGGCGGACGATCCGGCCAGGCGGTCCGCGCAGACGGCGCTCTTCGAGATAACGCGCGGCCTGCTCTCCCTGCTCGCCCCGGTGCTGTCGTTCACCGCCGAGGAGGCGTGGGGACATCTGCCCGCGTTCCCGGGGAAGCCGCAGAGCGTTTTCCTGTCCGACCTTCCGAAGCCCGATGAGCTTCCTGGGGACGACGAGACGGCGGCGCGATGGGAGCGGATCCTTGCCTTGAGGGCCGAGATCGCCCAGCCGCTCGAAGCCGCGCGCAAGGAGAAAACGATCGGCAGCGACCAGGACGCGCTCGTGAAGGTGGCGCCGGGCCCGTTCGCGGACCTGTTCGGGACCCACGCCCGTGAAATACAGGACGTCCTGATCGTCTCGGGGATCGAGGCGGGCGACGTTTCGGGCCCGGATGTCTACGAGAGCGCGGCGTTCCCGGGGCTGAAGGCCAAGGTCGAAAAGGCCCCGTGGGGAAAGTGCGAGCGCTGCTGGAACCACTACCCTTCCGTCGGGACCATCCCCGGCGCCCCGGAATTGTGCGGCCGGTGCGCCGAGGCCGTAGCCGGATAAGGCGCCATCTTGCTGCGACTGCGCAAATTCGCCGCTCCCCTGACTGCGGCCGCCGTCATCATGGTCTCCGACCAGTGGAGCAAGGCATGGATCGTGCGCCACTTCGGGCTCTTCGAGGCCCGCGCCGTCTTTCCCGATCACTTCCACATAGTCCACGTGCACAACACCGGGGTCGCATTCGGATTTCTTTCCAACCTGAACCACTCGTGGGTCAACCCGCTCCTTATCCTTGCAACGGTGCTCGCCGTGGCGGCCGTCCTCGCGTACCTTCACTACCTTCCGGGCCGGGGCCCGGCGCCGTGCGGCTTGGGGCTTATCCTGGGAGGAGCGGTGGGCAACCTGATCGACCGGGCCCGGCTGGGCTACGTGGTCGACTTCCTCGACGTGCACTGGCGCCACCACCACTGGCCGGCGTTCAACGTTGCCGACATAGGGATATCCGTGGGGATCTTCCTGCTCATCCTCGACATGCTATTCTGGTCGAAGGAGAGTGAGAGTGCATCCCGTACTTCTTAAAATCGGCAGCCTCAAGATATATTCCTACGGCGTCTTCGTGGCGATCGGGTTCCTCGCGGCGCTCTGGGTCGCGGGACGGGAGATCGCCCGCAAGGGGCTCGACCGGGACAGGTTCTTCGACATGGGCTTCTGGGTGGTGCTCTCGGCCATCGTCGGAGCGCGGCTCTTCCACGTGCTCGTCTACTGGGACCAATACAGCTCGACCCCTTCCGAGATCTTCAAGCTTTGGAACGGGGGGCTAGTCTTCTACGGGGGTTTTCTGGCCGCCGTGGCGGTTTGCGTCTATTTCCTGAAGCGGCATGGCATGCCGTTTTTCCCCGTGGCAGACTCCTCCGCTCTCGGCATCCCGCTGGGGCTTGCGTTCGGGCGGATCGGATGCACGGCCGCGGGGTGCTGCTACGGGAAGCTAACGACCGTGCCATGGGCGGTCGTCTTCACCGACCCGGCCTCGCTCGCCCCCCTGGGCGTGCACCTTCACCCAACGCAGATCTACGAATCGCTGGGCGGGTTCGCAATTTTCGGAGTGCTGTACGCGACGCGGAACCGGTTCAAGACCCCCGGCATGCTGTTCTGGACCATGATGATAATGTACGGCGTCGTCCGCTCCTTCCTCGAGATATTCCGCGACGACCCGCGCGGATTTCTGGGGCCGTTCTCCGAGTCCCAGATCGTCTCCGCGATCCTGATCGCATACGCGGCCTTCTCCATCGTTCGCTCCCGGTCGATCGCCTCGGCCGGCACGAAATAACCGATCCGTTCAACGCGCTTTTCGCCTTCTGAAACATTCCGCCGGGTCGCGGTGTTCAACACGGCATAAGGAGCATCGCAATTTCCGCAAGGAGGAGAAGGACGATGAAGAAGGAAAGGTTCCTGATGCCGCTCTCCATGTTCGCCGCGCTGGGTCTTCTGGTTTCCGTTGCGGCGTTCGCCGCCGAGGAAGCTCCCAAAGCGCCTGCCGTAGGGGACAAGGCGCCTGCCGTTGAAGACAAGATGCCTGCCGTAGGGGACCGGTACCAGCGCATGTACGATCCGAAGACCGTCGAGTCGATCAGCGGAGAGGTGGTCCAGGTCAAGAAAGTAACCCACCGCAGGCGAGTGGGCTACGGCGTTCACCTGCTGTTGAAGACGGAAAAGGAGGAAATCCCCGTCAGCCTGGGGCCGTCGTGGTACCTGGACAAGCAGGAGGTAAAGATAGCGGAGAAGGACAAGGTGGAGGTCAAGGGCTCACGGATCACCCTTAAGAGCGGCAAGCCGGCGATCATCGCCGCCGAGGTGAAGAAGGGCGATGCCCTCCTCAAGCTCCGGGGCGCGGACGGCGCGCCCGCATGGAGCCGCCGGTAGCCGCAAAGGCATAGGTCCGGGCGCCCCTCTTCCTCCCGCCCGTGAGGGGGAGGGGCGCCCTGCGAGTGCGAAATCTTTCAAGCATAAAATTCCAAATCCTGTGACGCATATTTCCGCTGCTTCCTCGTCTTGGCGAAGACGGCCGCCAGTTCCTCATATAAATGAAACTCCTCGTTCAATCGGTAATGCATCTCCCTTCCGGCGCGGCGGGCACGGACGACGCCGATCTCGTGCAGCTTTTTCAGTTCCCTCAAAACGCTTTTGATATCCGTCCCGGTCTGGCGGGAAATCAGGCGGGGGAACAACGGATCGTGGGGGAAATCGAAAAACAGCGCGATGGTCGCGAAGAGCGCCGGGGATGAGAACAGTTTCCTGATCAAGGCAGGACCGCCGAAAAATTGATGGAGATGCTACATCAGCGTCTTTTTTCTTCAATATATTTTAATTAGACATATCTGCAATCGGCGTGCCTCGATGCGGGAAACAACATAACGAATTTTGTCGGATAAATTTCGCGAAATGTGCATCGGCAAGAGCTGCCGACAGGTGCATCGGCAATTGTTATCGATTGACCATCGGAAATAGTTGGCTATAGATAATCGGAAAAAGTTGGCTATGGATGTACATATAAATAGGGGGGGTACATTTTCAATAATTGATGGAGATTCTCCATCAAAAACTAAAAAACCCCCCCCCAAATTTATTGCAGGGTCAAGGCAAGGCGCCGCCGATGACCACCCGGAGGGCATGGTTGCCGGAGTCGGCTATGTATACGTTGCCGCGGGAGTCGACCGCCACAGCGGAAGGATTGTTAAGCGCGGCGGAAGTGGCTGCCAGCCCGTCGCCGGAATAACCTGCGGTGCCCATGCCAGCGAAACTATAAACTTTGTTTGTTGGAAGTACGATTCTTATTCCGTGAAAATCACGTTCCCTGAAAAATAAATTGTTGGAAGTTATATGAAATTCACAAAGGACAGGTAATGTTAAAGCAACATTATCAACATCGATTCCCTCTGAAAAACCGGATACTCCCTTCCCAATTTTCGTGTAGATCGTGTCAATTCCCATGGCAACAAATTTGATACGACCATTATCACGGTCCGCAAAGTATAGATTTGGAACTGCGGGATTATAGGAAACACTTGAAGGATATCTTAGCGGATAGGTGTTCTTGAAGGCCCCCTCGGCGGTCGAGGAGGTGCCGTTGTCCCAGACGTAGTCGGAACGGACGTTGTCCTGGACGAGGTAGACCTTGCTCTCCATTCCGTTGGTGTAATAGATCTCGTTGTCGTTTGCCACGGCAAGGTCAGGTTTCGCCGAAGGATTGAAGATCCCTTTCTGGCCGTCGTATTTAACCGTTACCGATCCTGTCGACGAATCCACCTTAACAATCTGCTGGTCGCCGGTGATCAGGAAGAGATCGCCTGAAGGACCAATGTCCAAGTCGTATACGGAGCCTATCGGGGAGGTTGCCGCCGGTTGACCGTCCGTGAGCGTTCCAGGCAAACCGTTCCCCGCGTAGTGGGAGATGTACCCGTACCGGTCGATCTTGCGGATGCGGTTGAACTGGGAGGATGAGACGAAGATCTCGTCGCCGGGGCCGATCTTGACCGCGAGCGGGTTGTCCAGGAGCGCGTCGATCGCCAATCCGCCGTCGCCGGAGTCGCCGGATGTGCCTGCGCCGGAGACGGGGGGGGCGCCGCAGACGCGGACGATCGCACCCTTGTCGTACATGATTACCGGAACTTCCTTGTGCTCGCCGGCGGAGAGAGCGATCCCCTGCGCCCAGCCGCGGCCGAGGAGCGTCGCCGCGGTGTTGTCGTACTCGTCCACTTCCACGGCGATCCTGGTCCCCGGCGGAATCCCCGTGATCTCCCCTCTTCCCGCTGACCGGTCGAACCAGGCCTCGATGGGCGCGGCGATGTGCGGCGCCAGCACCCGGATCAGTATGCGGTTGCCGGGGAGCTTCGTATAAAGAGGCTGAGTCGTCTCTGCCGCGGAACCGGCCGCGGCCGTCGAGGCGGCGTTGTCCCCGGGAAAGGACAGCTTTATGGAAATGCTGCCGTCGCTTACGACCGAGCAGGCGGAAAACGACAAGGCGATAAGAAGAAGGGAAGAAAGATAGAGCTGCTGCAAACGGACGGACATTTCGTTACCGCCCGGCGACGATCATAGGAGCCAGGAATTCCAGCAGCTCTCCGCGTGCCGCCAGCAGGCGGTATCGCGCCTCGAACAGGTCGTAAACCGCGTTCTGCCTGTCGACCTTCGCGCGCGTCAGCAGCGCCTGGGCGTCCAGCACTTCGGTGGAGATGGAAAGCCCCTCCATGTACCGGTCGTTCTGGATGCGCAGGTTCTCCTCCGCGCGGGCGACGGCGACCACTGCCACCGCCTTCCTCTTCTCGGCTTCGGCGACGAACAGGTGCGCACCCTTCACGTCGAGGGCCACCTCGTCCTGCAACTTGCCCAGAGCGTCCTTGCGGCGATTTACGTTTGCGCGCGCCTGGCGAAGCGACGCGTCGTCGGCGAACCCGGAGAACAGGTTCACCTTCCCGCCGAGGAGAATGGAAAAGACGCTCTTGTTCGGGTTGAAATCGTTGGTCTCGTACGAATAGCCCCCCTGCCCGAATAGCGTGGGGGCGAACTCGGTCCGCGCCGCCGAGACGGCGGCCTCGCCTTCCCTGACCACGGCATCCTGTGCGCGCAGTTCGTTTCTTTTCTCCAGGGCAGTTCGCAGGCTCTCGGAGAGCGGCGGAACCGCCGGCGGCGGGACGGGGAAAGGGCCGGGGGCAGGCGAAAAAGACCGGTCGCCGGGGTAACCCATGCGCAGGGCCAGGCGCGATCGGGAGAGCTCCGCCTGGTTTTCGGCGACGATGAGCGCGGACTCGGCGTTCGCCACCTGGACGTCGGCGGCCAGCACGTCGTTCTTCGCCACGACGCCGAACTCGTACTGGTCCCCCGCCACCCGCCGGTGGTCCTTCGCCGTGGCAAGCGACTCCTCGGCGACCTGCCGCAGCTCTTCCGCGCGCTTGGCCGAAAGAAAAGCGGATATCACTTCCAGCGCCTGCCGCTCCCTCGCCAGTCCCTCGTTGCGCACCGCGTTGTCGATCCGTGCATCGGCCTGGTCCACACGCGACCGCGTCCTGCCGAAATCGAAGATGGTCTGCTCTGCGGTGACCCTCGCGCGCCAGACGTTCTGGTCCGAGGTCTGTATCGGGTTTCCCTGGATGAAAACAGACGGCGGCTCCGAGAGCGCGGTGTAATCCGCGCTCGCGTCCACTCTCGGAAGCCGCCTCGACGCCGCCACGGTCCTGCCCTCGGTCCGTATGCGGACGTCATGCGCCGCCAGCCGCACCTCCCGGGCGTTCGAAAGCGCGGTACGGACGGCATCCTCGAAGGAAACTTCCGGAGACGACGCGGCGTTGTCCTGCACCTGCGCCCGGCACGGAACAGCGAGGAGGAAAATAAGGAATACGGATACGGACAAGGAAACGAATCGATAAGGCATGCGAAATAGGATATTAAGAACGCTCACTGAATGAAAGGGCGAAGTATCCCCGGGTAAACCGCGAAACCGGGCCTCGAAAACGGCAGGGCGCTTCTGCCTGGACATCCCGTCCAGACAGAAGCTACCCGCCTCGGCAAGCTGCCGGCGCCATCCTTGGCGCCTTTTCCTCGGGGCTCCTGGATCCGCCGCAGAGGATTCGCGTCCTAGCAGTCGAAGTAGAGGAAGAACTCGTGCGGCGTAGGCCGCATCTTGATCGGGTTGACTTCGGCGTCGATCTTGTACTCTATCCACTTCTCGATGACGTCCGGCGTGAAGACGTCGCCCTTGAGAAGGAAGCCGTGGTCCTTCTCCAGGGCCTTGAGCGACTCCTCCAGCGAGCCCGGCGTCGTCGGGACGTTCGCAAGCTCCTCGGGCGAGAGGGCGTAGATGTCCTTATCCAGCGGCTCGCCCGGGGTGAGCTTGTTCTGGATGCCGTCCAGCCCGGCCATGAGCTGCGCCGCGAATGCGATGTAGCCGTTGCATGACGGATCGGGCGTCCGGAACTCGAGCCGCTTGGCTTTCGGGGATGCCGAGTACATCGGGATCCGGACCGCGGCCGAGCGGTTGCGGCTGGAGTACGCCAGGTTCACCGGGGCCTCGAACCCGGGGACAAGCCGCTTGTATGAATTCATCGTCGGGTTCGAGAAGGCGCAGATGGCCGGCGCGTGCTTGAGGATCCCCCCGATGTAATGGAGCGCCATCTTCGACAGCCCGCCGTACTCCTCGCCCGCGAAGAGCGGCTTGCCCCCCTTCCACAGCGACTGGTGGGTGTGCATGCCGCTGCCGTTGTCCGCGAAAAGCGGCTTCGGCATGAAGGTGACGGTCTTGCCGAACTTGCGCGCGACGTTCTTGCAGATGTACTTGTACCACTGCAGCGCGTCCGCGATCTTTACCAGGGTGTCGAACCGAAGGTCGATCTCGGCCTGCCCCGCCGTGGCCACCTCGTGGTGCTGCGCCTCGACCTTGAGCCCGATCGACTCCATCACGCGGACCATCTCGTCGCGCAGGTCGTGCTGGGAATCGGTGGGCGGAACGGGGAAATATCCTTCCTTGTGGCGCGGCTTGTATCCCAGGTTCGGTTGTTCATCCCGCCCGGAGTTCCAGACGCCTTCCTCGGAGTCGATGTAGTAGTACCCGTAATGCGCCGCGGTCGCGAAGCGGATGTCGTCGAAGATGAAGAACTCGGCCTCGGGGCCGAAGTACGCCTGGTCGGCGATGCCGGTGGACTTGAGATACGCCTCGGCCTTCCGCGCGATGTTCCGCGGGTCGCGGGTGTAGTTCTCCTTGGTGATCGGATCGACGATGTTGCAGATGAGCGACAGGGTCGGGCGCGTGATGAAAGGATCGATCACGGCGGTTCCCGCCTCGGGGATGACCAGCATGTCCGACGCGTGGATGGGCTGCCAGCCGCGGATGCTCGAACCGTCGAATCCGAACCCTTCCTCGAAACTGTCGTCCTTCAATTCGTAGATGGGAACGGCGAAGTGCTGCCAGGTTCCGACGAAATCCATGAACTTCAGGTCGACCATCTCGATCTTCTTGCTCTTGATGAACTCCAACACTTCCTTCGGGGTCATGTATCCCTCCTTGGGGTTTGTCCGGATATTCCGATCTGCTTCAAATGGCGTCGTGCCCGCGCTCGCCCGTCCGGATCCTCACGACTTCCTCCACGTTGGTGACGAAGATCTTCCCGTCACCGATACGGCCCGTGCGGGCGGACTTTTCCACCGTCTCCACGACCTGCGCGACCAGGTCGTCGGGCACGATGATTTCCAGCTTGATCTTGGGGAGGAAGTCGACCACGTATTCGGCCCCCCGGTAGAGCTCGGTGTGCCCTTTCTGGCGTCCGAATCCCTTGACCTCGGAAACGGTCATGCCGTGGATCCCCATGTCGTTCAGCGACTCCTTGACTTCGTCGAGCTTGAACGGCTTGATGATGGCCTCGATCTTCTTCATCGGTCACCTCCTCGTCCCTGGAATCAGAGCAACGGCCGTACCAAGACGGCCGCCGTCGTGCATTTTCCCCGGGTGCGGCGGAAAAATATCGAATTTTCCGGGCGATCGGACCCGGCTGCGCCTCGCGCGATGGCGCCCTTCCGGGGACGATGGTAGAATGTTTGCCCAATCGGCAGTCACGTCGTGCCTTTTTATCAGGCAAAGGAGGGGACCGTGGGCGCGGGCCTTCTGGAAGAGTTCCGTGCGGAAGTGGAAAAGATTTTCGGCGAGGAACTGGTCTCCCTCACCGTCTACGGCAGCCACGCGGCGGAGCAGACGGAAAAGGCCGGAGCCGAGGTTTCCGCCCTGATCGTCGTGCGCGCCCTGCGGAGGGATGCGCTGTCCGCCTTCCGGGGGATCGCGCACCGGTACGCCCGTCGCGGGATACCGGCTCCTCCCATCTTCACCGAAGCCTTCCTCAAGGATTCGTCCGACGTCTTCCCGCTGGAGTTCCTCGGGATGGCGGAGCGGCGTCGCGTCGTCTCCGGGAGGGACGTAGTGGCGGAGCTGAACATAGGCCAGGCCAACCTGCGGCACCAGGTCGAGTTCGAGCTTAAAGGGAAATTGCTCGCCCTGCGCCGGATGTACATGGGGACGTTCGGCAACAAGGAGCTGCTGGGGCTCCTGAACGACACGGTCGGACCGATCGTTTCGGTGGCGCGCGGGCTGCTCCTTCTTTCGGACCGGGAGGCGCCGCACAAGAAAACGGACATTCTCGACGCTGTCGAGAAATTTTTCGGCGTCTCGCTGCCGGCCATCCGGGAAGCGTTGGCCGGCAGGAGCGGTGAAAAGATCCCGCCGGCGCGGGCCGAGGAACTCTTCTTCGCGTACCAGGACGAGGTGGAGCGGCTCTGCTCCCTGGCGGATTGCTACCGCTCTGAGGCCGCCAGGTAGATGTTTTTACCGAAGGTGCGCGCCGCGTCTTTCGCGCTTCTCGTACTCCTTGCCGCGTCCGCGATCTGCGTTGCGCAGGAGCCTGCGATCCCGAAGCCGGCCGGTTACGTAAGCGATACGGCCGGCATCATGGGCGAATGGGCCGCGAGGACCGAGAAGCTGTGCGGGGACATCGAGCGGCAGACGACCGCCGAAGTGGCGGTGCTGACCGTGAAGACCACCGCCCCGCTCGACGCGCAGCAGTATGCCCAGCAGGTATTCGACCGATGGAAGATCGGCAAGAAGGGGAAGGACAACGGCGTTCTCATCCTCGTCGTCGCCGACGACCGCAAGATGTGGATCGCGACCGGATACGGCGTGGAAGGAGTCCTGCCGGACGGCAAGGTCGGCGAGATACGCGACCGTGTCCTGCGGCCGCTGTTTCGGCAGTCCCGGTACGGCGAGGGGATCTTCATGGGCGTCAAGGCCGTAGGGAGCGCCCTCGGATTCGGAACGGCGGACATGCCGAAGGAAACGAGGAAGCGAAAGAAATTTCCGTTTCCGCTGGACCTTGTCATTTTCCTGGCGGTGGGCGCGTTCCTTCTCATCCGCGGAATCCTGTCCAGCGTGTTCGGCATAGGCAGGCGGCACAGGGGCGCGGGCTACTACGGCGGTTTCGGAGGCGGCGGATTCGGCGGGGGGTTCGGCGGGGGCGGCGGATTCGGCGGGTTCGGTGGAGGCTCCTCGGGCGGGGGCGGCGCCGGCGGGGGATGGTAAATCCAAGGGGATCCACGCGGCACGATACGATCAAGAACGGAGGGAAACGATGAGCAAGAAGATCTGGATCGTTTTGGTGGCGTTGGTCGCACTCATGGTGTTCCAGGGCGTCGGCGCATACAACGGTATCGTCCGGAAGGACGTGGCCGTGAACGAGAAGTGGGGACAGGTCCAGAACGTGCTTCAGCGCCGCGGGGACTTGATTCCCAACCTGGTACAGTCGGTGAAGGGGTACGCCGCCCACGAAAAGGAGGTCTTCGAGTACGTGGCCGCAGCCCGGGCGAAACTTGCGGGAGCCAGGACCCCTGAAGAGACGATGAAGGCCAACGCCGAGGTCTCCACCGCCCTATCCCGCCTCCTGGTCGTTGTGGAAAACTACCCGCAGCTGAAGGCCGACCAGACTTTCATCCGCCTGATGGACGAGCTCGCGGGCACCGAGAACCGCATCTCCGTGGAGCGGATGAGGTACAACGCCGCGGTGGGCGAGTTCAATACCGACATCAGGGTATTCCCGAACAGCCTCGTCGCCGGGGTTGCCGGGTTCAAGGCGAAGCCGTTCTTCGAGGCGGAAGGTGCCGCCAAGGAAGTCCCCAAGGTCGACTTCGGGAAATAACTTTATTGGGACACCTGATCGTCGACGGGTACAACCTGGCGCGGTCCGGGGCGCTCCCCCTCGAGGGGGGAGCCGGAAGCCCCGAAGAGCGGAACGCGCTATGTTCGCGCCTATCGGCATACGCCAGGAAAAAAGGGCTTCGCCTGACGGCCGTTTTCGACGCTCGCGGATCGGGAAATCCGGAACGGACCCGCCAGGCGTTCAAGGGGGGGACGGCCGTCTACTCCTCCCGCCATGAAACCGCGGATGACGTCATCCGGGACCTTTCCAGGAGTGCGTCTCCCGGAACGATCGTGGTCACTTCCGACCGAGGCCTTGCGGGCACCCTGCCCTCACGCACCGTCGCCGTCGTATCCTGCGAAGAGTTCGCCGCGCGCCTCTTCGACGATTGGGTGGAGGAAATAAAGGGAGGCCCGGAGGACGAGTCCGGTTCCGGAAGCGCGGGGAAAAAGAAGGGCGAGGGGCGCCGTCTCAAGAAGCAGGAGCGAAAAAGGGAAAAACACCTGCGGAAGCTTTAGCGGGTCATGAAGAAGCCGCCTTCGAACCGCCGAGCTTGTTCTCCTGGCCGGAGAGCAGCCTATGGATGTTCTCCCGGTGGTTGTACACGACGATGAAGGCGATCAGCAGGGACAGGGTGACGCAGGCGCGGGATGGAGGCCCCAGCAGCGCCATCAGCACCGGCAGCGCCACCGCCGCGCTCAGGGAACCGAGCGAAACGTACCTGGTGAAATAGACCATGAGGGTGAAAAGGACGACCAGGATGAAGGCCGTTACGGGCGACAGCGCCAGGATGACGCCCAGCGCCGTCGCCACGCCCTTCCCTCCCTTGAAGTTCAGGTAGACCGAGAAGACGTGCCCGAGGAAGACGGCGCCGCCGACAAGCGATAGCCACAGGTACTCTTCGCCTACGAGCATGTAGGTGAGCACCATGACGAAGATGCCCTTACCGACATCCAGCGCGAGCGTGAGGATTCCGGCCGATCTGCCCGCGGCGCGAGCCACGTTTGTCGCGCCGATGTTCCCGGAGCCGATTTCCCGCAGGTTGACGTTCCGGTCGAACAGCCGCGCCACGAGGATTCCGAAGGGAACCGAACCCAGGAAGTAGCCGAACAGGACGAGCGACCCGCCCAGAATCCAGGATCCGTTCATCGGCCCCCCATTGTGTTTTCCCCGGTCCTCCCGATACTACATGATAAAATACCGCAGATGAACCGCATATCCCATGCGGCCGCCATCGCCCTGTTCATCCTTGCGGCATGCCCGTTGCCGCCGTGGGGGGGAGGAAGGGGCGCAGCCGCGGCCGGAGATCCGACTTCGTTCCAGCCTGCGACCGCGTGCGCGCAGTGTCATCCCGAGATCTACCGCACGTGGCGCTCCTCGAAACACGCAAGCTCCTTCAGCGGCCCCGCCTTCCAGCTTCCGTACGAACGGATCCGTCGAAGCCGTCCGGAAAAGGCGGCCGGCTGCGAACAGTGCCACAATCCCGTCAGGTTCCTCCTCGCCCCCGGCGACCCTCGCGCCGGGGAATTCGCCCTCGAGGGGGTGACCTGCGATTTCTGCCATTCCGTGGAATCGGTCGGCCGCAAAGACTCGATGCCGAGGTTCAAGGCGAATCCCGCGTTCAAGTTCGGACCGCGCGGCGGAGAGCCGGGGAAGAGCGTCCACGTCACGAAGTTTTCCAGGCTGCACATAACCTCCGAGTTCTGCGAGGGGTGCCACGAATTCCGGAACGATTTCGGGGTGAAGGTCCTTTCGACCTACAGCGAGTGGGCAGACAGCTTCTATCGCGGGGAAGGGGTGCACTGCCAGTTCTGCCACCTCCCGCAGCTTTTCGACGCCCGGTTCATCGATCCCGGAGGGAAGGGGAAGGGACCGCTCGACCACTCCATGGCGGGAGGGCACTCGAGGGAGCGTATGTCAAAGGCGATCTCGCTGCGGGCCTCCCTCAAGGTGTCCGGCAGGGAAGCGCGGGTAAACGTGCAGCTGAAGAACGATCTGGTCGGGCACATGACGCCGTCGGGGATGCCGACCCACCGGCTTCGCCTTTCGTCGCTGCTCTTCGACGCCTCCGGAACGATCCTGGGGCGCAAGGAGGAGGTTTTCGAGCGCGTTCTTGGAGACGGGACCGGGAAGCCGTTGGAGAAGGCGGAGCTTATATTCACTTCCGCGCGCGAGGTGCTGAAGGACAGCCGGATCAGGCCGAAGGAGACGCGGGAGATCACGCACGTATTCCCGTTCGTCGACCGGAAGCCGGCTACGGCCGAGGTTGCGCTTGCCTACGAGATCCCCACGCCCGACATCGCGCCCGAGCTCCTGCTGATATCGATTCCCGTGTCGCGCGTAGTAATACCAGCGAAGGGAGGGATCCCGGTTCCTATGATCGCCCTGATCGCGCTGGCGGCGGTCGTCCTCCTGCTTGCAGCGGCTGTAATCATCCGCAGGAGGGGCCGGGAGAAGCCCTAGGTTTCCTCGATTTCCTCGGCGCGGGTGCGCGCGACGCCCGACTCGAACGCCGCCCGCTCCACCGCCTCGGCCACCCTGGCGTGCATTTCCAGGTTGAGTATGGAGGGGACCAGCTCGCCCGTGTCTGCGAACGAGCTGATCGCCTTCGCGGCCGCGATCTTCATCCGGTTGTTGATCTTGCGAGCCCGCGCGTTCAGCGCCCCCCGGAAGACTCCGGGGAACGCCAGGGCGTTGTTGGCGCCCCGGCCGTCGGCGGCGAACGATGCCCCGGCGGCGCGCGCCTCATCGGGGAAGATCTCGGGCTTCGGATTGGACAGGGCCAGGATCACCTGGCCCTTGCGGATCATCTCCTTCTTTATCAGCCCGGGGACCCCCGTGGTGGCTATGACTATGTCGGACGATTCCATGATCTGGGGCAGGGTAACCGGCTTCCCGCCGACCTTTGCGAAGATCTCCTTCGCCGTGGGATTGATGTCTGTCCCCAGCATCTTGCGGACGCCGTAGGCCATAAGCAGCTTGGAGATCCCCATCCCGGCGGCGCCCAGCCCCACCATCCCGACGGTGTCGTTCTTCACCTGCATGCCGACGTACTTGCTCGCGTTGAGAAGGGCCGCGAGCACGACGACCGCGGTCCCGTGCTGGTCGTCGTGCAGCACCGGTATATCGAGCATGGCGTCGAGCCGGTCCTCTATCTCGAAGCACTCGGGCGCCCTGATGTCCTCGAGCTTGATGGCGCCGAACGTCGGCGCGATGGACGCGACCGTCCGAATGATCTCCTCGGTGTCCAGCGACTGGATGAGGATCGGAATGCCGTTGATCCCCACGAGCGCGTCGAAAAGGGCCGCTTTCCCTTCCATGACCGGCATGCCGGGCACCGCCCCGATGTCCCCGAGGCCCAAGATCGCCGTTCCGTTTGTCACGATCGCGACCGAGTTGCCGATGACGGTGTAATCGTAGGCGAGGTCCGGCTTGCGCTGGATGAGCTTGCACACCTTCGCCACGCCGGGCGTGTATATCTTGCGCATGACGGAGATGCTGTCTACCGCCATGCGAGCCTTGACGGCTATTTTCCCGCCCCTGTGCAGCTCGAGGACGGGGTCGATGATGTCGGAAATTATGACGCCTTCGACCTTCCCCACCTCCTCCAGCACTGCCTGGAGGTGGGCGTCGTCGTCGACGAATACCGTGAGGTCGCGGGTGTTGTATTCCAGCCCGAAGCCGACCAGCCTGATGTCGCCGATGTTCCCGCCGGCGGCGCCGATCGCGGAAGCGACCTTCCCGAGGAATCCGGGCTGGTCAAGGATCATCATCCTGATGGTCTTGACGATCTTGTCGATGCCCTTTTCTATCTGCACCGCCCCATCTTATATGCCGGGAATCTTCTTTGTCAAACAGGCGCGGGAAAAGGTAAAATGGCGCGCATGATGCTCCATTGCGCAGCGTGTTCCGCGCATAATTTCGTCTCCGAGGAACGCATGGCGGCGAAAGAACCGCCTCGCTGCTGGAAATGCGGGGAGGTGCTGCCGGGCGCGAATGAAACCGCGGCCGGGGCGGCGGAATCCTACAATGGCGCTCGGCGCGGCAATCAATCAGGGAGCATCGGGAATGCATAAGATACGCATAGCGGTAGCGGGCGTGGGGAACTGCGCCAGCGCCCTGCTGCAGGGAATCGAGTATTATCGCAACGCGGGGGGAAAGGTCCCCGGCGCGTTCATCCCGGGACTCATGAACTTCGATATAGGCGGGTATCTCCCGGGAGACATCGAGGTAGTCGCGGCGTTCGATATCGACCGCCGCAAGGTGGGGCGCCCGGTGAACGAAGCGATCTTCGCCGCCCCCAACTGCACCATGAAGTTCGCCGACGGAATGCCCGGCGGGGGGCCTGTCGTACGCATGGGCCCCGTGCTGGACGGCGTTGCGCCGCACATGCGCGACTATCCCGAGGACAGGACTTTCCTTCCTGCCGACGAGCCCCCGTGCGACGTGGAAGGGGTGCTGCGCGGGTCCGGGGCGGAAATCCTCGTAAACTACCTTCCCGTGGGATCGGAGGATGCCACCCGTTTCTACGCCGAGGCGTGCCTTGCCACCGGCGTCTCCCTCGTGAACTGCATCCCGGCGTTCATCGCCTCGGATCCTGCGTGGTGCGAGCGGTTCCGGCAAAAGGGGATCCCGATAATCGGGGACGATATAAAGTCGCAGCTGGGCGCAACCATCGTGCACCGGGCGCTCGCGCGCCTTTTTTCGGAGCGGGGGATCCGGGTCCATCGGACTTACCAGCTGAACACCGGAGGGAACACCGATTTCCTCAACATGCTGTCCCGCAGGCGGCTCCAGTCGAAGAAGATCTCCAAGACGGAGGCCGTGACCTCGGTGCTGACGCACCAGATCGCGGACGAGGACATCCACATCGGCCCGTCGGATTACGTCCCGTGGCAGAAGGACAACAAGCTCTGTTTCCTGCGGATCGAGGGAGAGGGATTCGGCGGGCTTCCGATCGAGGTCGAGCTGAGGTTGTCCGTGACCGACTCGCCGAACAGCGCCGGCGTGGGGATCGACGCCATCAGGCTCTGCAGGCTCGGCAGGGACATGGGGCATTCCGGCCCGCTGCTCGCACCGTCGGCCTACTTCATGAAGCACCCGCCCGTCCAGCTCCCCGACGACGAGGCGCGGCGCGATCTGGAGGAGTTCATCGCCGACTATCGGGCATGGCGCGGCCAGACAACAGCCTCGCCCAGGACTCCGTGCATTTCTCCCACGTAAACCGCGCGGCTATCCGCCTGCCTTCCTCCGAAAGACGCGCACGCATGCCCGCATCCCGGCAGACGGCCCGCATCGCATCCTCGAGCCCCGACTCCGAATCCGCCGCGTAGGCCAGCCCTCCCCCTTCCGACCGGACCGTGCTTCCCCAGAATCCCGTGCCCGGCACGATCAAGGGGGTTCCGGCGGCCATGGCTTCCAGGGGAACCAGCCCGAACGATTCGTACGAGGACGGACAGATGACAGCGTCCGCGGCCGAATAAAGCGCCGGCATTTCCGCGTGGGGCACCGGCCCGGCGCATGCCGCACCGCCGGGCAGCGACTCGTCGGGAATCTCCTGCCCCGCGACGACGAGCCGCAGCCGGTCGCCTTCCTCCGCCCGCAGGGCCCGGAACGCCTCGATCGCCAGCGCGACGTTTTTCCCAGGGTCCGGGCGGGCCGCAAGCAGGAACAGGAACTCGCCGTCGGGGATGCCGTAATTGCGCCGCGCAGCCCTGCGCGGCGGCGGGTTCCTGAATGCGTCGTCGACTCCCGGCGGTATGACAGTTCCCTTCCCTTCCACGGCGGGGAGGATCCCCACCGTCCCTGCAAGGTCATCCGCGGAGAAGCAGACTACGCGGGAAACCTCAAGAGCCAGCCGTTTCTCAGCCTCCATGCGGACGCAGGATAAGCTCCCGGGAGGCGCCGCGGCGAAACCAGCCTTGCGCGCCTCGATCGTGTGATACGCGAACGCCAGCGGGCGCATCCCCGCCTCCATGCTCGCGATCCCGGACATCCAGTAGTGGGCCGATACGGCGTCATAGGCATACCCGCCGGCGTCAAGCAGCCGGCTTGCCCCGCGGGCGAACCGCGAAAGGGAATCGTGCGCCGACTCCCGGGTAGGAGGATCCTTCCAGCCGCACGGTACATGGAGGATGCGGACGCCCGGGAACGGACGGGTGATTTCCACTCCCGCCCCTTTTCCGCGCGTGAGCACGTCGGTCTTCAATCCTTTTGCCGCCAGCCCCGGGAGAAGGCCCCTCAGGAATATGTTCATCCCGCCAGACAGGCCGGTGCCCGGCTCCTCCATCGGGCATGTGTGATAGGAGAAAAGAAGGTGATTCACGGCATTCGGATCGTAACGCGGTAAACGATCCGGTCCCGTCCGCCCAGGTCGTACTTGTACCTTTCGCGTCCTCTGAGAAAATCGTACTCCCGGAATCCGCTCCGGATCGCGTCCTCGACGCAGCGCGCCAGCAGAACGACTCCGGGGCTCATGCGGCCGCCGCCGGCCCCGGGATCGAACCCGGAGTTGTAAAGCAGAAGCGCCCCGTCGTGCTCGATCTGGAACGCCGACGCGACGTCTCCCCCGGCGCCGCGCAGGAACGCAAGCCGCAGCCGGCCGGCGGCCATGAACCCGTCGGCGAGATCGCGGAAGAATCCCGCCATCCGATCGTCCATGAACATACGCTTCTCCGGGTGGCTCTTGCGGTGCAGCTCCACGAAGGAGGGGAAATCGCCCGAGAGCTCCACGGCCGACCCGGTCACGCGGAAGGAAAGCCCGGCTTCCGCCTCGGAGGCGCGGCGCAGCTTGCGCCGCAGCTCATGCCGCTCCTTGCCCCCCAGCTGTTCCAGGTATCGGTCGAAGCTCCCGGGCAGCGGGATGAACGGGGAGCGGTCCGCCTCCTCTGCGTCATAGGAGATTCCCCGTTCCCTGCAAATGCCGGGCAGTAGCGAAAGCGAGCGGGAGCCCTCCACCAGGTTGGGCAGGAGAAGAGGCCCTTCCGACAGAAGCTCCCCCGGGGACCGGAAAATTTCCTCCCAGAACGCCCCTTCCATCCCCGCCGCCACCACGGCGTCCAGCGAATCGGACACCTGGTCGCCGCCGAGAAGCTCCCACCCGCCCGTTTCCGCGCTCCTGCACAGGAAAAGGAACCCCTCTGCCCTGCCCCCCGTTTCCCACCTGGCGATGCGAACGGGACGCCCGGCCGCGAACGTTCTCGTCCATGGAATCAGGAACCGCGGGGAAAGAAAGGGGGATGGACGGCCCGATCGCGAAAGAACGTCGTCCCACTCGCCGAGGGAGACGTCCTCGATCCGCTCCTTGATGAGAAGCGCCATCCGTAAATTTATTTGGGCGAGGAGACCACCCCCGCCTCCAGCATCCGCCGTACCGCTTCCGCGGCGGCGGCGTTGGCCGCGCCGTTCAGCACTTCCTGGACGCCCTCCGGGGTGGTGTACAGGTCCGTGTCCCCGTAAGAGGAGGAGACCGAGCCGCTCCACCCGGCGGGGACGCCGGGCCCGGTCGCCTGGAGCTTGAGGGTTGCCGCCGCTTCAGCCTTAACGTGGACCATGCCCGAGGACCTCAGATCTACGCTGAATTCCTCAACGCTGCCCCAAACCCTGGCGGGGACGCCCGCCGGGATGTCCGCCTCCCCGGCCGCGCGGACCGCGGGAATTCCCTTATCGGCCAGGGCGCCCGCTATCAGGTCGGCGATCGACTTGCCCGGGTCCCCGTTCCACACGATCGGACGGGCATGCACATAATCCCGCCCCAATTCGCCGGACACAGGCGCCGTCCAGGAAAAATCGAGCACCGCGACCTCTGCGGGTACGCCCGGCGCGACGGGGGAAGCCTGCGTCGCCTTGCCCGAAAGCCCGCCGGGGATGGTCAGGACATTCCCCGTCGAGCAGCCCGATAGAACAGCAAGCAGGAACATCGGAAAAATCCAAGATCGATGGATGAGTTTCACGTTTTCTCCCGTTCGAAAGAACATGGTATTGGTTGCCGCCGGGAACCCGGCGGACCTTCCATAATTTAGGCCATACGCCCCGATGTTTCAACGGAATATCCGGACCTTTCGCCTTGAAATCCTGTCTTGCGTTGACGTATCGTGAATGGCACCGAAAGGAGCCAAGATGCCCGCATCCCCCGAAATACGGGAGGCGATCCGGCAAGGGTCGTGGATCCGCAGGATGTTCGAGGAAGGCGCGTTTCTGAAGGCGAAAAAGGGGGCGGAAAACGTCTTCGATTTCAGCCTCGGGAACCCGTTCGGAGACCCGCCGCCCCCACTTGCGCGGGAGCTTGCCCGGCTCGCGGCGAACCCGCCGCCGGACCTTCACAAGTACATGCCGAACGCGGGATTCGCCGACGTCCGTCAGCGTGTGGCGGAAGACCTCGAGAAATCCACCGGGCTCGCATTCACCCCGGGGCTGGTGATGATGAGCGTCGGGGCCGCGGGCGCGCTGAACGTCGCATTGCGCGCGATCCTCTCCCCCGGCGACGAAGTGATCGTAATCGCCCCCTATTTCGTCGAATATCTTTTCTACGTGCGCAACGCGGGCGGAGTACCCGTCGTCGCGCAATCCGCCGAAGATTTCCAGCTCGACCCGGAAGCGATAAGGGCATCGATCACGGGCAGGACGAAGGCCCTCCTGCTCAACACTCCCAACAACCCGACCGGGGCGGTCTACCCCAAGGATGCGCTGCGCGAACTTTCCCGCGTGCTTTCGGAGGGGGAGAGGCTCGCAGGGGGTCCCATCTACGTCCTGTCGGACGAGCCGTACCGGAAAATAGTCTATCCGGGATCGTCCTTCTACCCGCCCGCCGCCGCGTTGCGCAACACGCTCGTTGCATACTCGCACTCCAAGGACCTGAACCTCGCCGGCGAGAGGATCGGATACCTCGCCATCAGCCCGCGCGCGGCCGACGCCGCGGAGCTGGCCGACGCATGCGTTTTCTGCAACCGCGTGCTGGGGTTCGTCAACGCCCCTTCGATCATGCAGCGGGCGGTTGCCGGTTTCCAGGGGATCGATGCCGATATGTCGGTCTACGGCAGGAACAGGGAAATGCTCGTCTCGACCCTGACGGAGTCGGGATTTTCCGTAGTCCCGCCCGGAGGTGCGTTCTACCTGTTCCCCCGGTCGCCGGTCGAGGACGAGATGAAGTTCATCTCCGCGGCTAAGGAGGAAAACATCCTCGTCGTGCCGGGAAGCGGCTTCGGCCGCAAGGGATATTTCCGGGTCGCGTACTGCATGGACCCGGCCTCGGTCGGGCGGTCGCTTCCGGCCTGGAAAAGGCTGGGCAGCCGCTTCTTCGCGAAGAAGGGAGGGCGGAGTTGACCGTCGCGTTCCGGAGAAACGTCGCCCGCATGCAGGGGTACCAGCCGGGCGAGCAGCCCCAGGAGGGCGGGTACATCAAGCTCAACACGAACGAGAATCCATATCCCCCCTCGCCGAGGGTCCGCCGGGCGATCCTCGCCGAATCCGACGATTCGCTTCGATTGTACCCGGACCCGGACGCCACGCGGCTTCGGCGGCAGGCCGCGCTTACTTACGGGTTCGAGCTTCCGCAGGTTATGGCGGGAAACGGGTCCGACGACCTGCTGGCCATGATCGCCCGCGCATTCGTCGGGGAAAAAGACACGCTGTGCTGCCCCGTCCCGACGTACACGCTCTACGACACGCTCGTGCGGATCCAGGGGGGAAGGCTTAAAGGTATCCCGTACCCCGACGACTATTCCCTCCCGCGGGGCATTTTCCGTGCCCGCGCCAACGTAACGGTGGTGGCCAGCCCCAACTCCCCATCGGGTACCGCTGTCCCGCTCGACGCTCTCTCGCGCCTCGCCGACAGCGTGCCAGGCGTGCTCGTCATCGACGAGGCCTACGCGGATTTCGCGGAAGAAAACGCCCTGTCCCTTGCCCGGGAACGGGAAAACGTCATCGTGCTACGCACGCTATCCAAGTCGTACTCCCTCGCCGGAATGAGGATCGGGCTCGGGTTCGCCCATCCCCGGATCGTGGAGGGGCTCTGCAAGGTGAAGGACTCCTACAACATGAGCCGGTTGAGCATTGCCGCGGGAGAGGCGGCGTTGTCGGACACGGCCTGGATGGAGCGCAACGCGGCAAGGATACGGAAGACGCGCGAGCGGCTGACAGCCTGTCTTCCCGCTGCCGGGTTCACTCCCTTCCCTTCGCAATCGAACTTCGTCCTTGCCCGGAGAAACGGCGGAAAACCGGCGCGGAAGATATACGAGGCGCTTAAGAGCCGGAAGATCCTGGTGCGCTACTTCGACGTTCCGCGGCTGGCCGGCTGCCTGAGGATCACGGTCGGCACCGACGGCGAGATCGACGAATTGCTTTCGGCGCTTTAGGCAAAGGCGCTACAGCGTGACCGCCCAGTTGCCTCCGCCGCGGTTCCGCCACGCCGCCGCTACGGATCCGTCGGCGTGCCGGATGAGCACCTGGAAGCAGTACTCGGCGACGCTGTCCGCGGGCCCGTAAACGAACGCCTCGAAGGTCCTGGGGACCGGATGCCTGCGGATCGCGGCCGACCTCGCTTTAAGGAATGCCTCCCTGTCGGACGCGAAAAAGTAGTCCCGCGCCTTCGCATCTTCCGAGGCGAAATTCTTTACCTCCATCACGGACAGGTTCTGGGCGTTCCACGAGGGATCGCCCCAGAGGAGGCGCGCGCAGACCACCTCGCCCTCGTCGTCCTTCAAGGTCAGCCTCGCGCAGTTGATCTTGTCGGCGACCAGGGGGCCCTTCTCGCCTGCGACGTGGTACAGGAAAAAGGGCATCGGCCTGTTCTTGAGCACCGAGAGCGCTTCGGGGACCTCCACCAGCGGCACGTTTCCGTCCATGGGGAACCGGGCGCGGCAAAGCTCCGCGGACGGTTTTTTCCTCATCGCCCCGAAGCCGTACCGGACCGGGCCGGATTTCGGCTCCCCGTTCCGCAAAGGGAGCATGAGCCGGAACGCGCCCATCCCTCGGGCCGGCGGCAGGTTTCCATCCCCTTCTTCCTCGACCCGCATCAGGTCGCCCGCTACCTCATCCCCCGGCACGGCCACTTCGTATGCCGGTGAAAACCATTCGGCGCCTCCTCCTATGGTGGAAAAAAAGTACCGCAGAAGGATACGGCGTCCCGGCGGGGGCGAAGGAAGGAAAACCAGCGTTTCCCTTCTCCCGGGCTGCGCGGACGGCCGCATGACGAGGGAGGCCCGTGCAGTTTCCTCGCCAGGGGAGCCTTCCGGTGCCGCGGTGTAATGGAGAAGGACAAGCTCCGGGTGATCGGCCCCATCGAAAAACACGCGGCGCAGTGCAAGCATCCCTATCCCCCTTTCGCAAGGCACGGTCGTAAGATAGGCCGGGGCAACCGTAGGGCTTGCCGGTTTTTGTATACTGTATACCTGAAACGCGGGCCGGGGGATAGAAAAATCTTCGCGTGAGGGCGTATCGGGGCTATTCGAAGCCGAGCCGGGCCAGCTCCTCCTCATCCATGCCGAAATAGTGCCCGATTTCGTGGAGCAGCGTCACCCGGATCTGGCGGCGCAGCTCGGCCGGATCCGGAAAATCCTCCATCAGGGGACCGCGGTATATGGAAATCTTGTCCGGGAGGTTTCCCGTAAGGGAGACCGAACGCTCCGGAAGGGGGACGCCGTGGTAGAACCCGTAAAGCGTGTCTTCGGGCGGGATCTCCAGTTCGTCAAGAAGCCAGTCGGGAGGCCAATCCTCCACCACGACCGCAATGTTATCGAGCGCCTGCCGGAACATCCGGGGCAGGTCGTCCAGCGATTGCCGCAGGACCTCCTGGAAGCCGGTCCGGACCACGGAGGAACTGGCACCTCCACTTTAATTTTCCTGTCGATTTGATTTTATCCCAATTACCGGGAATCGGATAACGATGGCTAGCGGAGCCGGCTCCGGATATCCCGAACCGCATCCTTGACGATCTTGTCGGCGACTTTCTTCGATTCCACACGATACGTCCCGTTGTTCATCGCGGCACGGAGGGCAGCCACTTTCTTGACGCCCCCCCCCCTTTCCGCGCCGTCCGGGGAGGAAACGTGCTTGTTTCCCGCTTCCTTCATGGGGGTCTTTCCGACCCCGTTTCCTTTACGGTCCGAGGGTTTCACGCGAAATAGGCCTCCGGTGGGCAGTTTCTGCCTGCAGGGTGCATATCGACCGAATCGTAGCGAAACTTTATCCAAACCGCGGTAAAATCGGCATATGCCCAAAACGCTGCTTATCGCCGACGACGAAGAAAACACCATTTCCCTTCTGAAGGAAGTATTTGCCTCGCCGGACATCCGCCTCCACCTGGCCAAATCCGGCAGCGAGGCGATCTCGATCATCGACCGGACCGACATCGACGTGGTCCTGACCGACTTCATGATGCCCGGTGTCGACGGCTTGGCGGTCCTTGCCCACGCAAAGAAGGTCCTGCCCAAGTGCGAAGTCATACTTATGACTGCGTTCGCCACAGTCGAGAACGCGGTTCAGGCGATGAAGCTCGGAGCATTCCACTACATCACCAAGCCGTTCAAGGTGGTGGAAGTCGCAAACCTCGTCGGGCGGGCGCTGGAGTTCACAGCAGTGCGGAAGGAGAACGTACACCTAAAGACCCAGGCGATAAGGCATTACACGTTCGAGAACATAGTAGGCTTGAGCGAGCCGATCCGGCAGGTGCTGGACCTGGTCCGGAAGGTCGCCGCCACCGACTCGACAATCCTTATCCTGGGCGAGAGCGGGACAGGAAAGGAGCTGATCGCACGCGCAGTCCACTACAACAGCAAGCGGGCGGACCGGATTCTCGTGCCCGTGAACTGCTCCGCCATACCGGCCGAGCTTCTGGAAAGCGAGCTGTTCGGCCACGTCAAGGGGGCTTATACGGGCGCGCACGTCGAGCGCAGCGGCCGGTTCGAAATGGCCAACCGGGGGACGATCTTTCTGGATGAGATCGGCGAGATGAGCCCGTCCCTGCAGGTGAAGCTTTTGAGAGTCCTCCAGGACCAGTCGTTCATCCCGGTGGGCGGAACCAAGACTGTGAACGTGGACGTACGCGTCATAGCCGCGACCAACAGGGATCTCGAGAAGGAGATCGCCGCGGGGCGTTTCCGCCAGGACCTCTTCTTCCGGCTGAACGTGATCCCCATCCACCTTCCCGCCCTGCGCGAGCGCATCGACGACGTGCCGGTCCTGGCCGGGCATTTCCTCGCCAAGTGGAACCGGAAGACGGGCCGCCATCACCCCGGATTCCGCCCGGAGGCGATGGAAGCCATGATGCGATACTCCTGGCCGGGAAACATCAGGGAGCTGGAAAACCTGGTGGAACGGCTGGTCGTACTGAAGAACGAAGGGTGGATGGAAAAGAGCGACCTCCCTCCCGCCATGCGGGACAGCGCCGCGATACGCATCACCTCGGGGGTGGAATTCGGCGTCGACGGAATCGATTTCCGCAAGACGACGGAAGCGTTCCAGGACCACCTGATCGCACACGCCATGGCCCTTACCAAGGGCAACAAGAACAAGGCCGCCGCCCTCCTGGGGCTGAAGCGGACTACCCTTCTCGAGATGCTCAAGCGAAGGCAGCGAGGCTGCCAAGAATTGTCAGACGCCTGAACTATTGTCAATTATTTGACTGCCCTTGCGTCGTCGTCCCGGTCTCCAGCAGCATAATCTCATTATATTTCAATAAAATATTGGCCATTACATCCTTGGCATGCCTGTTGCTCTTACTCGGAGCGAATTCCACGAACGTCCGCTCGAAGAGAGGAGCAGATATGGCCCCGAGAGAAGCCGTGACGGCATGCCGACGTCAGGCGGCGCCCCCACCTCCGGCGGTCGACAGGGATGCGCTGGTAAACGAATTCATCCCCACGATCAAATATCACGCGGCGCGCATCAAGATGCGCGTCCCGCCGAACATCGAGATGGACGACCTCGTAAGCTCGGGAATCGTCGGGCTGCTCGACGCCGTCGATCGGTTCGACCCCTCTCGCGGGATCAAGTTCAAGACGTATGCGGAATTCAGGATCCGCGGAACCATGCTCGACTATCTCCGGGAGATGGACTGGTTCCCCCGGTCTATACGCCAGTCATCCACCCGTCTGCAGAACGCGTACTCCCGGCTCGAAGGACTTCTCGGCCGCCCCCCCGAGGAAGATGAGGTAGCCGCAGACCTGGGGATCTCGCTGGACGAGCTGCGGAAAAAGCTGGCGATGCTCTCGGGGCTGTCGGTCCTTTCCCACGACGAATCCCAGGAGGACGGGGACGGCGCGGGCATCCAGTACTACCTATCCGAGGCGGCGAAGGACGAAGCGCGGGAAGAGGAGCTGCTTCGGGACCTCAAGGAAGTGCTGGCCAAGTCGATCGACACGCTTCCCGAAAGGGAAAAACAGCTTATAGCCCTTTACTATTACGAAGACCTGACCATGCGCGAGATCAGCGAGATCTTCCGCCTCGGTGAACCGCGCATCTGCCAGCTGCACGCACAGGCGGTCCTCCGGCTGCGCGGCAGGCTTCACGCACAGCTCGACCGGTAAGGGGGGCGGAGCCGCCTCACCCCTCAGGCAGCTCCCCCTCCCCGCTCCTCAAGGAGCCGATCCGCGCCCGGAACCGCTCCACGTCCCTCACCGACTCCATGTACCTGGCCTGGGCGTTGTCCAGGTGCCTCCCGAAGAGCCTGAAGTTGTCGGCGAACTTCTCGAAATCTTTCCCCACGCGCTCCAGGAGCGCCTGGATCTCCCTGGTCTTCTGCTCGATCTTGAATCCCCGGAAGGCGAACGCAAGCGCCTGCAGATACGCGTAGAAGCTGTTGGGGGACGTGGGGATCACCTGGAGCTTCAGGAGCTGCTCGTGGAGGGCCCGGTTGCGAAGGACGAGGTAATAGACGGACTCGGCGGGGACGAAGAGGAATGCGAAATCCAGCGTCACGGGAGGCCGGATGTATTTCGAGCGGATCGATTCGGCCTGTATCAGCACGTCGCGGGCGAATGCCTTCTCATAGTCCCTCCGGGCAGCTTCGTCGATCTCCCCTTCCATCAGCGGCTGCGCGTTGGACATCGGGAATTTCGCGTCCACGCAGACGAACTGGCTCCGGTCCGGCCTCACGAATACGGCCGCGTCGGCCCGCTCCCCCCACTCCATCTGGAACTGGAGCTCGAACATGTCGGCGTGGTCCCCGAACAGGTCGGACAGCATCTGTGAAAGGGTGAGCTCCCCGAACGCCCCGCGCGCCTTCGGCTGGGTGAGCAGTACGTTAAGCTGGTTGATGTCCCGGGACAGCAGCACCACCTGCCCCGTGGCCGCGGACAGCTCCTTGAGGTGCCCCGCCACCTGGTCGAATCCTTTGAGGTTGCGGTCGGCCGTCTCCGACAGCTCCCGCGCGACTTCGACGCGTATTTCCGAGAGCCGTTCCTCTATCCTGCGGGAAATGTCGTCGATCCCCTTGAGCAGGTTCTCCGATACTTCCTGGCGGATCCGCGCCGAGGAGTCGGCCTGCGCGCGGGCAAGGTCGGATGCGCTGGCGCGGAGCGCGTCTGTGAAGCCTTTTTCCAGCTGGTCCATCCGCTCGCGGGAATCAGGCGGCCGGCGCAGCAGAACGGCGAGGAGCGTCGCCGCCGCGACGACCAGCGTCAGGACCGGAAGGGCTTCCATGGTAGGATAACTATACCAAGAAAACCGAAAAGGGGGATGCATGCAGGTTCCGAAGCCGTTTGCAATTTTCGGGTTTCACTTCTGCGTGACGATCTTCGTGGGCTTGTCGATATACGGAATCATACGGTACCTGAGCGAAGGGCTCCAGCAGGCCGATTCCATCCTGGCGACGGCGGCCTACGCGGCAGCCATCCTGGCCACGATCGTGGGCATCGGTTTTTTCGGGACGCAGGCCGACCGTCGCAGGCAGGAAGAAGTGAAAAATTACCCTACCCCCGCTCCCGCCTCCACGAAAAAGAAGAAAACCTGAATCAGCCCGGCTGCAGGGTCCGCTTACGCAGCATCTCCCGGACGGTCTCCGCGGAGGTTTCCCGTGCGTGCAGAGGAGGTCCCCCTATGGCAGGATGCAGCTCCTCGAAGGCGGGGCGCTCCACACGGTACAGGACGCCGATGGGAATCCGCTCCTCCCATTCCAGCGCGAGCGCGAACGCCTTCATCCGGTCCCGCGCGTCGTGCTCCGGCGGGATCTTGTATACCATCCTCCCGTACCACTGGTAGGTGTTCTTCTTGTTGAAAGTCACGCAAGGCTGAAGTATGTCGACCAGGGCGAACCCCTTGAACCGGATCGCCTCCAGCATCAGGTCCGCCGTGAAATCCACGTCGGCCGCGTATCCCCTCGCCACGAATCCGCAGCCCAGCGATACGGCCACCGCCAGCGGTGGGAACGGCCCCGAAATGACGCCCGACCGGTTGAGCGAGCCGGTCCATCCGGTATCGCTGGTAGGAGACGGCTGCCCCTTGGTCAGGCCGTAGACCTGGTTGTCGTGGACGAACAAGGCGATGTCGACGTTGCGGCGGATATTGTGGATGAAGTGGTTCCCGCCCTCGCCGTAGATGTCGCCGTCACCGCTCGTCACGACGACGGTCAGCGACGGGTTGGACATCTTGATGCCGGCGGCCGCAGGCAGCGCCCTGCCGTGCAGGCCGTCGAACACATTGACGTCGACATAGTGGGGAAGCTTCGCGGCCTGCCCGATCCCCGAGACGAGCACGATCTCGTGCTTCTCCCGCCCCAGCATCTCCAGCGCCTTTTTTACCGCGTTCAGGATCCCGAAGTTTCCGCAGCCTGTGCACCACGCGTTCTCGACGTCCGTGTCGAACGGGCTTCCCATATCCTTTTCCTCGCTTCCGGCGCCAGCGCCCCGGGAGTGAAGGGCAGTCCGTCGTAGCGGGAGATCGTTCCCGCTACCTCCACGCCGGACTCCCTCCTGATCAGCCTGGCGAGCTGGCCCGTGATGTTGTTCTCAACCGTGAGCGCCACCTCGTAGCGGGACGCGATTTCCGCCATCTCCTTCGCGGGGAAGGGCCACACCTGCCGCAGGTGTACCGCAGCCGCCGCGATCCCGTCCGCGGCCAGGAGCCTGACGGTCTCCCCGATCACGTCTTTCGTCGATCCGAACCCGATCAGGACGGCATCGCCGTTGGGCGATCCGGACAACAGCGGGGGGAGCCTTCTCAGCGCAAGCGACTCTCCCTTCCGCCGCCTTTTCTCGACCATCAGGATCCGGACGCCGTGGTTCTCCGTGAGGTGCCCGTCTTCCGTGTGCTCATCGCTGCCCGTCACCACGGAGATTCCCGGCTCGCCGGGAACCGCCATCGGGGAGACGCCGTCAGCGGTCGCCGCGTACCTGAGATACTTTCCGTTCGCCCCGCGGCGAATCTCAGCCCCCCTGACGACGTGCCTGCGCGCGGGTCGAATCTCGAATGAAGCCGGGTCCATGTCGAGTATCGTGTCCGCCAGGTACTGGTCGGACAGGAGGATGGCCGGGACCTGGAACTCCTCGGCCAGGTCCATCGCGTGCTGCGCAAGGTCGAATGCCTCCTCCGGGGAGCCCGGCGTAAGGACGAGCCTGGGGAACTCGCCATGCCCCGCGGACAGGATGAAGTCGAGCTCGCCCTGCTCGGTCCGGGTGGGCATGCCGGTAGCGGGTCCCGGCCGCATCCCTATATAAAGGACCACCGGGGTCTCCAGCATGCCGGCCAGGGAGAGTGCCTCCACCATCAGTGCGAATCCGCCTCCCGACGTCGCCACCATGGAGCGCGCGCCGGCGTAGGATGCGCCTATCGCCATGTTGAGCGCCGCTATCTCGTCTTCCGCCTGCTCGAATACCAGCCCGGATGCGGGGCCGTTGTCCGCCAGCACGGACAGGACCCCCGTTCCCGGCGTCATGGGGTACCCGGCGGCGAACTTGCAGCCTCCGGCAAGCGCTCCGATGGCGATCGCTTCGTTGCCGGACATCACCACCCGGGGAGAAAACGGGGCGCGCGGAAGACGGAGTCGGTCCCCTATGCGCTCATTTGCCCATTCATCCCCCAGGGCGAACGCCTTCCGGTTCTTCTCGAGGAAATCTCCCTTGAAGTCGGCGGCCAGGAGCGGGGCCAGCGCCTCCAGCGGAATTCCCAGGGCGCGCGCGATGATGCCGGCCCCCGCCATGTTCGCCAGTATGGGACTACCGGCCGAAACGGCCATCTGCTTGAGAGGGACCGAAAGGACCGGCGCAGGCGCGGACGGAACGTCCGCAAGCGCCAGTCCGCCCTTGGACAGCCTGGATAGGAAATAATCGAGATGAGCCGGGTCGAGGCACAGCAGGAGGTCCGCCTCTTCCCTGCCGGCGCGCACCGGGTCGGAACCGATCCGCACGGTATAGGAGTTGCGACCGCCCCTTATCCGGCTCATGTAGTCCTGGGTTGCGTGGAAATGATACCCCCACAGGACCGCCATCCGGGAGACGATCGATCCGACGGTATGGACGCCCTGCCCCGCGCCGCCGGTGATCCGAATGTTCAAGTCTGTTCCCATAACGGACCCCCTGCTTTATTGATGACTGCGCCCAAGTCCCGGTTCCGTTGCCGCGTGCCTCATGCACCATTCGCGCTTGAAGGGGGGCCATTAAACAATGTTTTACATATCGGCTACTTCCGCGCCGGCATTACGCCCCGCCGGCCTTCTTCGCAACGCGGGCGTTGAACTTGGCGAAGTCGACGGTGAACCGCTCGTGCGTCCCCTTCCCTATCCCCTCGACCTCGTCCTTCGCCTCTATTTCCCACACGGTCCGCCGGCCTTCCACGCCGATGCACCGGACCAGGACCGTCACCTCCATGCCGGGCGGAGTCGCGGCGGTGTGCGTCACGTTAACGAGCGTTCCGACGCTGCCTTCCCCCGGGTCCAGGTGGGGCGCCATGGCTTCGATGCATGCCCACTCCATCAGGCCGACCATGAAGCCGGTGGCGAACACCTTGGGCATCTCCTGGAACGGCTTGGCCTCCGGGTAAAGGTACGGCACCGTCTTGTTCTCCGGCACGCGGAATTTGTGCGTGTGCGTCAATCCGACTTTCAGCGTGTCCTTCATCGCGCTCCTCTCTTCCATGGAAGATTTTTCCGATCCTTTCAGAGAAAGATAGACGATTTCCCGGCGGAGTTACAATGGAAGAGACTGCGACGACGAATCCTTATCAGGAAAGGAGGGGCCAGGAATGAAGCCGCTGGAAGGGAAAAAGGTGCTGTTCGTCATTTGCCAGGAGAACTTCCGGGACGAGGAGCTGGCTCACCCGCGCGAGGAGGTCGCCGATGCCGGCGCGGGAGTCGCGATAGCGGCCCGCGAGAGGGCGCCCGCCAAGGGGATGCTGGGGGCCGTTGAGAATCCCGACGTAAGGATCCGGGATGCCAGGGCATCCGATTACAACGCCGTTGTCGTCATAGGAGGCCGGGGGACGCCGGAACACCTTTGGAACGACGAAGACCTCCACAGGCTTCTCCGCGAGGCGAAGGCAGCGGGCAAGGTCGTCGGAGGGATCTGCCTGTCCGGCGCGACCCTGGCCATAGCGGGCGTGCTCAAGGGCGTCGAGGCAACATGCTACGAGACCGAGGCATCGAAGAAGGAAATGCAGAAAGGCGGAGCGGTGTTCGTGGGGAAGCCCGTAGTGGTCTCCGGGAAGATCGTGACCGCCAACGGGCCTCCGGCGGCGCGCGACTTCGGAAAAGCGCTCGTATCGGCGCTCGGCAAGGAATAATATAGCCGCATGTGCCGCGGCGCGTCGCAGGCTGCCGCGGAAGGGAGAAAGGCGATGCCGCGTTCGTCCTTTGGATCGTTTGCCCGTGCGGCCATCTTCGCATGCGCATGCCTTACGGTTCTTTCAGGATGCGGAACCGTCGAATCCGAAACCGCGGAATCCGTGGCTACGCTTGCAGGCGCCGCGGGGGGAGCGGGATTCTTCGACGGCACCGGGGCGCTCGTCCGGTTCTCGTCTCCTTCCGGCGTAGCCGCCGTCGGCACCAATCTCTTCGTCGCCGACGCCGCGAATCATGTAATACGCCGGATCGACACCGTCACCGGCGCCGTCACCACCCTGGCGGGCAAAGCCGGCGTCCCGGGCTCGGCGGACGACCCGGCCGGAACGGGCGCGGCGGCGCGGTTCAGGTCGCCGGCGGGAATCGTGGCCCTGGGCGCCGTACTGTTCGTCTGCGACACGGGGAACCACACGATCCGCAGAATTGTTTCCACCAGCGGCTCGGTAACGACGCTTGCGGGCTCCCCGGGAGCGTCGGGGGCCGTCGACAACGATATTGCGACTCTGGCGAGGTTTTCCTCTCCGAAGGGAATCGCGACGGACCTCACCTTCCTGTACGTGGCGGATTCGGGAAACCACAAGATCAGGCGGGTGTCGCTTTCCGGCGGAACCACGACCTACGCCGGCTCGGGAAACCCTGGCGCCGCCGATAACGTAGGAACGTCCGCAAGCTTCTCGACGCCCGAAGGCGTCGCCGTCATCGGGTTGGATGTCTACGTCGCCGATACGGGCAACCACACGATACGGAAGCTGACGCCGTCGGCCGGCGCGGTCGGCGAAGCGACCACGTTCGCGGGGGCGGCCGGGATATTCGGCTTTACCGACAACGTCGCCGGGCCGCTCGCCAGGTTCTTCTCGCCGTCCTCGCTTTCGGCGATCGGGACCGACCTATACGTCGCCGACAGCCGGAACCACGTCGTACGCAGGATAAACGCGTCCGGATTCGTGACGACCCTGGCCGGCACCGCCGGGATCCCCGGGTCGGCCGACAACCCGGTGGGAACGTCAGCCGGTTTCAACACCCCCAGGGGGATAGGATCCGACGGCGCTTCCCTGTTCCTCGCGGACACGCTGAACCACACGGTCCGCAGGATCACGACCGGGGGGGCGGTGACCACCGCGGCGGGAAACCCGCCCAATGCGGGAGCGGCCGACGGGACCGGATCCGCCGCGCGATTCCGCGCGCCTGCGGGCGCCGTCGTCATCGGGGATAACGTGTTCGTCTCCGACACGGGCAACGGCACGATCCGGAAGATCACGTCCGCAGGGGTCGTAACCATCGTCCCGGGGACCCTGGGACCGTTCGCCGGACCGGTCGGGATCGCCGCCATCGGGACCACACTGTATGTCTGCGACAATGTAAACCACACGATCTCGAGCATCACGGCGGCGGGAACGGTGACGACTCTTGCCGGCCTCGCCGGGAGCGCGGGCTCGGTGGACGGGACCGGTTCCTCGGCCCGCTTCAATTCCCCGCAGGGGATTGCCACCGACGGCACGAACCTGTATGTCGCCGACACGGGGAACCACACGGTCAGGAGGGTGACGACCGGCGGTACTGTCACCACGCTGGCCGGCCTCGCCGGGAATCCGGGAAGCGCTAACGGAACCGGCTCCGTGGCCCGGTTCGACAGGCCCCAGGGGATCGCCGCCCTCGCGGCGACCCTCGCCACCACCCTCTTCGTCGTCGACACGGGGAACCACACGATAAGAAGGGTGAACGTCTCCGGCGCCTCGGGAACGGCAACGACGTTCGCCGGCACCGCCGGCACGGCGGGTTTCGCGGACGGCAGCGCAGGGAGCGCGCTGTTCTCTTCCCCCTCCGGGATAACGGCGGTGGGATCGGTCCTTTACCTTGCCGACACCGGGAACCACGCCGTTCGAAGGATCGGCAGCACAGCCAGCGTCACGACGTTCGTCGGCAATTTCGAGGCCGCAACGACACGGGACGGCGACGCTCCCCAGGCGCTGCTTAACGCGCCGGCCGGGATCGCCGGCGTCGAGGGGACGGTCTTTTTCACTGACGCAAACGAAAACGTATTGCGCAAGATACTATTCTGACTTCACGCCTCCCTCGCCCAGTTCACGCGCAGAAGCTTCGAGTCCTCCGACCATTTGTACCGTACCGTCCCCCTCAACGCCTTGCGCAGCTCGCGCCCTATACGCTGGGCGAGCTTCTCGTCGGTCGTGGCGATCTCCATCCTGTCTTTTTCTTCCGTGACGGAGATGATGCGCTCGAGCGGGTTGATCCCGGCGGCTCTTTTTTCCTCGTTCCTTACAAGCTTGAGGATTTCGTCCCGGTGCTCGAGGAGATAGCCTCCTCGCAGCTGGACCACACCGGACGGGAAGCCGTCCGCTATCTTTCTGCACGCCGGGCAGCGTTCCAGGACGACGGTCCCGGTCTTCTTCCGGAGGGTCGCGTACTCGTTTTCGTCAAGGTGCCATCGCTTGTTTCGCCTGATGGCGTGGCATTCAGGGCAGGCTCCGACCGCCGAAGCGCTCTTGCGGGGTATGTATGGATCGGTCTCGCGGTCCACGTTCTTCCTGCTTGCAGGGCTGAACCGGCTGAGAATGGTTTTCATATTTCCCACCTCCCGTGTGGACGTAACGGTTGGCTGCGGGATCCCGTCTGTCTTTAGGATACCCCCGTCGGGAAAAAGGTTCTATGCCCGCGGCTAACGGATGCGGACGCCTTCACCCTCCTTACGGAGCGAAATGGGCTGCTCCTTCCTGGCCCGCCTGGAAAGCTCGCCGTCGGCGCTCATCTCGCCGATAGGTCCCCGGACGTGCCTGTCTATGATCCTCCCCAGCTCGCGGATGCCGTACTCCGCGCTGTAGCCGGCGGCGACGAGCCATTCCTTTGCTTCGGGATCGATCTCGAGCCTTACGCCGTGCATGTTCAGAAGGTGCTCCACCAGCGTCGAAAGGTGGATGTCCAGGACCTGCCGCACATCATCGGGGGAAAGCGGCCGGAATACGATCTGCTCGTCGATCCGGTTCAGGAACTCCGGCCGGAAGCGCTTGCGAGCCTCCGCGAGAGCGCCGGCGGCCAGCGCCGCGCGGTTCCCGGCGTGGAATCCCATCTCCTTGGCGACGCGTATGTTCCCCGTCATCACGAATATGACGTTCCGCACGTCCGCGGTGCGCCCCTGCCCGTCGGTAATCTTCCCTTCGTCGAACATCTGCAAAAACAGGTCGAAAACCCTCGGGGCAGCCTTGTCCACCTCGTCCAGGAGGACGACCGAGTAGGGGGTCGTCCGGACCCTGCCGGTCAGCTGTCCCCCCTCGTCGTAACCGATGTATCCCGGAGAGGCTCCCACAAGGCGGCTGACGCTCGCGTCTTCCTGGAACTCCGACATGTCCAGCCGGATGAAGGAGCGCTCGTCCGAGAACAGGTAGGCGGCCATGCGCCGCGCCAGCTCGGTCTTTCCCACGCCGGACGGCCCGAGGAAGAGGAACACCCCCAGCGGGCGGCGGCGGTCCCCCAGGCCGGCGTGCGCCAGGAGCAGGCGGCGGCACACCCAGGAGACGGCGTCCTTCTGGCCGACGATGTGGCGGTTGAGGTATTCCTCCAGGCCGCGGATCCGGGACTCCGTAAGCCCCCCCATTCCCCCGCGGACGACCTCGATGGGGATCCCCATCTTCTCGGCGACGACCCGCGCCACGACCTCCGGCTTGACCACGGCGACCCCCATGGGGCCGACGCGGTCCGATTCCAGCGCCAGCGAGAGCAGGGGCACGCGGCATTCGGCGCATGCGCGGTCCAGCAGGTCGATCGCCTTGTCGGGCAGGAAGTGCGTCGGGTCGAACCGGATCGACAGATCTACCGCCGCAGTTATCGCCTCATCGGTGATAGTCACCCCGAAGTGCGACTCCCTGTGGGCGCGCAGGCCCATCAGGATTTCCCGCGTTTCGTCCCTGGCGGGCTCTATCACCTGTATGGGCTGGAAGCGGCGCTCCAGGGCCGGGTCCTTCTCGATGCTGCGGCGGAACTCGGCGATGGTGGTCGCGCCGATGCAGCGGAGCTCACCTCGCGCGAGCGCAGGCTTCATGATGTTCCCCGCGTCCATGGGGGCGCCTTCAGCGCGGCCGGCCCCGACCACCGTGTGGAATTCGTCGATGAACATGATCACTTCGGGGTGGGCGCGGACCTCCTCGATCAGCCTGGTCAGACGTTCCTCGAACTCCCCCCGGTACTTGGTCCCCGCCACCAGCTCGGCCATCGAAAGCTCCACCAGCCGCTTCCCGCCCAGCACACGCCTGTCCCGCCCCATCGCGATGCGCTCCGCGAGCGCCTCAACGATCGCGGTCTTTCCGACCCCCGCCTCTCCGACGAGAACCGGGTTGTTCTTCGTCGGCATCAGAAGCACCTTGAGCAGCTGGCGGAGCGTGTTTCGCGTTCTTTCGGAGTCGACGAACGGCATTAGCCGCCCTTCCCGCGCGGCCCGGGTTATGTCGCGTCCATACCGGTCGAGAAGGGGGGTTTCCGATACGCGGGACTCCTCCTCCATCGGGATCGCCGTACCCGCTTCCTCGCGGGTCACGCGCTGCCTTCCGGCCGCCGCGTTTTCGGACAGGACCTCCTTGCGAAATGCCTCCAGCTCCAGCCCCGCCCCGACGATAACCGCCGTAATCACCGGACCCGGATCCTCGAGAACGGCTCCCAGCAGGTGCTGCGCGCAGGTTTCCACGGCTTTTGCCCGATCGGCAAACTCGTTCGCCCTGCGGAATATGGCCTTGCAGGCATCGCTTCGGTGCACCACCTGCTCGGCGGGATGGGCGAAACCGGGCCGCAGCCTCGACCGGACTCCGCGCCGGAAGGAAACCGGCGATATTCCCATCGATCCCAGGATCTGTTCGATGCCGTCCGCTTCGGCGCGCACAGCCTCGACTGGAAGCGCCTCGACCTTTGAGAAGCGGAGGAATCCCAGCGCCTTGTTAAGGCTCAGGATCCCGATCAGCAGATGCTCCCGTTCGATGAGGGGATGCCGGGCGGTGGCGGCCTCGGATGCGGCTATCTGCCAGGCCAGCCCTGCGGCGGCGGAAAGTCTTGACATTATCGTCTCCTACGAAACAACAAAACCGGTCAACATTCTATGCCCTTGACTGCGGCGGGGTCAAGGAACCAAAGCTTCGCCTGTTGCGGATCGAAAAGGAAACGACGACCCTGCGTGGAGGTGCGCCGGGTCGTCGTCGAAGCCCCGAGGGAGGGGTAGCCCCGGGAATTTTCCGGCCTTTCGGCCATGTGATGCATTTCTTGCAAACAATTATCATGCCATCCGGTCACCGTCAAAACAACTTGATATTACAAGACATTTTTCATGCAGAAAAACAATGTGAAACCACTTGTGCAAAAAACATTACAAATTTGTTCTTTTGCCATCCCTCAAACACGGAACTCCGTAAGCGCCCTGAAGGCATCGACCCGCGAGGCGATATCCCCTGGAGACAGGTTCTCCAGCCGCTCGGTGCTGAACGCCTCCACCGTGAATGAAGCTATGGCGCTCCCGAACATGGTCGCGAGGCGGTAGTCCATCTCGGTGGGCTCCGAACCGTCGCGGGAGGCGAGGTACCCCATGAAACCTCCGGCGAAGCTGTCGCCGGCGCCGGTGGGATCGAAGATCGTTTCGAGCGGATAGGCCGGCGCCGCGAACATCGTGCCGTCCGAAAGGTGCAGCACGCCGTATTCTCCCCTTTTGACCACTACGCGGGTCGGCCCCCAGCTCATGACGGCGCGCGCCGCCTTCACCAGGTTGTATTCTCCGGATATCTCCCGCAGCTCGCTCTCGTTGAATATCACTATGTCCGCCTTTCCGATCGCCTCGCGAAGCGGCCCCGGGCTGTTCTCGATCCAGTAGTTCATGGTGTCCAGGGCGACAAGCTTGGGATTTCGCACCTGTGAGAGCATGTCCATCTGGATGCGCGGATCTATGTTCCCGAGGAAAACATAGGGGGTGTCCCGGTACTCCTCGGGCAGCACGGGCGCGAAATCCCGGAACACGTTCAGCTCCGTTTCGACCGTGTGGGCCGTGTTCAGGTCGTACTCGTAGTACCCCTTCCAGCGGAACGTCTTGCCATCGGCGACCATCAGCCCCTTCGTGTCGATCGACCGCGCGGAGAGCATCCGGACGGTATGCTGCGGGAAGTCCTTCCCGACCACCGACACAAGCCTTACAGGCGCCAGGTAGCTCGCCGCCAGGGAGAAGTAGGTGGCAGACCCACCGACGACCTTTTCCACTTCCCCGAAAGGTGACCTTATGCTGTCGAACGCCATCGAACCGACGACAAGAAGGCTCATTGCAGGATTCTCCAGGAAGGTTCGTGTTGATTGATAATGATAACGCATCCCGCCCGCCGCCGCGAGTGGAGATGACCGCGGTTTACCGGATGGAGCGTGCGGATACGTCCACTATGACCGCAAGAAGGATCCCCATTATGTATACGATCGAGGCGCCGAACGCCCGGCCGAACCTGGGCGAGGCCACGATGTTCCGGTAGCAGGAAAAGAGGAAGTAAGCCCCGAGGGCGATCGCGGACGCAGCGAATGCCGCCGAGCAGTACCCCAGCCACCACATGCCCATGGAAAGAGGCAGCAGCGCCGCCGCATATACGAAGATCAATATTTTGGTGTAGGGCTCACCGAGCGCTACCGGCATCACGGGAAAGCCGGCGGAACGGTAATCCTCCTTGTGCTTGAGCGCCAGCGCCCAGAAATGGGGCGGCTGCCACAGAAGCATCAGCAGGAAAAGGAGAATGCCGTCGGCTCCCAGGCGAGGCTCGACCGCGGCGTACCCTATAAGGACGGGGAGAGCCCCGGGGATCCCCCCCGGCACGCTGCCGTAAGGAGACCGCCGTTTGAAATAAATCGTGTAGAGCGCGGTGTAGCTTCCGATCGCCGCCAGGAGAAGAAGCGATGCCGCGGCGGGAAGGAAGAACAATGACAGCGTAAGCGAGCCCGCGGTCAGGGCGAGGGAGATCGCCAGGGCCTCCTTTCTCCCCACCTTCTCGAGCGCCGATACCCTGGCGTCGAGCCTGCGCATGCGCGCATCCATGTCCGCGTCGAGGAGGCCGTTTGCCACTGCCGATCCGCAGGCGGCCATGATGATGCAGGCGAGGCACACCGCCCCCAGGCCCGGCGGCGGCAGGCCCTTCCCCGCCAAAACCATCCCCGACAGGCCCGAAAGTGTCACGCCGGCGGCGATTCCGGGCCTTGAAATAAGCAGCGCCGACGCCAGGAAACCGCCGGCGGGATGCAGAGATTCCCTCGCCATCGCTTTCCCGGGCATGGTCAGCGGTTCTATGGCATCGCCTCCCCCCGCTTGACTTCACGCGCCCAAAGATGAAAGAGGACGGTCAGCATCCCGAGCGCGACGGCAAGGTGGAGGCCCGTCGCGAGGAAATACAGCTTGGTCAGCACGACCGCGCCGCCTATCAAGACCTGGCCCACGGCCAGCATCAGGAGGGCCCCGGCGAGCCTCTTGCTCTCCCTGTATCGCCTGTCAAGGGAGACCGCCGCATAAAGCGCGATAATCGTAAGGAACACGAGGGCCGCAAGCACCCGGTGCGAGAAGTGGATCAGGACGTGTCCAGAGAAAACCGTCGGAATGATTCCGCCGAAACAGGACGGCCAATCCGTGCAGGCAAGTCCCGCGTCGGCGTGCCGAACGTATGCCCCCAGGGCCGCCAGCATGAAGACCAGCGCGCCGACCCCGAAGAACAAGGCGGACCGCCCCGACAGGGAAAACGCGGGCGGCTCCCGGAAACCGTCGAAGGAAGCCATGTAAACGGCGAGGAGGAACACGACGAGGCCGATCATGAAATGGACCGTCGTCAGCTGCGCAGGAATGCGCAGAAGGACCACCGCACCCCCGAGAACCACCTCCACGGCGACCAGGCCCACGGCCAGTATGGGCACGGCCCTCGCCGCCCCGCGGTAGTCCCGGAACCGGCTCCACGAAAGGGCCGCCAGGAACAGGGCCGCCACGGCGGCGATCACCCTGTGGAGAAACTCCATGTAGATGTCCATCCGGAACGGCGGCAGGATCTTCCCGTGGCAAAGCGGCCAGTCCGGGCATGCGAGGCCCGCCTTGAGACCCGCCACCAGGTTTCCCCAGACGAGGAGCAGGAAGAACAGGCCGACGGTCGCCCTTCCCAGCATGATTGCCTCCTTGGATTTTCAGCGGTACAGGGTATCCGAGATCGTCCCCCCGACGATGAGCACCAGGAAGAAGATCGGGACCAGCGCAAACGCCCAGACGAGCTTGTTCTCGAACTTCAGGTGCATGAAGAACAGCGCGACGAGAGAGGCCTTGAGCGACGCGATGAGCAGGGCGACGGCGACGTTCATTACCCCCAGGTCGATGTAGGATACCGCGACGGTCGCCCCGGTCAAGACCAGCAGGGCCGCAAAGACCGCCAGGTAGATTCCGTAACCCGTGCCGTGCGAGCTCTTCATGGCTCTCCTACCCTATAAGGTAGAACAGGGGGAACAGGTAGATCCATACAAGGTCCACGAAGTGCCAGTATAAACCGGAAACTTCCACCGGCGTATAATAACGCTCCGAAAATTTTCCCCGCCACGCAAGCGCCAGAACGCCTCCGAGAACCAGCATGCCTCCCAGGACGTGGAGACCGTGCAGCCCCGTCATCACGAAGTAAAGGGAGAAGAACACGTCGGTGTCGGGGAACAGCCCGTGGGCGAACTTCTCGTTCCACTCCACGTACTTTATCCCGAGGAACACCGCCGCCAGGAGGATCGTCAGGGCAAGATAAAGTTTGAGCAGCCCCTGCTTCCCCTTCCGTACGGCCGCGATGCCGAGCGCCACGGTCAGGCTGCTGCATATGAGGACGACCGTGTTGGTCGCTCCCATGATCCGGTTCAGGTGGGCATGGTCGATCCGGAACATCTCCGGGAACTTGAGGCGGAAGACGATGTAAGCCGTGAAAAGCCCGCCGAACAGCAGGACCTCGGTCGCAAGGAAAGTCCATATCCCCAGCTTTGCGGCGTCGTACGCCTGCGCCGGATCCATGTGCGCGTGGCCGGATCCCTCCGCGGCCATTTCCGGGTGTACCGTATGATCACTCATTTCCTTCCGGCTTCCTCTTGGAGTAGCCGTACGGCCAATCCGTCACCACGGGGATCTTCTCGAAATTCTCCGTCGACGGGGGGGATGCCGCCTGCCATTCCAGCGTCAGGCTTTTCCACGGATTGGCCGGCGCCGGCTCGCCCGCGTAATACCCCCGGATGAAATTGACGAACATGATCAGGATGCCAGCGGCGAGGATCCACGATCCCACGGTGGACACGATGTTGAGATCCTGGAACTGCGCGGGATACTCGGCCCACCGCCGCGGCATCCCCTTGTACCCCAGGAAAAACTGCGTAAGGAACGTCACGTTGAAGCCGATGAACGTCAGGAGCCACGCCAGCCTTGCAAGCTTCTCGCTGAGCATCCGGCCGGTCATCTTGGGGAACCAGTAGTGCAGCCCGGCGAGGAATCCCACCACCGTCCCTCCCATCATCGTGTAGTGGAAGTGGGCCACGACGAAATACGTGTCGTGCACATGGACGTTGGTCGCAAGAGCGCCAAGGAACATGCCGGTCAGCCCGCCGAACGTGAACAGGAATATGAATGTCAGGGCGTACAGCATCGGCGACTCGAACGTGATGGACCCCTTGTAGAGCGTCGCGATCCAGTTGAATACCTTGACCGCGGTGGGGACGGCCACGAAGAACGTGAGGAACGAGAAGATGATGCTGGCGGTCTTGGACATGCCGCTTACGAACATGTGGTGCCCCCACACGAAGAACCCGATGAACGCGATGGCCAGCGACGAGTATGCGATCGCCTTGTACCCGAAGATGGGCTTGCGCGAAAAGACCGGCACGACCTCGGAGATGATTCCCATGGCGGGGAGGATCATGACGTAGACCACCGGGTGCGAGTAGAACCAGAAGAAATGCTGGAACAGGATCGGGTCTCCTCCCTTTGCGGGATCGAAGAAACCGATCCCGAAGAGCCGCTCCATCGCGAGGAGAAGGAAAGTTATCCCCACCACGGGAGTCGCGACGACCTGGATGATGCTCGTCGAATACATCCCCCAGATGAAAAGGGGCAGCTTGTGCCAGTCCATCCCGGGCGCCCGGAGCTTGTGGATCGTGACGAGGAAGTTGAGCCCGGTCAGGATCGACGACATGCCGATAAGGAAGATGCCGAAGGAAAGGAGGGTGACGTCGGCGGCGGTCTTCGCGGAATAGGGGGTGTAGAAGGTCCATCCCGTGTCCATGGGCCTAAGGAGCGATGACACCATGATCAGGATCCCCGCGACGAAGAACCAGTAGCTGGCGAGGTTGAGCCTTGGGAAAGCAACGTCCCGGGCCCCGATCAGCAGCGGTATGAAGAAGTTCCCCAGCCCCGACGGAATCGCAGGAATAACGAAGAGGAATATCATTATCGATCCGTGGAGGGTGAAAATTACGTTGTAGACGTGGGCACTGAATATCTCCTGCCCGGGATACATCAGCTTGATCCGGATCAGGAGGCCGAAAATCCCGCCTACGAGAAAGAAAAGAAGCGTTGTCAGCAGGTAAAGAACGCCGATCCGCTTGTGATCCAGCGTCAGGGCCCAGGACCAGAATCCCTTTTCTTCCAGGTACCCCTTTGATCGCCCGTTTCCGTTCAGGGTGATAGCCGCACCGTCAGCGGTGGTTTCCGCCATTCCTCATCTCCCGCCGTTATTACGATTTTCACCGTATGCGATGTCGTCATGCGCAATAAGGTTGCGTGCCGGCTGGCGGCTAATCGCCCTTTCTCGTTACTTTTTCCTCTCCCCCCTCTCCTTTTTTTCCTTCTCCCGCTCCGAATCCCCGCCCGGAAGCGTTTTCAGGTATGCGATTATCGCGGCGATGTCGTCGTCGGAGAGACGCCCCTTGAAGGTCGGCATGACGTTGGGAAAACCCTTTACTATCCTGGCTCCCGGGTCGTAGATCGATTCACGGATGTATTCCTCGTCCGCATAGACCTCGCGATCCCCTTCAAGGTGCGATTCCCTGCCGTAAAGCCCCTTGAAGGTCGGACCGATCTTGACGCTTCCGTCGATGGAATGGCATCCCAGGCAGCCGGATTTCGAAAGCAGTTCCTTCCCCTTCTCGGGAAGCGACCGGGCGGCCCCCGCGGTTTTCGCGGCCTGCGCCCATTTCGCATAATCGACCGCGGACATCACGACGAGCTTGCCCCGCATCGTGGAATGTCCCACCCCGCAATATTGCGTGCAGAAGATGTCGTATGTCCCCTCCTTGTCGGGATGCAGGTAAAGGTAGGTGTATTGCCCCGGCACGACGTCCTGCTTGAGCCGGAAGTCGGGGAGGAAGAACCCGTGGAGGACGTCCTGCGAGGTCATGATCAGCTTGACCGGCTTTCCGACGGGCAGCCGCAGCAGGTCGACGGTGGTATGGCCGTCGGGATACTTGAACTCGTACGAGAACTGGCGGGCCATGACGTTTATGTCGCTCGAGCCGGGGGCCGGCGTGGTGACGTCCCGATAAACGACGTATCCGTAGGCGAAAAAAGCCAGCACTACGAGGGAGGGTATGATCACCCACACGATTTCAAGTACGAGGTGACTCTTGACCTCCGAGGTCGCAGCGTCCTCCGAGGCCTTCCTCCTGCGGTATCGTATGGCGAAATAAATGAGAAGCCCTTCGACCAGGAAGAAGAAAAAGAGAGAAACCGCCGTTATGAAGAAAAAGACGGCGTCTATCTGGAGGGCGGACCGCGAAGCCGCCTCGCCCGACGCGTACGCGTTCGTCATCCATCCCCCGATCGACCCGCAAGGGTCCTTGGTTTTCGGCGCTTCCACAAGGCTAAATACAAAGACCCCAGCAAGACAAGAGTGAAAATGCCGCCCGCCTTCATGATGTTCCTGGCGTATAGCGCGTATTTTTTCGCGACCGGGTCGTAATGGAAGCAGTACAGCAGCGCCCGGTTGACGTTCGGCGACTCCCCTATCCTCCCGCCGGCCGCCTCGATGAGAGCCAGCCGCAGGTCACGCGGGTCCTGCTCGATCCCGTACAGGTACCGGGAAATCTTCCCGCCTTGCGTGAGAACCACGACGACGTTGGGATGGGCGAACTCGTTTTCCAGCTTCCGGTAACGGAATCCCACGGCTGCGGTCAGCTTCGCGATTTCCTCCCGGCCTCCGTAAAGGAACGCCCATCTGGCACCGGGGGGGCCGGCCGACTTCATCATCCCGTGCATTTCGTCGGCCCGGGCGCGCGCCGCCTCGGGCATCTCGTCGGGATCGATGCTGACGGTCACGATCCGGAAATCGCGTTCGAGCGATATCCCGCCCACTGCTTCCGCAGATGACAGCAGGTTGCGCAGGGTCAGGGGACATAGCATGGGACAGGTGTAATAATTGAGCGTGAGGACGACCGGCCCCTTCACGAAGAAATCCCCGACCAGGACCGTTTTCCCTTCCTCGTTTCGAAAGGCGAGTCCGGGGGGAACCTGTCCCCCCGGATTCTCGTCAACGCCGATCTGTTTCAGGATATCTTCCGGGGTTTCCCGTACATGACCCAGCGCGCCGGGCGCCCCGGCGAATGTTGCGGCGCACCAGGCAAGGAAAAGGAACGCGACGAAGCTTTTTCGATCCACCCTGCCCCCGCCGCCCGGCTTTCGGCGATTCACTGCACGTCGCGGTTCACTGATGGCCGCCGCCCGATTGTTTTTTGAAGAACTCCTCGGCACCGCGGCGGATCTCTTCGGGGGTCAAGTCCTCCTTGCGGGTGGCAAGCCCCCATTCGTACCCAAACGGGTCGGCGACCTTGGCGTAGCGATCCCCCCAGAACATGTCCGCGACCGGCATCCGGACCTGCGCGCCGGCCGTCACCGCCCGTTCGACCGCGGCGTCCACGTCTTCGACGTACAGGTGGAGCGACGCCGGCGAGCCTCCGTATTTCTCGGGGGCGCCGCCCTCCATGCCCGGGACTTCGTCGCCAAGGAAAATGAACGAGTCCCCGACCTTGATCTGCGCGTGGATGACCGACTTGCCGTCCGGGCCGGTCAGTCGGTCGAGCACTTCAGCCCCGAACGCCTTCCTGTAGAACTCCAAAGCGCGGTCCGCGCCGCGGACCATCAGGCATGGTGTAACTGTATGAAATCCCTTGGGGATCGGCTCGATCCCCCGAACGATCTTCATTTTCTTCGCTGCCTTCATCCCCCATCTCCTTTCCTTTCGATCTCAAGATAGAGATGAAAGGAATTGCCGGTGGTTCCGGGAGAGGCGCGTCAGGTTTCAGACCTCCAGCGGCTGCCCTGGAACCGGAACCTCGGCGTTCCACTTGAGGCGGCCGCGCAGCTCCTGCGCGAAACCAAGGGAAACGGATTCCTCGCCGTGGGCCACGAAGACCTGCTCAGGCGGCGAGCGGAATCCGCCGGCCCAGGCCAGCAGATCGTCCCGGTCCGCGTGCGCCGACAGCCCTCCGATCGTGTAGATGTCGGCCGCCACCGCGATGTCTTCCCCAAGAACACGGACATATTTAGCTCCGTCGACTATCTTGCGGCCGAGCGTCCCCGCCGCCTGGAAACCGACGATGACGATGCTGGACTCCTTGCGCCATAGATTGTGCTTGAGGTGATGCTTTATCCTCCCGGCCTCGCACATCCCGCTGCCCGCCATTATGATCCCGCCTCCACGCATTGAATTAAGCGCCATCGACTCCTCGGCGCTCGCGGTGACGACGACCCGGAACCGGTCGGGGTGCGCCTCCTTCCATGCCAGCGCCCGTCGCGTGCTGTCATCGAAGCATTCCGGGTGGCGAAGGGTAATCTGCGTGGCCTGCGCCGCCAGCGGCGAGTCTATGTACAGCGTGATCCCGGAAATCCTTCCCTGGCGGGTCAGGTCGGCTAACAGGTAAAGTATGTCCTGGGCGCGGCCCACGGCGAAGGCGGGAATGATCACGTTTCCGCCTTTCCGGCCGAGAGTGTCCGTCACGGCGTGCAGGAACTCTTCTATCGACTGCTCCATACCCTTGTGAACCCGGTTCCCGTAGGTGGACTCCATGACGAGGACGTCGGCCTTCTCTACGGGCGCCGGATCCCGCACTATGGGAAGGCCCCGGTGGCCGAGGTCCCCGGTGAAGACGAGTTCCCTGTCCCTGCCGCCGTCCCTGATCGAGACGCACACGATCGCCGATCCCAGAATATGCCCCGCGTCCAGGAAGCGGACACGGATGCCTGGCGCGGGCTCGAACCCTTTTCCGTAAGGAACCGGTTCCAGGCGCGGAAGAACCGCCAGGGCATCCGCTTCGGTGTAAAGAGGTCGTCCGTCGCGATTCCCCGCCCGCATCGCCCTCCGCGTCTGCCACTCCGCCTCCCTCTCCTGGATGTGTCCGGAATCCGGAAGCATCACCCTCAACAGGTCGGCCGTCGCCGGAGTGGCGTAAATCCTCCCCTTGAATCCGTCGTGCACTACCTTGGGGAGCAGCCCGGAATGGTCGATATGGGCGTGGGTGGAAAGGACGAAATCGATCGAGGAAGGGGGAACGGCGAAAGGACGGGCGTTCTTCCGGTCGCTCTCCGACCCGCCCTGGAACATCCCGCAGTCGACCAGGAACCTGGCTCGGCCGGACTGCAGCAGGATGCACGAGCCGGTCACCTCGCGCACGCCGCCCAAAAACCGGATGGAGACGCTCATGGAACGACCCTCGTAAGGATCCACGAGATTGCGCTGATGAGCAGCGAGCCCGCAACGGCCCCGAGGAACCCGTTGACGTGGACGCCGGGGACGATCGCGGATACGAGCCAAAGAAGCAGTCCGTTTATCACGACGAGGAATATCCCGAGAGTCGCTACGGTTACCGGGAGCGTGAGGAGGACGAAAACCGGCCGGATAATCGCGTTGACCAATCCCAGCACGAAAGCGGCAGCCAGCGCCGCCATCGGACCGTCGGCCGACATCACCGACGGGAGCAGGTACGCGATTATCAGGATTGCGATGGCGCTGGCGCCCATCCGGACGATGAACGGCATCATTCCCTCCAGGACCGTCATGCCCGCGCGGAGCTTGCCGGTGCAGTCAACGATTGAGAATAGCACCGGGGGGGGCAATGTGAAAGGTTGCACAGACCACTTCCGCGCCCGGCCCTATAGTGGGATCAGAAAGGAAGGAGGTGAGAAAGATGGAAGGCATCCTTTTCGACATCGAACTGTTCGGTTCTCCGATTGCCGCGCTGTGCGGGCTTGCGCTGTTGGTTATCGCGGCGTGCGGCATCCTTCTCGGCAACATGGCCGACGAGGAATCCAAGGGAAACCCGGTCTTCTGGGCAGAATCCCCGTTTACGGACATCGGCGAATCCGCGCCGGTGGAGGGCGTCAAGTATCCTAAGGCCGCGTAACTTTGCCGATCGCCCCCGACCCGGGGGGTTGCCGAACCGGGCAATCCCCCGGTTTTTTTCCCGCAGGATCCCGCCGGGAGATCATTCTTCAGCGGCGAATGCATACCTTAAAAACAGATGGCTGCCGCCGCGTTTTGCGCCGGCAAGCGTTCCCCAGAGAGGGCGCTCCGGCGCAAAGCGCTTGCCTGAGACGAATCCAGGACGCTCTGCGGCCCCGTCCCTGCCGGCAACCTGCGGAGCTAGCGTCAAGAAAAGCTCGTCCAGGCATTTCTCGGCGAAGAAATCCCCCATCAACCGCGGCCCCCCCTCGACAAGGAATAATTTCCCGGGCAGGACACGGTCGATCGCGGACAGAATTTCCCGGGCGCCGACCCCGGCCGCACCGTTCACTTCCTCGATCCCGACCGCCCCGGAAAAGCCCCTTTCACGGACCTTCCGGGCGCCTGCCGGCGTTGTGACGACGAGAGTCTTTACGTCCCCGGACCGGAAAACCGGAAGGCCCGGGTCGATTTCGCCGCGCGCTGTTACGATGACGTTCAAGGGCGGAGCGGTCTTCCCCAGCGCGGCCCGAAGCCGGCGGTACGGGTCGGCCAGAGCCGGGAAGATGTGCTCGGCCGTCCAAAGGTGACGGGGGACCGAGCGCAGCGTACCGGCGCCGACGATCACGGCGTCGGCGACGGCCCGAAGCAGGCCCATCACCATCCTGTCGTGCGGGTTGGAACCGCTGATGGGGCCTCCTCCCGGCAGCACGGGGTCGGAGAGGGACGCGACGCCGTCAAGCGTGGTCACGAAATTGCCTATTACGTACCTGCGGCCCCTGCGCGCCGGGAAGCGGAGAGGACCGTAGAGCGCCGACAGTTCGCGGGGGAGGGGAAGCTCCTCCCCCTGCCCCGTTTCGAAGAGGGATTCCAGGGGCGTCAGGGGAAGCATCGCATCCCGCCGCCTACCGGGTCCCGGCTTCGAACCGGTGCAGCCCGCATGCCACGTAGAACTCGGTCCGAAGGGCCGGGTCGCTTTCGTAATTCCCGCGCCAGAACGTCGTGCGTGTCAGCGGAGCCGTCTCCCGGACCCCCCTCATCTGGGTGCACAGGTGGTGAGCGTCGAGGTACACCGCAACGCCATGCGGACGGAGCATCGCGTCCAGGGAGTCGGCGATCTGCTGGCCGATCCGCTCCTGCACGGTGAACCGTTTCGCATAGAGGCGCACGAGCCGCGTGAGCTTCGACAGGCCGATGATCTGCTCGTGGGCGATGTACCCCACATAGGCGCGGCCGTAGAACGGAAGCGCGTGGTGCTCGCAGAGGCTGAAGAACGGAATCGGACCTTCCACGATCTGGCTGAGCCGGCAGTCCGGCCCTCCGCGGCACTCGGTATCGAACACCGTGATCAGCTTCGGGTCGCCCTCGTACCCTTCGGTGCTGTCCTGCATCGCCCGGAGAAACCGCCGCGGGGTGTCCCGCGTGGCCGGGGTGTCAAGATCCATCCCGAAAGCCGAGAAGATTTCCTCCATGTAGCCTTCGAACTTACGAATCCGGTCTTCCGGAACGCGCGGGCGGTTCGCACTCATGCCCGGCAGGATTTTCCTGTGCTCATGGTCGCCGTCCGAACTCATCGGTCCTCCCGGGAGCGGCGGAGAAACCTGTTTTGGCTCCCTCCGTGAAAAATATCATTTCCGTTCGACCTTTCACAATCGATCTCCTCTCCACGTTATCTTACGGTCAGAGGGAAAGGGGGTGAAGATCATGGAAATCTTCGCACTGGGAACTGAGTTCATCGGATCCAGCTTCGCGTACCTGGCCGAAGTGGCCCTGCTCGCGATCGTGGTGAGCGCAGTCCTTTTCGGGCACATGTCCGAGGAGGAGAGCAGAGGGAACCGCCTGTATTGGGCGGAGTGGCCGCTTCCTGAAGCCGACGAACCCGAGACGGAGGAAGAGATCCGCCTGGCGGCTTGAAGGCATCACAAGCATGGCGGGCCGGGGGGATTCCCTTCACTGGGAACCTCCCGGCCATCAGACCGGCCCTACAGGAACTTCTCGATGATCTTCTTGAGAGCAACGGCGTTGTTGCGCGTCTTGTCGTGCGCGGCGTACAGCAGGGTCACGGTTTCCGTCTTCACCCGTCCGGCCAGTTCTTTAAGATCCTCCATTTTTCTCGATGCATCGAGTTCGTTGCGGTAGCGCAGACGGAACTCCTCCCATTTCCGCGGATCGTGGTTGAACCACTTCCGCAGGGCGTCCGTCGGGGCGAGGTCCTTCCTCCACTCGTCGATCCGGGCAGCGGCCTTGCTCACTCCCCGGGGCCAAAGGCGATCGACGAGGATCCGGATTTCGTCGGAAGGGTCCGGCTTTTCGTAGACCCGCTTGATACGAATCATCCCGTTCCTCCTTTCACGGAACTCGCCTTTCCGGATGCCTTCCTTTACCCCCGTAAGATAAGAAAAGGGGACGGCCGGTTCCAACGGCAGCTCCCGGGACCTCCAGCCCGCCTGCCAGCTTCCGTGAAACCTTTCGCAGCGACAACGTGAAAGGTTTCACAGAACTCCCCGGCAGAGTCCGCTATAAAGATGAATATGGGGAAGTCGGCTTCTTAAACGCATTCCGCGGCGAGCCGCGGAGAAATGGAGGGGAGGCCATGGATGGGCAGACGGGATTGAACCGGTGGTGGCGCATCGTGGGGGGGCTGTCGATGAACCTTGCCCTCGGCGCCGTGTATGCATGGAGTATTTTTGTTGCGCCTATACAGAAGGAGTTCGGATGGACGCGGGCGGACGTTTCGATCATATTCATGGTCCTGGTCGCGGTATTTGGGGTCACCTTCATCGTAGGCGGGCGGATCCAGGACAAATTGGGGCCGACGAAAGTGTCGTTCATCGGCGCCACCCTGAACGCAATCGGATTCTTCATGGCCGGCTACACCGACAGCATCGGCTGGATCGTGTTCTGGCTGGGCGTCGTGGCGGCCACCGGCCAGGGCTTCGGCTACGCAACCCCGATCCCCGTTATGTCCAAGTGGTTCCCCGACAAGAGGGGCCTCGCGGTCGGGTTGGCGGTCGCGGGATACGGGGGGGGATCGGCGATCTTCGGCCCTCTGGGGGGCAACTTGCTGATCCCCACGTACGGATGGCGGACCACCTTCTTTGCGTTCGGTATCATCTTCTTCGTCATGGGGATGATCGCTACGTACCTTCTGCAGAATCCGAAACCAGGCTACAAACCGGCCGGCTGGGTGCCGTCCCCGGCCACCAAGGCCGCCGGCACGCTATATGAGTACACACCGTCCGAGGTGGTCAGGACGCGCGGCTTCTATTTCCTGTGGCTGGCGTACGCTCTCGGCACGTCGGCGGGCCTCATGGTAATCAGCCAGCTCGTTCCGTTCGCCCAGGCGCAAGGACACTCGCTCACGTTGGCGACGACGGCGATCTTCGTCGGGGCGGCCGGCAATGCATCGGGCCGGATCCTCTCGGGCTGGATGTCCGACCACCTCGGCCGCCTGAACGTCTTGCGCCTGATGATCGGGATCTCGGTCGTGGCCATGTTCCTCCTGTACCATGTGGGGTCCAGCGTCTCGGCACTGTATATCCTCGTGTTCGCGGTTTACTGGTGCTACGGGACGCAGCTCTCGGTGAACGCTTCCACGGCGGCCGACTTCTGGGGCACCAAGAACGTGGGAGTGAACTACGGCCTGCTCTTCACGGCGTGGGGCGTGGCCGGGCTCATCGGCCCGCGCATCGGCGGCCGCATGTTCGACATCTACGGAAACTACCAGTACGCCTTCTACACCGGCGCCGTGATCTGCCTCGTCGCGCTGGGCTTCGAGATGCTCGCCCGGCGTCCGGCGGAGACAAGGATGGAGCCGGCGAAGGCGGCAGCCTGAACAGGGACCCGATCCCTGGAAACAGCAACAGCTCCGCGGGGAGGTTCTCGTCGAACCTCCCCGCTCTGCGTTTGGAGTGAAGCCTCCCACACCCTCCCCGGGAGGTGCCTTGTTTTCCCGTGTGTAAAAGCTTTCACGGAAGCCCCTGCGGCGATCCGTTACCGTGAAGACAGGCCCGGGAACGAGGCGGCACGGAAGGAGGGCCGGGAAAGAGGCAAGAGGCATGAAACCTCTCAAGGGAAAATGGGGAACGACGGCGGAGGTACTTTTCGTCGGGACCTTTTTTGTCGTCTATGCATTCCTCCTTCTGGTGGCGGATCCCGAATGGCTGATGTGGGCGGGCCCGGTCGCTTTGGGCGCGTATCCCGTCGAAGCCGCGCCGTTCGTTCTTTCCGCATTCGATCCGCTTGAAGCGCTGCGGTCGGCTTCCTTTTCGCTCCTTCCCGGGCTGCTCGCCTTGATCGTGCTCGTGCGCATCGGGGGCAGGGGGCGGGGTTCCGGCATCGCGGAGTCGAAGGAAACGCGGACGGAAGGGAAGCAGGAGATAGCGCACGGAGCGCCGGCACACCGCAAGGCGGCGTGAGAGCGCAATGGAACCTGGCCGGTTGAACTGTCCATGGAGGCGGCTGTAAAGTAGGGTCATGCCGCTCACCTTCCACACGGCCGCCGAGCTGTTCAGGGGGGTCACCGAATCCGAAGCCCACAGGATAGAACGGCTTTGCGCCGAGCGGCGGTATCGCAAAGGCGCGACCATCTTCTCAAAAGGCGATTCGGCCGATTCGCTTTACATCGTCAAGGACGGGAGGGTGAGGATCCTCTCCCTCTCGGACAAGGGGACGGAGACGATCCTCCACATCCTGAAGTCCGGGGCGATCTTCGGGGAGCTCCTGCTCTCCGAGGAGAGAAGGGCCCTGACCGCAATCGCGGGCACCGACGTCGCGGTTACCGTCATCCCCAAGGGCAGCCTTGTGGAGCTGCTGACCTCCATTCCCATCGTATCGAGGAATTTCATCAGTCTGCTGTCGAGGCGGCTGGCGAAGGTGGAAAGGGAGTTCGCGGACTTCGGGCACACCTGGTCCTACCACCGCCTCTCGAGAGTCCTGCTGGAACTGTGCGACGAGCACGGGCAGGAGACCCCGAAGGGGACCCTGATCCCCCTGCGTCTGACCCACGAGGACATCGCGAACCTGATCGGGACCACTCGGGAAACGGTAACGACCCAGCTGAACAAGTTCCGGCGCATGGGGCTGGTGAAACGCGAGGAAGGCTTCCTCGTCGTCGACAGGAAGCGGCTCGAGGAGTTCGGCCGCCACGACGAGATGCGGATGCGCGGCGCAGGCGCCGGCTGAAGCCCTAATCCGGGTGAGGCTTCTTCCCGGGAATGGGGAAGAACCTCACATTAAGCGTTTTTTCCCCGCCGCCCCGGATGACCGCCACCGACGCCTCGTCTCCGTGCTTCTTCTCCCTGACGCGGAGGAACACGTCGGTGACATCTGACACGGGCTCCCCGTCGAATGCGACGATCCGGTCTCCCTTCGCGATCCCCGCCTTCTCCGCGGGGGATCCCGGAGCAACTCCCTCGACGACGACCTCGTTGTCCTTCGATGCCATCATGATGCCCATTACCGCCTGCTTTCCCTCCAGCCCCTCGTAGGGGATCCACCAGACGAAGTCGGCGGGCAGGAGCGGCATCGGCGGAAGATCCACATCCATCATCTGGTCCTTCTTCTCCTCCGGGATGCTGATCTCCGCCGGCAGGACCACTACGTACGGCATCGGCATCCTGCGGATCACCTTCTTCGGGATTCCGAATCCGTACTTGACGTGCCACCCGCCGGTGAAGGTCACCATCTTCTTTCCCTCTCCCCGCGGGCTCCGCAGGTAGTCGACGATCCGCACGGCCATCGTCTCCTCCCAGAGCAGCTGCACCCGGAAGAACGCGTCGAACATCCCCTCCGTGCGAAGATGGGCGCCGTAGACCGCCTTCATCGCCTTGCGCTGATAAGGATCGGGCGGGCCGATCTCGGGGAGCTTCGACTTGAACTTCGCGGGGACGTTGTCGAGGCCGGAGGTCCTGACTTCCTGCTGGAGCTCCTTCGAAGGGTTCAGGGCCACGACGTCGATCCGGTTCTCCCTGGCGAACCGGAGGATGTCCCTGTAGTAGCCGAAATCCGATCCCCAGTTCTCGTACCATTTCACGGCCTTCAGGAACTCGATCTCCGCAAGCTCGCCGTTCGTCCAACGGTCCAGGATCGCCTGCTCCGGCTCCCGGAACATCTCCATGCCGATGGCCACTTTCCCGGGGAAACGCCTGTGGAGATCGCGGAGGATCATCAGCTCCACACGGTGGGCATGCATGTTGTCGTGCGTTTCACCGACGCAGATCAACCGGGCGGCGGAAACCATGTCCATCGCGGCCTCGAGCGAAAGCTTGAGCCCGGTGGGGATATGGCGGATCTCCTCCGCCTCCGGCGGCCCATCCGACGGGTAAGGCAGGTCTTCTCCCGCCCTGTACGCCGCCCGGGGTGCCGCGCATCCGGCCAACAGGACCGCTCCAAGCGCGAGGAGCAGGCAAGCCGAACGCGTTACCGACATGATGCGTTTTCCGCCCATTGTTTCGCGATTATCTCAACGACTGTCGCGATCCCGCAACCGGGTTTTCGAACGTGCCCCCGGGAATCGCTGCCAACAGCATATTCGAATTTGTGAATTTCCTCACTGAACCCGCCCCCCGTAGCGAAATAGACTGTAGCCGGAAAGGGGGTGAACACCATGGAAGGCATCTACTTCGAGACCCTGACCGTGGAATTGGGCGTTGCGTTCACCTGTCTGCTGTTCCTCGTCGCCATCGTGGCGGGCCTTCTCCTTGCCGGCATGGCTGAAGCCGAGAAGGCGGGAATCCGGCTGCTTTGGGCCGAGTGGCCGATCCCCGGGACCGTCGAGGTCGCTCCTCCCGCCAGGGAGAGGGTTCGGCTTGCCGCCTGAAGGTCTCGGAGTTCCGGGTGGACCGTGACGGATCGGTGCGCCGGGGGCTCCGGGACCTGCTCTTTATCCCGTAATCCCGCTTTGAGGATGATGGAATACCGATTGCCGTAAGACTACAATAAGGGCGTGCCGCTGCCCTTTCAGACCGCTGGTGAATTGCTCCAGGGCATCCCGGAGGAGGAAGCCCGGAGGATCGCCGGACTGTTCGCCGACAGAAAATACGACCGCGACGCCGCCCTGTTTTACGAAGGGGGCCCGGCGGATTCCCTTTTCATAGTGAGGAAGGGGCTCGTGAAGCTCGTGTCCCTCTCGGAGAGGGGGACAGAATCGATCCTTCACATCGTTCGCGCGGACGACGTATTCGGGGAGCTTCTGCTGGTCCAGGGACAGCGGCCCTTCTCCGCGATCGCACTGACCGATGTGCAGGCGGGCGTCCTTTCACGCAAAGACTTCCTTGAAATCCTGCGCACCAGCCCGGTATTCGCGTCGAACTACGCGAGGCTTTTGGCGCGCCGGCTGATGGAGGTCGAGCGCGAGTTCGCGGGCCTCATTCACGCGTGGGCATACCATAGGCTGGCGAAGGAGCTGCTTCATCTGGCCGAAGACATCGGCGAGGACACCCGGACCGGGACGAAGATCGCCCTGAAGCTGACGCACGAGGACCTTGCAAACCTGATCGGTACCACCAGGGAGACCGTCACCATCCAGCTGCACAAATTCGAGGAGATCGGCCTCATCCGCAGGGAGGGCAGGAACCTCATCGTGGACCGCGCACGGCTGCGCGATTACGTCCACGTCAAGGAATCCTGACCCTCCCCCGGCAGCCAGCCAGCCGGAATCACCTCACTCCGGATAGCACTTGAAGCCCTTCTGCATCGCGAACTGCCTTTTGGTAAGGAGGGAGTCGGCCGCCTTTTCCGCCTTGGCGAACGCCGCATCGGTCTCCTGCACGCCTTTCCTCACTCCGGCCGCATCGGCGCGGGCGCGGTTCAGCTCGGCCTTCGTCTGCGCGAGCTCGTCAGGCTGGCAATCCTTCGCGCCCATCCGTTCCGCTTCGGTAATCTTGGCCATGACCGTGGCGGCGCGCCTGGCATATGCCGGCGCCATGCGGTTCTTCGCGACGACCTGCGTTCCAAGGTCGATGACGGCGTTTCGCACTATGCGCGGAAATACCGGGGCCACCCCCTTGTTCCCGGGCTTCGACCGATAATCGAGAGATGCCAGGTAGAGAAGGGCGGGCGTGCAGGCCTCCTTGGAGAGAAGAGGCTCTATGTCGAACCTGCCCTCGCGGTTCGTGAATGCGGGCTGACGGGACGGCCCCGCCTCTCCTTCCGGGTATGCCTCAAGGTATTCTCTCCATTCGACCGCGGCCGCCTTCCACCCCGCGGGAATCTCCGGCGGGGAGTACGCGGAATTGCCGCTTGCGACGGCGTTGATGGCCTCCGCGAAGCCGGCCGAATAGATGTACCCCAGATCTTTCGCCTTGAATGTGTCGGTGTACGCAAGGTCGGGGCAGCCGAAAGCGGGGACGGTGACTGCCTTGCCCATCTTATGGGAAAGTTCTCCCGCCCTCATCTCGTCCACGGCGCCCAAAATCCCCGGAGATTCGCCCGCCGAAAATGCGGATCCCGTCAGCAACACCAAAAGGCACAACGCGAGCACCGCATACCCCGCCCTCTTCGCCATGCTTCCAGTCCCTTTGCCCGTCTTCATCGCCTTTCCTCCCCCCATTTGAAAATTGCGCCCACGGTAAGTAGATCCAGGTGTGCCGGCACTGTTACGCCGTCTCTTCCCGCAATATCCGGGCCAATCCACGAAGGGACAAAGCAGCTAAAAAAACAGGATTTTATAAAAACCGGATTCCGGGAATAATTTCAGATACGAATTAACTATTTATTATAATTACAGTATTTGCATTTCACGCTAATAATACTCGCTAGTCGGGTATCGATGTTTTATTACGGGGATAAAGTATTCAAACAAGAGTTACCTGCCGCCTGAAAGCTCCTTGACGATATTACCGACAACCCCCTTGGCGTCGCCGAAAACCATGAGCGTCCGGTCCATGTAATAAAGATCGTTGTCGATGCCTGCGAAGCCCGGGCTCATGCTGCGCTTGACGACCATCACGGTGCGCGCCCTGTCGACGTCCAGGATCGGCATGCCGTAGATCGGGCTTCCCCGGTCGTGGCGCGCCGCGGGATTGGTGACGTCGTTGGCGCCGATCACGAGCGCGACGTCGGCCTGGGGGAACTCGGAGTTGACGTCCTCCATCTCCATCAGCTTGTCGTACGGGATGTCGGCTTCCGCAAGGAGCACGTTCATGTGCCCGGGCATGCGGCCGGCCACCGGGTGAATCGCGAACTTCACCTCGATGCCGGCCTTCGTCAGCACGTCGTAAAGCTCCCGCACCTTGTGCTGCGCCTGGGCGACCGCCATCCCGTACCCGGGCACGACTATGACCAGCCCGGCCGCCTGGAGTATGCCCGCCGCCTCTTCAGGGGTCGCGCTGCGCACCGCGCGCTGCTCTTTTTCGGCCGACGCATCCGGCTGCACCTGGCCGAACGCGCCGAACAGGACGTTCGTGAAAGAGCGGTTCATCGCGCGGCACATGATCACCGACAGTATGAAGCCCGAGGAGCCGTCCAGCGCGCCGGCTATGATAAGCAGGTTGTTGTTGAGGACGAATCCCATGGCCGCGGCGGCAAGCCCCGCGTACGAGTTCAGCAGCGAGATCACCGTCGGCATGTCCGCCCCGCCGATTGGAATTATGAGCAGCACGCCGAACACCAGCGCCAGGGCGCCGAACACGGGAAAAAGCCAGGTGGCTTCCGGACGCGCCGTCAGGTACGCGCCCGCGCCCGCCGCCAGGCCGAGCAGCGAAAGGTTGATGACATTCTGGCCGCGGTACGTGATCGGCCGCGTCGGAAGGATCTCCTGCAGCTTGCCGAACGCCATCATTGACGCGGTGAACGTGAGAAATCCCAGCAGCACTTCCAGTGACAGCGCGCCCATGGTGAACCGGTCCAGGTTCGGCGTCCGCAGGTAAAACTCGGCGGTGCCCACCAGCGCCGCCGCCAGCGCCCCGAATGCGTGGGAAAGCGCGGTCCGCTGCGGCACGGCGGTCATGGGCATCATCGCCATGGGGATGCCGATGGCCGTGCCCGCGACGAACGCGATCGCGATCCAGCGATAGCTTTCGATCTCGGGCTTGAGCAGCGTACCGCCCACCGCAAGCGCCATCCCCGCCACGCCCACGATCACTCCGCGGCGCGCCGTCGCGACGGCCGAGAGCCACATCAAGGCGAGGATGAACGAAACCGCCGCGGCAAGGTAGATGAGGGGGATGAACGAATCGATCATGACTTGCCCTTGCCGCTCTTCTTGAACATCCGCAGCATCCGGTAGGTGATGAGGTAGCCGCCGACGATGTTGATCATCGAGCAGGTCACCGCCAGGGTCCCAAGGACGGTGGACAGGGTGGTCTTCTGCTCGCCGGCAACCAGGATGGAGCCCACGACCGCGATGGCCGAGATGGCGTTGGTAAGCGACATAAGGGGCGTATGCAGGAGCGGCGACACCCGGCGGATGACCTGGAAGCCGAGAAACGTCGCAAGGACGAATACGTAAAGGCCCAGCTCGAGATCCATGCTCATGCGGATGCTCTCCTCCCCCTTTTTCAGGAGCGCCGGGCTTCGCCTTGGTGGGTGATCAGTGCGCCGCGGATGATTTCGTCATCGACGTCGATGTCGAATTTCCCGTCCTTCCAGAACGCCAGCACGAACGAGGCCAGGTTCCGCGAGTACAGGGTGCTTGCGTGCCACGGCATTTCGGACGGAAGGTTGAGCGGCCCGAAGATCGTCACCCCGCCCTCCACGACCGTACGGCCGGGCTGCGTCAGCACGCAGTTGCCTCCACCCTCGGCCGCGATGTCGACGATCACCGACCCCGGCTTCATCGCGCGGACCATCTCCGCGGTGATGAGCCTGGGCGCCGTGATCCCTCCGATCAGCGCCGTCGCGATCACCGCGTCGGCGGCGGCGCAGCGCCCGGCGATGAGCTCGGCCTGCCTGCGGTAGAATTCCGGAGAGAGCTCCCTGGCATAGCCCGAAGCGTCCTGCGCGCTCTCCCCGGTTTCGACCCCGACGAAGCGCGCGCCAAGGCTTTCCACCTGCTCCTTCACGGCGGGGCGGGTATCGGTGGCTTCCACCGCGGCCCCCAGCCTCCGGGCCGTGGCGATCGCCTGGAGCCCCGCGACACCCGCGCCGATCACGAATACCTTCGCGGGAAATACCGTGCCGGCAGCGGTCATAAGCATCGGGAAGTATCTCGGCAGCGCGTTGGCGGCGATCAGCACCGACCTGTATCCTGCGATGTTAGCCATCGATGAGAGTGTATCCATCGACTGCGCGCGGGAGATTCGCGGAATCCGGTCCGTGGAGAACGCGCTGATCCTGCGCGCGGCAAGTTTCTCGACCACGTCGGGGAATCTCGACGGAGCGAGCGTACCCAGCAGCATCGCCCCCTCCCGCATCAGGTCCGCCTCGTGAACGCCTAAAGCCGGATGGATCGAAGGAGGCTGCACCTTGAGGACGAAGTCGGCGCCCCCCAGCAGAACGGCGACGTCGCTCCCGATCGCGGCGCCGGCTTCCCGGTAGGAATCGTCGGCGAAGAACGCGGAATCCCCCGCGCCGCTTTCCACCGTAACCTCGATCCCCGCCTGCACCATCTTCCTGCACGACTCGGGGACGAGGGCGACCCGCCTTTCACCCTCGCGAACCTCTCTTGTTACGGCAAGTTTCATTGCCTCCCCTAAGGATCCGGCGGCGGAAAAACTGGACGGACACCCTGTTAGATGCAAATCAGGACAAAATTATGGCGAACAAGCCGCGACGATCAAGACCTATCGCGCCGAAGGAGGAATCTTTCGCGAAACCTGCCGAATCATATTGCGGTGACGTAGGCTCGAAGACACGGGGCGGGGCCGGGATGAGCCTGGTTAATCTGGACGTTGGAAGCGACGGCGTTGCCGTCATCCGGATGGAGAGCCCGGACGGGCTCAACTCGCCGCGCCTGGAGGACATCGCCCGCTTCATCGAGCTTGTGGATCTCGTTGCCGGGAACAGCGCGGTCCGAGCGCTGGCGCTGGCGGGGGGGGATAACTTCTCGGCCGGCGCGGATTATCCGGAAGTCATGCGCCATCTTCTGGATCCCGGCTCCGCGCACCTTGCGTACCGTTTTCTAGCCGATCAAAAAAACCTTTGCGACAAGATTCGCGGTCTCCGGATACCTACGATCAGCCTCGTTCGGGGCATATGCGAGGGATCGGCCCTGGGCCTTGCCGCCTCGGCCGACTTCATGATCGCCGACTCGACCACCCTGATACGGCTGCCCGAAGTCAAGGTCGGCCTCGTCCCGGGAAACGGCGCCACCTGGTTCCTGCCGAAGCGAATGGGCGCGGCGGCGGCCAAGTTCTACGCTCTCACCGCCTCCACCATGGACGGAAAGCAGGCGGCGGCCTTCGGCCTGGCCCAGGGGTACGCGGGGGACAACGCCGGAAGCTTCCTCGAAGAACTGCGGCGTATCGAAGGAACCATCGATAGACGGAGAATCTCCTCTCTGCTCGAGAAAGTGCATGGCGCTCATGATTTCCAGCGGGAGGGGGTTCGCGGTCTTGCGGAGCGGATAGGCCGGCATTTCGGGTTCGGGCAGGGGAATCGGGGGTACCTGGGTGACATTTTCTCAAGCCTTGAGCGGGCAGCGGTCGAGGGAGACCGATTCGCGCAGGAATCCCTCGCAGCGATGCGTTCGGCTTCGGCGCAGGCGGTGTGGGCCACCGAGTTCCTCATCGACACCTTCGCGAAGGAAGGACTCTACCAGGAGGAAGAGGCAAGGGGCGTGGAGCTCAAGCTCGTGCAGGAGATGACGGCCTGTTTCTCCCACCTGGAAGGCGTCCTGGGCCTTTCGAAGGGCATCGTCTCCAGGGAGATAAACAGCCGCCTGGACCGGATAGTGCTGTCGGATGCGAAAGGATTCCGGACGTCCATCCCTGCAACGCCGGTTTCCACGGGCTGTTCGCTCGCGGAAGACGCGTCATTTGCGTACGAAGGGAGCGAGTACGCGCTCCCCCGCGGGACCTACCATTGCGGGGAGAAAACCCGGACCTTGAATTCCGAGGGCGACGCCGCCCTCCCGGCGCGTTTTTTCATCGATCTTCGGAACTCCCAATGGTCGGACGAAAGGGTAAGCGACGATCTCGGCGTGATCCGGTCGCTGATGGAAACGAAGATGGGCTGGCGGGTTGTCCGCCGCGCATGGCTCGCCAACCCCGAGAAGTTCGAGCTCGACATGGTCTATCCGTACCCCTGGAGCGAGCGGCCGTCGGTATCGCTGGACTTGAGCAGCTTCCCGGTGATCAGGCGCTTCGAGGACGGAAGGATAAATCCCGCCCGGGCCGTCTTCGACCGCCTGGAGTCGCAAGGACTCCTGGACGAGCGCCGCGTGATCAACATCGGCGAGGACCAGAAGGACGGCAGGAACGTGGACGTGCGGACTTACAGCTACCGGCAGATCCGCCGGGAGGCCCACCGCCTCGCGAACGTCCTGGTCGACATGGGGGTGGCTCCGGGCGACATGATCGTCATGTACATGTCCACCGACATCATCGGGCTCATCGCGCAGCTTGCGGCGACCCTTGCCGGGGCGACGTACCACTTCGTGTTCGGGGCCAAGGGGCCCGATATCTTCA
>JBLNEW010000042.1:0-4916 GCA_050263095.1 Deltaproteobacteria bacterium | reverse complement strand
CATGGGATTAAAATTACCACAAAAGGAAAGGGCCCCGCAGCGGGGGCCCTTCCGTGAAACGGTGAACCGAAGCCGGGACGGGAGCTTATCGTCAGGCAGCTCCCTTGAAAACCGGCCGCTTGGAGAAGAAGCAGAGCACGAGTCCAAGAACGCACGCCACGGTGATCGCATACATGGCGTTCGTGAAGGCGCCCGTGGTCGACTTGATATAGTCGATCATGTACGGTCCGCCCAGGCCGGCGACACCCCACGCCGTGAACAGGTAGCCGTAGTTCTGCCCGAGGGACTTCGTCCCGAAGTAATCCGCCGTCAGCGAGGGCATCAGAGCCAGGTATCCCCCGTATGAGAAGCCGACGATGCAGATTCCGACCAGCCACTTGAGGAATGTGTCGGAAGTGGGAAGGATCAGAACGAACGCAATGATGTACTCGGCAAAGCAGAGCATGACCGTTTTCTGCCTGCCCAGCTTGTCCGAGATCGAACCGTGAGCCAGACGGCCGAGGCCGTTCAGCAACGCCATGATCCCGAGTCCGCCCGCCGCAACCGCCTTGTCGAGCTTTGCGACTTCCAGCCCGATCGGAACGGCCTGCCCGATTATCATGAGGCCCGCGGCTGCGCCGAAGAAGTAGATGATCCAGAGAATCCAGAACTGACCCGAGCCGACTATTTCGTTCGGTGCCCAGTCGGCCTTCTGCGCGACGCCGGGAGCGGGGGCCGGGGGGTTCCATCCTGCCGGTTTGTAGCCGGCGGGGGGAACCTTGAAGAAGGAGCCGGCGCCGCAGACGGCGACGATGAAGATCACGCCGAGGATATAGAAGCAGCTGGCAAGACCAACGCTGGTGATAAGCTTGTTGATGAGGGGCCCGAATACCAGGGTCCCCGCGCCGAATCCGAACACCGCGAGCCCCGTGATCGTCCCGCGCATGTCGGGGAACCACTTGATGCAGGTGGCGATCGGGGTCACGTATGCGAACCCGACGCCCAATCCGCCGAGAATTCCGTATGCAAACACCAATCCGCCGATTGTCTTATACAATACACCCGAGAGGATCGCGCCGACGCCAAGGAGAAGCCCTCCGAAAATCGCCACCTTCCTGGGGCCCGCCTTGTCCTGCCACCGTCCCGCGAAGATCATCCCAACCGCGAAGAAGAAGAGCGAGGCCATGAACGGGTAACCGGCCTCTTTCACGGTATAGCCCAATTCCTTCATCATGGGCGCCCGGAATACCGACCAGGCATACAAGACGCCAAGGCAAAGTTGCAGCACGAGGGCCATTACGACCATCAACCAACGATTCGTTAATTTCTCTTCCGCCATTCGATACCCCTCCTTCAGGTTTATCACTCCTATCATCTCCTAGTGCCTAACCCTCCTTACCCTGAGCGCAGTACCCTGGACCACCTCCTTTCTAAATAAAAACGGTTTTACCCTGTAAAATTGGTTCCTATATTTCTACCTCAACCGGGAAACAGGTGTCAAGAAAATTTGTAAACATGGTTTTATAAAAAATATTCCGTATCCGAAGAACCAGCTGATATTCACGCCCCGCGGCGACGTAATTAAAACGATTTATATATCCATTAGTTACCGGGCGCAGGGATTCTCGCCCGTTCGGGGATCGTTGCCGGCTCCCGCTCCATCTAACAAGCGAAGAGGGTTTAAGCAGCCACACAAGGAGGAGACCATGGGTACTCCCTTTCATGAGATAAAGAAGGTCCCGGCGATGAAGGCGATCGGATGCAGGGTCGATGTTTCCCTCTGGAACGTGGACACGGCCTTCTCCCGCCTCTACGACAAGGCGATGGAGCACAAGTTGATGTTCAGGGAGCCGGCGCTGGGGATACGCCGCGAAGGGCTCGGAATGCCGGACGCCTTCCACGCCGACTACGTGGTTCTCTTCCCGCTCGAGGGGGAGCCGGAAGGGGATGTGCCCGGCGCCGAGATCCTGGACCTGCCGGGGCAGGAGGTGGCTTCTTTCTACCACCGCGGCCCCTACGACTGGATCCCCTGCACCTACGAAAAAGTGCTGGAGTGGCTCCGGGAGAACCGGTATGTTGTAGCCGGGGAGCCCAGGGAAGTGTTTTTCGTGGCCCCCGAGCCGCATGCCGGAGGGACGCAGGACGACATGCTGACGGAGATACAGGTTCCCGTCCGGAAAGCGGCTTAAGCGCGCATTGACCCCTCTGGGGAAAACGCATCGTTGAGCGACAGGGAAAAGATTTTCCTAACGCACCTTTCCTCGTGCGCCGGTTGAGCGTCGAAGCTGGGGCAGGGGGTCCTTGCCCGCATACTCGCCTCTCTTCCCGCTCCGTCGGACCCGCGAGTCCTGGTGGGGACCTCGCATGCCGACGATGCGGGAATTTTCCGCCTGGATAAGGATCTGGCGCTGATAGCCACGCTGGACTTCTTCACGCCCATAGTGGACGACCCTTATGTGTACGGGGCGATCGCGGCGGCCAATTCGCTGAGCGACGTCTACGCGATGGGGGGGGAGCCGCTGTACGCCCTTGCGATCGCGGCATTCCCCGACGACCCGAAGCTGCTGCCCATGCTCTCGGACGTAATGGCGGGGGCCGTCGACAAGGCGAAGGAGGCCGGGATCTGCATCATCGGGGGGCACACCGTCAAGGACAAGGAGCCGAAGTTCGGGCTGTCGGTGACGGGTAGCGTCCACCCGGAGAAGGTGTGGACCAACCGGGGGGCAAAGGCGGGGGATCTCATCGTCCTTACCAAGCCGATCGGAACCGGGGTGGCGACCACCGGGATCAAGTGGGGGATCTCGCCGCGGGAGACGGAGAACGCCGTTATAGAGTCCATGTCGCAACTCAACGCCGCGGCTGCCCGAGCCGGGCGCGAGGCGGGGATCCGCACCTCCACCGACGTTACGGGATTCGGTCTCACCGGACATCTCCTCGAGGTGATGGAAGGAAGCGGCATCTGCGCCGAGATACGCCATTCTGAAATTCCGGTCTTCCCCGGCGTGCGGGAGCTGATGAAGCGGCGCTTTCGCCCGTTCCTGACGCCGTATTCGCACCTTCCCGGAGCCCGGTGGGCGCACCGCAGGTTCGGCATCGCCCCGGTTCCGGCGGGCACCCGGGACAATATCGCATACCAGCATGCGAAGGTCCGCTTTCCCCCGCTCTTCCCGGAGGAAGAGGCATATATCCTTGCTGACCCGCAGACCTCCGGCGGGCTCCTCATGTTCGTGCCCGAGGACGGGGCGGATGCGCTTCGCAAGGCTTTCTCGGATGCCGGTTTGGCGGCATGGTGGATCGGCCGCACCCATGCGATGGTGTCCCCCGAGATGCCGCGCATCACGGTCGTGTGACCGTGGATAATTCTGAAGCAGGTTCACCGAAGCAGAGGGACGTTCTTGAACTTTTCAAGCGCGTCTCCTTGCACCTGAAATTGAAAAGCGAAGCAAAATAATCACGGAGGTGGACGGATGGACCGGCTTGCGTCGGTTGGACTCCTCGCTTCCCGCATCCTGTTGTCCGGCATTTTCCTGTTTGCCGGCACGAGCAAGATCTTCGCATTCGGGCAGACGCAGGCCTACATGACGGGCATGGGGATGCAGATGACGGCGCTATTCCTGGTCATCGCGATCTTCATCGAGCTGGGCGGCGGCCTTTCGGTCCTGCTTGGTTTTTTCCCGAGGCTGGGGGCGCTTGCCCTGGTCCTCTTCCTGATCCCGACGACGATCGTCTTCCACCGGGATTTTTCCGCGGCAGGCCAGGCGGTCCAGTTCGCCAAGAACCTGGCGATCATGGGAGGACTGCTGGCGATCGTGGCGGCGGGGGGCGGCGAGTTTTCCGCCAGGCGGCGCCGGCGGGGCGCATGAAGCCGCTTTTGCCGGTCTTCGCCCTTTTAGCATGTCGCTTCCTGTTATGATAGCCGAAAGATTCCGAATCGGAGGTGAGGCGATGGGCAAGGTAGACATCGGGCGCGTGCGGTCCCTTACCGTAAAGTGCCTCTCCGAGGTTGCATGGCACGACAACGGTCGGATGCGGCAGGACGTCAAGGAATCGGGCGGCCTTCAGGCCGACCAGTTCGACGTCAAGTGGACGCCGGAGAACGCCGCCGGCGTATCGGCCCTGATAGAGTCCGTGGACGGCGGGGGCCGGCCCCGGAAAGTGCTGATGGACGTGGGCTGGGACGTAGCCTACATGGACGGTGTTTTCCGAAGGGAAGGCATCGACGGGATGCTTTCGCGGGGGGAGATCGACTTCATCTACATCACCCACGAGCACGTCGACCATTTCTGGGGGCTTCCCGCGGCGCTAAAGTATCGCCCCGACGCAAAGATAATCATACCCGCCGGATTCTCCGGGAAAAGCAAGGAGCTCCTGCGGAAAAGCGGGCATACGGGAAGGGTAGTCGAACTGGGTCCCGAAGCCCCCCATGTCCTTTTCCCCGGCTGTGCTTCGGTCACATTCGACATCCCCATTTTCCTCAAAACCCACGGGGAGCAGGTGCTCTACATTCACGTCGAAGGGCGGGGGATGGTCACCGTCACCGGCTGCTGCCATCCCGGCGTGATAGGGCTCCTGGAATACGCCCAGGAGGCGTTCGAGGGATTCACGGAATTCCACGGCGTCTACGGAGGGCTGCACATTTCCCCGTTCGAGGAGTGGGGACCTGCGCAGGACGAACTGCTGGACAAGCTGAAGTCCTACAGGCTGCAGCAGCTGGCGTGCAACCACTGCACCGGGATCCTGACGGTCCAGAAGATGCTGGAGCGCGGGATGCCGGTCGCCCGTGGATCGGGCAGCCGTGGGAGCAAGAGCGAATTCTACGTAGGGAACGGGGACACGGTGGTCTTCTGACGGGGAATGTACGGAATCGCGGGAATATATGACCCGGCGGGGAGGGTTCAGGGGCAGGGTCCGCTTCCCAGGGTGCGGGAATCGTTGAG
>JBLNEW010000041.1:0-13459 GCA_050263095.1 Deltaproteobacteria bacterium | reverse complement strand
ATGGCGAAGCCCGTGAACACGGTCACCGTCGAGATCCTGTCGAACCATGAATCCTTCCGCACCGCGGAATAGATGCCGATAGGGATTGCGACGAGAAGTATGATTCCCATGGACAGGAGGTTTATCGCGAGCGTCACCGGGATCCGTTCCCGGATCTTGTCGGCGACCTGCCGCCCGTCCGGGGAAAAGCTCGGGCCGAAATCCAGCGTCGCCATGCGGCGGAGCCAGCGGCCGTATTGCACGTGAAGCGGCTGGTCCAGGCCGTAATAGGCCTTCAGGCGCTCCCGGACCTCCGCCGTGGCCTTCGGGTTCATGTCGGCGGCGGCGCCGATCGGCCCGCCCGGAGCCATGTTCATCACGAAGAACGAAATCAGGCTTATCCCGACCAGCAGCGGGATCGTCAGCAGGAGCCTTCGTGCGACGTACCTGAGCATCGCGCCCTATTTCTGGAAGGATGTGTACTTCTGCCGTTCCTTCGGCACGAACCACTTGATGAAGTTGTACGAGATCCCGATGGGGGCGGGCTCGATGCCGTGGAACCGGTTGTGCACGGCGGGAAGCGAATCGGGAACGTACAGGAAGACGTACGGCAGCTCCTCCGCCAGGATCTCCTGGATGCGGAAATAAGCTTTCCTGCGCTTCTCCAGGTCGAAGGTGCGGCGCCCTTCCTCCAGGAGCCGGTCGACCTCGGCGTTGGAGAAGCCGACGAAGTTCAGCTCCTTGGGCCCGGTCTTCCTGGAGCTCCAGATGTCGTACTGGTCCGGGTCCGGCGTGACGTTCCACCCGAGGATCACCGCATCGAACTTTCTCTTGTCGATGAACTCGTTGATGAAAGCCGCCCATTCCACCGTGCGTATCTCCATGGCGATCCCCACGGCGGAGAGGTTCTGCTGCAGGATGGCCGCCGTCTTGGCGCGGCTCTCGTTGCCGGCGTTGGTGAGCACTGTGAACCGGAATTTCTTCCCGCCCTTTTCGAGCGTCCCGTCCGCCCCCTGCTTCCATCCCGCCTCGGCGAGCAGCGCCCTTGCCCTGGACGGGTCGTAGGGGAAAGCGGGCACGTCGGGATTGTACACCCAGGTGCCCGGCTTGTACGGCCCGATCGCCTCGCGCCCCAGGCCGAAGAGGACGCCTTCGACGAGCTCCTTCTTGTTGATGGCGTGGGCTATCGCGCGGCGGACCTTCCTGTCCGCGAAAAAGGGGTGCGACAGGCGGAATCCCAGGTACGTATAGTTGAAGGCCGTGTAGCGGTACTTGTTGTACGAGTTGCGGAACTCCTCGGTCTCGGTCTGCCTCGTGTACTGCACGGGCGTGAGATTCATCGAATCGACGCCGCCGGATTTAAGCTCCAGGAACATCGTCGCCTGGTCCGGAATGATGCGGGTGACGACCCGCTGGATATACGGTTTCCCCTCGAAATAATCCGGATTCGCCTCGAAGACGACCCGCGCGCCGGGCTTCCACTCCACGAATTTGTACGGACCCGTGCCTATCGGGCGTTCCTTGTTGAGCGGGCTCTTCGAGATGTCCTCGTATTTCTCCAGCAGGTGCTTCGGCAGGATCGACATCCCCCACGACGCCAGCGCCGGGGCGAACGGCTTCTCGTACTCGACGACGAACGTATGGGGGTCCGGGTTGCTCGCCCGGCGTACCTGCTTGAAGTCCTCGGCGTAGGCGGTCGGGGTCTTCGGGTCGATGATCTTCCTGTAGGTGAACATGACGTCGTCGGAGGTGAACGGCGTCCCGTCGTGCCACTTGACCCCCTTGCGGAGGCGGAAGGTTATTTTCTTGCCGTCCCGGGCCACTTCCCACGATTCGGCCAGCTCCCCCTCGAGCTTGACGTTCTTGTCGTAGCGGACCAGGCCGTTGAAGACGTAGCTGGCGGCGTCGTGGGAGGCCGCGTCCGAGGTGACCGCGGTCAGGAATCCGCTCACGTCGCCGTTGCTGCCGAAGACCATGGCGTCGCCGTATGCGGGGGCCGCGCGCGTCGCGGCGGATTCCTTGGCCGCGCCTTCCTTTTTCTCGCCGGAGCATCCGGCCGCAAGGCCGATGGTCCCGAAAGCCAGCGTCGCGACGAGCAGGGCGGCCGGCAGGCGTCTCATTCCGCGTCCCTCCGCAGCAGGATATTCGCCCCGGAAATCTCGATCAACACGAGGGGGGGCGGCCCGGTCGTTTCGCGCCCGGGATACGAAACCGTGACGCGCTTCCCCTGGAAATCGTATTCGGCGCGGGAAAGGAGGCGCCTTGACGGGTCGGAAAAAAGCCTCTGCCTCCCGTCTTCGAGAAACCACTCGCCCTGCGTCGTCCTGGCCAGCTCCCCCCCGTCGACTGCGTAGCCCGGCGCTCCGTAGAGGATACGCCCCATCGAAACCGGGCCGGCCTTGACCTGGGGAAAATCGCGGAACGGGCTTCCTCCGGCGGCCGGCTCCCAGGATACGGTTATCCGGACGCCGTCGTTGGCAAGGAAAAGGACCGGACGCCCGAGCGGGTCGTAGACGCCCACGGTTTCCTTAGCCGGAGAGCGCGAGTTCACCCCAGCGACGAACGGCAGCGGGTCGCCGGACCCCCGGGCGACTCCGGAATAGGTTGCTTCGATGGGGAAGGAAAGCGAGGAGGCGGCAAGGAACAATTCCCTGGCCACCCGGGCCTCGTCGCCCGCGATCCGGTGGCGGGCGGGAGCGCACCCGGCTGCGACGGACAGCGCCGCCGCGATCCAGCAGGCTGTAGCTATCCAGCGAGACAGTCCGCTCCCCTCCTCATTTGGAGGGCAGGCTCTCTTTCCCGGTCCGGCTGAGCTTGCTCCTGATCTCGTCCGGCTTTTCGTGCCCCTTGGCAATCGCCTTCTCGAAGTAGGACACGGCCTCGCCCGCCTTCCCCGCGCTCATCAGGACGTCCCCCAGGTGCTCCAGAACCACGGGGTCGTCCGGGACCAGGGTCAGCGCCTGCCGAAGCTCCGATTCCGCGCGCTTCAGGTCCCCCTGCCTGTAGTGCACCCAGGCAAGGCTGTCGGTGAAGTAGCCGTCGTTGGGCCGGACCTCCAGGGCGCGCAGGATCAGCGATTCGGCTTCCGAAAGCTTCATGTTCCGGTCCGCGTACGTGTAGCCCAGGTAGTTGAGCGCCGCCGCGTGCTTCGGGTCGATCTCGATCGCCTTCTCCATCGACGCGACCATCTTCTCGAAATTGCCCATCTTGTCGTGGACGACGCCCAGGGAAAACTGCGCGGAGGCGTTCTTGGGATCCTTGGCCGACGCTTCGGTGAGGATGCCGACGGCCTCCTCGTACTTTTTCGCGTCTTCCAGCTGCCCGCCGAGGAACACCATCAGGTCGACGTCATCCGGGTACTTCGCCCTGAGCTTCCGTATCACCTCGATGGACTCGCCGCTTTTTTTCTGGCGCCCGAGCGACATCGACAGGTGCAGCATTGCGTCGCGGTAGACCGGCGACGATTCCGGGATCCCGCGGAACTGTTCCTGCGCCTCCGCCAGCAGCCCCTTCTCCTCGTACGTGGTGCCCAGGAAGAAGCTCACCTGGAAATTCTGCGGCTGCGTCGACAGGACGAATCGGAACTCGTTTATCGCATCGTCGTACCGGTCGCGCTCGAGGTAGAGCAGGCCCAGCTTCGTACGGAAATCCGGATTGTTGGCGGAAAACTTCTTGAGCTCTTCGTACTGGCCGACGGCCTGGTCTATCTTGTTCTCGAGGATGAGCACCCTTCCCAGCCGCTCGCGGATGAACGGGTTGTTCGGATACAAATCCAGCGCCCGCCGGTACCGCTCCTCCGCGTCGGCGTGCCTTCCGAGGATCTCTAGGACGCCGCCGGAATCGATGAGGGCGCTGTCGAACGAAGGCTGAAGGGAAAGGGCCTTGTCGAAATCGCCGAGGGCGGCATCGAATTTTTTCTGCGCCGCGAGGAGCCGTCCCCTGTAATAGTATGCGAGGAAGGATTCCGGGTTCCTCTCGATCAGGGAGGACAGGGCCTTCTCCGCCTTTCCCAATTCCCCCGTTTCGAAGAACAGGGTGGCTATGTGGAGGCGTGCTTCCTCGTTGTCCGGATCGTCCGCGATTACCCGCTCGTACAGCCTGGATGCCTTATCCTTCTCGCCTGTGGCGGCAAGCACGCCGGCAAGCAGGTAACGCGCCCTCGAATGGCTGTCGTCCTTGGAGAGAGCCTTCTCGAGCGTCTCCCTCGCGCCGGCAAGATTTCCCTTCTTGACGAGGACGTTTCCGATTTCGTACAGGATGTCCGGCTCGTTCTCGGAGTACTTGAGCGCTTTCCGGTACGCCTCGAGGGCTTCGTCCAGATTTCCTTCCCGGTAAGCCAGGTAGCCGAAAAGGAACAGGGAGTAAGCCCTGCCCTGCACGCGCGCGTTGATCCTCGTGTTGTTTCCGTGGAAGGCAAACGCTTGCGAGGACAAAAGAAAAAGGGCCAGCGCCCCGATCAGCAGTCTTGTTTTCATGCGTACCCTCTATGGTAAACGCGCGTTACGTGTATTATACACAAAACCGCGGGGACGCGTTCCCCGCCGGAGGCGGCCATGCTCTCCTCGCTGCGGATAACGCCGGTCCTTTCCGCCCTGCTGTCCCGCGGCGGGGAATACGCAGAGCTGTTCTACGAGGAGGTTCGCTCGCTCACGGTCCTGCTGGAGGACGGAAGGATCGAGCGGGTTCTCTCCGGGACGGACGCCGGCGTCGGGATCCGGCTGATTTGCGGCGAAAAGACTTTCTACGCATACACGAACGATGCGAGCGAGCGAGCCCTCCTGGCCGTCGCCAACGATCTGTCGAGGTACGCGCATGGAGGCGGCGTCCCCGCCGTCCTTCCGGCATCTCCCGCCGCCGCCGGCCGTCCTTCGGCTGTGCGCGTGCCTCCGTCGACCCGCGGCGTCCCCGAGAAGGCCGCGCTCGTTTCCCTCGTGGACCGCGTCGCGAGGGGAGTTTCCCCGGAGATCCGGCAGGTCAGGGCCACATACGGGGAGGCGGAACGCAGGATCGAGATAGCGGCGCATCCGGGCGTGTACGCCTCGGACTCCCAGACGTTTACGCTCCTTGCGGCGCAGTGCGTGGCGGGCGACGGGGGCGGCCTGGCGATGGGATACGAATCCGGCGGCGGGACCGTCGGCTGGGAGTTCCTCGAGGAATTCATCCCGGAGACCCTGGCGCGCAAGGCGGCCTCGAGGGCCGTGCGAACGCTGTCGGCGGGGAAGATAGACGGGGGAAGGATGCCTGTCGTCATCTCGGCGGAAGCGGGAGGCACGATGGTGCACGAGGCGATTGGGCACGGGCTGGAAGCCGACCTGGCCCGGCAGGGGATGTCCGTCTACGGGAACGCGCTCGGGAAGGAAGTGGCAAGCCCCCTGGTCTCCATCGTCGACGACCCCACGGTTCCCGGCAAGCGGGGATCCTTCGGAATCGACGACGAGGGTACGCCCGGAAGGAGGACCCTCCTCGTCGACAATGGCGTCCTGAAGGGGTTCCTGCACGATCGCCTGTCCGCAATGAGGGAAGGCGGCAGGCCCACCGGCAACGGGCGGCGCGAATCTTACCGGCACAAGCCCATCCCCCGCATGAGCAACACGATAATCTGCCCCGGCTCCACCCCGCCGGGCGAGATCCTCAAGGAGGTGGACCGGGGGCTCCTGGTCGTTAAAATGGGAGGCGGCCAGGTAAACACCGTAACCGGCGACTTCATGTTCGAGGTCGCCGAGGGGTACCGGATCGAGAACGGCGCGCGGGGCGAGCCCGTCCGCGGAGCCACCATAACGGGAAACGGCCCGGAAGTGCTCAAGATGATAGACCGGGTCGGAAGCGACCTCGGATTCGGGCTGGGGACCTGCGGCAAGGAGGGGCAAGGCGTCCCCGTTGGCGACGCCCAGCCCACCCTCCGCATCGGCCCCCCTTACATCACGGTGGGATAGGCAGGGGGAAGGGATCGTGGTCACCCGGATACTGGAAGCTCTCGCATCGATGATCATCTACGTCATCTCCCGCATGGGGCTGGCAGGCGTAGTCCTGCTCATGGCGATCGAATCCGCCTGCATCCCCCTGCCTTCCGAGGTGATCATGCCTTTCGCTGGGTACCTCGTCTTCCTGGGGAAATACTCGCTGTGGTCCGTCGGGCTTGCGGGGGCGGTCGGGTGCGTAGTCGGATCCATTCCGGCCTATTACCTGGGCATGTACGGGGGCCGCCCGCTCATCGAGAAGTACGGAAAGTACATCCTGATGTCGCATCACGACCTGGACATGGCGGACCGCTGGTTCGCGCGCCACGGGCAGGCGACGGTCTTTTTCGCGAGGCTCCTGCCGGTCATAAGGACATTCATCGCATTCCCCGCCGGCGTGGCGCGGATGGACATGAAGCGGTTCATTGCCTACACGTTCGCGGGATCCCTCCCGTGGTGCCTGGGGCTGGCCTACGTCGGGATGGTCATGGGCGAGAAGTGGCCTTCCCTGCGGGAATACTTCCACAAGTTCGATCTGCTGATAGGTGCGGTCCTGGTGGCCGGGATCGCCTGGTACATCCGGCGGCACATCAGGAACTCGGGCTCCCGAAAAGCTTAAGGACCTTTTCCCAGAACCGCTCTTCTGCGTCCGCCTGCCTAAGCAGAAGCGATGAAACACCGGAGAACCGCCCGGCGTCCTGCGCCTCCGAGATCTCCTTCATCCGGCCGGCGATCTCCGTCCAGCCGTCGGCGATCGAGACCAGCCGACCGGGAAGCCCGGCGGACGATATGACCGGATGGAACGCCGACGCCTCCTCCAGGTACCGCGCGTAGAGGCGGCGGAAGAAGCCGCCGCCGGTCCCCCGCTTCTCGATGACCTGGTATGCGAAGCGCGCGGCGAAGGCCCAGTGCCCTGTCAGCTCCGGCCATAAACGGAGCTCTTCCGCCGCCCTTCTCATCCCGGCTATGCCTCCCGCTTCTCCCTCCGGGGGGGAGAACATCCCGCGCGCATTCTTGCGGAGGGCGCCCGGAATCGCCTCGGCCGGATGACGGGGCGGACGCGACGGGGCGATCACGCACCAGCGGTTCCCCATGGGGTAAGGGGGAATCTCCGAGGACCTGGCTTTTTTGAGCGACTCGTACGGGATGAGCTGCGCCTCCTCCCGCTCGGAATCCGAAAGCAGCGCCTCTTTCCGATCGTCGTCGAATCCGCAGAGGACGACCCTGTGGCCCGCGAAATGGGTTTTGGTATCGAAGTAGTCGAGGTAGGCCAAATCGGTGTTGATGAGGACCGGGTTGCCGGCCATGACCGCTTCGCGCGCACGCTCCCAGCCCGCGTCGCCGTCCGGCTCCTCCCGCTCGGGGAAGGGAAGGCCGAGGGCGTCGCACAGCTCCTTCTCCATCTCCATGATCCGGCCGTGGATCGCCACCGCCGGCGGGACCGGGAGTCCCTTGACATAAAGGAATCCGGCGCCCGATCCCAGGCCGAAGCACATTGGCTCGGAGAGCTCTATTCCGCGGAACCGGAGCATGTTCCGCATCGAAGAGGAGCCGCAGTGCACTCCGTTCCGGTGCACGTAGCCCGGAACGGCGAATCTCGTTCCCCCCACTTTCCCTCCGCAAGGCGTTTCGCTGTAAGATAAGGTACCAAATATTCCGTGCGGGATTCAGTGCAAAACCGCGTAGCGACAGTCATCATCGAGCTGGACAAGGCCCGCAAGGGGATTGCCGTATACGCCGCGCTGGTGGTCGCCCTTACCGCAGGCTCGTTTTTCTACTCCGAGCCGATCCTTCTCTTCATGGTCCGGCTGCTCGGCCGCAAGCTCGTGGCATATTCCCCCGACGAGGGATTCTTCGCGCTTATCAACATCGCGCTTTATTGCGGGATCGCGCTGTCGCTTCCGGCCGGGGCATGGCTGCTCTGGCGCGGCGCTGTCGCCCGCTGGGCGCCCGGATGGAAGGGATGGGGGGGAGTGGTCATCCTGGCAGCTGTCGGACTCTTCGCCGCAGGGGGACTCCTCGGCTATTACGTCCTGCTGCCGGCGGGGATCGGGTTTCTGGTGAGCTTCGAGACGAAAGAGGTGGCCGCCCTGATATCGGCCCGGAAATTCATCTCATTCTGCGGGACCATGCTCCTGGTCCTCGGCCTGTCCTTCGAAGCGCCCCTCGTCTCCTACTTCCTTGCGCGGGCCGGATGGTTGACCCCGGAGCATTTCCGCAGGAGGTGGAGGCCGGCCCTCCTCGGATGCGTGATCCTCGCCGCAGTCATCACGCCGACTCCGGACGTCTACAACATGACCTTGATGTCCCTGCCGCTGCTCGGCCTGTATTTCATAAGCTACGCGGTAGTATCGATGGTGAACAGAACGAAGCGGGCGTGAAGGGACGGCCCCGCGCCCGGTCACTTCACTTCCGGCGGTGCTTTTCCTGGTACCTCTCGTGCCATTTCCGGAACAGCCGCTCCAGCTTGTCCTTGTAGGCGATGGCGAGGAATACCGCTATCACCGCGACTCCGCACAGTGAGAAAAAGCGGAAATACTGGGCGTTCCTCAAGTACGTCCCTCCCAGCGTGAGAAGAACAGTCCCCAGCAGCCTCCCCGAGCTGGCGATGGCGAGGAATTCCAGCGTCGTCAGGTGCCCCAGCCCCAGGATGTAGCATAGGTAGTCCTTCGGGAAACCCGGGATGAGAAAGAGGAGGAACACGAGGAATGCGCCCTTGTGGTGGAGAAGGTAATCGAACCTGGCCATAGTCGCCTTGTCCACGAACCTGTCCGTCAGCGGCCTTCCGAAGTACCGGGACAGGGAGAACGCGACATAGGAGCCGACCGTGAGACCGATCGTGGACAGCACGACGCCGACGACCGGCCCGTACAGATAGCCTCCGAGCAGCCCCGACGCCTCGCCCGGAATGGGCGCCGCCACGACCTGGACGACCTGGAGGAAGATGAATCCGGCGAAGCCCCATATACCGAGGGAATCGATGAAACCGCGCAGCCTCTCCTTGTCCATGAAGAACCGGAAAAGCCCCGTCGAATAAAGCAGGAACGTGATAAGAGCCAGGACCGCGAAAAAGATCAGCGGTTTGAGCCAGATGCGGTTCTTAGCCTGCTGTTGCATGGCGCCATTATATGGGAACGACGGGAAAAGGGCGATCAGGCGGGAATGCAAATTTCGCGGAACCGGATGAACGCTTCTTCCGGCATGATCGCGGCCCCGAATGGAATCCGGCCCAGGTAGCGGTCTCCCGATATGCGCCGGACGTCCGCCTCGTTGGTCTCCCGTGCGGGAAACGGATCCGCCGATCGGTCGTTCAGGACGACCCCGGCAAGGTCGAGCCCCTCCGATTCGAGATACCGGACGGTGAGCCGGAGACAGTTCAGAACCCCGAGGCGGTTCTCCGCCACGACGAGGACGTGCATGGAGAGGTCGCGCGCCAGGTCGGCGAACGTGTATCCTTCCACGATTTCCACGGCGATCCCGCCGGCCCCCTCTGCAAGGACTATATCCGAAGCCGCGGCGGCGGCGACCGCCGCCTTCCGGATGCGCTCCGGATCGATCCTCACCCCCGCCAGGCGGGCCGCGACATGGGGGGACATGGGCGCCGGCAGCGGATAAAGGCAGACGTCGGCGAGGGCGAGCCGCGGTGCGAAGGCGTCCCTCAACGCGGCGGCGTCGGCGGGGGATGGCTTCCCTTCGGGCCCCGGAGGACATCCCGATTCGACGGGCTTAAAGGGGAAAACGGCCAGGCCTTCCGCGGCAAGGCGCCTGCCGAGCATGCAGGCTACCCGGGTCTTCCCCACGCCCGTATCGGTCCCCGTAACAAGGAAAAGCTTCACGACAGGACTTCGCCGATGGCCTGCGCCGCGACGCCGACCAGCGCTTCGATCTCGCTTTCCGTCGAGGAAAGCGGAGGCATAAGCACGATCACGTCTCCGAGCGGCCGAAGGATGAACCCCATGGCCCTGGCCTTCCGAATGACGCGCTGGCCTGTCTTGCGCTCCGGCGGGAACCTCTCCTTCGTCCCCCTGTCGGCCACGATCTCGATCCCCGCCATCAGGCCTTTTTGCCTAATGTCGCCGACGTTGGGGTGCGTGGCGAGGCGCGAAAGGGATTTGGACATAACGGCTGAAAGCGCGGAAACGCGCGCAGGCACGTCCTCCCGCCCGAAAATGGACAGCGTCGCCAGCGCCGCCGCGCATCCGAGCGGATTCGCCGTATAGGAATGGCCGTGGAAAAACGTCTTGAAGTCCTCGTACCGCCCCAGGAAGGCACGGTAGACCTCCTCCGTCGCAAGGGTCGCCGCCAGCGGGAGGTAGCCTCCGGTCAGGCCCTTGGCAATTGCCATGATGTCCGGGGACACGCTCTCCTGCTCGCAGGCGAACATCGTGCCCGTGCGGCAGAATCCGGTCGCCACCTCGTCGCACACGAGAAGAACGCCGCACTCCCGCGTCACCGACCTGAGCCTCGACAGATACCCATCGGGCATAGTCAGCATTCCAGCTGCGCCGAGCACGAGCGGCTCCACTATGGCTGCCGCAAGCGAATCCGCGTGGGCGCGCACTTCCTCTTCCATCCTGCCGGCGCAGTGCAGGCTGCAGGACGGGCGGGAAAGTCCGTACGGGCAGCGGTAGCAGTGTGGGGCCGGAATGCGGCGGGTCGGGAAAAGCAGCGGCCGGAATATCTTGTGGAACAGGTCGATCCCCCCGGCGGAGACGGATCCGATCGTGTCGCCGTGGTACGCATCCGACAGCGTGAGAAACGTGTTTCTCTTCCCTCCGGATCCTTTCTGCTGCCAGTACTGGAAGGCCATCTTGATCGCGATCTCCATGGCCGTCGATCCGTTGTCCGAGTAGAAGACCCGCGAAAGACCGGGAGGCGCCAGCAGGAGGAGCTTTTCGGCAAGTTCGATCGCGGGGGGGTGGGATAATCCAAGGAATGTCGAGTGGGCGAGCATGTCAAGCTGGGCGCGCACCGCCTCGTCAATCTCCCTGCGCCGGTGGCCGAACAGGTTGACCCAGAGAGATGAGACCCCGTCGAAGTACCGTTTCCCGTCCGTGTCGAAAAGGTAATTCCCTTCGCCGCGCTCGATGACGAGGGGGTCGTCCTTCTCCCAGTCCGCCATCTGGGTGAACGGGTGCCAGATAGCGGCCTTGTCCCTACGCCTGAGAGATTCGGTCCGGTCCAATTCCCTGCTCCTTGAGCGCCAGGTCGATCTGCGAAGCCGCCGTACGGATCATATCCTGCGTGTGCGTGGCCATCAGCGTCAGCCGCAGCCGCCCCGTCCCTTCCGGCACCGTCGGCGGCCGGATTCCGTGGACGAACACCCCCCGATCGAAGAGCGTCTTCGATACCGTCATCGTCTCCTTGTCGCCCCCGACGAGGATCGGGACGATCGCGGTGCGGGACGCGACCGTCCTGCCCCTCGCTTCCATCTCCGCGCGGAACGCCTCCTGGTTCCTCCACAGCGATTCGAGAATGGCCGGCTCCTTCGAAAACAACTTTATAGCGGCGAGCGTCGCTCCGGCGAGGGCGGGCGGCAGGCCGGTATTGAATATGAACGGGCGGCACTTGTTGATGAAATAGTCGACCATGGCGCGCGTCGTCCCTATGTATGCCCCATACGTCCCGATCGCCTTCGAAAACGTCCCCATCTGGATGTCCACCCGGTCGCGGACGCCGAACAGGTCGGCCGTCCCCCTCCCGTCGGGCGGCAGGACCCCGGTTGCGTGCGCGTCGTCGACGACGAGGATCGCGCCGTACCGCTCCTTCGCTTCCACTATTTCGGGGAGAGGCGCAATGTCGCCGTCCATGCTGAAGACGCCGTCGGTAACCACGATCCTGCGCCTTGCCGAGGACCGGCGGAGCAGGTCCGAGAGGTGCTCGGCGTCGGAGTGACGGTAGACCTCCACGCGGGCGCGGGCCAGCCGGCACCCGTCGACGATGGACGCGTGGTTCAGCTCGTCGGAGAATATGGCCGCATCCGGGCCGCCGAGCGTCGAAAGGATTCCCAGGTTGGCCATGTACCCGGCGCTGAAGGTCAGGGCGGCCTCGGTGCCTTTGAGGCGCGCCACCTCGTCCTCGAGCTCGGCATGGATATCCATGTGGCCGCAGATCAGCCGCGACGCTCCCGACCCGACCCCGTACATTCCGGCGTGTTCGACGAGCGCATCGACGACCGCCGGGTGGTTCGCAAGGCCGAGATAGTTGTTGGAAGAGAAGTTGAGCCGGTCGGCGCCCTCGATGCGGACCACGGCGTCCTGCGGGCCGGACACGCGGCGCAGGAAGCGGTAACGGCCCTTCTCCTTCAACTCCGCTATTTCCCCCGAGAGGAAGGACAGGTCCATCTTCTCAAGGCTCCCGCAGGGAAAGCCCGAGGTCGCGGATCATCCGGATGTCCTCCTCCGCGGGCCGGCCGCACGTGGTCAGGTAGTTCCCCGCCATCGTCCCGGTCGCTCCCGCGGCGAATATGAGCGACTGCAGGTCGCGCAGGTTCACCTCCCTGCCGCCGCACACGATGATCTCCCGCGCGGGATGGCAAAGTCGCATCATCGCGATGATCTTTAGGCAGACAAGGGGATTCAGATCCCGCTTCCCCTCGAGCGGCGTCCCCGGGACCGGGTTCAGGAAATTCACCGGGATCGAGTCGACGTCGAGCTGCCTCAGCGTCATCGACAGCTCCACGCGGTCTTCGTCGGTCTCCCCGAGGCCGAAGATACCTCCGCAGCATACCCATGCCCCCGCGGCCTTCGCGTCGCGGACGGCGCGGACGTCCTCGTCGTAATCGTGGGTCGTGCAAACCGAAGGGAAGAACCGGCGCGAAGTCTCGAGGTTGTGGTGCACAGACCGCAATCCCCGCGAGATGAGATAGGCGATGCTGTCCGTGGGGAGAGTGCCAAGGCTCACGCACGTCTCAAGCCCCACCTCGTCCCTGATCCTCTCGACGGCGTTTCCGACGCGGACGAGCTCGCGCCTGTTGCGCATCGCGAGCCCGGACCCGACGATCGAGAACTCCCTGGCGCCCCTTTGCTTTGCGTCCCGCGCCGCCGCCACGATCTTCTCCTCGTCGATCAGCGGGTACTTTGGGATCTCCGCCTTCGACCTGCTCGACTGGGAGCAGAAGGAGCAGTCTTCCGAGCAGAGTCCCGACTTGGCGTTGACTATCGAGCAGAGCCGGATGCCGTCGCCCTTGAAGCGCCGCCGGACGGCTTCGGTCAGGTCCAGCAGGCGCCACATCGCCTCGCGGGGAAGCCGCAGGACCGACAGGGCGTCAGGCGCCCCGATCCCGCCGCCGGACATGGCATCTTCCCGTATTTTTTTCCAGAAGTTTTCGGACGCCACGCATCCCCTCCGATGTGGAACAAGGGCCATTCTCAGGCTTCCGGCGTATGCTGTCAACCCATCCGTTTAAGATGAGGTTTACAGCTGCCGCCCCCTACCGCCCGGTTTTTCATCTAAAATAAAAACGACACCGTGACCGGATGTCGCAGCCCGACGACTGCGGTGCAGTTCCCGCAGCAGGGGGG
>JBLNEW010000040.1:0-43174 GCA_050263095.1 Deltaproteobacteria bacterium | reverse complement strand
GGAAGTGGACGGGAACGTCTTCCTGGCCGGATACGCCGGGCCCGCGGGCCGATTGTGCCGGTCGCTGGTAACCGGATCGCGCGAATGGGACCTGTTCGCAAGACCGGTCGGTAAAACAGGTTGACACCGGGGCGACTCCGGTTATACTAACGTAATTTTCCGATCCAAGCGGGGGTCAAAAGGCCCATGAAATCGATAAAGGACATGCTGCTTCGCATGCGCGAGGATCTCGTCAAGGAAATTGCGCGCAGGACAAAGGCGACCACCGAGGGGACCCTGCCCGACATCGGGGACATCCTGGACTCGGTCTCCGAAGAGCGCACTCGCGAGCTGGACATGATTCTCACCGACCGCGAGAAGAAGAAGCTGAACCAGATCGACGACTCGCTCGACCGTATCGAGGACGGCACGTACGGCATGTGCGAGGAGTGCAGCGTGAAGATCCCCAAGGGACGGCTTAAGGTCATGCCGTTCGCCAAGTATTGCGTGGAGTGCCAGGAGAAGCTGGAGCGCGAGGAGAAGTACCTGCGCGAAGAGCCCGAAGAGGGGATCAAAAAGGTCCCGGCCGGCGAGGTCGAGGAGTAGGGCCCCGCCCCAAGCCCCCGTTTCCGGTCATTCCTGCGATTTTTCCCTCCTGTAGGAAGCTACTCCCTCATTGTGCTCCTGGAGAGTCCTCGAGAACCTGTGGGATCCGTCGTTCCTCGAAACGAAATACAGGTAATCCGTTTCGGCCGGGAATGCCGCGGCCTTTATGGCCGAGGCTCCCGGATTGGCGATCGGCCCGGGCGGGAGCCCCCTGTTTAGGTAGGTATTGTAGGGCGACGGCGTCTGGAGGTCTTTTCTCGTCAGTTCCTCGCCGAAGCGCCTGAAGCCGTAGATGACCGTCGGGTCCATCTGGAGCGGCATCCCAAGCGCCAGGCGCCTGCGGATGACCGCCGAAACCAGCGGCTTCTCGTCATCGACCCCGGTCTCCTTTTCGATTATCGATGCGATCGTCACGAGCTCCAGAAGCGAAAAACCGGCCTCCCGGGCCTTGTTCTCCCATTCCGGCAGGAATTTACGGCGGAACTGGCGGGCCATGACTTCCAATATGTCCTCGGCGGACATCGCCTTCTCTAGCAGGTACGTCTCCGGGAAGAGGAACCCTTCCGCAGTGGTCCCGGGGATTCCCATCCTGCGAAGCACATGTGCGGACGCGGCGGTTTCCAGGAAATTCTTCGGATCGACAAGCTCCAGGTCCCCCAGGATCTTAGCGATATCGTACATGTTCGAGCCTTCCGGAATCGTCACGGAATATCGGGTGACCTCGCCCTGGAATAATTTTCTCCAGACCTCCACCGCAGAAGGGGGCTCCGGGAAAGAATATTCGCCGAATTTAAGCCGCTTTCCGGTCATGGTTCCCAGTATCAGCATTCTGAAAACAAGGGGGTGCTGCAGGACCTTCCCATTCGACAGCAGGCGGGCGACCTCCGGAGAAGTGCTTCCTTTCGGAACTATCACCTTCACCGGCCGCCAGTCCCCCGAGGGCGGGGTGTCCATGAGCAGGAAGGCGAACAGTGACGCCGTCGCAAGCATAAGGACGAGCGCGACCTTGAGTTTCTGGGATGGCATGGCGGGGATTACTTCCGGTTCCGGGCGTCCAGTGCGGATTGCAGGAGAAAGGCGGCTGCGAGGCTGTCGCGAATCTCCTTGCGTTTTTCGCGTCTCACACCGGCCTCGACGAGGTGCCGTTCCGCCTGGACGGTGGTGAAACGCTCGTCCCACGGGACGACCGGAAGCCCGAGCCGTTCGTGGACCTTGGCGCCGAACGCCCTTGCCTTCGCCGACTGGGTGCCTTCCGTGCCGCCGGAGAGGAGAGGCAGGCCTATCAGCACGGTATCCACCCCGTACTCTCCCGCGACGGCGGCGATGGCCTCGATGTCCCTGCGGTCCCCCTCCCGCCGTATCGCCGGAAGCTGCTGGGCGGTTATCCCCAAAGGGTCGGACACGGCCACGCCGATGCGATGGCTTCCGAAGTCGAGCGCCAACACCCTGCCCTTGACCCTGTCCATGGAACGCCTCCCTTAAGACAGAGTTTACGTTTCCGGCGGTTGGACCGTCAATCGCCGCGAACGGCCCATTGGATTGACGAACGGGCCGGCGTCCGGTAAGACTATACGAATTGCGGAGGTTCAATGCCGGGTGCGATCACCGAAGTGGCGGGCATCCTGCTGGGGCACGAGCACGATTTCGCCAGGGGGTCGGGAGTCACGGTCCTGCGGTTCCCCCAAGGGGCCGTCGGGGCGGCCGATATCCGCGGCGAGGCGGCGGGAACCCGGCAGATGGATTCCCTGCTGCGCCGGCATCCGGCCGGCCGTATGCATGCCCTCGTCCTTGCGGGCGGGAGCGCATACGGGCTGGACGCCGCCGCGGGCGTGATGCGCTTTCTGGAAGAGGCCGGCGTGGGTTTTCCGACCCCGGGAGGCGTAGTTCCGATAGTTCCGACCGCCGTGATATACGACCTGGGCTTCGGCGATCCCTCGTTCCGCCCGACGCCTGAAATGGGGCACGCGGCTGCATCCAGGGCGTCGTCCGCTCCGCCCGCGCGAGGGTCGGTCGGGGCTGGTGCCGGCGCCACGGTGGGCAAGGCGTTCGGCATCGGCCGAGCGATGAAGGGCGGATTCGGAACCGCCAGCGAGGGGGGAGGCGGATCGATCGCGGGCGCCTGCGCGGTCGTGAACGCCTTCGGAGACGTGGTCGATCCGCAAACCGGCGAATGGATCGCGGGCGCCCGGGAGGAGGATTTGAAACGGCCCGCCTGGACCGAGAAGCAGTTCCGGGAGGGATTCCGGCGGGAGCCGTTCTCCCAGGGGAACACGACGCTGGCCGCGGTCGCCGTCGCCGAACGGCTGTCGCGGGAGGAGCTCATGGCCGTCGCGCGCATGGCGCACGGCGCGCTGTCCAGGGCCATACGCCCGGTGCACACGCCGATGGACGGGGACATCGTCGTCGCGCTCTCGACCGGTCTTTCGGAGCGGAGGGGAAACGTGATGCAGGCGGCCATGCTGGGAGCGCGCGCGCTCGAGAAGGCCGTGATGGACGCCGTCCGGAGCGCCGCCGGGACCCCGGCCGTGCCTTCGGCGAGCGATCTGCATGGGAAGGGAGGGGAGAGCGGTGATCGAACGGATTGAGGAAATCCTTCGGGGGCTTCAGTCGGACCCTTCGCCGTCGGTGCGCGAGGCCGCTTCCGCCTCGCTTGACCGTCTGCGCGCGAAGCGCTCCGTGGATTCCCTGCTGAGCACGCTTCAGACGGGAACCCTCGAGGAGCGGATGAGGATCGTTTTCTCCGCCGAGGACATAGGAGGGTCGGAAGGAGTCACCCTCGCGATCGCGGCATTGAACGACCGCGAGGCGGAAGTCCGTGGGGCAGCCGCCCGCGCGCTCTCATTTTCGCCGGCAGTGACGGTCCTGAAAGCTCTCGTGGAGCGGCTTCCGAAGGAGGAGGGCTACGTGCTGGGGAACATCCTGGAGACGCTTGGGAGGTCCCGCAGAAAAGAGCTTGCCCCCGTCATCGGCAAATACCTGGGGCACTCCGATCCGGAAGTCGCCGCCAAGGCCGTAGAGGCGTATGCGCTCCTGGCGGATAAATCCGGCTGGGAGAAGATCCTTGCGCAGGCACGCTCGGGGAACGAGGCCGTGCGGGTCGCCGCGGCCCGAGCCATGTCGGAGTGGAGCGGCGGAGACTCCCCTTAAGACCTAGGTTTGAGCGGGAGCCATCGCTGCGAACACCGCCCCCGTCGAGGCGGCCGGATGGAACTGCGGGTTCACCGCCCCCAGGATGGTCCGACGCGGGGACTTGGTGCTCCCGTCGGTTTCGCCAAGGTCCACCTGTTCCGGGCGCGGCAGCGGATCCCCGTTTCGGTCGAACAGGATCACTACCTTCTGGACCCCCTGCCCCGGCGCCCCCTGCCCGGAAACAACCCCGATCTCCATTGTGTTCAGGCGAACCATGGTCCCGACGGGGTAGTTTCCCATGGTTTTCGAGAAAATCGCCACGACCTCCGGATCCATGGACTTGCCCGCGACCTTGGTCATGATCTCCAGCGCCTGCTGCGGGTAACGCGCCTTCTGGTACGACCTCATCGTCGTCAGCGCATCGTAGCAGTCGGCCACCGGGATGATGTTGGAATTGGGGTGCATGCGGTAATCCGGTTCCGGTTTCGGGTACCCCGCCCTGTCGTACCTCATGTGGTGCTCGCGGACCATGTACGCCGAGGCGGGGCGGATATGGGACATCTTCCCCAGGAGAACGAATCCTTCCTCAGGATGCTTCTTGATCTCCTCGAACTCGACCGGGGTCAGCGTGCTCGGCTTCCGGATGAGTGCCAGGGCGAGCTGGGTCTTTCCGATGTCGTGCAAAAGTCCGGCTACGCCCACGTCGACCTTGTCCTGCGAGGGCAGGTTCAAGGCGTCGGCAAGGGCAAGCGACAGCACGGCCACGTTCACGGAGTGGTTGTACGTGTACTCGTCGTAATTCTTTATGAGGGTCAGCGCAAGCATGGCGTCCCGGTTACGCGTGAGCATGCTGCTCATGTCCTTGACGACGCGTTCCGATTCGGCGCCGGAAGGGATCCGCCCGAGCCTTACGTCCCGCAGGACCGACACCACCACCGAGACCGCGTTGTCGTAGAGCTCGCGGGCCGCCGCCTGGTCGTCCTCGTCGCTGTCCTCGACCGGCTTTACGCGTATGTAGGTTACGCCGGCCTGCGCGAGCATCTCCTGGATCCTGTTCGCCGAAAGTCCCTGATCCTTCGTCTCGTGGAGGAACCGCACGAAGCCGTCGATGTCGGCGGTCGTGAGCCTCTTGTCGAAGATGATGGCCGGAACCCCGATCCGGGAGAGACGTTCCATGAAGAACTCGAGCGAGGTGTTGAGGCTGAAGATGGGAACCCCCTCGAAGACCAGCGTGCCGTCCGCGATGGCGAGGACGAGCTCGGACTGGTCTCCGAAGAGCAGGAGGATGTCCTTGTGAACCTTCTCGACGGGGGTACGGACGAGCGGATGCGAGGCGGGGTAAAGCCCGCGGTTCTTCAGGGAAGTTCCCAGTGCCCGGATAAGCCCGGTGATCAGCAGTTCCTGGTCGCGCCGGTTCATCTTCCCTCCTCTATGTTCGCCTGAGGATCCTCTCGGCTTCCGCTCTCAGGTATTTCTCCGGGGCCTTGGCTGCTCTTTCGAGCGCCTCTTCCGCCTTCGCCCCGCTGATCTTTGAGATGCTCCTCAGCGCGTGGGATTTCATCCCCCGGAACTTTTTCGTCTCCCAGACGGCCGTGGCGCGGATGATCTCTTCGAGCGCCGTGACCGCCTCGTCGGTGCCTATGGCCCGCAGCGAATCGATCGCCTCGTGCGCAAGCCGGTAGTTGGGGAACAGGAACTGCTTGTGAACGGTCCTCCGGTAAAGGGCCAGCACGGCCTCCGACTCCTTCTTGGAGGACATCGCGGCGGTTGCGGTCAGCGCAACCGTCTCCTCGGGGAAGAAGCACAGCTCGCTGAGCGACAGGACGGCGGACGGGTGAGGAAGCTTCGAGAGCGCCTTGATCGCCTCCTTCTTGACGCGCAGGTCGGGGTGCGAAAGCGCCGTGGCAACGTGCGGCGCGAGATCGGGGAGCCCCAGGCTGCCCAGGATCGTCACCATGTTGCGGACCATGAACCACCTGGAGTCGTTCAGGTTCTCGAGGATGGCCGGGACCGACGGCCTGCCGATCCTGACCACGATCTCCACGATCGATTTCCGTACGAGAAGGTCCTCCTCGTCCGCGAGCGCCCGGAGAAGCGGCTTGACGGCCCGGTCCTCGAACGCCACCAGTACGGTCTCCACTTCCTTGCGGCCCCTTCCGGCCTTGTCCCTCAGGAGGTGAATATAGTGAGAGACCAGGTCGTCGGTGGCCATCTCCTTTATCCCGAGGCGCGCGAGGTTGGCGATCTCCGCGTTCTGCATCGGCGGGCGCTCGATGTGGGCCGCGAAGATCATCAGCGCGCGGGAAGCGTATTCGATCTTCCGGTCCATGCGCTCGCCGAAAAGGGCCCGCGAGAGGGCGATCAGGTGATCGCGATACGCCGTCGCGTCGGTCTCCTTCTCGATAAGTCCGAGAAGGTCGTCGATCGTCAGCTCTTCCGGCGCCACGTTCTCCAGCCCCAGGGACGCGTCCTCCCCCGTCTCCGCGATCTCGGCGCTTTCGTCCGCCGGCGGCTCCTCCTCCGTCTTCATCATCTCCGTGAGTCCCATGTAGTCGACGCGGTTCGCCCAGATGCGCGAAACCTTCTCGCGGATCATCGACCTCTCGATGCCGCCTTCGTCCTGGATCTGCTGGATGTCGCGATTGAGGATCCCCAGGAACGAGATCATCTCGTTCGACTTGAGGTTCGGCAGGAAGATGATCTTGCTGGCGCGGCGCAGGTACAGCTCGCGGTTCAGGTCCCCGACCGCCTTGCTCGGGGCCGGGATCGGGGTTTCCTTATAGAGCAGCGCGTTCTTGGTCACGTCGATTTCGAGACCGGACTCCGGCAGCGGGATCTCCTCGAAGTTCGCGACTATCTTGGAAATGGCCTGGATGAGCGCCGGGTGTCCGGGGGGATAGAAGCTGACGCTTTTCAATCCCTTGGCGAGTTCGGTGACCGCCTTCGATATTCTCTGTATGAGGTCGCCTTCAGGCATTTCCGCCGCGCGAGTCCCCGTGGTTTGCAAAAATCGTTTTATTTGTCACGGATGTTTATTATAGATGTAAAATTGATAATCTAGTTATGCCTATCTTTCAAGTCAAACCTTTTCGGGGAACGTTGTTCTTCCGGGCCGTCGCCTCGGGGCTGGGCGTCGGGTACGCGCCGGTGGCTCCCGGGACGTTCGGATCCCTGTTGGCGCTGCCTCTCTGGTTCTGGGGAGGAGGAACCGGGACGTTTCATTATTGCGCTCTCGCGGCGGTGCTCCTGCTGTCGGTTCCCTCGGCGCGCGCGGAGATCCGGGAAACGGGCAGGCGGGATCCGCCTTCCGTCGTGATAGACGAGGTTGCGGGCATGCTGCTTGCCGCGACGGGAATCCCCTGGGGCTGGAAGCCGGCCTTTCTGCTTTTTCTCCTATTCAGGTTCTTCGACATCGTGAAGTTAGGGCCCGCCGCGTGGGCGAACGAACGGGAGGGGGCGGTGTACGTCGTGGCTGACGACCTCGTCGCCGGGGTGTACGCCAACGTGGCGTTTCGGGGCATCGCATGGCTGGCGGGGTGATGCGGGACCTGGCGAAACGGCTGGGCGAAGCCCTGTCGGGGGCAGGGAGAACGATTGCCGTGGCCGAGTCGTGCACGGGGGGAGGCCTGTGCTCCGCGATAACGGATATCCCGGGGAGCTCGGCCTACTTCCTGGGGGGGATCGTCGCGTACCACGATGAGGTCAAGACGAGGGAGCTGGGCGTCCCGGACGGGTTGATACGGTCCGACGGAGCCGTGAGCGAGACGGTCGCCATCTCCATGGCGGAGGGCGCCAGGATGCGGTTCGGCGCGGACATAGGAGTCGGCGTCACCGGGATTGCGGGGCCCGGCGGCGGGACAGCGGCGAAGCCGGTGGGCACGGTATGCATGGGCATTTCCGCTGACGGCGTCCGGTATTCGGGAAGGATGATATTTCACGGTGACCGCGAATCGGTCCGCGGGCAGGCGGTCGCCTGGGCGCTTGCCGAGCTCCTGCGGCGGTCTGCGGGCGGTTCGGGAGAGAAAAAGTGAGGGTGTTCATCGGGATCGGGCTGCCGCCGGAATGCAGGAGGGCGATCGCGGCTGCGTATTCCCGATTCCGCGAGAAGCGACTTCCGGTTTCGTGGACGCCCGAGCGCAACCTCCACGTAACGTTGAAATTTCTCGGAGAGATATCCCCGGGAAGCGTGGACGGGATCGTATCCCTGCTCCCGGGAGCGGGCCTCGGAATTCCCGCCTTCGAGATCCTCGTCGACGGAGCGGGAGGGTTTCCGTCCCTGCGGGCCCCGCGAGTGCTGTGGGTAGGCATCCGGGAACCGCTTGAATTGGTCGGAAAGTTGCACGAGAATATGGAGAATGTGCTTTCCGGCGCGGGCTTCCCGAGCGAGGGGAGGCCGTTCCATCCGCACATCACGGTCGGCCGCGTACGAGACAGGCTCCCACCCGGGTGGGGGGAGGAATACGCCGGCGCCATGTCCGGGGGACCGTTCGGAACGGTCATGGTGAGCTCGTACCAGCTATACGAAAGCCGGCTGTCTCCGGCGGGGGCCGAGTACGCCGTTCTGCGCGACATCCCCCTCGATCGGGGGCCGGAGAGATCGCAGAGAGAGGAGAAAGGGAAATGAGCCAGGACCCGAACCGCCGGAAAGCGCTTGAAATGGCGCTCTCGGCGATCGAAAAGAACTACGGCAAGGGCGCGATCATGCGCCTGGGAGCCGACACGCCCGCAAGGGACATCCCCGTGATATCCACGGGTGCGCTGTCCCTGGATGTGGCGCTGGGGATAGGCGGCATCCCGCGGGGGCGCGTCACCGAGATCTTCGGGCCCGAATCGTCCGGCAAGACCACGCTGGCCCTGCACATAGTCGCGGAAGCGCAGCGGCAGGGCGGCATCGCCGGATTCATAGATGCCGAGCACGCCCTTGACTTGGGGTACGCGCGAAAGCTGGGCCTTTCCACCGAGGACCTTCTGATATCGCAGCCGGATACGGGGGAGCAGGCCCTGGAGATCGCCGAGATGCTGGTGCGCAGCGGGGCGCTGGATGTTTTGGTCGTCGACTCGGTCGCGGCCCTCGTGCCCAAGGCCGAGATCGAGGGGGAGATGGGGGACGCGCACATGGGCCTCCAGGCGCGCCTGATGTCCCAGGCGCTGCGCAAGCTCACGGCGACGATAAGCAAGTCGCAGACCGCGGTCATCTTCATCAACCAGATCCGCATGAAGATCGGCGTGATGTTCGGGAATCCCGAGACGACAACCGGCGGCAACGCGCTCAAGTTCTACGCCTCCGTCCGCATGGACATCCGGCGCCTGGCGCAGATAAAGAAGGACGACGAGGTCATCGGCAGCCGCACGCGCGTCAAGGTGGTGAAGAACAAGCTCGCCCCGCCGTTCAGGGAGGCGGAGTTCGACATTCTCTACGGGGAGGGGATCTCGCGGGAAGGCGATCTGCTGGACATCGGCACGGAGCTCGGGATGATCGAGAAGAGCGGCGCGTGGTATTCCCTCGACGGGGAGCGTGTCGGCCAGGGCAGGGAAAACGCAAGGGGCTTCCTGAAGGAGCACCCGGAGGTCGCCACTGGCCTCAGGAAAAAGATACTGGCGAGCTATGGAATCGGGGAGGCCGGCCGCGCCGCGCAGGAAGGAGCGACCTGAATTGGAGCTTAACGACATCCTAAAGGCGGCCATTCGCCACGGAGCTTCGGACGTCCACCTGAAAGCGGGGCTGCTGCCCGTCTTCCGAATTAACGGCAAGCTGGTCCCCCTGAAGATCCCGGAGCCGCTCAAGCAGGAAGAGCTGTCCGTCATGAGCTCGGTCATCCTGACGGAGGAACAGAGCAAGAAATTCGACCTGGTCCGCGAGCTCGACTGCGCCTACAGCATCTCGGGGCTGGGGCGGTTCCGCGTCAACATATTCATTCAGCGCGGCACGATCGGGATCGTGTTCCGGGTGGTGCCGGTCGGCGTGCAGTCGTTCGAGGAGCTCCACCTGCCCAAGGCGCTGGAAAAGGTCGCGCTCGAGAGCCGGGGGCTGGTCCTGTGCACGGGTACCACGGGCTGCGGCAAGTCCACGACTCTCGCGTCCATCATCGAGTACATAAACATACATCGCAGCTGCCACATCGTGACGATCGAGGACCCGATCGAGTTCCTGCTCCGCGACAGGAAGAGCATCATCAACCAGCGGGAGCTGGGCGTCGACACGGTTTCTCTCGCGGGTGCGCTCCGCAGCGCCCTGCGGCAGGACCCCGACGTGATACTCGTGGGCGAGATGCGCGACCTTGAGACGATCGAGACGGCGATCATGGCCGCCGAGACCGGGCATCTCGTCCTCTCGACGCTGCATACGCTGGACGCCGCCGAGACGATCAACCGCATCGTCGGCGCGTTCCCGCCCTACCAGCAGAAGCAGGTCCGGATCCAGCTGGCCTCGCTGCTGAAAGCGGTGATATCGCAGCGGCTGGTGCCGAGGGTCGACGGCAAGGGCCGCGTTCCGGCCATCGAGATCATGATCAACACGGCGCGGGTCAGGGAATACATAGAGGACAAGGACAAGACGAAAAAGATCAGGGAGGCGATAGCACAGGGGTATGTCAGCTACGGCATGCAGACCTTCGACCAGTCCCTCATGTCGCTCTACAAGGAGGGATTGATCTCCCTGGACGAGGCGTTGCGGCAGGCATCGAACCCGGACGACCTGGCTCTGCGCATCCGCGGGGTCTCCTCGGGCACGGACCTGACCTGGGACGATTTTGACAAGAACAGCGAGCAGGCGGCCAAGGAGTAGCGCCGGAGATGTTCCCCGGCCCGGCGGGGCGATGGCCGCGGCTCTGCGCATGCTCTCCCGGAGGGGATTGAGCGAGGCGGAGATCCTGGACAGGCTCGCCGGAAAGGGGTTCTCGTCCGGCGAGGCCGATGCGACGGTCGGCCGCCTGCGGGAGCTGGGGCTGGCGGACGACCCGAAGCTGTGCGGGCAGCTGGCCCGCGCCTACCGCGAGTCGCGCGGGTACGGATCAGCAAAGATAGCGTGGGCGCTGCGCATGCGGGGTTTCCCGCAGCCGCTCGTCGAGGAAACCCTGCGGGGATTCTCATCCGACGAAGAGGAGCTTGCGGCGGCTGCCGCGGCGCTCAGGAAGAAGTTCCGCGCCGGGGTTCCCCCGGGCCGGGAAGGGGCCGCCAGGGCATACAGGTTTCTGGCGGGCCGCGGTTTCCCCCCCGGCACGTGCCGTCGGGCCATCGGGCGTTTGTCGTTCGACATCCAGGAAGGCGAGGGATAAGCCATTGTCCAAGACCGGTGCATCGCTTCGCGCAGCGTTTCTGTCCTATTTCGAGAAGAACGGGCACAAGGTCCTTCCCGGGTCCTCGCTCGTGCCGGGGAACGACCCGACCCTGCTGTTCACGAACGCCGGCATGGTGCAGTTCAAGGAGAATTTCCTGGGGCTGGGCCCCGCGTCCCTCACGCGCGCGGCGACGGCCCAGCGCTGCCTTCGCGTCAGCGGCAAGCACAACGACCTCGAGAACGTCGGCTACACCGCACGGCACCACACGCTCTTCGAGATGCTGGGGAACTTCTCCTTCGGGGACTACTTCAAGAAGGATGCGATCTTCTTCGGGTGGGATTTCCTGACCCGGGAAGTCGGGCTCGACGGCAAGCGGATGACCGTATCGGTCTTCCGGGAGGACGACGAGGCGTACGACCTCTGGCACAAGACGATGGGTATCCCCGCCTCGCAGATCGTGAGGTTCGACGAGAAGGACAATTTCTGGGCGATGGGGCCGACCGGGCCCTGCGGGCCATGCTCGGAGATCATCTACGACCAAGGGGAGGGGACCGGGTGCGGGCGGCCGGAGTGTTCGGTCGGCTGCGACTGCGACCGGTTCCTGGAGATCTGGAACCTCGTCTTCATGCAGTACAACCAGGACGAGGGCGGGAAGAAGGTGCCGCTGCCGAAGCCCAGCATCGACACGGGCATGGGGCTGGAACGGCTGGCCGCCGTGGCGCAGGGAGTCACTAGCAATTACGACACCGACCTCTTCCAGCCGATCCTGCGCGAAATCGCCAGGCTGTGCGGCGTCGCTCCGGGAACGTCGAAGGCCGCCGACGCGGCGATGCGTGTCATCGCCGACCATGCCAGGGCCACCGCGTTTCTCATCGCCGACAGCGTCCTCCCCGCGAACGAGGGGCGCGGATACGTCCTGCGCCGGATAATGCGCCGCGCCCTGCGGCACGGCAAGAAGCTCGGTTTCGAAGGGCCTTTCCTCCACCGCGTCGCGGGAACGGTCGTGAAGGAGTTCGAGGCGGCCTACCCGGAACTCGGAAAGGGCGCGGCCTTCATCGACACCGTCGCCCTGAACGAGGAGAAGCGGTTCCTCGAGACCCTGGACGCCGGACTGCGCATGGTCGAGGACGAGTTCGCGCGCATCGGGAGCGAGGGGAGGAAGGTCTTCGCCGGCGACGTGGCTTTCAAGCTCTATGACACCTACGGCTTCCCGTTGGACCTTACGGCGGACCTGTGCCGCGAGCGGGGCGTTGCGCTGGACCAGGAAGGGTTCGAGAAAGAGATGGACAGGCAGCGGGCGAAGTCCCGGGTCTCCTGGAAGGGCGGAGACATCGCCGCCTCGGACGCCGCCGCCGCATTCCTTTCCGGCTCGGGGATCGAGGTCGAGTTCGTCGGCTACGAACGGCGCGCCGCCGCGGGAAGGATAGTGGCCCTGTTCAGGAAGGGAGGGCGGGTTCCGTCCGCCGCGGCGGGCGAGGAGGTCGATTTCGCGACCGACGTCACCCCCTTCTACGGGGAATCGGGGGGGCAGGCGGGAGACGTCGGGACAGGCGCGGGGAAGGGATTCAGGCTTCAGATCCTGTCGACGCGAAAACCGTACGCGGACGCGATAGTCCACCGCGCGAAGGTCGTCGAGGGCACGGTGAGCGAAGGGCAGACCGTGGAACTCGAGGTCGACGAGCAGGCCCGGCGAATGACGCAGGGCAACCACACGGCGACGCACCTCCTCCAGGCCGCACTCCGGAAGACGCTCGGGACGCACGTGAAGCAGGCGGGCTCCTACGTCGGGCCGGACAAGCTACGGTTCGATTTCACCCACTTCGAGGCGGTTCCGGGCGAGGCGCTGCGAGAGGTGGAGAGCCAGGTAAACGCCGCCATCTTCGCGGCGGTGCCCGTGACGTGGGAGATCCTGCCGTACGACGCGGCCGTCGCCGCCGGCGCGATGGCGTTCTTCGGCGAGAAGTACGGCGACGCGGTCCGGATGGTCAGCGTCCAGGGCATCAGCCGCGAGCTGTGCGGCGGAACGCACGTGCGCAACACCGGCGAGATAGGCCTTTTCCGGATCGTCTCCGAGGGGGCGCTTGCCGCCGGCGTGCGCCGCATCGAGGCGCTCACGGGAAGCGAGGCGCTTCGCCACCTGCGGGACGAGGCCGCCCTGCTGCACGAAATATCGCGAGATCTCAAGGTCCCTCCGGCGGACGCCGCCGACCGCGTCCGCAAGCTGTTCGCCCAGATCAAGGGCCTCGAGAAGGAGCTCCAGGAGTCCAGGCGCAGGGCGTCCCGCGACCTGGTCGGGGAGGTGCTGGCCAGGGCGGCGAAGGTGGGAGCCGTGACCGTCGCGGCCGCCGAAGTCGAGCCGATGGACGCCGCGGCGTTGCGGGAGCTTGCGGACAAGGTCAAGGGCAAGATGAAAAGCGGGATCCTGCTGCTGGGCAGCGTCCAAGGCGATCGTTGCCACCTGGTGGCCGGTGTGACCGAGGACCTGGTGTCCTCCTATTCGGCCAACGACATCGTCAGGAAGGCGGCGGCGTTCGTAGGCGGCGGCGGCGGCGGGCGGCGCGACATGGCCCAGGCGGGCGGCTCCGTCACCGGCGGGTTGCCCGATGCGCTCGGATCGCTGTCCGGGTGGGTCAAATAGGCGGCGCCCGAGGCGGCCTACTCGCCCTCGGTCTCCCGGTCGAGCGTGTTCAGGTAGAGCTGGACCAGTTTGTTCGTGGGGTCCCGGAAGAGGGCCTCCTCCCAGGAGCGGCGGGCTTTTCCCTTTTTCCCGGACAAGTACAGCAGGATCCCCTGCTGGATCATCGCGGAGACGTTGTCCGGATGCCCGGCAAGCACCTTCCCGGCCTCCTCCAGCCCCTCCTCCGTCTTTCCCGACTCCCGCAGCGCCACCACCATGCGGATTCGCAGGTCCGGATACTCGGGGGCCACCGCAAGCGCCTTCCGGTACTCCTGGACCGCCTCCTCGTTCTGGCCGAGGGCCAGGTACAGCTCCCCGAGCTCGGCGTGCAGGTTGGCGATCTTTCCGCGGAACAGGCTGCCGCGCGTGGGTTCTCCGATGGTGGCGACGGATTCGCTCGCGCGGCGGTAGACGTCCTTGGCTTCCTCGTACCGCCCCATGTCGTTGAGGGTGATGGAAAGCGAGAGCAGGGCTTCGGTGTAGGCGGGATTCAACGCGAGAGCCTTCCCGAAATATTCGATCGCCTGGTGGAGCTTCCCCCACTGGTGGTATATGAGGCCGAGTATGTAGAACAGGTCGGCGAAGCATGCGCCGCCCTCGATCGCCTCGCGCAGGATCCTTTCCGCGCGGAAGAAGTCCTTTTCCTCGAAGGCCCGCTTCCCGATCGTGACGAGCGTGGACAGCTCCCTGCTCACGGTTTCTTTCCTCCCGGGGCGGGAAACTTTTCGGCGATGCTTTTCCGGACCTCGGCCGCCTCCGACTTTTTCCCCTGTTTGTCCAGTGCCTCCGCCAGGAACGACAGCAGCGAGGGCGCCGCGGCGGCATCCGGGTATTCCGAAAGCGCTCGCCTGGCGCGCGCCTCGGCCCCGGCGAAATGCTTGCGGCCGATGTAGTGCGCGACCACCCTCTTTTCGTGCTCCGCCAGCCGGTTGCGAAGCTCGCCGATCCTGGCGGCGGCAATCCGGGAATAGGCCCCTTGCGGGCTCCTTTCCAGGACCTGCGTGAACGCCTTTAACGCGTCGCGGGTCCTGGCCTGGTCACGGCCCGGATCGGCCACCTGCCTCGTCAGGAGCTCCCCCTTCCGGTAGAGCGCATAGACGACGTTGTCGTCGGCCGGATAAAGGCGGAGGAAATCGTCGAACGCCACCTCCGCCTCGACGTTGTCCTTGTTGTTCATACGCGCATCGGCCAGCCCCAACTGCGCCTTCGCGGCGAGGGGGGAGTTGGGGAACCGCTCCAGGAGAACCTGGAACGCCTCGATCGCGTCATCGTACTTCCTGGCCTCGAACTTCTCCCGTCCCCGGGCGAAGAGATCGGGAGCCGAAAGCCCGGTTTGCTTGGCGAGTTTTTCGGTGCAGCCGAACAGAACGGAAAGAAGGAGCAGGGCCCCGATGACGGGGAGGCGGCGCGGCCGGAGCATGGGGAAAAACGGTAGTATAGCCAGCGGGAATTGTCAATGTTACCCTATTTTGCTTCCATCGCCATCGAGGAGGATTCAGGAAATGAAGGGGAAAGTGGCGGTCGTCACGGGGGGGTCGCGCGGCATCGGCTTTGCGGTGGCCAACCGGCTTTTGAGAGAGGGGGCACACGTCGCGGTAGCGGACCTGCGCGGCGATTCCTCCATGCATCTGCGGGTGGTGGGGCAGAAGTCCGGCTCGCGTTTCCTGTTCGCGAATGCGGACGTGGGGCGGTTCTCCGAGGTGCAGGCCGTCTGCAGGAAGGTCATGGCCGACCTTGGCGGGATCGACATCTGGGTGAACAACGCCGGATGGGACCGGATCGCCCCGTTTCTCTCGACCTCCCCGGAGGATTGGGCGAAGGTCGTGGAGATCAACCTGATGGGCGTGGTGCACGGAACGCGCGCGGCCCTTGAGGCCATGGTCGCCGGGAAAAAAGGGGGGGCGATCGTAAACGTCGCCTCGGACGCGGGCAGGGTGGGCAGCTCGGGCGAGGCGGTCTACTCCGGCGCGAAAGGCGGGGTGATCGCCTTCTCGAAGGCCGTGGCCCGCGAAGCTGCCCAGCACGGGATCCGCGTCAACTGCGTCTGCCCGGGCCCTACCGAAACCCCGCTGCTGGCGGAGAACTTCGGAACCGATGAGGGAAGCCGGGTCATCGAGGCGATCAAGCGGGGGATACCCTTCAAGCGGCTGGGGAAGCCGGATGAGATCGCCGCCGCGATACATTTCCTCGCCTCGGACGACGCCTCGTACATAACCGGGCAGGTATTGAGCGTGAACGGCGGCCTGAACATGGTCGGATAATGTCGCTGCCCATAACTTCTGTTGACCCGTCGTTCTTCCTTCGGGTATCTTGATTCCGTCTTTCGACAAGTTGCACTCCGGCCTCTCAAAGGGCGCGTTCGTCATTGCTGGATCCACATCAAGGAGGAAAAAATGAAGATTAGGACGTTTCTTGCCTTGGCTCTGTTGACGGCATTTTTCTGCGCCGCAACCGCGATGGCTGCGGATCTTCCTCAGAAGATCGTAATCGGCAATCCGGAAGCACTGTCGGGGACGCATGCGAAGGCCGGCGAGCAGGCCATCGGAGGCGTCAAGGCCATAATAAAGTGGGTCAACACCGTTTACGGCGGAGTGAAGGTGGGAGGGAAGAAGATTCCCCTGGATTACAAACTCTACGATTGCGAGTCGAAGAAGGAAGCCGTCACGAGCCTCCTGGAGCGCCTCATCACCACAGACAAAGTGCACTTCATCCTGGCGCCGTACAGCAGTCCCCTTACCCTTGCGGGAGCGCCCGTCGCCGAGAAATACGGCATCCTCTACATGGACCACGGCGGAGCCTCCGACAAGATCTTCACGCAAGGGTTCAAGTACGTCGTGCAGACCATCGGGCCGGGCACGCGCTACCATGTGGGAACGCTCGACATGCTCAAGAAGAAGGACCCGGCGGCCAAGAGGCTGGCGCTCGCCTACAAGGACGACGAGTTCGCACGGTCCGTCATGGACGGCGCCGAGGCCCACGCGAAGAAGCTCGGCTACCAGATCGTCTTCAAGCGGACCTACCCTGCGACCGTCACCGACCTGACCCCTCTTCTTTCCGACCTGAAGGCCTCGAAGCCTGACATCGTCATCGGAGGCGGCCACCTCGCCGACGGGCAGCTCTTCGCCCAGCAGATGGCGGACCTCGGGATCAACCCCAAGGCGCTCTCGCTGGTCGCAGCGGTGACACTTCCCGCCTTCCAGACAGCGCTCAAGGGGAAGGCCGACGGCGTGATGGGCCCATCGCACTGGGAATACGGTGTGACGTTCTCCAAGGAAAAGGCGATCAAGGCCAAGCAGGCCTGGATCGGGCCGAGCCAGGAGGAGTTCGTGAAGCTGTTCAAGGAGGCGATCGGAAGGGACCTCAGGCCCGAGTACCACGCCGCCGAGTCGGGAGCGGCCGTGCTCTCGCTCCTCCTCGCCGTCGAGAAGGCGAACTCGCTCGATTCCGACAAGGTCCGGGCGGCCATGGGTACGCTGTCGTTCATGTCGTTTTACGGCGGGTGGGCCATCGACAAGACCGGCAAGCAGGTGGGCCACGACATGATCGACGCTCAGTGGCAGAAAGACAAGCTCGTGATCGTGGGGCCGGAAGCGGCGGCGACCGGCGTTCTTCTCTACCCGAAACCGGCCGTCAAGTAGATCCGGCTCAATGCCGGAATCCCGCGCGGCGGCGGTTGCGAAAATACAACCGCGCGACGACGAACTACAATACGCCCCTCTCCGTGAGGACATCCCGGGGAGGGGATGCCTGCCCGGTCATGCTTCCGCCGGGGAATGCCGGCGCGAGAGGGATTCATGATCCTCGAACAACTTGCGGGAAACCTGTTCCAGGGGGTCGTGCTGGGGACGGTGTACGGCATGGCCACCATGGGACTCTCCCTCATTTTCGGCGTGCTCAAGGTGGTTAACGTGGGGCACGGCGCCTTCATCATGGTCGGGGCGTTCACCTCGTTCGCGGTCTTCGAGTACCTGGGCCTTTCTCCCGTCTTCGCGATCCCCGTCGCCTTCGGGATAGGCATGGTGCTGGGCATGATCTTCTACTACACTTCCATCCGCAGTCTTCTCAAAGGGCCGGAGCTCGCCTCGCTCCTGGCCACCTTTTCCTTCGGAGTCATCCTGGAGGAAGGGATCAAATTCTTTTTTACCTCGGATTTCCGCGGATTCAACTGGGACCTGGGCAAGATCGACATGGAGTTCACGGTCCTGCCGTACGCCAAAGTGGCCGCTTGTCTTGGCAGCGTCGTAATCGCTGTGTTGCTGTACCTCTGGTTCAACAAGACAAGGGCCGGAATGGCGATGCGAAGCGTCGTCGAGGACGGCGTGGGGGCCAGGGTCTGCGGAGTCAACGTCGACTGGGAGTACGCGCTCTCGTTCTCACTCGGGATCGGGCTCACGGTGGCCAGCGGCGTCCTTCTCACCATGTTCGTCTCGGTCGGCATAAATCCGTACATGGGCGGCGAGTATACGCTCAAGGCCTTCGTCATCGCGGTCCTGGGAGGGCTCGCCTCGCCTTACGGGGCCTTCTTCGGGGGGCTGGTATTCGGCCTGCTGGAGAACGGGTCCTACACCCTCTTCGCACAGATAGACGGCCTTGAGCCGTTCGCGATGACCCGGTTCTTCTCCTTCCTGATCCTCCTGCTGATCCTGCTGCTTCGGCCCACAGGAATTCTGAAGGCGAAGTGATGAAAGGCTCCAGGTACCTTCCATCGATACCGGTCCTACTGGCCTACGCCGCCCTGTTCGGGTTCGGGCTCCTCAACCCGGGCAAGTGGCAGCTTGTCGCACAGCTCGCATTTTATTGCGCCCTCGGACAAGCCTTCAATCTGTTCATGGGGATGACGGGATACGTCGATTTCGGGTACGTGGCCTTCCTGGGGATCGGCACGTACGGTATGGCGATCTCCATTTCCGAGCTGGCCGACAAGGGGCTCGGCATGGGGGTGATCGGCATCGGCCTGATCCTGTCCGTGGTATTCGCCGTCCTGCTTTCCCTCGCCGTCGGGGCCGTGGCGCTGCGCTTGCGGGGAGCATACTTCGCCATCGCGACCATCGGGGTGAACGAGGGATTCCGCTACCTGATCGAGGGGGCGAGGATATGGAACGGCTCGGAGGGGATCATCTTCTCGAGCAACCTGAGGGAATCGGTCGGCCGCGAAGCCGCCATGGTCCTCTCGACGTTCTGGGCCGACGTCATGGTCTTCGGCGTGGCGGTGATCGCCACCCTGCTGACCATCGCGTACATGCGGGGGAAGATCGGATATGCACTGGCGGCGCTGCGCATGGACGAGGACGCCGCCAAGGTGATGGGGATCAACGTCACCCGGTTCAAGATCATCGCGTTCATCACGAGCTCCGCACTTGCGGGCCTCCTCGGCGCCACCGCCTGGGCGTTGAAGCTGACCTACGTCTACCCGGCGGACGTCTTCGGGATCCATTACACCGTGGAGGCCATCATTATCGTGCTGCTGGGGGGAGCGGGTACGCTTTTCGGCCCCATCGTCGGCGGGCTCATCTACGGGGTCTCCAAGTATTACCTTGCGGTCTATCTCCCCGGATTCCAACTCCTTGTATTCGCGCCCGTCATCGTGGCCGTCATAGTACTGTTCCCCGAAGGCACCGTCGGGATGATCAAGAAGAAGCTTCTGGGAACCGCTCTCGAGAAGTACATCCTGTGAGGTGATCCGTGTCCTTGCTTAGGGTGGAGAACGTCACGAAGAGATTTGGAGGCCTGGTGGCGGTGGACAACGTCACCGCCGAGATCTCCCATGGGGAGATGATGGCCATTGTGGGGCCCAACGGAGCCGGGAAGACGACCCTTTTCAACCTGATCAACGGCGTTTTCTTCGCGGACGAAGGGAAGATCTGGTTCGAGGACGTCGACGTGACCCATTATCCAGCCTACAAGAGGGCGCACCTGGGGATCGGAAGGACCTTTCAGATATCGAGGCCCTTCGCCTCCGCCACGGTCCAGGAAAACATCGCCATCGGCGCCATGTTCGGCGCGGCGGGCAGCGAGATCAGCGTGGACCAGGCCATGGAGATGGCGGACCATTACATCGGCCTCATCGGGCTTTTGTCCCATCGCGACAAGCTGGCCGGAGGCCTGACTCCCGTCGAGAAGAAGATGATGGAGATCGCCCGCGCCCTCGCAATGAAGCCTCGCCTGCTGCTCATGGACGAGGCCATGGCGGGCATGAATCCCAAGGACATCGACAAGATGGTGGACTTCATCAAGCGCATCCGGAGCGAGGAGGGGATCGCGATCGTCGCCCTGGTCGAGCACATCATGCGCGCCGTCGCGGGCCTTGCCGAAAGGGTGCTTGTCATGCACCAGGGGGCCAAGCTGGTGGACGAGCCGACCAAGGCGGCCCTGAGCGATCCGAGGGTCATAGAGGTGTACCTCGGGGTGCCTCCGGGAGAAGCCGATGCTTAAGGTGGAAAATATAGAATCGGGCTACGGACTCATGCAGGTCCTTTGGGGCCCGAGCCTGGAAGTCCGCGAGGGCACCATCACCAGCCTCCTGGGTCCCAACGGCGCGGGGAAGTCGACTCTGCTATGGACCATCATGGGTTCAGTGGCCGCAAGGTCGGGCAGGATCATGTTCGATGGCAAGGACATCACGAACCTTCCGCCTCACCGGAAGGTGGACCTGGGCATCACCCTTGCTCCGGAGGGCAAGCACCTTTTCCGGGAGATGACCGTGCAGGAAAACCTCCACATGGGGGCGTACCGCAAGGAAGCGCTCGCTTCCAGGAAGGAGAGCCTGGAACTGGTTTATGCGATGTTCCCCATCCTCGCCGAAAGAAAGGACCAGAAGGCCGGCTCCCTATCCGGTGGGCAACAGCAGATGGTCACGATCGGCAGGGCGCTTATGACCCGGCCGAGGCTGGTCATGCTGGACGAGCCGAGCCAGGGGCTGGCACCGAAACTCGTCCTGGAGATCTTCGAGACCATCACGCGCCTCAAGAAGGAGCTGGGTCTCACGATCCTCCTGGTGGAGCAGAACGCGGCCATCTCGCTGGGGAAGGCGGACTATGTGTACGTGATGCACGAAGGGGTCGTCAAGGCAGAAGGCACTCCGGAAAAGATCAGGGCGTCCGCCGAAGTCCGCGAGGCGTATCTCGGCATCTGATCCTCGGTTATCGATCATCAATTCGGGCAGAAGCCCCGGGGATTCCCACCCATCAACGAATACCGCGAATCCGATGGTTTTCCGGTTCCGCTGCACCCCGTTTCCTTGTTCGTCAAACCTTGACAACCATCTATTGCGCCAATAACGTGCAATTATGCCCATCGAAACCGACAGGAGCGCGTGAATGAAGATCGAACTCGTCATCGGGGACATCATCCGGCAGAAGGCCGACATGGTGGTCGTAAATCTGTTCGAGGGGGAGAAAAGCCCCGGCGGCGCCACGGGCGCGGCGGATGCGGCGATCGGCGGCGCGATCAAGGCGGCGGTAAGGGACGGGGACTTCCAGGGGAAGTGGGGGGAGACGCTTCTTCTTCGCCCCGGCCGCGGGCTCGCCTCCCGCCGCGTGCTGGTGCTGGGGCTGGGCAGGAAGGAAAAGTTCACCCCGGATCTCGTGCGGCAGTCCGTGCTCCCGGTGATGAGGGTGGCCAAGAAGCTGAAACTGAAAACGGTGGCGTCGGTGATCCACGGCGCAGGCGCGGGGGGGCTGGACCCGCGGACCGCCGCCCGGTTCGCCGCGCTGGGGGCGGCGCTCTCCGGCTACGAATACGACCGCTACAAATCGGAGAAGGCGATCCGCGTCGAGCGGTTCCAGTGGGTCGAACGGAACCGTGCGCATGCCGGTCCGGTCAAGGCCGGCCTGGACGAAGGCGCCCGACTGGGAGAGGCGATCAACTGGGGGAGGGACCTGGTGGCCTCCCCGCCCGGCGATCTGCGGCCGGACGGCCTGGCGCGGGCGGCAAAGGCCCTGCCCAAAGGCCTCGGTTCCGCGGCGGGAAGAAGGATACGCGTCCGGGTATTCGGAAGGAGGCAGATAGAAGGCTTGAGGATGGGAGGGATTCTTGCCGTGGGCAAGGGGAGCGAGGTCCCCCCGCGGCTCATCGTGGCGGAGTACCGCGGCGCGCGAGCGGGCGCGCCCTGGACTGCGCTCGTCGGCAAAGGCGTGACCTTCGACACCGGCGGGATCTCCCTCAAGAAGTGGGAAGGCATGGAGAAGATGAAATACGACATGGCCGGCGGCGCCGGGATGCTGGCCGCGGTCCGCGCGGCCGCGGCGCTGGGTATCCGCAAAAACATAGTCGCCGTCGTTCCGGCCGTGGAGAACATGCCTTCGGGCAGGGCCTTCCGGCCGGGGGACGTGATCCGCATGATGTCGGGGAAGACCGTAGAGGTGCTCTCCACCGACGCCGAAGGCCGGCTGATCCTTGCGGACGCCATCGAGTATGCGAGGAAGCGTTACCGTCCCGCCGCGATGATCGACGCGGCAACGCTGACCGGCGCATGCGTCGTGGCGCTGGGGAGCGTGTCGATGGGCATGATGGGGAACGACGAGAAGCTTCTCGCCCGGATGAAGGAGGCTGCCGCGTCGTCCGGGGAGAAGGCGTGGGAGCTTCCGCTGCACGAGGAGTACTTCGAGCAGATCAAGAGCGATATCGGGGACCTGAAGAATATCGGGGGGGCGGAGGCCGGGACGATCACCGCGGGATATTTCCTGAAGGAGTTCGCCGGCGACACGCCGTGGGTCCACCTGGACATCGCCGGCGTGGCATGGAGGGAAAAGGATAGAATGGGATACGCTCCCGGGCCGACGGGCGCGCCGGTGCGGCTTGTGATCCAATATCTGTCGAAATAGGGAAGGATCGACGGTCCTTACCCCCGGAGGCGACCATGGCGGAGATCCCGCCGCTTGCTCCCGACGATCAGAAGTTCATGGCTTGCCCGTACTGCACCATCCAGATCCCGGCCGACATCAAGGTCTGCCCGCATTGCCAGAAGGTCCTGAACATCCAGGGGAAGCCGGGCCGGTCCCCCGCCTTCGGAAAGGGATCCGACTTCCTTGGTCCCCTGCTTTCTGAGAGACAGCGGACTCTCCTGTACGATCTGTGGGCACGATACGGGAAGTGGATCAAGGTTGCAGGTCCCGCGCTGGCCGCCGGCGTTCTCCTTCTCGTCGTTTACGGGGCATGGGTGGGATACAAGGTGCACGTCGTCCCGAACCCGGCGCTCGCCGTCAAGGTCAAGCACGAAAAGAAAGGCCAGACGGTCGTTTTCAACGTGTTCGTGACGAACGAGGGCGAGGACATCCCCGACCTGTCGCTGAAATCGATCGGCGTGGTGACCGAGTTCGTTTATCGGGACGGCAGGAGGGAGAAGAAAACTGTTTTCCCGAAGTCGGAGTTCCGCGGCGAGGGATCGCTGCACCACGGTGAAACCGGCAGCTTCGAGATCGAGGCATCCGCAAAGGGCTTGAAGGAGGTCAACCTCCGGAGCGAGATCGTGGACCTGGGAAGCGACAGGACGCTCGTCCCTCCCGGCGGCCGGAGGAGATACGCGCCCGGGAACCGGTGATGCGCGGCAATTCCTCGCCGAGCCATCCCCGCGTGCGGGGGCAGGCGGGAGCCCGGTGCGTGTTCGCCCACCGCAGAAGCGCCGCGAGGTCGTCAGGCGTATCCACGTCGGACTCCACCGGAAGGAGCGCGTAAGTCATGCCCGTCCGCCTGCAGCGCGAAAGGACGTCGGACAGGACCGAGGAAGCGCTCCACTCGACATCGCGGAACAGGCGTGGGTCGGGCGCGCCCAGTCCCGCAAGATAAAACCCCCCGTCCGCGGCGGGCCCGAACACCGCGTCGGCGCCGCAGGCGAGCTCGCGGAACGCGGACCTGATCCTTCCGGCCGACAGGGCGGGGCAGTCCGCTCCCACTATCACCGCCCTTCGCGCCCCGCCCGCGAACGCTTCATCGATCGCCCGCGCCATACGTTCGCCGAGATCGCTCCCCTCCTGCCTGCGCAGCAGGAAAGGCGTGAACGGCTCGCCCATGAAATACGACTTCCGTTCCGGCGGGGCGTACCACAGGAAACGCCTTGCGTCCCGCAGCCTGGCCGCCTCTGCGGAGGCGTCCGCAAGGAGGCAGGCGTAGAGGCCGGCGGCGTCGCGCGGCGACAGCGGCGGGCACATCCGGGTCTTCACCTTTCCGGGGATCGGCGCCTTTGCCATCAGGATAAGAGCGTCTTCGCGCATCTTGGCCCTCACCGGCGCGGGCGGTCCCTATTCCCGATTGCCTTGCCGCGCTCACGCAAGTAAAATACCTTTTTTACGTTTTTCCCCCAAGAGGAAGGCGATGAAAGAAAAAGCCGCAAAGCTCCTCAACATCGGACTGCCCAAGGGCAGCCTGCAGGATGCCACGCTGGCGCTTTTCCGCAAGGCCGGTTTCACGATAACGGTCGGATCCCGCAGCTATATACCCGCGATAGACGACGACGAGCTCTCGGGGCTTCTGATCCGGGCGCAGGAGATGGCGCGCTACGTGCAGGACGGCATACTCGACCTAGGATTGACCGGCCGAGACTGGGTCATGGAGCAGAACGCCAGGGTCAAGGAGGTGTGCACGCTCCAGTACGCGAAGGGCGGGCTGCGGCCCGTGCGATGGGTGGTTGCCGTGCCCAACGATTCTCCGATCAGGCGCATCGAAGACCTGCGGGGGAAGCGCATCGCCACCGAGCTCGTGCAATTCACGCGGAGGTACCTGAAGGAACGGGACATCGACGCCCTGGTGGAGTTTTCCTGGGGGGCTACGGAGGTCAAGGCGCCGCGGCTTGCGGACGCGATCGTGGATCTTACCGAGACGGGGAGTTCGCTGAGGGCCAACAACCTCAGGATCGTCGAAACGATCCTTGAATCGACGACGGTCCTCATCGCAAACCGCGACGCATGGAAGGACCAATGGAAAAGGCAAAAGATAGAAAACATCGCGCTGCTCCTGGCGGGCGCCCTTCGGGCGCAGGAAAAGGTCGGACTGAAAATGAACGTCTCGCGCGCCGACCTGGACCAGGTCCTGAAGGTTCTCCCCGCGCTGCAGAACCCTACCATATCGTCCTTGAGCGAGGCGGGATGGTTCAGCCTCGAGGTCATCGTCGACGAAAAAACCGTCCGGGAGCTCATTCCCGTTCTGAAGAAGACGGGCGCTTCCGGAATAGTCGAGTACCCGCTGAACAAGGTGATCCCGTAATCCCGCCCGAACGCCTGGGGAAGGCGCTCTCGACCGCGCTCGCCGCACACGGCGGGGCGCCGCTCTCCTCCGACCCGGTCGAGTTCGCCCACAGGTATCGCGCCCGGAAGGACATGGAGGCCGCGGCGTTCATAGCCGCGTCTTTCGCCTTCGGCAACGTGGCCCAGATACGCGCGTTCCTGGACCGGTTGTTCCTGGCCCTCGCCCCGTCCCCGCATCGGGCGCTCACGGGCCGGGGACCCATCCCCGCGGATCTCGTATCGGGGCTGCGCCACAGGTTTATTTCATCGGCAGGCGTCCACAGGTTTCTGGGTTGCATGCGGGGGGTGTACATCGAACATGGCACCCTTGAAGCGCTGTACCGCAAGGGGATGACGGACCCCGGGCGCGGTCCATGCGACAGGCTGGCGCGTTTCCTGGATGGATTCCGCGCGAAGTGGGGACCCGGCCTCGGCCGCCAGAGGGATTTCCTCTTCCCCGATCCGCGCAAAGGTTCCGCCTGCAAGCGCCACAACCTGTTCCTGCGCTGGATGGTCCGGGGGGGCGACGGGGTGGACCTCGGCATCTGGACAGTCCTCTCGCCACGGGATCTTATAGTTCCTCTCGATACCCACATGGCGCGGATGGGCAGGTTGATGGGATTGACCGCCCGCCGGAGTCCGTCCTTCCGGATGGCCGAGGATATAACCGGGGCTTTCCGCGCCGTATGCCCGGACGATCCCGTGAAATTCGACTTCGCGCTGACCCGCATCGGGATCCTGGGGGAATGCACGGTCCGGCGCCGCGGAGCGTGCGACGTCTGCTCCGTCGCCATGGCGTGCTCCAGGAGAAATACTCCGCGAGGAATTTGATATTGCCGTCTTTTCCCCCTCTGGGATAAATTTGGAGGGACGATCCGCCATTCCTTCGTCAAGGGGGCTGTATGCCCGACAAGAAGCAGAAGATAGGGGAAATACTCGTCGCTGCCGGCCTCATTCAGGAAGAGCAGCTCCAGCAGGCGCTTAAGACCCAGAACCAGCTGGGCGGGACTCTAGGGGAAAACCTGATCCGGCTGGGGTTCCTGAGCGAGGAAGCGCTCCTGAACGGCCTGTCCGAGCAATTGGGCATGCAGCATATAAACCTGGAGAAGGTGGAAATACCCCAGTCCATACAGCGGCTGGTGCAGCTTGAAACCGTCCGGCTGCGGCGGCTTCTTCCGATCGGGTTCGAGGGGAAGAGGCTCGTGGTCGGTATGGTGGATCCTACCGATCTTTCGGCCCTGTCGGACGTGGAGTTCCAGTCGGGGCACAGCACGAAGCCGGTGATCCTGTCGTCCATGCATTTCGAGCGGGCGCTGGCGCTCTTCCAGGCGCACGGCTACGGCACGACAGCACTCAACTTCCAGAACGAAAAGGAGTCGAGAAAACCGGTCGCCAGGCTCGAGAAGAACATGTCGAGCCTCCTCGAGGCGCTGGTGACATGGAAAGGCCAGGATCTTCACCTGTCGGCCGGCGCGATCCCGTCGATCAGGGTCGACAACGAGATCCGGCGGCTGGCGCTGCCCGCATTAAAGCCGGCCGAGATGGAGCAACTGATCGCTTCCATCCTGACCCCGGAGCAGAAGCGGATGTTCCAGGAGAACAAGGAGCTGGATTTCGCGTACTCGCTCGAGGGGCTTGCGCGATTCCGGTGCAACGTCTACCGGCAGCGAAACTCCCTCGCCTTCACCGCCCGGCACGTGGCGGACGTCATACCCGGCGCCGCCGAGCTGGGCCTCCCGGACTTCTTGAGGGAATACGCTCTCAAGACGCAGGGGCTGATCCTGGTATCGGGCCCCAACGGGCACGGAAAATCCACTACGCTTGCCAACCTCGTCGAGACCATAAACCGGGAGCGCAAGGCGAACGTCATCACGATCGAGGACCCGATCGAATTCACGCACAAGCACAAGAGCTCCAACATCAATCAACGCGAGGTGGGGACCGACACGCTGTCTTTCGCCGACGGACTGCGGCACATATTCCGCCAGAACCCGGACGTAATCGTCATCGGCGAGCTGCGCGACTACGAAAGCGTGTCCATAGCGCTGACTGCGGCGGAGACCGGCCACCTCGTCATGGGGACGATTCATTCGAACAGCGCCACGGCGGCGGTCGACCGGATCGTCGATATCTTCCCTGGAAGCCAGCAGCCGCAGATCCGGGCCCAGCTTGCCGAATCCCTCCTCCTGGTTTTCTCGCAGCGTCTCCTGAAGCGGTCGTCCGGGTCCGGCAGGGTCCTCGCCTGGGAGAAAATGAGCACGTCCCTGCGCGTGCGGAACGCGATCCGGGAGGGGAAGGTCAACCAGCTGCGCGGCATGATGCAGGCGAACGTCGAGGAGCTGGTCAGCATAGACTGGACGCTGGCCGAGCTTGTCTCCTCGGGCAAGGTCAAGTACGAGGAGGCGTGCAAGTACGCCGACAACATCACGTACATGAACGATCTGCTGAAGGTCCGGGGAGTCTACAAATAGGGGCCGGGCCGGAAGGGCATTCGCCGCTTCCGGGGGAGGAAGGCCTGTGATCGGGAAAAAGGTCCGCCTGGAGCGGATCATGGACCGGAACAACCGGAAGACGGTGATCGTCCCCATGGATCACGGTGTGACGGTCGGGCCCATCGCCGGTCTCATCCAGATACCCCCCGCCGCCAACCTCATCGCCGAAGGAGGGGCAAACGCCGCCGTCGTGCACCGGGGGGCGGCGATGTTCGGGCACCGCGGCTACGGCAAGGACCTCGGGCTCATACTTCACCTCTCGGCAAGCACGACCCTCTCCCCCGACTCCAACCGGAAAGTCCTCGTGGCGACGGTCGAGGACGCGCTGCAGATGGGAGCCGACGCGGTATCCATACACGTCAACCTCGGGGCCGACGACGAGGCCGTTATGCTCAGGGATTTCGGCGCGGTTTCCAGCTCATGCCAGCGGTGGGGGATGCCGCTCCTGGCCATGATCTACACCCGCGGCCCCAAGATCAAGAACGAGTACGACGTCCGGTACGTCCGCCATGCAGCCCGGGTGGGAGCGGAGATGGGGGCCGACATCGTAAAGGTCCCGTATACCGGCAGCCCCGAGACGTTCCGCGAAGTGGTGGACGGGTGCGCGAGCCCAGTCGTCATAGCCGGCGGCGAGAAGATGGAGAGCGACGAGCAGGTCCTGCGCATGGTCAGGGACGCCGTGACGGCGGGCGGGGCAGGCGCGTCCATAGGCAGGAACGTATTCCAGCACCCGTCCCCCGCGGCGATGGTGCGGGCCATTGTGGCCATCGTGCACGGCGGGGCAACTCTGCAGAACGCGATGGCGCTGATCAGGGCCAAGGGGAAGTGATGGGCCCCGTGCTCTGGGCCAGGGTCATGCCCTGGGACAAGGAGATCGCGGTCGCCGCGCTGGAATCCGGCGTCGGCACGCTATGGATACCCGACGGCTGCCTCGAGAGGGCGGTCGAGCTCGGGCGCGTCATGACCGCCTGCGCGGAGGGCGACTTCCGCGAGGGGCGCGATTACCGCGTCTCGGGAATGAAGGGTAAATCGGACGAATCTGCCATCCTCTCGTCGCCCCCCGAAACGATGTGGATCGTCTTCCCCGGCGAGCGCGAGGTGATCCCGCTGGAAAACCTTGTCGCGTGGCGCCGCAAGATCCTGGTTGCCGCCCGGACGCCGGACGAGGTGGAGCTCTACCGCGGGGTCCTGGAAAAAGGCGTGTTCGGCATCGTCCTGGATGCGGACGATCCCGCAACGATGCGGTCCCTTGCCGCGGCGGCCCGCAGGGAGACCGAGGGGACCCCGCTGGTCGCGGCCTCCGTCACCGCGATTTCCCCGCTGGGAATCGGAGACCGTGTGTGCGTCGACACCTGCACGCTGATCGAGGGGAGCAGGGGCATGCTGGTAGGCAACTCGAGCGCGGGGCTGTTCCTGGTCTGCGCCGAGAACGTTCCCAACCCGTATGTCCTTCCGCGTCCTTTCCGGGTCAACGCCGGCGGCGTGCATTCCTACTGCCGGCTTCCGGGCGGCCGCACCGCGTACCTCTCCGAGCTTGCCTCCGGTTCCGAGGTTCTCCTTGTGGACGAATCGGGCGCCGGTGAAACAGCCACGGTGGGACGGGTCAAGGTCGAGCGCAGGCCGCTTCTCCTGGTGCGCGCGAAGTCGGCTTCGGGAGCGGTCCACTCCGTCATTCTGCAGAATGCGGAAACCATACGCCTGGTCGGCCCGGGGGGCGCGACCGTTTCAGTGGCGAAGCTTGCGGAAGGCGACACGCTTCTTCTCGCGGAGGAGGCGGCGGGGCGGCACTTCGGTGTCGCGGTCGAGGAGACGATCCGCGAAAAATGAGGAATTTCCCGCACCCGGTAAAGGTATAATGTAGGCATAGCGGGCCGCAGGCAAAGGAAGGAGGACGCATGTTCGGACTCGGGTTGCCGGAGCTGCTGATACTTCTGGTGATAGTCGTACTTCTGTTCGGCGCGGGAAAGCTGCCCCAGATAGGGCAGGGCCTGGGGGAGGGGATCCGCAACTTCAAGAAATCGATGAAGGATAAAAACGAGGTCGACGTCACCCCCGCCAAGTCCGACGACCAGAAGAAATAGAAGCCCTTCCGGCTGCGCCTACAGGATCAACCCTTCAGTCGCTGTCCTTCGCTTCCAGGCGGTAGGCGCCTATCCCCTCGGGAGCGTTGAAAAACACCACCATGAACGGCACCGATTTGCCGGGCGCGACGTCCATGTTGACCAGCTTCTCGCCGAACCTGTTCGACAGCGCCTCCTCGATTTTTTCCCGCGTGGACGTGCGCAGGGCTTCGCCCGGAAGCACAGTCCCCGCGAAGGCGGTTCTTTCCGCCAGGGGCTGGTCCTTGCCGTCCAGCAGCGCCGCGTGGACCCGTATTCCGCTCTTTCGCGTCCTTCCCATGTTCGCGACCTGGCCCTTGATGATGAACAGGTTCCCGGCCTTCGTGTTGGTTTCGTAATAGCCTATCAGGTTCCGGACGTCGAATTGGGGGCCCGGCTTTCCGGGGCTGCGCAGCCACAGGGACTCCATCCCCGGAACGAGTCCCCGCAGGAGGTCCTGTCCGCCCTTCGTGAATCCCAGGTATGCGCCTCCTCCGGCCAGAGCGACGAACAGAAGGACGAGGGCGAGCAGGGACGGGCGCAGGAGGGGAGATGCGGCTTTCCGCTGCGCGGGCTGTTTCGGACGGAGGGGTTCCCCCGCGTCCTGCGGCTCGGTCAAAACCGCGGGCGCGATTTCGCCTGCCGGGGGCGATCCGTCCGGCGCCGCGAAGGGCGCGGCCTGCTGCGCCTCCTCGGCGCGTTCGTACGCGGCTACGGAAGGGCGCGCCTCCTCGACCTCCGTGGTCGAAAGGAGCTCCAGCGGCTCCTTCCGAAGGCTGGTCGAGATATCGAACATTTCAGCCTTCTCCGCCTTGACGGATTCATCCTTCAGGTAGTCGAGAGTCTCCCCGCCCCCCATCAGGAAATCAGATACGCGCTCCTCCTTCGGAGGCTCGGCGGGAATGTCGATTTCGAACTTTTCCTCGGGTCGGAATTCCACGGCGAGATCGGGGAGAGGGGGAGCCGCTTCTTCCTCCGATGCAGGCGGGAGGGCCTCGGCGCCGGCTGAGGGGTATTCCTCTCCCGCCGGGGCTTCATCCGGCAAGGCCACGGTTTCGGTTTTCCCTGCGTAAATTTCGGCAGGGGGTGTGAATTCCGTCGGCGCCTCTTCCGGTTTTTCTCCCATCGACTCCCGTACCACGGACCGAAGATCCAGCAGACTGCCGCCTGCTTCTTTCGCCGCCTCCGTCTTCGGCTCCTCGGGCTTGAGGACCACGATGGGCTCTCCGCACCGGCGGCAGCGGACGCGCGCGCCTCTACCCTTTATCTTGGCCTCGTCGAGTCTGAACCGCGTACGGCAAGCCGGGCATTCGATGATCATCTGCGTCCTCCGTCAGGGTGCGTTCGACGGCACCCTTCCGACTATAGTGAATTTCGGCCGCACGCTCAAGCCTGAAGCCCGGATTTGTGCCTGCGGCTCCCCAGGGCGCAAAGCAGGATGCCCGCTTCGTAGAGTACGTAGAGCGGAACGGCGATCAGCACCTGGGAGGCTACGTCCGGAGGCGTAAGGACCGCGGCAAGAAGGAGCACACCCAGCACGGCCGCCTTTCTCCCCTTTCGCAGCAGCGCGGGAGTGAGGATCCCGCTTCGCCCCAGCAGGTATAGAATCAGCGGGATCTCGAACATGACGCCGAAAGTCAGAAGCATCCGCAGGATCAGGGACAGGGATTCCTTCATGGACGGCATGGGGACGATGACGGAGCGCCCGAATCCCAGGAAGAAGGAGAAGATCTGCGGAATGGCGATGAAATAGCCGAACGCCATGCCGGCCAGCAGGCCGACCGTCGACCACGCGGCGCAGGCAAGGACTACCGACCGCTCCCTGCGATAAAGCCCCGGCGAGATGAAGCGCCATGTCTGGTAGACGATGACCGGGCTGGCCAGAACGAACCCTCCCCAGAGGGCCACCTTGAAATACGTCAGGAACGCCTCGGTGAGTTCCGTGAAGATGAGGCGGGAGTTGCCGGGAAGGTGGACCAGGAGGGGCCGGAGCAGCGCCTTGTACAGGTCCTCCGCCCAGTTGTAGCAGAGCCCCGCGCCGATGCCCAGCGCGAGAAGGGACCGGATCAGGCGCTTCCTCAACTCCTCGAGGTGTTCGGAGAGGGGGAGCCTCGCTTCCTCCTCCCCGCGCGCTTCCGCGGCCGTTTCCTCGCGGACTTCCTCGCTCATCGGGATGGAGGGCCTTCAGGCGTCATCCCTGCGAGGCCGGCGGGGACTGGGCGCTTCCCTTATCGTCGAAGGGAAGCAAGGGGGTTTCCGGCGGGCGGGGCGGGGATGCGGCGTCGGAAGATTCGGTTTTGGCTTCCTCCTCCTTCGGAACTTTATCCTCCGCGGCATCCTCCTTCATGGCCTCGTCGATCCCCTTCTTGACCTCCTCGGATGCCTTCTTGAACTCGGCGAGTCCTTTGCCCAGGCTTTTGGCCAGATCCGGCAGCCTCTTCGGACCGAAGAAGATAAGGACCACGACCAAGATGAGGATCATCTCCTGGAAGCCGATCCCGAACATCCGTACCCCCTTCTCGATCTGATTCAACTACTATAACCCAGGGTTCGGTCCCGAATCCATGCTATCCGATAGGATAAGCCCTCTATCCGATCGTACGATGGCGGAAGGCCGCCGCCGCTCGCGGGATTCCGCATTGCCCGGTTTTACGCGGGCTTACCGATAGGCACGGCATTTGAAGCAAGATCGGTCTGAACTCCTTAATACAATCTCGTGCAGGGGGAAACTCCGGTGTTCCTCGGAATCGATATCGGATCGATCAGCGTGAAGTTCGCCCTGTTCGTCCCGCCGGGAGACGGGCCGGCGCACAAGCATATTCCCGGTATTTCCGGGGACGCGGAGGCGGTCGATATTCCGGGGGGCGGGCGGGCCTATATCCTTTCTTACGACCGGCTCCTGGGCGACCCGAACAGGAAGGTCCCGGAGCTCATGCGGCACTGGCTGGGCAAGCTGGGCGCATCCGACGTGCAGGCCGTGGCCGTTACGGGGAAGGCCGGCAAGCACCTCTCGGAGCGGCTTTCCGCTCATTACGAAAACGATTTCCGCTGCCTCGTAAAGGCCGTGACCGCCATCCATCCGGAGGTGCGGACGATTTTCGAAATGGGCGGGGAGAACTCGAAGGTCATACGCCTGGAGCCCGGGCGTCCGGGCGAAGCGGTCCGTATCAAGGACTACGACACCAACGGGGACTGCGCGGCCGGAACCGGCTCGTTCATCGACCAGCAGGCAAACCGCATGCAGCTGGCCGTGGAGGAGATCGGCGGGATGGTCGTCCGTGCCGCGACATCTGCCCGGATCGCGGGACGATGCTCGGTTTTCGCCAAGACCGACATGATCCACGCGCAGCAGAAGGGATTTTCCCCGGAGGAAATCCTTAAAGGCCTGTGCGAGGCGGTTGCGCGCAATTTCAAGAGCAGCATCAACAAGGGGAAGGATCCGGTGCCGAAGGTGGCGCTGGCCGGCGGATTGTTCGCGAACCAGGGGGTGGTGCGCGCGGTATGCGATGCGTTCGGTTTCGCTTCGGCGGACATAGTGCTTTCTCCGGCCTTCGCGCACCTGAGCGCGATCGGCTCCGCAATGGCCGCGGCCGAGATCCCGGCATCGGCGAGGAAAGCCGAAGCTCCGGCGGTCTGCGCCGCGGACGGCGGGAAGGAGCACCATAAAGCCTTTCCCGCCTGGCCTCCGCTTTCCACGGAAAACGTCGTCTTCCTCAGGGACAGGGAGGTTCCTCCTCCCAGGCACGACGGCAGGCCGGAAGTATTCCTGGGGATCGACATCGGCTCGGTCAGCACCAATTTCACCTTGACCGACTGGGAAGGGAATCTCCTGAAGGAGATCTACGTGCGCACGCAGGGGCGCCCCGTCCAGGTCGTCACCGACGGCCTGCGGGACCTGTGGAAGGAGTTCGGCGACACGATAGAAATCCGCGGCGTGGGGACGACCGGGTCGGGCCGGGAGCTCATCGGGGAGCTCGTGGGCGCGGACACCGTCCAGGACGAGATAACGGCGCACAAGACAGGCTCGACTTTCATCAGCAGGCGCTTTTTCGACCGTCCGGTCGACACCATATTCGAGATCGGAGGGCAGGATTCCAAGTTCATAGGACTGGAGAACGGGGTCGTCGTGGACTTCGCGATGAACGACGCATGCGCGGCGGGAACCGGATCGTTCCTGGAGGAGCAGGCGGAGCGTCTGGGCATACAGATAAAGGGGGAGTTCGCCGAGCTCGCGCTCTCCTCCAGGGCGCCGTTGCGGATGGGGGAGCGCTGCACGGTGTTCATGGAGCAGGACCTTAACAATTTTCTCCACCTCGGCGCGGAAAAAGTCGACCTGGTCGCCGGGCTGGCTTATTCGGTGGTGCTCAACTATCTCAACCGGGTCGTGCGCGGGCGAAGGATCGGCGACACCATCTATTTCCAGGGCGGGACGGCGTACAACGACGCCGTGGCGGCCGCGTTCACCCACGTCCTGGGAAAGAAGATCATCGTGCCGCCGCACAACGGCGTCATCGGGGCCATAGGCATGGCGCTGCTGGCCCGCGACAAGGTAAAAGCGCTCGGGATACCCACCAGGTTCCGTGGATTCGACCTCGGCAAGGTCGACTACCGGCGCCGGGAATTCGTGTGCAAGGGGTGCAGCAATTTCTGCGACATGCAGGAGATCCAGGTCGAGGGGGCGCGCACCTATTGGGGCGACAAGTGCTCCGAGAAGTACCGGAAGACGGCCCGCACCGACTCAAGGCCAGTGATCGCCGACCTGCCGTCGCGCCGTACGGAATACCTGGACCGCCTTGCCGGGGAATCTTCGGGCGGGCCGCGGGGGGTCGTGGGATATCCCCGCGCCATGTATTACTTCGAGCGGTTCCCGTTCTGGAAAGGGTTCCTCTCCGCCGCCGGCTTCGGGGTCAAGGTAAGCCCCAGGACGGACAAGGCGATCGCGCGGGAGGGGCTTGAGCTTACGGTCGCCGAGCCGTGCTACCCCATCCAGGTGGCCCATGGCCACGTGGCGGCGCTGCTGCGCGACGGGATCGACTTCCTGTTCGTCCCCAACGTGATCAACTCGGAGACCGAGCACACTCATACGGAGTCGCACTTCTGTCCCTGGGGGCAGACGCTGCCGTTCGTGCTGGGCGCGGTCCCCAAATGGGAGAAGGAACTGCGCCAGAAGATGCTGTCCCCCACAGTGCGGTTCCGGGACGGCGAAAAGTATGTCGTGGAGGATCTGTTCGAGTGCTTCGGCCCGCTCGGAGTCTCGCGCCGCGAGATACGCGAGGGGATCCGCGCCGGGTATCGCGAGCAGCGCAAGTTCGCCGACTTCCTGAGGGACGCGGGGACGGTGGCGGTGTCCGAGGTGGAGAGGGCGGACGCGAACGCCATCGTACTGCTCGGGCGGCCCTACAACATTTACGACCGCGACGTCAACCTGAACATCCCGGCCAAGCTGCGGGACCAGTACGGGGCAAACGTCATCCCGATCGATTTCCTTCCCGTGGACGGGATCGACATAAGGGACATCCACGACAACATGTTCTGGAACTACGGGAGGAAGATCATCGCCGCGGCCAGGTGGTGCCGCAGCCGCCCGAAGTTCCACCTGATCTACATAACCAACTTCAAGTGCGGTCCGGATTCGTTCATCAGGCATTTCATAACGCGCGCCTCGGAGTCGCCGTACCTCTCGCTCCAGTTCGACGGGCACGGCAACGACGCGGGGTACATGACCCGGTGCGAGGCGTATCTCGACAGCAAGGGGGTATTGCGCTGGTGGGCGGAAAAGTGAGCGGTTCTCCCCTGGAGGGACGGACGGTATTTTTCCCGACGATGGCCGAGGCGGGGTCCCGGGCCATCGCGGCGGCGTTCCGATCGGTCGGGATCGAGGCAAGGCCCATGCCGCCTTCGGACGAGGAGACGCTGGTCCTTGGGGGGCGCTATTCCTCGGGAGAGGAGTGCCTCCCGCTCAAGGTGACGCTCGGCGACGCCCTCAAGCTCCTGGAGCACAGCACGATCCCCCCGGACAAGATGGCGATTTTCATGCCGACCTCGGACGGTCCCTGCCGCTTCGGCCAGTATGGCTCCTTCATGAAAGTAGTCTTCAGGGACCTCGGATACGGAGACGTGCTGCTCGTGTCCCCCACCTGCGCGGACGGGTACAGCGGGGTCGGGGAGCACGCCGACCTGCTGATCCGGACCGCCTGGAGGGCCCTGGTTGGAAGCGACCTTCTCCAGAAGCTCCTCCTGCGCGTGCGGCCATACGAGAAGGACAAGGGGGCGGCGGACCGGGCCTACGAAGAGGCGACCCGGCTGCTGTGCAGTGCGATAGAGGTGCCGGGGGAGCCGCCCAGGCGGAAGCTGGAGAGGATCGCCGGGAGCCTGCGCGAGGGGCGCGCCCTGCTTCGCGCAGTGCCGGCGGACTTCTCGACGCCAAGGCCTCTGGTCGGAGTGGTGGGAGAGATCTTCTGCAGGCTGAACACGTTCAGCAACGACGACGTGATGCGAAAGGTGGAGGACGCCGGGGGGGAGTGCTGGATCTCGGACGTCAGCGAGTGGGTATGGTCGACGAACGCGGACCACATGCGCACGCTCAAGCGGTTCGGGAAGCGCCTGACCATGGAGATGCTCGGGGCGAAGCTCAAGTGGCATTTCCAGACGAAGGACGAGCACGCGCTGATGGAGGCGTTTCGCGGGGATTTCAAGGGCTACGAGGAGCCGCACGACATCCGCGAGATATACGAGCTCGCGCGCCCGTACCTTCCTCCCGAGGGGGCGCTGGGCGAGATGATGCTGTCGGTCGGGAAGACCGTTTACATGTACCGCAAGGGCGTCGACGGCATCCTGGACATCAACCCCTTTTCCTGCATGAACGGCATCGTATCGGAAGCCGTTTATCCCCGCGTCTCCCGCGATTGCGACGGGCTTCCCGTCCGCGTTCTTTACTTCGACGGGACGCGCGCGGACAGGAGGTACGAGCTGGAGATCTTCATGGACCTCGTGCGCGCTTATTCCGCGAGGAAGAAGCGGCCGCGCCGCCTGCCGGAAGGCATGGGCATCACGGTCCCGCGCGCGGACGCCGGTTGAAAATAGCGGTCCTTTCGGACCTTCATTCCAACGGCGACGCGCTCGACGCCGTGATGCGGGAGCTCGCCGCGCGCCGGGTCGACCGGATCTACCATCTCGGCGACCTGGTCGGGTACAACGCCGAACCGGAAAAATGCGTGCGATGGGCCTGCGAGAGCTCCGCCGGCGGCATCCTGGGCAACCATGACGCAGTCGCCTGCGGGAAGGCGAGCGGGGAGTTTTTCAACACGCCGGCGCTTATCGCGGCGAGATGGTCTGCGGATCGTCTCTCCGCAGGGTCCTTGGGGTACCTGTCATCCCTTCCCGACAGGCTGATAGTGGAAAAGGAGCTCCTGATGGTGCACGGGGCGCCCTCCGACCCGGACCGCTACCTTTTCACGCTTGACGACGCGGTGGAGGAGCTGGACGCCTTGGCGCAGTCCCCGGCGCTAAGGGTTGTTTTTTTCGGCCACACGCACGTGCCGGCCGCGGTCGTCCGCAGGCGCGACGGAATCACGGCTTCCGTCTCTCCCGGCGAATACGCGCTCAAGGAAGGGGAGACCGCGCTTCTGAACCCCGGCAGCGTGGGCCAGCCGCGCGACCGCAACCCCGACGCTTCGTTTCTTCTGTTCGACACCCGGACCCGCGCGGCCACATGGGTCCGAACGCCTTACGACGTCAAGGCGTGCCAGCGCAAGGTCCTGGAGGCCGGCCTTCCCCGATTCTTCGCCACGCGGCTGTCGGAAGGCACGTGAATCCGCGGTCATACCGGTTTCTTCCCCACACGGCCGACATCCGCCTGGAGGTCCGCGGAAGTGACCTGGCCGGGCTTTTCGAGGCGGGTGTCTCCTCGCTTTTTTCCCTTATTACCGACCGCCGGCGCATCCGCGCCAAGGAGACGAGAACCATAGAAGTCGCCGGGAACGATCTCGAAGAGCGGCTCTTCATTCTGCTGCGCGAGGCGCTTCTGCTCTTCTCGGCGGATCGTTTTCTCATCCGCAGCGCGCGTGGTAGGATGAAAGCATCGGGAGTCACGATGGAAGTGCGGGGCGAGGCGTACGACGCTTCCCGGCATGCCGTTTTCAGGGAGATCAAGGCGGTGACCGCGCACGGGATCTCCGTGGAGAGAAAGGCGGGAAGGTTCGTCGCCCGATTCGTAGTGGACGTATAGCGCGTTCGGCGGCCTCTGCAAAGAGGAGGGCCTGCCTTGAAATATAGCGACGTATCCCTGAACAAACTGTCCGACACCATGTGGGAAGTCCCGCGGGCCGGCGGCATGCGGGTCCCAGGGCTGATCTTCGCCTCGGAGGCGATGATGGCCGAGATCGTGCGGGACGAGGCCGTTCGCCAGGTTATGAACGTCGCGCACCTGCCGGGGATCCTGCGCTACAGCATCGGCATGCCGGACATCCACTGGGGGTACGGATTCCCCATCGGGGGAGTCGCCGCCATGGACCTGGAAGAGGGGGTGATCTCGCCGGGGGGCGTGGGATACGACATAAACTGCGGCGTGCGCCTGCTGCGGTCCGATCTTTCCGCCGATTCCCTGCGGCCGAGGCTCCCGGAGCTCGTGGCCGCCCTTCACCGCGGCATTCCATCGGGAGTGGGATCCACCGGATTCGTCCGGCTGTCGGAGTCCGACGAGGAGAAGGTGCTGAGCGAAGGCTCCCGCTGGGCGGTGTCCGCCGGGTTCGGCGCGGACGAGGACGTCGCGTTGACGGAGAGCGGCGGGAAATTCCCCGGTGCGGACCCGGGCGCGGTCTCCGCGACCGCCAAGAAACGGGGCCGGGAGCAGCTGGGGACACTCGGATCGGGGAACCACTTCGTGGAAGTCGACGAAGTCATGGAGATATTCGAAGACGGGGCGGCGGACGCGTACGGGCTGTTCAAGGGGCAGGCGGTCGTCCTCATCCACTCCGGGTCGCGGGGCCTTGGATACCAGGTGTGCGACGACTTCCTTTTGACCATGGCCGAGTACATGCGGAAGAACCGGATCGAACTGCCGGACCGCCAGCTGGCATGCGCCCACGTTCGATCGCCCGAGGGAGAACGGTACCTGTCCGCGCTTGCCGCGGCGGCCAACTTCGCGTTCGCGAACCGGCAGCTGCTGGCGCACCAGGCCAGGGAAACCTTCCTCAAGACGCTCGGAATGGGGCCGCGCGACCTGGGGATGCGGCAGGTGTACGACGTCGGGCACAACAACGCGAAATTCGAGGAGCACGAGGTGGACGGCCGCAGGAAAAAAGTGCTGGTCCACCGGAAGGGCGCGACCCGCGCGTTCCCCCCGGGGCACGCGGAGATCCCCGGGGATTACCGCGAGGCCGGCCAGCCTGTTTTCATACCCGGAGAGATGGGGAACGCCTCGTATGTCCTGGCGGGTGCCCCGGGCGCGATGCGGCTTTCGTTCGGCTCCACCTGCCACGGGGCGGGCCGCAGGATGAGCCGGACCCAGGCCAAGGCGAGCGTCCGCGGCAAGTCGATAGCCAGGGAGATGGAACGGCGGGGGGTGCTTGTCGCATGCGCATCGATGAGGACGCTTGCGGAGGAGATACCCGAGGCGTACAAGGACGTTTCCGCGGTGGTGGACGTCGTGCACGAAGCGGGGATAGCGCGGAAAGTGGCCAGGCTCAAGCCGATGGCGGTAGTGAAGGGTTGACCAGGATGAAACGTGTGCAGCGTCCCTGGTTCGAGACGATATTCGACGAGCGATACCCGGAGCTGTTCGGGCCTGTGGAGGGGAACTCCGAGGAGGAGGTCGAGGAAATCCTCGGGTTGCTGCGCCTCCCTCCCGGGACTTGCGTGGAGGACCTGGGCTGCGGCCGCGGGAGGCACGCGATCCCCCTGGCGCGGAAGGGATACAGGGTCACCGGGGTGGACATTTCAGAGGTCATGCTCCGCATGGCCCGCACCAAGGCCGGCAGGGAAGGAGTGCGGATCGAATGGGTCAACGAGGATATGAGGACTTTCTGCCGGAGGGGAGCCTTCGACCTCGCCTTGAGCCTTTTCACGTCCTTCGGTTATTTCAGCGACGCGGAAAACCAGAAGGTGCTGGAAAACATAAGCAGGAGTCTCAAGGACGGAGGAAAGCTCCTCCTCGATCTGCGCAACGCCGGCAAGGGGCTCTCCCGGATGGAGGACATGGACAAGACGATATCGGTCCCGTCGGGGAGACTGAAGATGTCGGTGCGCTTCGACAAGCGCAACCTTCGCGCAAAGGCGGAGCACACGCTCACCCGGCCGGACGGGATCCGGATTTCGTCCGCTTTCGACGTGAGGGTCTATTCCATGGAGGAGCTCTGGGAGATGATCCGGAAAGCGGGGATGCAGGTCATCGATTTCTACGGCTCCCTCTCGGGAGCCCCGTTCACCGACGAATCGTCCCGCCTCGTCGCCCTCGCCGTGCGTGCGGCGTCCTAGTGCACCGTCTCGCAAATATCTTGGCATTCGAGCGCCGCTGCATCCGCTCCAGCTTTGTTGCGCTCGTTCGCCGTACTTGTCCAGTACGCCTTCACTTCGCGCGCCTCGCTGGCGCGGCGCATCGACGCTCTCGGTGCGTCAAGCTATTTGCGAGACGGTACACCAGCCCGGACGTTCAGAGCAGGTCGTCGGAAGCCTGCCGTCGGGGCGATCGGTGCTTCCCGGCCGGTCCGGCTTCGGGAACGGTCCCCAGCCTGAAGGGCAGCGAGATGCCGTCGGTCGACCCGGGCGGAAGCGCCTTCCCCGTCGCCGGGTCGACGCGGGCGAAGGTTATCCCCGGGGGGACGGTGAAGTCGCGCTCCGGATAATGCGGCAGCGACCTTCCCATGAAATGGATCCAGATCGGGAGCGCCACGGCCGCGGCCGACTGGCGGTCGCCGAGCGGTTTGGGCGTGTCGAATCCGATCCATACCCCCGCCAGCAGGTCCGGGGAGAACCCGATGAACCACGCGTCGGTGTTCTCGTTGGTGGTGCCCGTCTTTCCCGCGAGATAATGCCCGAGCCCGCGCGCCGCCGTCCCCGTTCCGTTCCGTATAACCTCCTGCATCAGCCGCACGGTCATGTATGCCGTCTCCGGGAGCACCGCGCGCTTGAACTGCGGTTCGGTGCTCTCCAGCACCTTACCCGTCGCGTCCCTGACTTCCCGGATGAAGTAGGGAGCGGGGCGCTCCCCCCCGTTGGCGAACGCCGCGTACGCCGCGCACATCTCAAGCGGCGAAACCCCCGAGGAGCCGAGCGCGATGGAAAGGTTCCGCTCGATCGGAGACTCGATCCCCAGCGCCCTCGCCGCCTGGATCGCGGTGTCGACGCCGATTTCATTCAGGAGCCGAACGGTGGCAAGGTTGCGCGACTTGGCCAGCGCCTCCAGCATGGGGATGGGGCCGAGGAAAGTGCCGTCGTAGTTCCGGGGCTTCCACAGCTCGTTCTCGTTGCGCTCGAACTCGATGGGGGAGTCGTCCAGCGACGAGACCAGCGTCTTTCCCTTTTCCAGCGCCGCGGTATAGATGATCGGCTTGAACGCGGACCCCGGCTGTCTCCTCGCCTGGATCGCCCTGTTGAACTGGGATTCCGCGAAGTCCACCCCGCCGACCATCGCGAGAACCCCCCCCGTGCGCGGGTCGACCGCCAGGATGGCCCCCTGGAGCCCCTTGTACCTGTTCCGCTCCTCCGTCTTGCGGACGCCCTCGACCAGGGAATCGTAGGCCGCTTCCTGCAGGCGGCCGTCGATCGTCGAGTAGATCTGCATCTCGCTCTTGTAGAGCGCTTCCGTGCCGTACTTCTCCTGGATGTAGGCCCGGACGTATTCGAGGAAGTACGCGGCCTTGGATCGGAAGCTGGAGGGCGGCGCCATCGTTATCCTGGCCTGGTAGGCGCGGTCCGCCTCGACGGGGGCGATGAATCCCACTTCGGCCATCCTGCGGAGAACGTACCTCTGCCTTCCCTTGGCCAGGTCGAAGTGGTTTCTCGGGGAGTAACGCGTGGGCGCCTGCGTGAGCCCCGCCAGCATCGCCCCCTCGGCGACGGTAAGCGCTCCGACCCCCTTTCCGAAGTAGGCGCGGGACGCCGCCTCCACTCCGTAGGTCCCGTCGCCCAGGTAGATCTGGTTCAGGTAGAGGAACAGGATCTCTTCCTTGGTCAGCTTCTCCTCGATGCGGAACGCAAGGATGACCTCCTTGAGCTTCCTGCGGATGCTTTTTTCCGGCGTGAGGAAGAGGGACTTGACCGTCTGCTGCGTGATCGTGCTCGCCCCCTGCGCGAACCCGCCCGACAAGACGTCCTTGAGCACCGCCCGCAGGATTGCGGGGTAGTCCACCCCCTTGTGCTTGAAGAAATTGGCGTCCTCGGCCGCCAGGAAGGCGTTCACGACGTGCTTCGGAATCGCCTTGTACGGCACGACCGTCCGCTTCTCGATGTATATCTCCCCGACTATGCGGTTGTTCCTGTCGTAGATTTTCGAGGATACGCTCGGGCGGTATGCCGCCGCGGACTCGATCGAGGGGAAGTCTCCGAACTGCGCCAGCAGGGCGAGGGCCGCCCCCGCTCCCAGAAGAAAGCACGCCAGCAGCACGATGCCAAGAAGGAACAGTCTTTTCCAGGGGAAGCCTTCCGGTTCCTCTAACGGGGAGAGGTGCGACAACGGGCCTGTTTCCCTCGAAGGATGATTGCCGCCGGGCCGCCTGATCGCCGGGCGCGCATGTTCATGATAATTATAACAGGACCCGTGCGGCGATTCGGCGGAAACACGGAACGTATTATCGGGTTGAATATCTTAATGTAACAGGCCGTCGAAAGAAAAAGGATGAATGAAGGGGGCCGACGATGAAAAGGATGCTTCTGCTGGGGATGGCGCTGATATTCACGTTCTCTCTGGCGGGATGCGGAGGAGGCGGCGACGACCGCATCGTCGTGGGCCCGGGCCTGGTCGGAATCGACGACAGCGCGGCCGGGACGGCGCCCCTGCTGACCGTGACTTACGTCGTGCCGCCATCGATCGTCGTGCTGACCGCAAACATCCTGAGCGACCCGGCTTCCGACGGGGATATCGAGTTCGATCCTGTCCTGAATACCTTTTTCGTTACAACCGGCCCTTCCGTGCTCCTTTTCGGCGAGGACAGCCTGAACGGGAATCTCCCGGAGTTCCGGGCGTTCCTGACGTTTCCGCTGGACGGTTCCACGGGCCAGGACATCGTTCCGAGCGATGCGTTGATCGTCACCGCGAAATTGTTGGTTTTGGTCGACCAGGTGAGCTTCGCCTCGATCGTCCCGTCGTTCCTCGACATGGTTGAGTATCCGGTCGCCGGCCTGTCGCTGTCGGCGGCGGATTTCAACTCCGTTCCGATTGACTTCCAGACGCTGGAATTCTTCTCTAGCGACCAGGGCCAATTCGTGGAGATAGACGTGATTCCGTTCATGCAGCTTGCTCAGGTCCCTCCGGCGCTCCTCGATTTCCAGGTCCGCTTCCTCGTGGACACGGGTGTCGGTCCCTTGGCGCTCGCCCGGCCCGCCTCGAAAGCGGCCGTCCGGACCGTCCGCCCTGCCGCACGAGCGCAAGACAACATGTTGATGAGCCGCGGGTCGACTTCCAGGAGCGCCACGACGCCGGTGGATAAGGCATCCAGGCATCGTTGACCGGCCCTCCGGGGCGCCGGGAGGAATTCCCCGTTTT
>JBLNEW010000039.1:0-15970 GCA_050263095.1 Deltaproteobacteria bacterium | reverse complement strand
AACATGTGGCGGAAAAGCCGTATCGGCTTTACATCGGCGGGATATGGACGGACGAAAGGGAGACCATGCCGGTTATCGACAAGTACACCGGCGAGACGATCGGCGTCGTGCCGGTGGCGTCCCGGGAGACGGTCGAAAGAGCCATCGGCGCCGCCCGTGAAGCGTTTCCCGGGTGGTCGCGGACGCCGGCGCATCGCCGTTTCCAGATACTCTCCAAGGCCAGCGGCCTGCTTGCGAAGCACCAGGAGGAAATCGCGGCGATCATCTGCCGCGAGGCCGGCAAGGCGTGGAAATACTCGATGGGCGAGGTCGCGCGCGCGGTCGAAACCTTCCAGTTCTCCGCCGAGGAGGCAAAACGGATCCACGGAGAGACCGTGCCGATGGATGCCAGCACCGCGGGCGAAGGGAGGATGGGATTCTACCTTCGCAGCCCGGTCGGAGTCGTGGCGGCCATCACGCCGTTCAACTTCCCCTTGAACCTGGTCGCCCACAAGGTGGGGCCCGCGCTGGCCGCGGGGAACGCCCTGGTCCTCAAACCGGCCTCCACAACCCCTCTGACCGCGATCCGCCTTGCGGAAATCCTCGAGGAGGCGGGGGTGCCCTCCGGGGTTTTCAATGTCGTAGTCGGGTCCGGCGGAACCGTCGGGGACTGGATCACCACCGATCCGCGCGTCGCCAAGATCTCCTTTACCGGAAGCCCTCCGGTGGGGGAAGCGATCATACGCAAGGCCGGCCTCAAGAAAGTCACGATGGAGCTCGGCAACAACTCCGGCACGATTATCGAGCCCGACGCGGATCTCGATGCGGCCGTGCCGCGTTGCGTCGTAAGCGCCTTCGCCAACTCGGGCCAGGTGTGCATTTCCCTGCAGAGGCTTTACCTGCACAGGAAGATCGCAGGGGAGTTTACCCGGCGGTTCGTCGAGGCCACGGCCAGGGTAAAGGTTTCCAATCCGCTGGAGAAGGACTGCGACGTCGGCCCGATGATCGACGAGGGCGAGGCGAAACGCGCGGAAGCGTGGATACGGGAGGCGGTCGCCGAGGGCGCCAGGGTTCTCATCGGCGGAAAGCGCGACGGAAGGGTCCTTTACCCGACCGTATTGGCCAACGTCAGAACGGAGATGAAGGTCATGTGCCAGGAGGCGTTCGCCCCGCTGGTCTCCCTCTACGAATACGATAAATTCGAGGACGCGGTGCAGATGGTCGATGATTCGCCGTACGGCCTGCAGGCGGGCGTCTACACGAACGACATCAAGAAGGCGCTCTACGCCGTCGAGCGGATCAACGCAGGCGGCGTGATGATTAACGACACCTCGATATTCCGCGTCGATCACATGCCGTACGGCGGGAACAAGATGAGCGGACTGGGCAGGGAAGGAGTCCGGTTCGCCGTCGAGGAGATGACGAACATCAAGATGGTGATGATCAAGCCGTAGGGCTATGATGTAAAGCTGGCGACCACTCCAGGAGGATAGCGACCCGAATGGCCCTTGAGCTTCGGCTGCCCGACATCGGGGAAGGGGTCGCGGAGGGCGAGATCGTCCGCTGGCTCGTTCCGGAGGGCGCATCGGTCAGGGAGGACGAGCTCCTGGTGGAGGTGCTGACCGACAAGGCGAATGTCGAGATTCCCTCGCCCGTGGACGGCATTTTGGCGAAAATAGTGGCCCATCCCGGCAGCACCGTCAAGGTGGGCGAGGTCATAGCCCTCATCGAAGCCGCCGGCGCCGTACACGCGCCCCCGGAGGCGGATAAAAGCACCCGTCGAACCGATGAGCCGCCTCCGATCGGCGAACACGCCTTGCGGCGCGCCCCGGGACCGGAGGCGCTCGCCACGCCTGTCGTACGGAAACTCGCGAAAGACCTTGGAATCGACCTTTCGAAAGTCTCAGGCACTGGTCCCGGCGGACGAGTTACGGAGGAGGACGTCCGCGCAGCCGCCGCCCCTGCGGGGACGGCCAGGCCGCCTGATGAGCGCGTTCCGTTCATAGGCAAGCGAAGGATGGCTGCGAAGAAGATGGTCCTCTCCAAGTCCGCCATCCCCCATGCATTGCTTGTCGACGAGGCCGACGCTTCGAATCTGTTGGCGATGCGCGATTCCCTTCGGGAGATAGGGCAGCGGGAAGGGGTAAAAATCACCATCCTGCCGTTCGTCGTCCAGGCCGTCGTGACCGCCTTGCGCATACACCCGGCGATGAACGCCTCCCTCGACGAGGAGCGCGGCGAGATCGTCCTCAAGAAGCATTACGACATCGGGATGGCCGTGGACGCGGAGGACGGCCTTGTCGTCCCGGTCATCCGGGATGCGGGCGACAAGACGATCGTGGAGCTCGCGCGTGATATAGAGCGGCTGGCCGAGAAGGCCAGGACGGGGAAGCTATCGCTTTCCGACATCTCCGGGGGAACCTTCACCGTCACGAGCGTCGGGTCGATAGGCGGGCTGTTCAGCTACCCTGTGATCAACGCCCCCGAGGCGGCGATCCTCGGCGTGCACAAGATCGCCCGGCGTCCGGTCGTGCGGGGGGGGGAAATAGTCGCCGGGGACATGATGTACCTGAGCCTGTCCTTCGACCACCGGCTGATCGACGGCGGCACCGCAACGCGGTTCATGAACGACGTCATCCTGCAGATCGAATCGGCGGGGGCGGAGTGAGGGTCCAATGAAACGTTTCGACCTTGTCGTGATCGGCGCCGGGCCCGGCGGGTACGTGGCCGCGATCCGCGGGGCGCAGCTCGGCATGCGGGTCGCGGTCGTCGAGCGGGACAAGCCCGGGGGAGTTTGCGTCAACTGGGGGTGCATACCGTCGAAGGCGATCCTCAAGTGCGCCGACCTGTACGCGGATATGAAAAACGCTTCGGCCTACGGCATCTCCTGCCAGGGCCTTTCAGCCGACTACGGAGAGGTGATACGCCGCAGCCGGAAGGTGGCCGAGCGGATGTCCCGCGGCGTCGGCTTCCTGTTCCGGAAAAACGGCGTCGAGCTCATCGCCGGGAGCGCCACGGTCACCTCGCCTAAAACGGTTCGCGCGGGGGAGGACGAGCTTGAGGCCGGAAACATCCTGATCGCCACGGGCACCGCCGTGCGGGGCCTGCCCGGGATGGAACCGGACGGCCAAAGGGTGATCACCAGCGACGACGCGCTGGCGCAGGAAACGCTGCCCCGCTCGGTCGCCGTGCTCGGCGGAGGGGCGGTGGGAGTGGAGTTCGCCTACGTCTACCGCACGTTCGGCGCCGAGGTCGCCGTCATCGAGATGATGGACCAGCTCCTGCCGAGGGTCGACAGGGAGGTGGCCGAGGAGCTTGCGAAATCGTTCCGCAAACGGGGGATCCGCGTTCTTGCGTCCGCCACCGCGAAATCGATCGACAAGGCGGCCGGGACCGTCACGGTGTCTTCGGGAGGCAAGGAGGAAGTGCTGCCCGCGGAGAAGATCCTCGTTGCCGTGGGCCGAAAGCCCATGACCGAGGGGATGGGCCTGGAGGCGTGCGGCGTGCAGCTCGACAGGGGATTCATAAAGGTGGACCGGGGTTTCCGGACCGCGTGCCCGTCGATCTATGCGATCGGCGACGTCATCGGCGGGATGCTCCTCGCGCACGAGGCCTCCGCGGAAGGCGTGGCGGCCGTCGAGATGATGGCAGGGCTCGCCGCGCACAGGCCGGACCCCGACAAGATCCCTTCCTGCATCTATTGCCAGCCCGAGGTCGCCACGATCGGGCTCTCCGAGGAGGAGGCGCGCAGGCGCGGGATTCCGGTCAAGGTATCCAAGTTTCCCTTCACGGCGCTAGGGCGGGCGGTCGCTTCGGGCCACACCGAGGGATTCGTGAAGATGGTGGCGGACGAGAGGTACGGCGAAGTGATCGGCTGCCACATAATCGGGCACGGGGCGCCGGACCTGATTTCCGAGTTGTCGCTCGCGCGCACGGTAGAGGCGACGTTCCACGAGATAGGCAAGACCGTCCACCCGCACCCGACGCTGCCGGAAGCCATCCGGGAAGCGGCGCTCATGCTGGGCGGCGAAGCGATCGACATTTAACCCGGCGGAGGAGGTATGACCGAGCAGAAGGAGCGGGAACTCTATTTCTGGCTTCGCCTCATCAGGGAGTTCGAGGACCGGGTTTCCGCGCTGGACAAGCAGGGCAAGATCCACGGGGGCGTCTACTCCGGGAAAGGGCAGGAGGCCGTCGTCGTGGGGATCTGCCACGGGCTTCGTCCCGACGACTGGATCTTCCCGCTGCACCGCGACCTGGGCGCGTTCCTCGTGAAGGGGGCGGATCCCAAGCGCCTTATGGCGCAGATCTTCGGGAGGAGGGACGGCTTCGCCAAGGGCAAGGATTCGTTCCTGCACGGCGGCGACTTCTCGCGCTGCATCTTCGGCGCCACATCCATGCTGGGAGCCACGCTCCCGGTGGCGGTCGGCACCGCCTTCAAGTTCAGGATAAAGAAGGAGGACCGCGTGGCGGTCGCCTTCTTCGGCGAGGGGGCGAGCTCCAGGGGGGACGTGCACGAGGCGATGAACTTCGCAGGCATCTACAAGCTGCCGGTGGTCTTCGTCTGCGAGAACAATTTCTACGCGTATTCCACCCCCAACGAGCTGCAGTTCGCTGTGGAGGACGTTGCGGACCGGGGCCCCGGGTACGGCTTCAAGGGGGACGTCTGCTCGGGGAACGACCTGCACTCGGTGATGAAGGCCGCGAAGAAGGCGATAGACCGGGCGCGCAGCGGAGAGGGGCCCACTTTCCTCGAGTGCAAGACCTACAGGTACCACGGACATTCGGAGCACGACCGGGCAACATACCGCAGCGAGGAAGAGCTGGTCACCTGGGAAAGCCGCGATCCGATCGAGCGCTGGGAGGTCTACCTTGAGAAGCGGAAGTACGACATCGCCGCCGTCAAGGCGGAGACGGCGCAGCGGGTGAAAAAGATAGTCGACGACGCTCTGGAGTTCGCGGAGGCGAGCCCCTTGCCGGAAGGGCGGGAGGCGATGGAAGACCTCTACGCCACGCCGGTCACGGAGGACTAGATGCAGGTCACCTACATTCAGGCGATCAACCAGGCCATGGACGAGGAAATGGCGCGGGACGAGAACGTGCTTCTCCTCGGGGAGGACGTCGGCGTCCTGGGGGGAGCCTTCAAGGCGACGGAAGGGCTGCACGCCAAGTTCGGACCCGACCGGGTCGTCGATACCCCGATCGCCGAGTCGCTGATCGTCGGCGCGGGCGTGGGGCTGGCCATACAGGGAATGCGCCCGATCCTGGAGATGCAGTTCATAGATTTCATCTCGTGCGGTTTCGACCAGATCGTCAACATGGCTGCGACGCTCCGGTACCGGCACGGGGGGCAGGTCTCTTGCCCGATCGTCGTCCGGGGGCCGTGCGGGGCGGGAGTCCACGGCGGGCTTTACCACTCCCAGAACCCGGAGGCGTGGTTCTTCCACGTCCCCGGCTTGAAGGTCGTGGCACCCGCGACTGCTTACGACGCCAAGGGACTTCTCAAAAGTGCCATACGGGACGACGATCCCGTGATCTACCTGGAGCACAAGTTCCTCTACCGCCGGATCAAGGAGGACATTCCGGAAACCGAATACGTCGTCCCGATCGGGAAGGCCGCGCTGCGCAAGGAGGGGAGGGACCTGTCGGTGATAACGTACGGCTCGCCCGTGCACGCGGTGATGAAGGCGGCCAAGGACATGGCGGGTGAGATAGACATAGAGGTCATCGACTTGAGGACGATACTGCCCCTGGACTGGAAGACGATCCGCGCCTCGGTCGCAAAGACGGGCAAGGCGCTGATCGTGCACGAAGCGAGGCGCACGGGAGGCGTCGGCGCCGAGGTCGCCGCCCGCATCGCCGAGGAGTTGTTCGAGAGCCTGGACGGGCCGGTCGTGCGCGTGACTTCGAAGGACACCCACAACGCGTTCGCCGCGACGATGGAGGAATACATTCTCCCCAACCAGGAGAAGATCACGGAAGCCATCAGACAACTGGCCGCCTATTAGGGGCGAAAAGGGAGCCGATCCGATGCGTGTCGACGTGATAATGCCGCAGCTGGGCGAGAGCGTGGTCGAGGGGGTGATCGCCAAGTGGCTCGTAAAGCCCGGCGACACCGTGGCCAAGGACCAGCCGCTGGTCGAGATCTCGACGGACAAGGTGGACGCGGAAATACCCTCGCCGGTGGCCGGTGTCGTCGCCGAGATCCTGGCAAAGGAGGGCGAGACGGTCCCCATAGAGGCGGTGATAGCCCGGATCGATACGGAGAAGGGCGCGGCAAGGCCCGCCGGGCCCCCTCCCGAAAAGGCCCCATGGGACGAAGAGACGGAAGGATTTCCGGGAGCTATGGCACGCCGCACGGAGCCGCCGCTGCCGCAGTCTCCCCGCGTCGAGCCTTCGAAGGCCCCGCCTGCGCCTGCGCCCGCCGAAGGACCGAAGCTGCGGATCTCGCCGGTCGTCGCCCGGATGGCCGCGGAGCACGGGCTGGATCTGTCCAGGATCCCGGGGACAGGAATAGACGGCCGGGTGACGAAAAAGGACGTCGAGGATTACCTGGCAAGGCGAGGGGCCGCAGAGACTCCGGCACCGCCGATCGAAAAAGCGCCGCAGGCCGCTCCACCCCCGCGCCCCAAGCCCGCGGAGCCGGAAGGGGACCAGGTCATCCCGTTCACCCCGATACGGAAGCGGATCGCCGAACACATGGTCATGAGCAAGCGCACTTCCCCGCACGTCCATACCGTTGCCGAAGTCGACTTGCACAAGGTGGCCGCTCTCCGCGCCAAGGCGAAGGAAACGGGCGTCTCCATGACATATCTTCCTTTCGTCGTATGGGCGACCGTGGCCGCCCTGCGGGAATACCCTTACCTTAACGCCTCGGTTTCGGGCGAGAGCACGATCCTCAAGAAAGCGATCCACGTGGGGATAGCGGTCGAGACCGACCGCGGGCTCATCGTCCCGGTCATCCGCGACGCCGACCGGAAATCCGTCGCTGAACTGTCGAAAGCCGTGGAGGACTTCGCGGCCCGGTCGAAAACTCATAAAATCGTTCCGGACGAACTTGCCGGCGGGACGTTCACCGTCACCAATCCCGGACCCAAGGGAAACCTTTTCGGGACCGCCATCATAAACCAGCCCCAGGTGGGAATCCTGCGGATGGGGCAGGTGGTCAAAAGGGCGGTCGTCGTCGATGCGGGGGGCGAGGATGCGATCGTTATCCGTCCCATGATGTACCTTTGCCTCGGATACGATCACCGCGTCATCGACGGAGCGACGGCGAACGAGTTCCTTTTCCGCGTTCGGGAGCTCCTCGAAGCGGGAGTCTTTTCCCGGTAGGGAGCCGCGGCCGATGGAGTCGACCTGGCTGGGCCACGTGGAGTACCGGCGGGCGCTCGAGCTCCAGATGCGTTGCATCGAGCGGCGGGCGTCCGGGGAGATCTCCGACACCCTCCTGCTGCTTACCCACCCGCACGTCTACACGATAGGGCGGGTGGGCGATGAAGCCAACCTCCTTGTCCCCCCGGACCTGCTGGCGCGGGAAGGGATCCGCCTGGAGCGGATATCGCGGGGGGGAGACATCACATACCACGGGCCCGGCCAGCTGGTCGGGTATCCGATCGTGCGCCTCTCGCGCCCCGAGGTTCACCGCTTCATCCGCTGCATCGAGGCCGCTTTGATCGAAGCGCTGTCGGAATTCGGCGTATCGGGATCGCGCATCGACGGGCTGACCGGGGTGTGGACCGGTGGCAAGAAGATCGCCTCGATCGGCGTCGGCATCCGAAGGTGGGTCACCTACCACGGGTTCGCCCTGAACGTGGACACCGACCTGTCGTACTTCCGCCGCATCAACCTGTGCGGATTGAAAGGCCGCGAGGCCACGTCCATCGCGCAAGTAACGGGAGGGAAGGTCCCGATGCCGGAAGTCCGGGACGCAGTGGTCGCCGCATGCGGGAAACACCTCAAGGGGTTTTCGTGAATCCGCCCGTGCCAGCCGTGCGACCGGCCTGGCTCAAGGTGCGCGCCCCGTCCGGGGAGAAAGTGGAAAAGGTGGCCGAGGCGCTGGGACGCTACGGCCTGCGCACGGTATGCCGGGACGCGCGCTGCCCGAACGTCGGTGAATGCTGGGGGGAAGGCACCGCGACCGTTCTCATACTCGGCGAAAAGTGCACACGGGGGTGCGCATTCTGCGGCGTATCGAAGGGAATCGCGCTACCCCCGGACCCGTACGAACCGGACCGGGTCGCCATGGCCGCCGCCGAACTGGGCTGGAAGCACATCGTGATCACATCGGTGACGCGCGACGACCTGGAAGACGGAGGCGCATTTCAATTTGCCGCGGTGGTAAAGGAGATCCGCAAGAAGACGCCGGCCTCGGCCGTGGAGCTGCTGGTGCCGGATTTCCGGGGAAGTCTCGCCGCTCTCCAGTCGGTGGTGGCCGCGCGGCCGGACGTACTGGCGCATAACGTGGAAACGGTCCCGAGGCTATATCCCGAGGTGCGGCCGGGAGCGGTTTACCTGCGTTCCCTGGAACTCCTCGAATGCGCGCATGCGCTGGCGCCGCGGATCGGCCTGAAATCCGGACTCATGGTCGGATTCGGGGAGCGCCGCGAGGAAGTCGTTTCCGTGCTGGAGGACCTGTACGCCTCGGGCGTCAGGTCGGTTACGATGGGGCAGTACCTCCCCCCCTCGCGGAACCATCCTCCCGCCAGGGAATATCTGACGATAGAAGCTTTTTCGGCGCTCGCACAGGATGCCCGAGGGATCGGATTCACGCGGGTCGCAGCCGGACCCCTTGTCCGGAGCTCCTACAAGGCGGGGTACTCGACGTGAAGGAGCGGCGCTGCTGAGCGGCAGCCCTCGAAGAGAAATCATTCATCTCGACTTGGATGCTTTCTACGCATCCGTGGAGACGCTGGACAACCCGGCCCTCAAAGGCAAGCCTGTCATAGTCGGGGGGAGCGAGCGCAGGGGGGTCGTCTGCGCCGCCTCCTACGAAGCAAGGAAATTCGGGGTCCACTCCGCCCAGCCGACCGCGACCGCAAAACGGCTCTGCCCGAACGGCATATTCCTCCCCTTGCGCATGGAGAGATATAAGGAAGCGTCCGAACGGGTCTTTGAGATCTTCCACCGCTATACCCCCCTGGTCGAGGCGCTCTCCATAGACGAAGCCTTCCTGGACGTTACCGCTTCCACCCGCCTGTTCGGGGCGCCCGGCGAGATAGCGAAAAAGATCAAGGAGGCGGTGAAGCGCGAGACGGGATTGACGGTCTCCGCCGGCTTGGCCGCCAGCAAATTCGTCGCGAAGATAGCGTCCGACCTGCGCAAGCCCGACGGGTTCACGATCGTTCCCCGGGGAAAGGAAAGGGAGTTCCTGGCGCCGCTTCCCGTGGGCAAACTTTGGGGGGTGGGCAAGGTGACGCAGGCTGCGCTCCACCGGATGGGCGTCGAGACGATCGGGGACTTGAGCCGTATCCCGGCGGAGGTTCTCACAAGGAAGTTCGGAAAGCATGGCGCCCTGCTCCACGAGCTATCGCTTGGGATCGACGATCGGGAAGTCGTGCCGGAGCGGGATGCCAAGTCGATCGGTCACGAGGAAACCTATCCCGATGACATTACCGATACGGAAACCGTAAAAAAAGAGCTTCTTTCCCTCGCCGTGCGGGTGGCCGAGCGGACGAGGCGCCACGGAGTAAATGGCAGGACGGTTACCCTGAAGGTCAAGTATCACGACTTCACGTTGATAACGCGCGCCGCTACGCTCTCTCACGGAACCGACGACCCGGGAGAGATTTACCGGACCGTCCTGGAGCTCCTGCCGAGGACGGAGGCGGGATCGCGGCCCGTCCGGCTGCTCGGGATATCGTTGTCCGGCCTTTCGGAAGCCGGTGAACCGGCTTCCGGGGGAGAACCCGAACAGCTCTCCCTGTTCGGCAAGTCCTCCGAGGGTCGGGGCGGGACGCCTGCCGGCGGTAGGGGCGCCCCGCCCGCGGTGTCCCGGGAAAGGAAGGAAAAGCTCAACCGCGCGGTGGACAGGATCAGGGAGAAGTTCGGCAAGAAGGGGATACGCCCCGCCACGCTTATCGACGAGGAGTGATCCCGTCCTCTTGCATTTTTCCTAAGTCTTGCGCCCCCTGAAATCGTGGCATTTCATGCACGCGCCGCCGGCCTTGTTGTGATCCTTCATGTCGCTGTGGCACCCCAGGCACAGGTCGCGGCCCGTGACTGCCCAGCCGTGGGGCTTGTGGCAATCGGTGCAGGATGCGTCCTTGTGCTCCCCCTTGACGTGCAGCCCTGACACGCTGTCGTGGCAATCCCTGCAGCCGACGACGGGCGTGGCCTCGAACACCTTGGTGTGGCACTCGTTGCACTTCATCGACGACATCATGGGCGCCTTCGTGTCGATCTTGTGGCACTCGGCGCAGTCCGAAGGGGGCCGGAACCCGGCCGAGTGGCACCTGTTGCACAAAATGCGGCTGTGCTTGCCCTCGAGCTCGATCGGGTGCCAGGAAAGCTTGCTTGCGGTCACGACGGTTCCAAGTGGCATAAGCGGGGATCGCACAGGCTGGGTGTGGCAGACGCTGCACTCCATGCTCAAGACCTTGCCCGTCTTCGATACGTGCCGTCCGTCATGACACCGGAAGCATCCCGGCCAGTTCCGGTGTCCGATATTTGAAGGGTAGGTCTTCCAGTTGACCTTCATCTCCGGGAAGACGCTGCGGTCGTAGATGGCGACGGCGGTCGCAACGGTCTTTTCGATCTCGGCGGAGCGCTTCTTATATACCTCGGGATAACGCTTCGCGTAGAAGTCCCCGATTTCGGCAAGCATTCCCTCATGGGCCTTCTCCCGTGTGGGATATTCGTGGACGAGGGCGTCCACGACAACTTTCTTGACCCAGGGGAGCGTCCGCGGGATGACGCCGGTCGTCATCGCGCGGTCCACCGCCATCTCCGGAGGATCGAAGGTGTGCGTGGGCCGGTTGTGGCAGTCCATGCAGTCCATCTCGTCCCTTGGCAGGGCGCGGAGCTGATCCTCGGTTCCCTTGTAGTCCAGGCTCGTGTACTCGTCCACGCGTCCGCCGGCATGGCGGACCTCGATCCGAGGGATCTCCTGCTTCTGTCGATCCAGGGCGACGTAACGGACTTTGCTGTCGATGAGCATATGCCAGTGGATCCCGGCGGTCCCGCCAAGCGCCGCGCTGCCGCCGCCCGTCTTGACCCCGATGCTGATCTGTTCGGGAGTGTTCTTCTCGTCGTACCGGAAATGCGGGATCTGCATGAGCTGGGTCCCGAAGAACTTGGCCGGCCAGTGGCACTCCTCGCACGTCTCCCGTGCGGGGCGCAGGTTTTCTATCGGGGTCGGGATCGGGGTGGGATACGACTTCATGACCACCGCCAGGACCTGGCGCGCCCCGGAGACCTTGGCCTTTACGTACCAGGAGGCGCCGTGCCCCACGTGGCAGTCCACGCAGCTGACCTTGGCATGGGGCGACGCCTTGTACGCCTCGTATTCGGGCTTCATCACCGAATGGCAGAGAGTCCCGCAGAAGGAGACGGACTCCGAGTACAGGAAGGCGTTGTAGGTCACAAAGGCCATGAAGATGGCCAGGAACGTTCCGCCGAGGACGACATAGCTGAACCGCTTCCGGTGGACCGGGTCGTTCAGGTCGAGTCGCGGGTAGGCGAGCGCCACATCGCTTCCCACCCGAAGCCTGCGGCGGCTTTCCCGCCGCATCCCGTACAGGAAGATGACGGCGCCGATGGCGAAGAAGGCGGGGAAGACCATGTAGGTGAAGATGCCGATGTATGGGCTGGAGCGCTTGAGGCTGAAATCCAGCGCGATAGAGAAGATGATGAGAAGGACGCTGCCGCCTGCGACTAGCGCCCCGAAGAAACTGACCGCGTTCCGGTACAGTCCTCCATGGCTGATCCGCTCTTCCGGTGCCATTCCGAGGTCCCCCCCCAAGCAGAATTTTCCCTAAGAGATTACAAGTTCAGCGGGGATTTGGAAAGGATGTTCCGCACGCGTCCCAACGCTTGATTTTCGTTCGGTGGGCGGATACCATGGTTTTTCCTCGGAGTGCCGAAGTGGTGGAACCTGGTAGACACGCCATCTTGAGGGGGTGGTGGGGAAACCCGTGGGGGTTCGAGTCCCCCCTTCGGCACCACAACCAATATTTATCCTACAACCAATGCCGTCCATGGGGACTCGAACCGGCGAGGGACGCCGAGCGGATAGCGAGGAGGAGCGCGACTTTTGGAGCGCGGAAGTCCCTCGCCGCGCCGCACCGGCCGATGGCGAGATCGCCGAGGCTCAGGCGGTCGAGTCCCCCCTTCGGCACCATTTGAAATCAGAAGGGGAATCCGGTTTTTCCCGGGTTCCCCTTTTTTATCCAATATCAGGGTGGGTGGTGGGGAAAGTCGAAATTTCCGACAATCTGTCCAAGTGATACGCTTTCGATAAACTCCATATCGCCCGACGATGACTCCGAACTTCTTTTCCTTGGCATCCACGCGGCACTATGTTATTTAACTATTAAATTATTCAGTTTAACTCTACAAGGAGGCAATGCCTTGGAGTGCCGCTGGCCGACTCCTCTGCCGACAGGAAGACGATTGCCGGAAGCATTCGTGGAGGATTTGTCCCGGACGTTCAGCGTCCTGTCGGACCCTACACGAATCCGCATCCTCCACCTCTTGCTACGGGGCGGCGAGCATCCCGTCGGGGATGTGGCGAAGGATCTGAAAATGAGTGTTGCCGCTGTTTCCAACCAGCTTCGGAAGATGACCGATCTCGGGTTTTTGGCGCGATCCGGTCGCGGGAACTTCGTTTTCTACCGTGTTGTCGATCCCTGCGTCGGCGAGTTGTTGCACCGGGCATACTGCCTCGCTCGGGACGGAAAAGCCAGAGGGAGGAAATAATGACCACCGGCGTTTATCGGATCTATATCGTGTTGCTTACCTTGGTCATATCGACAACCTGCTGGCTGGTCAACCCTGTAGTTGCTGCAGCTCCGTTGGAGGTGGACGCCGTTAAATCCGCCATGTCCCTGCCGGGCACCTTTGAGGTTGTCGGGGTAGTCGCGCAACGGAATACCTCCACGGGGACTTTCTCCCTCATCGACCGGGAGGAGTTCCGGAAGTGCCGTACCGTCAGCTGCGCAAACTTCCTTCTTCCCGTCCGGTGGAAAGGGAAGCTCCCATCGATTCCTTCAGTCATCAAGGTCAAAGGCGCCATACGGGACACCAAGGAAGGGAAGTTCCTCTTCGCGGATTCGGTGGAGGCAGTCGGCAAATGAGGAAAGTCCTCCCCCTTGCGATAGGACTATTCATTTTCGTGGCACATGTCGCTTGGTACGTCCTTTTCCCGGAGCCGAATGCCTCGGGCTGGGGCATCATCCTGCCGTCGTTCTCCGATAGCATGCAAACGTACATCGCCTGCGGGGCTTACTGGCTGGGGGCCTCTTACTCGTTGTCCGCCGCATTCACCGCGCATGCACTGCTGATCTTCCGGGAGAATCGTCGGAAGGCAGCCGCCGGAGCTGTCGGGGGTCTGGCCGCGATGGGGATCTTGTACACCGTCGGCTGCTTCGCAATCGGGTGCTGTGGCTCGCCTTTGCTCCCCATTTATCTTAGTCTGCTCGGCGGGAAGGTCGCCGTCATCGGTGGGCCGATCATGTTCGGCCTTACACTCCTGTCGGTTGGAATCGGGTTCATGATTCTCGGAAGAAGGGTCCGTTGTGTCTGCGAAGACCCCTGTGCGGAGGATCCGGGTGGACAGGGATAAGGTCGCCCGTCTCCTGGCGGAACTATCCAAGGTTGGGGACATCGAGAAATGCCGGACGTGCCATTGCTACGTCGACGTTCTTCGCCAGGTCCAGGAGGACATTTTGTCACGAAACCTCGCCGAGCTTCCCGAGGCGGAAGCCCTCGACGAGATGCTCGGCCAGGCATATGCGGTGCAATCCCACGGATGCCTGGGATGCGACCCGTGCCTTCCTGTCGCGCCGTTCAACGCCTTCAACGAACTGATAGCGAAGGATAGGGCTCAAGGGTCGTGCTGCACCCCCGTTTCCGCCGATGCTCGATCGGTATCCGATCTCTCGTCATCCTGGCCTCCTCTGCCCGGGGATTACACCGTACTTGACAAGGACGCCGCCGGGGCGGTCTGCACTTTGGCCGACGAGGATCTGTACGAGGAGCTCAGGAGATCCTCATTGCCTGGGGTGGCACTTGTCGGGATGCTGACCACGGAGAACCTTGGGATCGAGAGGTTGGTACGCAACCTCGTCGCGAGTCCCCGCGTTTCCTGGCTTCTCCTGTGCGGAACGGATTCGAGAGGACACCGGGCGGGGGCGTGTCTTGCGGCCCTTTCGCAAAACGGCGTGGACTCCGAGATGCGAATTATCGATTCTCCGGGGAAGCGTGCCCGCTTGGTGAATCTGTCGTTCGAGGAAGCGGAAGCGTTTCGGCGGGGGACCCGGGTGGTCCCGAGAATCGGTTTGAAGGACGTCGGCGAAATCTGTCGGTTGGCCGAGGATATCGGGAACAAGCCGTCCGCCGAACGGGCAGTGGAGGTTTGTGCAGTACCCAAGGGAGAGAGGGTGGATGCCCAGCCTGTCTCGCCGGCAGACCCTGAGGGCTATTTCGTGATCGACGTCCACGCGGATAAAGATATCATCCGGCTTGAGCACCATACGCCGGATCATCGCATGACAGTCGCTCTCATCGGGAGCAACGCCCGGGATCTCTACCTTGCTGCGATTCGCCGTGGACTGGTTTCTCGTCCCGATCACGCCGCCTACCTGGGATACGAGTTGGGGAGAGCAGAACGAGCGTTAACGGTGAAAACCCGATATATCCAAGATCACGTCGAGCGGCAAGGGAGCGGGCCGATATACGCGTCTAAGGAAACGTTGTAAGACCGCGGGAGGCTGCTGGCACAGCGTCAACGAGCGCAGGGGATGGCCTCGCGATCGATGCTGAAACGAGTGGCTCATTTATGGCTGAAATCTACGGAAGCCTACGGAAATCTCCCTAAATCTACTGAATGTGTCATTTTGACTTGTCTGTAACTGTTGAATAAACCAAAGCAATTTGAGCATGTTTTCGGGCGCGAGCGGCTTGAGGGGGTGGTGGGGAAGCCCTGCGCCGCGCCGCCAAGGCCGATCGCGTGATCGCCCGAGTCCCTTTTTTTCGTTAAAACGGTACGACTGGCAAAAAACTGGTTCGCGGGTCTTCTCGGACTCCCGCAGTTTCGTGAGACCCATCAGGTCGGCTGTCCTGTGAGCGTCATCTAAGTAAAGAGAACAGGCGAGAGGCAACAGAACCGATCCCGGACCAATCGACAGGAGGAGTCCATTATGGTTACTTCGTTCCGTTACACCCGGCTATCCAAGGACGATGCTGCATTGCTGTTGGTGGACCATCAAGCGGGCCTGATCTCCCTGGTTCAGGACTTTCCGCCAAGCGAGTTCAAGAACAACGTGCTCGCCGTTGCCGCCTGCGGGAAGTACTTCAAGTTGCCGACCATTCTCACAACCAGCTTCGAGAATGGCCCGAACGGGCCGCTCGTGCCGGAACTGAAAGAGATGTTCCCGAACGCGCCCTACATCGCTCGCCCGGGCAACATCAACGCCTGGGACAACGAGGATTTCGTCAAGGCAATCAAAAAGACCGGCCGCAAGCAACTTATCATCGCTGGCGTGGTGACGGAAGTCTGCGTCGCCTTCCCTGCTCTTTCCGCCGTCGAAGAGGGGTACGAGGTATTCGTGATAACCGATGCCTCAGGCACTTTCAACGAGGTCACCCGTCACAGCGCCTGGCTGCGGATGCAGGCCGCCGGCGTGCAGTTGATGAACTGGTTTGGCGTAGCTTGTGAACTGCACCGCGACTGGCGCAACGACATTGAAGGGCTTGGCAAGCTCTTCTCCAACCACATTCCGAACTACCGGAATTTGATGACCAGCTACTTCACGCTGGCAGGCAAGAAGGATGC
>JBLNEW010000038.1:0-7762 GCA_050263095.1 Deltaproteobacteria bacterium | reverse complement strand
CCCGCCGGGGGTCTTCTCTATGGCTTCGACGCGTTCGTGGAGGAACTCCGCGCCGCCCGCGACCGCGGCGTCCAGCAGGAACTGGTCGAAGCTCTTGGCCCCTCCGCTCGCGCGCACCGGGCCGCCGCCTCGGAATACGGTGAAAATCTCCCTCCGTTCCGGATGGCGCACCGTGACCGACACGTCCCTGCCGTGGATTTCGTATCCGTCGGCTATCCTGCGCACGACGCGTTCGTCGATCGAAAGCGAAAAACCGCGGATCTTTTTCACCACGGCCGCCCCGATCGCGCCCGCGCACATGTTGCATCCCGGCGGGCCGGAACTGGAAAACGTCTTGCGATCGATCAGGGTGACGCCGGCCCTGCGGCTTTTCGCCCGGAGAATGGAAAGGAGATGGAGTGCGAAGAATGATCCGGCGGGGCCGGCGCCTATGACGCCGACCGACGCCCCGTCAGGGAGGGATCTGTCGGATGATTCCATCTAGAACGTCACGCCGATCGAACCGGTCGAACCGCCTCCTCCGCCGCCCCCGCCTCCTGCGCCCGCCGCGACGCCTACCGCCGCCGCCCCGATCAACAGCCAGACCCACCATTTATGGTACCACGCATGCCCCGCGTCCCCTTGGGATCCGCCGGCAGCCGGCCATCCTGCGCCGAGGAGCAGCCGGGCGGTCCTGTCCGCGGCCTCCTTGGCCCCTTCTTCCCCGGACGGCCACGCGAATTCCCCAAGGACGACCGGGTCGGAATCCCCTTTCCCGGAAGTCAGCACGCGCGCGACCGGTTTGCCTTCCGTCCCCGAGAGGACCAGTAGCGCCACCCGCGATGCCCCGGCCGCCGCCGCAAGTTCGGCGACAAGCGGGCCGGCCCCCCTTCCGTCCGGCGATGCCGTCAAAAGTTCGCCCAGGGTGGCAGCGCGGTCGCGGACCATTACGATCTCTACGGCCTCGGAATCGCCCGGGAGCCACTGCCCCGCCTTTTCCACTTCCTGATAGCCGGCAAGAGCTATGCGGACCCGCACCGGCCCGAACGAGGACACCTTGATCCTCCCCGGCGTGTTTCCGGCCGGTTTCCCGTCCAGGTACACCGACGCTCCCGGGGGAACGGTATGAACCAGCAGGTCGGCTCCCGGGGCCTGCCGCTTCGCCGCCTTCGACCACGCGTCGCGGAACGTAGGAGAAAACAGGCCAGGGTCCGGCGAAAACCCGGGCCTTAAAACCCTGGAGCGCGCGAACATCTCCTCGCCTTTGCCCTGGTTCCCCTGCCATAGATTGAGCAGTCCCCTCCTCAGGAATATTTCAGCGAACAACGGGCGTGTCGTCTCGCCCAGCCGGAACTTCCTCGCTTCGCTTTCCGCTTCATCCAGGAGCGCCTTCGCCTCGCGCGTTTCCATGAGGTCCATGCGCCGAAGGGCCTCCGCGATCTTTCCGGAAATGCGCTCGATCGAGGCGTCGTCGGCTTCGGGAAAAAGGCTTTTCGGGTCCCGGGATGCCGCCTCCGGCGCGGGCAGAGGCACCCATCTCACCCCCAGGTCCCCGGACATGAGCGATGGGATCTGCGCCATCCGCTCCCTCGCGAAGCTCTCCGGCACCGACGGGGCGATATATTTCAGCAGCAGGCAGGACTCGGCCGGAGGTCCGGCCGCCGCCGAAGAGGCCGCCGTTCCCTGCACCGCCAGCGCGAGACAGAGCAGAAGCGCAAGCGGCCTGTTGTACCGTCTCGTAAATAGCTTGACGCACCGAGAGCGTCGATGCGCCGCCCCAGCAAGGCGCGCAATTGAAGGCGTACCGGGAGAGTACGGCGAACGGGCGCAACGAAGCTGGAGCGGATTCAGCGGCGCTCGAATGCCAAGGTATTTGCGAGACGGTGCACTAGGCGCGCTTGACGTATATGTCATCCGTGATGTCCCTGTCCACTGCGACGGTCGTTTCGCCGATCTGAAGGACGTACGATGGGTTCCGCTGGAGAAGGCGAATGCGGCTCCCGGGGACGATCCCGAGCGAGCTCAGCTTGTCCAGCCTCTTCCTGGACTTCGGCGTGATGAAGACTATGCGAACGGCATCCCCCAGCCCCGCCTCGGAAAGGCGCGTGACCAGGGGCTGGATCTCGGCCCGGATCCGGTCGCAGCACTCCCCGCGGGGTATCGCCCGCCCGTGGGGGCAGGCGGGGGGATGCCCGAGGAACGTGCATACGCTGTCGGTGACGGGAGTTGTCAGGATGTGCTCGAACTTGCATGCGCTGGTCTCCATCTGCGACGAATCCAGGTCGAACAGGTTGTGGAGCAGCACCTCGGCGAGCCGGTGGCGCCGTATGATCCCCCGCGCGCGCTCCTCTCCGGCGCGCGTAAGGCGCAGGTCGTCGCCTGACTCCTCCACCAGGCCGCCCGCCACGAGCTCGTCCAGCAGCGCATCCGGCCGGTCCTCCTCGGATCTTTCCACCAGTCGCGGCCTGGTAGGGCATCCCTCCTCCCGCAGCGTCCATATGAGCTCCAGGATTTCATCCTGCCCGTAGTCGTTCATCGACGGGCTCCTCTCGGGAAAAGCGATTTTAAAAAGTTCACGACCTTCGACTCCGGAACCGGAAAGGAATAACGGCACCTGGGGCAGCAGACCAGGGAGCAGCTCTTCCCCATCGGGCATCCCGTCCTGCACCCCTTGTCTTCGGAGTCCATCTCATATTGGCAAAGCGGGCATCTAATTTTCAAGGGCCGTCTCGCTTCAGAAGGAAATTCCGATTTTCCGGGCGGCGAGGTTCACGACCGCGCCGACCAGGATAGCGAACGGAAATATGAACAGCGCCATCCCCGCGGCCACCTTCGCCCCCTGCTCCTTGATTATGACGAGGAAATTCGCAAGGCAGGGAATGAACAGGGTGATCGTGACGAGGCTCACCACGACCTGGAGGTTCGTAAGGAGGCCCGACCGCGCCATGTCGAACAGGCCCGCCGCGCCGTAATCCCGCCGCAGGAACCCGATAAGGAACGCCTCGGATGTTTTCGGCGGCAGGTCCAGCAATCCGACGACCAGCGGCTCCGACGCCTTCTGCAGCCAGAGCAGCCAGCCCATCCGGTCCGCGGCGAAAAGGATGAAAGTTCCGAGGAGGAACAGTGGGACGGCCTCGCGGAGATACCATTCGATCCGGGCCATGGTCTTGACGGCCAGGTTCCCGAGCTGCGGGAGGCGTATGGGCGGTATTTCCAGTATGAAATCGGAGGATTCCCCCGGTATCACCTTCGATGCCAGGTAGCCGACCGCAAGGATCACCCCGACAAGAATCGCCGCCCACGTCGCCGTGGCGGCCGCCCCGACGTTCCCCAGCATTCCGAGGATGACGCCGAGCTGCGCGGAACAGGGGACGCCCAGGGCGAGCAGCAGCGTCACGATGACCCGTTCTTTGCGCGTTTCCAGTATCCGGGTCGTCAAGGTCGCCATCGTGTCGCAGCCGAGCCCCAGGATCATCGGCAGGACGGCCTTCCCGTTGCACCCAATCTTCTTGAATATCCTGTCGACCATCACCGCAAGCCTGGGAAGGTACCCGGAATCCTCAAGGATCCCGAACCCTATGAAGAACGTCCCCACGATGGGCAGCACGATCGCAACGGCATAAGAAAGCGCCATGGAAATCATCCCGTAGGGGCCGACCAGGAAATCGCGTACGATCTGCCACGGGACGGTCCTGTCCGCCACCCAGGCGACGGCAGGGATTATCGCCTTGCCGAACAGCCCTTCCTCCAGGAAATCCACGAGGAACTTCGCGCCGAAGACTCCGACGAACTCGTAGGCCATGAAAAGAACCGCCAAAAGGATCGGCACTCCGTAAAGCGGGTCCATGGCGTACCTCCCGAACGCCTGCGGCCAATCGGTGCCCCGGGGGGCGGAGGGCTCGTTGCCGTTTCCGTCGAGGAGGGAATCGATCCACTGGAGCCGGATCTGGTTCACGCGGTAGGCTACGTCCGATCCTATCTCCTCCACAAGCCGGTTGCGCACCGCGTTCATCTCGCGTATGCGCTCGCCGCGCACGCTCTCCGCAAGCCACGGCGAGAGCGAATCGTCCCCGCAGAGCAGCATCAGGGCAAGGGCGCGCTTTCCCACGGGAACCGACGGCGGGAGGAGCGCTTCCATCTGCGCTATGGCGGATTCGATGCGGTCCCCGTAGGAGATATCGACGCCGGCCGGCGCGGAACGCTCGGCGAGCGCAAGGAGCCTGTCGATCCCTTTTTTCCGCACCGCCACCGTCGGGATCGCCGCGACGCCGATCCGCGCTTCCAGCTCCTCCAGCCTGGGCATGACGCCTCGGTGGCGGGCCTCGTCGGCCATGTTCACGGCCAGCACGAGCGGAACGGCCATCTCCGCGAGCTGCAGGGTGATCATAAGCGAGCGCCGCATGTTCTTCGCGTCGCAGACCTGTATTACCCGGGCCCCCGGCTCGGCCATGAGGATGTCCCTCGTCACACGCTCGTCCTCCGACATGGGAAGAAGCGAATAGACTCCCGGAGTGTCGATGATCTCGATCGTGCCGCCGCGCTCCTTGGCCTCCCCCCTCGTCACCTCGACCGTCGTTCCCGGGTAGTTCGAGACGGTTACGTAGCGTCCCGTCAGGTACCCGAACACCACGCTCTTCCCGACGTTCGGGTTCCCCACGAGTATGACCTTGTCGGGCGCCGGCGCCTCGATCGCTGAGGTTTCGGGGACTTTCATCCGCCGGGTTCCTCCCTTTCTCCCGGCATGCAGCTTGGGCAATATCCATATATCGAAAGCCTGTGCATCGTCGGCGAGAAACCGTGCTGCCTGGCCACTTCCTCCTGCAGGGACTCGATGCGCGGCTCCTTGAACTCCGACACCTTGCCGCATTCCGTGCATACGAGGTGGTCGTGGTGGGCCGACAGGCTGCTCTCGTACCGCTTGACCCCTTCGCCGAAGTCGAGCTCCTTGGCGTACCCCAGCCTTGAAAGCAGCTTGAGCGTCCTGTAAACGGTTGCGGGACCGATGTCGCGATGCCTGGCGCGGACCTTTCGGGCCAGCTCCTCGACGGTCAGGTGCGGACCGGACCGGAAAAAGATTTCCATGATGCGGGCGCGGCTCTTGCTCCTCTTGCCGCCCGCGGCCGCAATCTCTTCGTCGATACGCCTCAGGAGTCGTTCCAAGGGGAAGGGAGATGTCTCCATGTTGAATATGAATTTCATTTTCATGATAATTGCGCAAACGGCGAACGTCAAGCGGAATCGGCCGGCGGCGGCACCTGGCTTGACGTTTGAAAACAGGGAGGTTACCTTAAAGGAATCGATGAACTTCGTATACCTATCGCCGCATTTTCCCCCTAATTATTACCAATTCTGCGTCCACCTTCGACGATTCGGCGCCAACGTTCTCGGGCTCGCTGACGCGGCGTACGACTCGCTTCGTCCCGAACTTAAAGATGCGCTGTGCGAATATTACCGCGTGGGCGACATGCACGATTACGACGGTCTCATCCGCGCCTGCGGCCATTTCACCCACGGGTACGGCAAAATCGACCGGATCGATTCCCACAACGAATACTGGCTTGAGACCGAGGCGCGCCTGCGCACCGATTTCAACATGTTCGGGATAAGGAGCGATGATATCGCCCGCGTCAAATCTAAATCCCGGATGAAGGAGGTTTTCCGGTCCGCGGGCGTTGCGGTGGCACGCGGCGCCGTCGCGCGCAGCCTTGAAGACGGGAAACGGTTCGTGCGGGAGGCGGGATACCCCGTCGTCGCCAAGCCCGACGTCGGCGTGGGCGCAATCGCCACCTACAAGATATCGTGCGATGCGGAGCTCGAGCGTTTCTTCTCGCGCAAGCCGCCTTCGGACTACATCCTGGAGGAGTTCATCGACGGACGGATCCTGTCGTTCGACGGGCTCGCCGACCGCGACGGCCGCCCGGTCTTCTACACCGCCCACTCCTACAGCCAGGGGGTCATGGAGGCCGTCAACAACGACGACCACATTTACTACTATTCGTTCAGGGATATTCCCCCGGACCTGGAGGAGGCGGGCCGGAAGGTTCTTGCCGCATTCGGCGTGCGCGAGCGTTTCTTCCACTTCGAGTTCTTCCGCACGAACCGCGACGGCCGCATAGTCGCACTGGAAGTCAACCTGCGGCCGCCCGGGGGGCTGACCACGGACATGTTCAATTACGCCAACGATATTGACATTTACCGCCAATGGGCAAGCGTAGTGGTGCGGAACGAGTTCACCGCGGAGGCGACGCGCCCTTACCATTGCGCATACATCGGCAGGAAGCGATGCAAGAGCTACGTCCGAGACCACGGCGAGGTGCTTTCCTCGCTCGGGGGATGCATAGTCCATCACGAGGAGATAAACTCCGTTTTCAGGGCGGCGATCGGAGACTACGGATATCTGGCGCGTTCAGCGAGCCTCGAGGAGATCCTGGCTGCCGCCAGTTTCATTCAGGAGACGATCCGGGAACCTGCGAGGGAACGATTCCCATGAACGTCGAGTACCACAAGTGGCGCAGCGGCAACCTGGGCCAGGAGATGGAGCTCAAGCTGTACGGCAGCGGCGGAAAACCCGTCATCGTGTTCCCATCGTCCGGAGGGCGCTTCTTCGAGTACGAGGACTTCGGGATGGTGGAAGCCTGCAGGCCCTTCCTGGATGCGGAAAAGATCGTGCTTGTCGCCGTCGACAGCGTGGACCGCCAGTCATGGCTGAACGTCGACGCCCACCCTGCGGACCGCGCCCGCAGGCACAACGAGTACGACCGCTATATCCTGGAGGAGGTCGTCCCGTTCGTCCGCGGCCGCGGTTACCGGCGGAGGTTCATTTCAACCGGGTGCAGCATGGGGGGGTACCACTCGGCCAACTTCTTCTTCCGCCATCCCGACGTATTCGACGCCTTGATAGCCTTGAGCGGCGTTTATCGGCTGCGGCGGTTCATCGGCGACTTCATGGACGACAACGTCTACTTCAATTCTCCCCTTGCCTACCTGCCCGGCCTCACCGATCCCTGGTTCCTGGACCGCTACCGGAACAGCCGGATCATCGTGTGCGCGGGCCAGGGCGCATGGGAGGAGGAATCGCTGGCGGAAACGCTGGAGCTCAAGCGCATCCTGGACGACAAGCAGATATGGTGCTGGGTCGACATATGGGGACGCGACGTCAGCCACGACTGGCCGTGGTGGCGAAGGCAGATGCCGTATTTTCTCGGCCACCTGGGGCTTTGATTACGGCTATTCCGCCTCCGGCTTGACCTTCTTGGGCGTCCTCTTGCGGGGGGCCTTCGCCGCTTCCTGCTTGACGGCCCCGGACTTTGCCGCCTCTTTTTTCCCCGCCGGGGCCTTCGAAGCCTTCGGTTTCGCGGCCGCCGCCTTGCCTTTTCCCTCGGCCGCCTTCTTTTTCTTGCCTTTGCGCGCCCCGGCCTTCTTCTCCTCCACGGGCAGGTATTCCAGGAACGCCATCTCGGCGCCGTCTCCGCCGCGGAACCCGGTCCGCACGATGCGGGTGTAGCCTCCTGCGCGTTCAGAGAACCGCCCCGCCAGGCCGGAAAACAGCTTCTCGGTGTTCTCCTTGTCGCTCAACAGGGAAAAGACGTGCCTCCTCGCGTGCGTCGTGTTCCTCTTCCCGAGCGTTATCAGCCGGTCCGCGAGGCGCCGGAGCTCCTTCGCCCTTGCGACGGTGGTCTCGATCCGCTCCGATTTCACCAGGGCGTTCATGAGGTTCTTCAGCATCGCCTTGCGATGGGAGGGATTCCGGCGCAGCTTCCTGTGATCGATCGCGTGACGCATG
>JBLNEW010000037.1:0-23624 GCA_050263095.1 Deltaproteobacteria bacterium | reverse complement strand
TGAAGGAGTAGATTCGCCCTATGCGCCGTACAGGTCCAGGACTTCCCGCACCACGCGGATAAGCGTGTCGGCGCGGTACGGCTTGGGCAGGAACGCGGAGGCCCTGTAGGTCTCCCCCGAGGGATATCCGCTCGACAGTATGACTATCGCGTGCGGATCGAGCTTGCGGATCCGAGTCAGGACTTCGGATCCGGACAGGTGCGGCATCGTCAGGTCGAGAATCACGAGATCGAACCGTTCCCGCTGGCGGATGTACAGATCGACCGCCTGCTGCCCGTCGACGGCAGTCACGACCGAATACCCGTGTATCTCGAGGATCTGTTTCGCGAAGTTGCGGATCATCTCCTCGTCGTCCACCAGGAGTATTGTTTCCTTTCCGGTCTTCGCCCTGGGCGTTTCCGAGGGCATGGGCCTGCCCTCGTCCTGCATCTCCTCCGCCCTGGGAACGTAGGCCCGGAACGTCGTGCCCTTCCCGGGCTGGCTTTCCAGGGTGATCCACCCTTCGTGCTGCTTCATGATGCCGTACACGGTGGACAGGCCCAGGCCCGTCCCCCTTCCCAGTTTCTTCGTCGTGAAGAACGGCTCGAATATCCTGCGCCGGGTCGCCTCGTCCATGCCTGATCCGTTGTCCGAAACGGACAGCACGACGAACTCCCCGCGGCGCGCGTAAGGGTGCAGCCGGCAGTAATCATCCCCCACGGTATCGTTTGCCAGCATCACCCGTATCCGGTACCCTCCCGGCGGCGGGCCGGTCTGCGACTTCGCTTCGAGGCGCTCCATGATCGCGTCCCTGGCGTTCACGCAAATGTTCATCATCACCTGGTGCATCTTGTTGGCGTCGGCCTTGGCGAGCCAGAGGTCATCCGCGGAACCGGTCTCGACCTCGATGCGCTTGTCTATGGTCTGCGCGAAAAGGTCGGCGACCTCCCGCACCAGCTTCCGCAGGTCCATGGATCGACGCTCCGACGGGGATCGCCTGGAAAAATCCAGTAGCTGGCGCACCATGTGGGCGCCCCGCTCGGAAGCCTTGATCGACTCCATGATCGGCAGCGCCGCGGGGGATCCGGGAGAAATGACTTTCCCGGCCAGATCCAGGTTCCCGAGAATGCCGGTGAGGATATTGTTGAAGTCGTGGGCGACCCCCCCTGCAAGGGTTCCCACCGCCTCCATCTTCTGCATCTCTATAATCTGCCGCTCCAGGCGGCGGCTCTCGGTCACGTCGGTTCCGGTGGCGATGACGGACGTCACCTTTCCGGCTGAATCCCGCAGCGCCGCATAGCTCCAGGTCACCAGCCGCTCCTCCCCTGAACGCGAGACAAGGGGGAACTCCAGGTTGGACGGGACGTCGCCTTCGAGGACGCCCGCAAGCGCCCGCTGGTAGGGCCCCCGCGCCGATCCCGAAATCAGCAGCTCGGCCAGTTCCCGGCCGACGACCTGCTCCCCCGGATATCCCGTGACCTCCTCGAACTGGCGGTTGGCCAACAGGATCTCCCCTCCGGGACCCAGCTGCGCGACCAGCACACCGGCGATGTCCAGGATCTTCGCGGAGAAGTCGCGCTCCCTGCGAAGGTCCTCCAGGAACTGCTTCCTCTGCGTGATGTCCCTCAGTATGACCATCCCGAGCGGCCCGGTGAGTCTCGGGAACCAGGTCGCTTTCTTGTATTCCCGGGCGAGCCAGGTCGCGGCTATTTCCCCCACGAAGGACGATCCGTCCTTTCGCAGGATTTCCGCTTCCCGCTCGAAACGCCCCCCGTCCTCGTGGCCGCAGCGGAGAATGCCCGTCATCTCCGGATCCTCCTGCGGATTCTTCAGGATCGCCGCGGGGTCCATCCCCACGATCTCCTCCTCGTCGTGAAAACCGAGAATCCCGGCCGCGGCGGGATTGGCCCTGACGACCTTCTCCCCCCGGACGAGGATCACTCCGTCCCTCTGCGTCCTCAGGAGGTCGTCGTACGCTCCCTTCGCGCACACGAAGAATTCGTAGCGCCTCGCGCTCTGGACGGCTGCGCCCACGCGATTGGCAAGCGCCGATATCGCCTCCATCTCGAGCCGGTCGAAGGCGGAACGGGCATCGGCGTAGATGGTCAATGCCATCGGCAGCGGGCCGTTGGGCTCGATGCGCACGGACGCCGCGCTGCGTATGCCGGTCTCCGCGATGGTCTTTTCCCACGGCGCCATGGAGGGGTCTTCCCGGACGCGATTCACGACGCACGGTTCCCCGGTCCGCAGCGCCCTGCCCGTCGGGCCCTGCCCTTCCGGCGAGTCGTCCCATCGGATGCCTGCGCCGGACAGGAACCGCTCCCCGTCACCCGCGTGTCTCACGACCCGGACGGAGCCGTCGGGCTCGCCGGCCGCTATCCACGTCATGCGATATCCCCTGCGCCTCGAAAGGACCTCGCACACGATCGACAGTATGCGGTTTTCTTCCAGGACGCCTATAAGCGACTGGTCTACCTCGGAAATGAGCTTGAACCGGCCTTCCAGCCGTTCCTTGAGGACAAACCACCTTTCGGTCAGCGCGAACCCGGACGCCAGGAGGAGGGAAACCAGCAGGGAAAACGTCTCCACCGTCGGGTCGAAGCCGGCTTGCGCGCCGTCCGCGAGGCCGGCGGCAAGCTCGTAAAGCCGAAGTCCGCCAAGCAGGAGAAGCGCGAGGGAAACCAGCAGCCAGGGACGCCCGAGCCTGCGCATGTAAACGAACCGGACGGAAAGGTACGCCGCGATGAACTGCAGAAACGTGGTGCCGACAAGAACCGCGATCACCCGATCCCTCCGGGTAAAGCTTTCATAAATTAAGCTTCCACCATGCTTTTCGGCATTCCAATAAAATATCTTGAATAAAATATATACAATTCGCCGAAAAAAAACGCGCCCCCCGCGTCGTCCGATTCGCATAAACTATTACCATCGGACCAGTGCCATAACCGATCCGGATACCTCATCGCGGGGGAGCAGCCATGACCGGAAACGGACAAAGCCATGCCATAGTCAAGGGATTCACCTTCTCGGCGGTATTCTGGCTGATAGTCGGACTCCTGGTCGGCCTGTGGCTCGCGGCCGAGATGTTTTACCCCGCATTGAACATCGCCCCATGGCTTTCGTTCGGGCGGCTGCGCGTCGTACATACGAACGGGCTCGTCTACGGGTTCGCCCTCGCGGGGATCTTCGCGTGCAGCTACTACATGCTCGAGAAGCTGACTCGAACCCCGCTCGTTTTCCCGCGCCTCGCAAAAGCCCACCTGTACCTGTTCAACGCCGCGATCCTGCTTGCCGCCCTCTCGCTTTTCGCGGGGCTTAACACATCCAGGGAGTATTCCGAGCTCGAGTGGCCATTCGACGTCGTAGTCATCGTCATCTGGGTGATGTTCTCGATCAACGTGCTGGGCACCCTCGTCAAGCGGAGGGAGAAGGAGATGTACGTCTCCCTCTGGTTCCTCATCGCTATGGTGGTGACCGTCGCCGTGGTCTACATATTGAACAACCTCGCGGTGCCCGTCAGCATGTTCAAGTCCTACTCGGCCTACGCCGGGGTCAACGACGCCAACGTGCAGTGGTGGTTCGGCCACAACGCGGTGGGATCCGTCCTGACGTTCCCGATCCTGGCCATGTTCTACTATTTCCTCCCCAAGTCGACCGGCGTGCCGATATACAGCCACAGGCTCTCGATCATAGCCTTCTGGTCCGTCGTGTTCGGCTACCTCTGGACCGGCGCGCACCACCTCATGTTCACCCCGGTGCCCGAATGGATCCAGACCGTGGCGCTGGCCTTCAGCATCTTCCTGATAGCGCCTTCATGGGGGTCTGTCATAAACGGCTACTACACGATGAACGGGAACTGGGAGCGGGTTAAGACCAACTACCTGACGAAGTTCTTCCTCCTTGGTATCACCTTCTACGGCCTTCAGACCATCCAGGGGCCGACGCAGGCGCTCCGGTCGCTCACCGGCCTCTTCCACTACACGGAGTGGGTGGTGGGCCACGTGCACATGGGGACGATGGGATGGGTAACCATGATCATCTCCGCATCGATGTATTACATGATCGTGAAGCTCTCGGGCAGGGAGATCCACAGCGAGAAGCTTGCCGGCGTCCACTTCTGGCTCATCCTCATCGGGCAGCTGATGTTCACCGTGACGCTCTGGATCGCCGGAATCGCGCAGGGAGCGATGTGGAAGGCGACCAACGCCGACGGATCCCTTACATACACATTCCTGGATTCGGTCGCGGCCATGTACCCCTACTGGGAGATCCGTTTCGCAGGCGGGATGCTCTATTTCCTCGGCATCCTCGTCTTCGCCTACAATCTCGCGATGACGGCCCGCCCGAAAACGGCGGCGGCGTGAGGAGGGACCGATGAGCATCTACGAAAGGCCCGTGCTATTCGCGGTCGCGGCGGCGGCCGTGATTTCGGTGGGGACGCTCGTCACCACCTTCATCCCGCTCTTCATGCCCTCCACGCAGCCGGTAAGCCCCGCCGTCAGGCCGTACAATGCGGTCGAGCTCGAAGGCAGGGACATCTACATACGGGAGGGATGCAACAACTGCCACACCCAGACGGTAAGGCCTCTGCGGACGGAAGTGGCGCGCTACGGCGATTACTCCAAGCCCGAGGAGTTCGCATACGACCGTCCGTTTTTATGGGGGTCGCGACGGACCGGGCCGGACCTGGCGCGCGTCGGAGGCAAGTACCCTGACTCCTGGCATTACCAGCACACGGCCGATCCGCAGGGCATGTTCGAGAAATCGAACATGCCTCCATACGCGTGGCTGGCAGGGCGCAGGATGGACACCTCCCTTACCGCCAGGAAAGCCGCCGTCCTGGGATACGGTTACGGAGCGGACGAGGCCGGCCGGCAGGTCGACGCCTTCCGGGCGACGGTAACCGCGCCGGATTATCCGTCGGCCCGGGCGCGCTCGCGCGTGACGCCGGAAACGCTGCGGTCGGAAATCACCGAGATGGACGCCCTTGTCGCTTACCTGCAGAAGATGGGGCGCGACCTGAAGGAATTCCGGAACAAGGGGCTGGCCATGGTGCCAACCGCCGAGGCCGCGGAGGCAGGAAACCCGTACGCGGGCAGCGAGAAAGCGGAGGAGGAAGGCGAGGCGATTTTCAAGGCAAACTGCCGGTCGTGCCACGGCGAGAATGGAAAGGGAGGCTTCGGGCCGAGCCTTGAAGGAAAGAAGTGGAAATACGGCGGTACGGACGCGGCATTGTACGCCACCGTATCCGGCGGAAGGCCGGGCGGAATGCCGGCTTTCGAGGCGCAGCTGGGGAAAGACCGGATCTGGAAGGTCATCACGTACCTGAGAAAGCTGGGCAAGCGATGACAGGCAGCGGTTGGACATACCTGTTGTTCACCGTGGCGCTTTGCGCCGTCTTCGCCGGGATTGTCGCGTACTATTACGGCCGGCGGCGGCGCGACCGCGTTGAAGCGCCCAAGTACAGGATGCTCGAGGACGACAGCGAGAGGTGACGGCCATGGAGGAACCGGAAAAGGGAATGGATCTGCACAACAAGGTCCCGCGCGGCTATCTCCTGTTTTTCTTCTGCCTGGTCGCCTGGGGGATCTATTACATCGCGGCCTACACGCCGGAGTTCAGCGGATGGTCCCAGTACAAGGTTCTGCAAAAGGAAGCGGAAGCCGACAGGAAGCTTGCCGCCGCCGCGGCGCCGCTCGATGAGAATCCTTACGAGCGTGACGCCAAGGCGGTGGCCGAAGGCCAGGGGATATACCGGGAGCGCTGCGCAGATTGCCACGGCGCGTCGTTGAAGGGCGACGTCGGTCCAGACCTTACAGGGCACTTCAAGTACGGGGAGACGGACGCCCGCAAGTACGAGTCGATCGCGAAGGGCCGCCCCGGCGGAATGCCGGCGTTCGGGGAGCAGCTCGGACGCGACCGGATCTGGAAGGTGCTCGCCTACGTCGATTCGGTCAGGGAGTACGGCGCGAAGCCGTAACCGGCATGTGGAAACGGAAGCGGCGGATCGCTGCCCTGGTCCAGGGCGCGACGCTCCTATCCCTGCCTTTCCTTGCGGTCGGCGGAGAAAGCGCGCTGCGCTTCGACATACCCGGCATGAAGCTTCTCTTCTTCGGGAAGGCGCTCCCGATCAGCGAGTTTTACCTCGTTCTGCCGGGAACATTGGCCTTCCTGCTTCTCATTATCGCAGTAACCGTTGTGTTCGGAAGGATCTGGTGCGGCTGGCTGTGCCCTCAGACGGTCATTCCCGTGCTCGCCTCATGGGCGTCCTCGGCATTCCCGGAGCCGTGGCGCAGGGCGGGAATGACGCTGTTCCTTTTCCTCCTCTCGGGGATAGTCTCCTTTTCCCTCATCGCCTATTTCGTGCCGCCGGCGGATATAGCGGGACTTCTTATCCGGTCCCGCATCGTCGCCGGGTTCCTCCTCGCCCAGTGGGCGGTCATCTTCGCCATGCTCGCTTTCATCGGGCCCGCGTTCTGCCGCACCGTCTGCCCGTACTCGATGCTCCAGAACATCCTTTTCGACGGAAATACTCTCGCCATCGCCTTCGACCGTTCCCGCAAGGAGGAGTGCCTGCGGTGCGACATGTGCGTGAAGGCATGCCCGGTGGGGATCGATATAAAGGAGGGAGCCCAGCGGGAGTGCACGGCATGCGCCGAATGCATAGACGCCTGCGTCGCCGCGACGGGGCAGAAGGGAATATCCCCGTTCGTGGGTTACGGCGGAACGATCCTGCGGCCAAAGGCGGCCTTATTGGGCGGCGCGAGCGCGGCCGCGGTCATGGCGTTCCTGCTTCTCCTTTACACCAGGCCTGCGGTGGCGCTTCTGGTCCAATGGGAGGCAAGAGTCCCGGAAGCGAACGCCAACAGCTACAGGTATACGGTCCGGAACGGCGCAGGCAAGCCGCTCTCGCTCGCCCTGAGGCTCGACGGAGGGGGAATGATTTACGGGGACAAGGATATACTTGTAGGCCCGCATGCGCGGAAGACCGGCACCGTGATTGTCCGGCAGGAAGGGAGCATGGGGGGCAGCGTCACCTTCGTGGCGGAAGGAAACGGGATATTGCTCCGCAGAAAGGCGGGTTTCCCATGAAAGCGCTCGCGGCCGGGCTCCTCGCGGGATTCGCGGTGCTCCTGGGGATTTCCGTCTATATCGCCGAGAGCATGAACGACGGAACCGTGGAGGAGAACTACTACGGCAAGTCGCTCGATTACTTCCGGGCCGGGGAATCCGCCGGGGGAACCGGGGGACCGTTCGTTGCGGTCGCCGGGGATCAGAAGATACTCCTCGATATAGCCCCAAAACCCGTAAAAGCCATGAGGGAACTTACCTTCTCGGTGGAGGCCCCGGGCTACGGCGGCGCCGGAAATCCGTGGATCGATCTCGGAATGGCGGGGATGCGAATGCCTCCCAACCGAATAGAACTTCGGAAGGAAGGCGACGGACGCTATCGCGGAAAAGGTGTCGTTGTGAAATGCCCCAGCGGAATGCGAACCTGGACTGCGGCCGTAAACCTTCCGGGAAAAGGAAAGGCGCTTGTCGCTTTCGATGTCGCCGACTGAATCCGTCTATCTTGCCCTGTTCGCCTCCGGGCTGCTGGGCGGTTTCGGCCACTGCGCCGGCATGTGCGGCCCGGTCGTCGCGACCCTGTCGCTCGCCCTGGGCGAAGAGCGCCGGTTGGCGCCCCACCTTCTGTACAACCTTGGCAGGATAACCACATACAGCCTCGTCGGTGGAGCCGCGGGGCTTGCCGGCTCTTTCCTGGCGGTTGCGTCGGGCCTTGCCCCGTTCCAGAAGGCGGTCGCCGTCGGGGCGGGGATGCTGGTGGTTCTCCTCGGGCTGGCGCTGGGCGGGTGGATGCCGCGGTTCGCACCTTTCCCGGGATCCGGCGACCCCCCCCGCCTGCTTTGCCGGATCGCCCGCTGCGCGCAGGAATCCGGCGGCCCCGGCGTATTCTACCCGCTGGGGATGATCCTGGGCTTCCTGCCGTGCGGTTTGGTCTACGCCGCTCTCATGGCGGCTGCAAGGGCCGGGATGGATGCGGGAAGCCCGGCCGGGGGGTTCCTGCGCGGGTTCCTCGCCATGGCGCTCTTCGGAGCCGGGACGGCCCCGTCGCTTTTGATCGTGGGTAAAGCCGTCGGTTACTTGAACGCCAGGATGAGAAAGAGCCTGTACCGCGCTTCGGCGGCGATGGTCGTCCTGGCCGGCGTAATCTTCGTCGTCCGCGCGCTCAAGGGCTGAGGACCTGCCGCATGCCGACCTGCGCGCATTGCCTGCTGGAAATCCCCGCCGGATCGGCGATTGACGAGGACGGGGGCGGCAGGGAGATCCACTTCTGCTGCCCGGGGTGCCGCGGCATCTACATGCTTCTGCGCAGCGAGGGACTCGACGACTTCTACCGCAGGAGGACGGGATGGATCCCTGGCCCTGCGGAGGCGTCCGTGCCGGACGCGGACGGCCTCGCCGATACCGTCATCGCAAGGGACGGGTGGCACGAAGCCACCCTTGCGATATCGGGGATCAGGTGCGCCTCATGCTCCTGGGTCATCGAACGCTACCTGGGCGGGCGGAAAGGCGTCACTTCCGCCCGGGTCAATTATGCGACCGGGCGGGCGAAAATATGCTGGAACCCGGAAGCCGCAGGCATCGCGGATATCGCCCGCTGGATAAGTCAGCTCGGATACGCGCCATACCCGGCGGGATCACTCGCGACGGAAGCGATTCTGAACAGCGAGAAGCGCGACCTCCTGGTCCGGTTCGGCACCGCCGCCTTCCTTTCCATGCAGGTAATGACGTTCTCGGCCGGCCTGTACGCGGGGTATTTCCAGGGCATCGAATCGAAGTACGAGTCGGCATTCAAGGCGATTGCGTTCGCCCTTACCACACCGGTGATCTTCTACGCTGGATTCCCTTTCCTGCGGAACGCGATGGAGGGAATCCGCAACCGCGTCGTCGGCATGGACGCCCTTGTATTCCTGGGCTCGTTTTCCGCATATTCGTACAGCGCCGCCATGCTCGTGACGGGAGGGGACGTCTATTTCGATACCGCCGGGATGATCGTCTCGCTGATCCTTCTCGGAAGGTACCTTGAGGCGGCCGCAAGGAGCAGGGCGTCGGAATCCCTGACGAGGCTGGTGCGCCTGGCCCCGCGGCAGGCGAATCGCATCAGGGGGGATGGACGTTCTACCCCGCGTACGGAGACCGTCCCGGTTTCGCTCCTTGTCCCCGGCGACAGGGTCGAGGTTGTCCCCGGGGAAAGGATTCCCGCGGACGGGCATGTGATCGAGGGGGCGTCCGATGCGGACGAATCCCTGCTGACGGGCGAGGCCGCTCCGGTGCGGAAGATCGCCGGCTGCGTCGTGTACGCGGGAACGATCAACGGTTTGGGAAGCCTTGTTGTCGAGGTCGCGAAGACCGGCAGGGATACGGCGCTTGCCTGCATCGTACGGGCGGTCGAGGAAGCGCAGGCCCGCAAAGCGCCGATCCAGAACGTCGCCGACAGCGTGGTCGGCGCATTCGTCCCGGCGGTCATCGCGTTATCCCTGCTTACGCTGGCTGTCAGGATGCTATGGGGAGGGGCCTTCGCGTCCGCCCTGCTCGCCTCGGTCTCCGTTCTTGTCGTCGCCTGTCCCTGCGCCCTGGGGCTGGCGACGCCTCTCGCGGTATTCGTCGGTTCCGCCGCCGCCCGCGCGAGCGGAATCCTGATAAAGGGGGGGGACGTGCTCGAGGCGGGCGCTTCGGTTACCGAAGTTTTCGTCGACAAGACCGGGACGCTGACCGAAGGGAGCCCAAGGCTTACGGACGTCATCGGTTTCGGGGAAACGCCCGAACGCGTCCTCGCGCTTGCGGCATCCCTTGAAACGGCGTCGGAGCATCCGGTGGCCAGGGCCATCCGGGGCGGGGCGAAGGGTGCGGATCTTGAGCCCGTAAAGGATTTCCGGGCGCACCCCGGGATGGGCGTGGAGGGGGTCGTCGAGGGAAGGCGCCTTCTGCTTGGCCGGGACGAGTTCATGGCCGGCAGCGGCATACCGATCTCAGATCGTCAGAGGGAATCATTCCGCGAACTGTCGGAGGAGCGAAAGACGGCCGTGTTCCTCGCGGACGGGGATCGAATAATCGGCCTGCTGTCCGTCGTCGACACGCTGCGCAAGGATGCGGCGGCGATGGTGGGAATCCTCAAGGAAGGCGGATTTCGCGTGCGCCTGTTGACCGGCGACGGCGGTCCGGTGGCCTGCAGGATCGCGAATGAAGCGGGAATCGATTCGGTCGTTTCGCGCGTGACGCCCGGGCGGAAGGCGGAAATCATACGGGCAGCCCGAAGCGCCGGGGCCCGGGTCCTGATGGTGGGCGACGGAGTGAACGACGCCCCGTCCCTCGTCGAGGCCGACGTCGGAATGGCGATGGGAAGGGGGACCGACATCGCGATCGAAAGCGCGGGGGCGGTGCTGACGGGCGGCGACCTGTCGCTTGTCCCCCGGTTCCTGGCCATAAGCAGGAAGACGATGCGCATCATCCGCCAGAACCTTGCGTGGGCGTTCTCATACAACCTCGTCGCCATACCCCTTGCCGTTACCGGGCATCTTCACCCGATACTCGCGGCGGGTCTCATGTCGGTCAGCTCCCTCGTCGTGGTCGGAAACTCCCTCCGGCTGAAAAAGGGCGGGATCGGCACGTGAGGACGGTATTCCTTCTCATCTTCATATCGACCGTCCTGGGCGCCGGGGCGTGGCTCCTGTTCTTATGGGCCGTGCGCAGCGGCCAGTACGACGACACCGAGGGACCCAAGCACAGGATGCTCGACGACGGCCCGGAAGACGGGCGGGACGGGGACAAGGAATCGCCCGGCTGAAATCCGGAGTGCTATGCGCGATGCCGCCTTTTCCCCATTGAACGCTTTCGTGGAAAATTGCATCTTAAAGCACGTCATCAATTTCCTGTAAACAGGGGGGGAATATGGGACAGGTCGTTCACACCTCGCGGATCGTCATCACGCGTGAAAAAGGCCCGACGAGAAAGGCCGTCATAGAGGGTTTCGCGGAGCCTATCTATTACGGCGTCCACGGAGGTATCAAGCACTTCTACAAGGTCGAGCCCGAGAAGGAGCACGCCGCGACGCTCGACCACATCGTGGGGGCGGTGGGCGGCTGAATGATGGGAACACTGGCCACGGTGCTGGCCGGAAAGAAGATACCCACTTTCGCCGACCGTTTCAGGGCCGACGTGGAAGGAGACGTGGAGGACGTGGACGGCGTTCTTCGGATATCGAAAATACGTGTGAAGTACACCATCAAGGTGCCCCCGGGAAAAACGGCGGAAACGCGCGAGGCTCTGAAGATATACCATGAGAAATGCCCGGCGGAGATGAGCGTCAGGGCCGCCATCGAAATCAGCGACAGCGCCGAGATCAGCGAGCTTGCCGAATAGGCATGCGGCCGGAAACATTCGCGTGAAAGGAAGAAATCGTCGATGAAAGCGATGGTATGCGATGCCTTCGGGAAACCGCTGGCGCTGCGCGATTTGCCTGCCCCTTCGATCGGCCCCCTCGACGTGCTGGTCCGGGTCAGCGGGTGCGGCGTCTGCCACAGCGACCTTCACCTGGTGGACGGGGACTGGAAGGACTGGGGGACGCCCCTGCCCATCATCCCCGGGCACGAAGTTGCGGGAATAGTGGAGAAGGCGGGAAGCGAGGTTAAGGGCCTCTCACCCGGAGACCGGGTCGGCGTGCCGTGGATGCAGTACGCCTGCGGGGAATGCGCCCCTTGCAGGTCCGGGGCGGAAATGCTCTGCGCCGCGCAGAAAAGCACGGGCGTGACCGTGGACGGGGGATACGCCGAATTCGTAAAGGCGCCGGCGGCGTTTGCTCATAAAATACCGGAAGGCCTGGACCTGGTGGATGCGGCCCCCCTGCTGTGCGCCGGCATAACGGTTTTCGCCCCACTGCGCCGGGCGGGGAACCTGGCAGGAAAAACGGTGGCCGTGGCGGGGATCGGCGGCCTGGGGCACCTGGGCATCCGCATGGCGTCCGCGATGGGCGCCCGGGTCGTGGCGATCCTGCGCGGCGAAGGGAAGGCCGACATGGCGCGGAGCATGGGCGCCCGCGAGATCGTATATTCGGAGAAGGAGAAGGTCGGGAAGAGGCTCGCCTCGATGGGGGGGGCGGATATCATCCTGCTGACCGGCATCTCCGCACGACTTTTCGAGCAGTGCATCCCGGGTCTTGGCCCCAACGGGACGCTCGTGGTGCTGGCGGCCATCGCCGAGAAGGCTTCCCTTATTCCGGCCGGCCTCATCACCGGGCAGAAACACATCTGCGGTTCGGTGATCGGGACGAGGGACGATATGGACGCCATGCTCCGGTTCGCCGCCGACCACGGGATCGCTCCGCTGGTGGAGCGTCACCCGCTGGAAAAAGCCAACGAGGTCCTTGCGAAGCTGCGCGAGGGGAAAGTGACGCTGCGCGCGGTGCTCACCCCGTAATCGAAAGGCCGGCGTCGCGCCGGCCTTTCCCGTCCAGGCGAGGGGGCAAGCCCCCGCATAAGGTGCCTTGTCTACGCGGATGCCTTCATCTGGTGGAAGGACTTGATCTGCTCCGGGGTGAACTTGTCCACTTTTACGATGCGCGCCTTGCCGCGCAGGAAGGATGGAACGGTATTGCGGGCTTCGGGCTCGCTTCCCGCTTCGACGATTACGTACCCGGTGTGATCGCCGGACATGCACCCGAAATCGTATTTGGCAAGAACACCGGGACCGCCCGCGAGGAGCTCATCCAGGGCGCGAAGGCATTCCTCGGTCGTATGCGGTGATTCGATCAGGTATCGTGCCATCGTGTTTCCCTCCTTCAATGGCTTGTCCGAATGGTTGGATGGCCGCGTCACGGTTCCAAGCATAGATTATATCCCCCCCTGACGTTCCCGGCCCGTTCGGGGAAAATTTCCGGGCGTAGGGAAAACCGGAACGAGGAACGGAAAAACGTCATCTCATGTTGAAAAATGAAGCAGGAGGAGAACTTCATGAGAAAGTCGGGTTTGCTTTCTTTGTTCATGGCGTCCCTGCTTGTCCTTGCCGGATCGGCAATCGCCCTGGCGGACGAAGGGGAAAAGTATTTCTCCGCGGAATTGCTTGGGCTTGGCGGGTCGAAGGCAAGCGGGAAGGCGACTTTCGAGCTCAACAAGGAAGGGACCGTCCTCGAGTACAAGATCACCGCCAAAGACATAGAGGACGTCACGATGTCGCATATCCACATCGCACCGGCCGGCAAGGACGGACCGGTAGCCGCGTGGCTCTATCCTTCAGGCCCGCCTCCGAAACCGAAGGAAGGCAAGTTCGAGGGGACGCTCGCCGAGGGAAAAATCACGGCCGAGAGCCTGCAGGGTGACTTGAAGGGCAAGCCTTTGAAAGCCTTGATAGACAAGATCGAGGCCGGGGAAGCGTACGCAAACATCCACACCAAGGGCAAACCGGGGGGAGAGGTCCGCGGTCAGATACACAAGTGACCGCTCGCGCCCGCTGACGCGGACGGCGGCATCTCCTGAACCATGGGCGCCAGGGAGGGTCCGATCCGGGCCCTCCCTCCTACCCGGCCCCTCCGAGGTACGCCTCCCTGACCCTTGGGTTGACCAGCAGCTCCTTGCCGGAGCCTTCCAGGGTGACGGCTCCGGTTTCCAGCAGGTATCCCCGCGCAGCAACCTGCAGCGCCATGTTGGCGTTCTGCTCCACCAGGAGGATCGTCGTGCCTGCGCGGTTGATCTCCACCAGGGTATTGAATATATCGCGCACGAGCAGCGGCGAAAGTCCCATCGAAGGCTCGTCCAGCAAAAGGAGCCTGCCCCGGCTCATCAGCGCGCGCGCGACCGCAAGCATCTGCTGCTCTCCCCCGGAAAGCGTCCCTCCATGCTGCCTCCTGCGCGCGGCCAGCCGCGGGAACAGCGCGAAGATCCGTTCGAAATCCCTTGAAACCTCCGCCCTGTCCCTTCGCTGCCACGTCGCGATGACCAGGTTCTCGTTGACCGTCAGGTTTCCGAAGATGCCCCGCCCCTCCGGGACCTGGACTATCCCCCTCGCCACGATTCCGCCCGCGGAGACTCCGCGGAGGTCCTCCCCTTCGAAGAATACGCCGCCGTCGTAGGGAACAAGGCCGGACAGCGCCCGCAAAGTGGTGGACTTGCCTGCGCCGTTCGCGCCTATCAGCGTCACTATTTCGCCCTCGAGGACGTCGAACGAGACTCCCCGGACGGCCTGTATGTTACCGTAGGACACGCAAAGCTCGCGGACCGACAGGAACCGGGCCGCCTTCACGGCGCGGCCTCGCCGCCCAGGTATGCCTCGAGCACGCGCGGGTGTTTCTGGATCTCCCTGGGCGTGCCTTCCGCGATCGTGGCTCCGAAATCCAGCACGACGATCCTCTCGCACAGCCCCATCACCAGCGGCATCTGGTGCTCGATCAGCAGGATCGTCAGGCTGAATTCCTTCCTTATCCACCGGATGAACTCCATCAGCTTGAGGATCTCGTTCGGGTTCATTCCCGCCGCGGGTTCGTCCAGGAGAAGCAGCCGCGGCCCCGTCGCCAGCGCGCGCGCGATCTCCAGCCGCCGCTGCAGCCCGTATGGCAGGTTCCTGGCCTGCTCGTCCGCCCATGCGCGCAGGCCGAACGCCTCCAGCAGATCCAGCGCTTTCCCGGCGATGCGCTCCTCTTCACGGTTGAACCGCCCGAAGCGGAACAGGCCTTCCACGGCGCCGTATCCCGCCTGGGCGTAGAAAGCGGTGCGGACGTTGTCCAGTACGGTCAGGTCGCGGAAGAGCCGGATGTTCTGGAATGTCCGGGCGATCCCGAGGGCGGTTATGCGGTTGGGGGCAAGGCCGGCGATCTTTCCGCCTTCGAAGAGGATGTTCCCTTCCGCGGGAAGGTGGACCCCGGTGATGAGGTTGAACACGGTCGTCTTGCCCGCGCCGTTGGGACCGATGAGGCCGACCAGCTCCCCCCGCGCGATGGAGAGGCGGAAATCGGTCAAGGCCATGAGCCCGCCGAAATAATGGGTGAGCTTCTCAACCTTCAGCAGGGGCATCGGAAGCCCTTTCTCCCCTCCGCCTCGCGACGGCGGCCGCCCATTCCGCGGCAGGCACGAACCACCGGAACTCACGCATCCCCATGATGCCCTTAGGGCGGAAGATCATGAGAAGAACCAGCACCAGCGGCATCAGGACCATCCTCCAGATCTCAAGCGGACGGAGAAGCTCCAGCAGAACGGTGTAGATGGTCGCTCCCAGAATCGAGCCGGCGATAGATCCAATGCCGCCAAGGTAAACCATGATGAGGACGTCGGTGGACTTCAGGATGTCGAACATCCTGGGATTGATGAACTGCAGGAGGTGGGCGAACAGCCCGCCGGCCACGCCGGCGAAAAACGCGGAAACGACGAACGCAAGGAGCTTTACGCGCCGCGTGTCGACTCCCATCAGCTCGCCGGCGATCTCGTCCTCGCGGATCGATAGGATTCCCCGGCCCTGGTTGGAATAGACGAAGTTCCTGATGACCCAGATCGCGGCAACCGACCAGAAGAAGATCCACGGCAGCGTGGTCAGCCTCTGGATCCCGAGCACGCCGCGCGGGCCGCCGACCGCGTCGATGTTCTCGAGGACCGATTTCACGATCATGTTGAACGCCAGCGTCACGATGGCCAGGTAGTCGCCCCGGGTCCGAAACGACGGAATGGCCACCACGAGGCCTACCGCGGCCGCCACCGCCCCGCCGCCCGCCACCGCAAGAGGGAACAGCCATCCCGACGCGCCGGCAGGGAAAACCGCGATCGTCAGCATCGACGCCGTGTAGGCCCCGACCGCCATGAAGCCTGCGTGGCCCACGGAGAACTCGCCCATGTATCCGTTGACCAGGTTGAGGCTCACCGCCAGGATGACGTTGATGCCGACGTACATCAGGATAAGCTGGACGTACTGGTCCAGCAGCCCTAAGCGCGGTATGGCGAAGGACAGCACGAATCCCGCGGCGAGGCAGACGCGCGCCGCATGCCTGCCGGCCGCAAGTCCCCGCAGCCGCTGAAGGATCGCACCTTGTCCCGCTTCGCCCATCGTCGTCACACTTTCTGCGGCCTTGGCTTGCCCAGTATCCCGTAGGGCTTCCACACCAGGAGCACCAGGAGCAGCGAGAATGCCACGAAGTCCCGGTATGTCGACGGGAAATACGCCGCCACGAGGACCTCCACACCTCCGAGGAGGAATCCTCCCAGCATCGCCCCATAGATGCTGCCGATGCCTCCGACCACGGCGGAGATGAACGCCTTCCATCCGACCATGATGCCCATGTACGGATCGATGACCGGATAGGCGAGGCCGTACATCACGCCGGCTGCTCCCCCGAGCCCCGCCCCGATGGCGAAGGTGACGGAAATGATCGCGTCCACGGGCACGCCCATCAGGGATGCGGCAGTCCGGTCCCAGGAAATGGCCCTCATGGCCATGCCGACCATTGAGCGGCGCACGTAGAGATCGAGAAGGATCATGAGGACGATCGAGAGGACGATGATTAGTATCTGCAGGGATGAAACGGAGACGCCTCCCACCGTCCATACCCGGATGTCCAGCAGCGGCGTGATGTGCTTGGGATACGGGCTAAGCGCCAGCGTGAAGTTCTCGAGGAAGAGGCCGACCCCGAGGGCCGTGATGATGGGCGATACCCTCGGAGCGTTGCGCAGGGGCTTGTACGCCAGCCTTTCTATCGTAACGCCGAGCATCGCCGCGCCCGCCATGGACAGGAGCATGGTCGGCACGAAAGGCAGTCCGAGGGAAACTCCGGCGAGGAAGCAGAAGAACGCGCCCACCATGAAGAGGTCGCCATGGGCGAAATTGATCATCGTGAGGATGCCGTAGACCATCGTATAGCCCAGGGCGATCAGGGCGTAGATGCTTCCCAGCTGGAGCGCGTTCAGCAGCTGCTGAATGAGATACATCACGAGTCGGCAAGGCGGCGGGCGGGGGAGACGGACGCGCCGCTCGAGGAAGCCGGCGCGCCCTTCCCGCACGGATCAGGGATTCGCGTTGGCAAACCAGCCAAACTTCCCGTTCTTGATCTGAAGTATCACGGCGCTCTTTATCGGGTCGCCGGACCCTTCCTTGAACTGCATGCTGCCGGTAACGCCGTCGTAGCCTGAAATCCTCGCCAGGGCGTCGCGGACGGCTTGCCGGTCCGGCTTGCCCGCGCTTTTGACCGCCTGGATCAGCAGGCCGAAGGCGTCGTACGTCAGGGCTGCGACGTCATCCGGGGTGCTGTTGTACTTGGCCTTGTAGGCCTGGATGAACCTGGTGGCCGCGGGAGTCGCCGCATCCGCCGCATAATGCGTGCTGAAGTAATATCCCTCGACGTCCTTGCCCGCCAGCTTCAGGAGCTCCTCGCTCCCCCAGGAATCGCTCCCGATGAACGGCACGTTGATGCCGAGGCGGTGGGCCTGCTGGACCTGGAGGGGGACTTCGCTGTAGTAGTTGGGCAGGAAGACGACGTCCGGCCCGGCCTTCTTGATCTTGGTGAGCTGCGCGGAGAAGTCCTTGTCGTTGGTCGTATAGGTCTCGAAGGCGACCACCTTGCCGCCCTTCTCCTCGAAGGCCGACTTGAATATCTCGGCTATACCCTTATTGTACTCCGAGGCCACGTCGTAAAGCACGGCGGCCTTCTTCGACTTCAGGTTCTCCATGGCGAACCGCGCCACGACGCGCCCCTGGAACGGATCCGTGAAGCACGCCCGGAATATGTATTTCTTCGGAGCGCCCGTCTTGGCGTCAAGGGTGGTCTTTGGCGTCGTGGACCAGGGCGTGATCAGGACGACCTTGGAGCTTTCCGCGATCTCCGAGGCCGGTACCGCGTAACGGCTGGCGTTGGGCCCCACGATCGCCACAACGTCGTTCTGGGTGATCAGCTTCTGCGCGGCCGAGGCGGACTGGTCGGCCTTTCCCGCGTTGTCTTCGATGAACAGCTTTACCTTGTATTTCTTGCCGCCAAGGTCCAGCCCCCCCGCGTCGTTTATTTCCTTGGCAGCCAGTTCCGCCGCGTTCCTGCAGGACGCTCCGACCGCGGGTATGTCCCCGGTCAATTCGGCGATCACCCCGACCTTTACGGTTGGGCCGGAAGTATCGGTGCAGCCTGCAAAAGACATCGCGACAGCCGACACGAACGCAACCAGCAACGCCGTCTTTTTCATGGCACTCCTCCCCCCCAAGGCATTCGAAATGGGCTAAACGCCAGAATATAATAAGCTATCCATTGTCCCCAAGCAGCACAAGCGAAAAAATTTAATATGCGCGGCCGATTCACCTTGGCCGATCCCTGATACAATTCCGCGGAGAAACCCGTCCTGCCATGCGGCAGTCCTAAGGATCATCGGAACGATCGCCAGGAGGAAACGGTGAAAGCCATCCGGGTCCATCGATACGGAGGCCCCGAGACGCTCGAGATGGACAACCTCCCCGTCCCGAAGCCCGGCAAGGGGGAAGCGCTGGTCAAGCTCGAGGCGATCGGGGTCAATTTCATCGACGTCTACCAGCGCATGGGCCTTTACAGGTCTTCGCTTCCCTTTACCCCGGGCAACGAGGGAGCCGGCGTCGTTGCGGAAACCGGGCCCATGTCCGGGGAGCTGTCCGTTGGCGACCGGGTGGCGTATGCCGGCACGCTCGGCTCATACGCGGAATATTCGGTCGTCCCCGCCTCGAGGCTGGTCAAGCTCCCCGGGAAGGTGGACGCCGGACTTGCGGCGGCGGCCATGCTCCAGGGAATGACCGCGCATTACCTCGCGCACAGCACATATCCGCTCAAGCAGGGGGATACTTGCCTCGTCCACGCGGCGGCCGGAGGCGTCGGCCTCCTCTTGACGCAGATCGCCCGGCGCAGGGGCGCCCGCGTGATCGGCACGGTCTCCACGAAGGAAAAGGCGGTGCTTGCGCGCTCGTTCGGCGCGGACGATGTCATCGTCTACACAGAACAGGACTTCGAGGCGGAAGTGAGGAGGCTTACCGGCGGCAAAGGCGTTAACGTTGTGTACGATTCGGTCGGGCAGGCGACCTTCGAGAAGAGCCTGAACTGCCTCGCCCTCCGTGGGTGCCTCGCGCTGTACGGGCAATCCAGCGGCCCGGCGCCGCAGTTCGACCCCCAGGTCCTTAACGCCAAGGGAGGGCTGTTTCTTACACGGCCATCGCTTGGGCATTACACGGCGACCCGCGAGGAGCTGCTCTGGAGGGCCAACGACGTTCTCGGGTGGGCGGCCGGCGGCGAGCTGAAGGTCCGGATAGGCGCCCGGTTCCCGCTGTCGGAGGCGGCGGAAGCCCACCGGCGCCTCGCGGGGAGGGAAACTACGGGAAAGATCCTGTTAAACCCCTAACCGGAGGCGGGAGATGGGAAAGGAAAAGGGACCCGTGACCCCCGCCGTGCGCGTCCTGCGCGCGGAGAAGGTACGGTTCACCGACCACCTGTATTCATACGAGGAGAAGGGAGGAACAGCCGTCTCCTCGCGGGAGCTTGGGGTGGACGAACACGCCGTCGTCAAGACGCTCGTAATGGAGGACGACAGGAAGAATCCGCTCGTGGTGCTTATGCACGGGGACAGGCAGGTCTCCACCAGGGAGCTGGCCCGGATCATCGGCGCCAGGTCCGTGAATCCATGTTCCCCTGACACGGCGCAAAAACATACAGGGTATCTCGTGGGCGGAACTTCCCCCTTCGGCACGCGCAAGGCGTTGCCCGTATACATGGAAGAGACGATCCTGGCCCTTCGGAAGATCTACATCAACGGGGGAAAGCGCGGATACCTCGTCGGCATCGATCCGAAGGATGCCGCGCGGATCCTGAAGCCGACGCCGGTCCTGGTGGCGATATGATCGTCGGTTCCCGTCACTCCGATACGCGGAGCACGATTTTTCCCATATTGGCGTTTTCCTCCATCCGTGAATGGGCCCGGGCCGCCTCGCTCCAGTCGTAGACGGAATCCACTACCGGAAACAGCCTGCCGTCCTCGAACCGCTGCATCGCGAAGGCGGTGAATCTCCTTGTGAGCGCCACCTTGCCCTCCACGCTCATGCCGCGGATCCTGCTCCCCACGATATGCAGCCCGCGGGTCAAAAGCAGCGCCAGGTCCAGGTTCCCCGCAATCGAGCCTCCCATCATCCCTATGACGATGATCTTCCCCCCATCGGCCAGCGATTGCATGTTCTGCTCGAAATACGCTGCGCCGACACAGTCCAGGACAAGGTCGACTCCCCTTCCTCCGGTCTGCGCGGCGATCCACGGCGCAAACGGCCCCTCCTTACGGTTCCACCCCGCCCGTGCTCCAAGCTCCAGGCAACGCCGGACCTTTTCGGGGGTTCCCGCCGTGACGAACGAACATGCTCCCGCCTCGCGGATCAGCTGGATCGCCGCAATCCCCACGCCGCTTGCTCCCGCGTGAACGAGAACCTTGCGCCCCGGTTCGATCCCGCCCAGATCGAACAGGTTCCTGTAGGCGGTCAGAAACGCCTCGGGGATTGCGGCCCCCTCTTCAAACGACATGGAATCGGGGAGTCGGATGGCCAGACCGGAGGGGATCGCCACCCGTTGGGCATATCCTCCTCCGGGGAGGAGCGCGCACACGCGGTCGCCCTCCCGAAAGTCGCCGGCCGCGGGTCCCGCATGCAGCACCTCTCCGGCCATTTCCAGCCCCAGGATCCCGGAGGCGCCTTCCGGCGGAGGATATTTTCCGCGGCGCTGAAGCAGGTCCGCCCGGTTGAGAGCCGTCGCCCGGACCCGGACCAGCAGTTCTCCTCTTTCGGGGACAGGATCAGGGCAATCGCCGATCCGCAAGACTTCGACGCCGCCGAATCCCGACATGAGGACCGCTTTCATGCCTTCCGCCCGGCCGCTACCGGCCGCGGACCACAACCAGCTTGTCCACTCCCGATTCGGCGCCCCAAACCTCGCCCGGCCTTCCAAGTATCTGGCGGACATTGGCCGGCGAGCTCGGCAGCCGGATCGCCTCGAAGGACTCACGGGACGGATCGAACTTTACCAGCGAATTGGCCCCGAAGTCGCTCAGCCAGACGATATCCCGGTCGTCCACGTATACCGCATAGGGCTGGGGATTCTCCCCCGGAAGGAGCCACTCGCGCCACGCTTCCGACGCCGGGTCGTAAAGTCCCAACCGTCCCCCGTGCCACTCGCTGACCCAGATGCGGCCCTTCGAGTCGGACCAGACGCGCCTGGCTCCCTGCCTCTTCGTCGGCGGCTCGATCACACTGGCGGCCCCCGTGTCCGTGTCGATGCGCGCGATGTAGCTTCCGGCAAGGGAAGCGAAATAGACGTCGCCGTCCGGGGTCGAGGCGATCCCGTAAGGGCCCGACCCTTCAGGGGCGGGATAGACCGTCACTCTCCCGGATTTGGTGTCCAGGCGGCCGTAGATCCCGCTTTGACCGGTGAACCAAAGCGTCCCCTTCCTGTCGAAAGCCGCGGTGTTCAGGTTGGCGTATGCGCTGCCTGCCGGAAGCGGATAGACCCGGACATTCTCTGTTTTCGGGTCCACGCGCACGATCGAGTTCAGGCCGCTGTCGGTCACCCATGCGGCGCCGTCCGGCCCGACGATGACGCCGTGAGGGCTCGATCCCTTTCCCAGGGGAATGTGGCGGGTTTTACCGGTTGCAGGATCCAGCTTTCCCAGCGCCCCGCTTCGTTGCGCCGTGTACCAGACCCCACCGTCCGGCGCGGGAGCGACATCGTGCGGGTGCGAGCCGCGCGGCACGGGAAATTCCCGTATTTCCGCCGCGCCGACACGACCACCCGGGAAGCAGGCGATCAGCAGGAACAGGGCAAGCGACGATCCCCGCAGCGGCAGTTTCCTCATTGCCCCTCGCCCCTCCCTCCTTCCCGTACCGCAAATTACGCCTCGGAAACTACTTCACTATCTTCCAGCTGCCGTCGGGCTGGCGGCACGCGGTCCCGTATGCCTCCTGCTCACGTCCGCCTATTACGACCGTCTGCTGGTATTCCCTGCAGTGCTGCCCCTCCGCCGTCCGGTAGGTTCTCTTCGGAGTGATCGATCCGGAGTTGCCGCTGTCCGGATTTCTCCACGTCCTCCTCTCGTCCGTCCTGCTGTGCTCCAGGCTGTACTGGGCAGTCCTCTCCATCTCCAGCCGATCCGCCCTGTCCAGGGACTTTCCGATTTCCTGCCCGATCAGCGCCCCGGCGAGGGTTCCGACGGCGACCCCGACGAGGCGACCGGTCCCATGTCCCACCTGCGCGCCAAGCACAGCGCCCGTGGCGCCTCCGATCAAGGTTCCACCGCTTTCCTTCGGCCCCATCGTTGAGGCGCAGCCCGTAAGGGCCATGGCCAGAACAACCGGGACAATAACTAATAGCTTCATCGCGTATCCCCCTCCGCTCGTTGTATTTTCATGCACATATCCGTTCCGGGGAACTTTTCCCTTATGAAAATACGTGCGTACCGGCACGTTTATTCGTGGAGCGTTCAGGCCGGGGATTTTTCCATGTCCCTGGTGTACTTTCCGTGGCGCGCGGCGCCGTTGCACATGGCGCGGTGATAAAACGCTCCCTGCGCATCGGGGACGTTCGCGGGATTGCCTCTCCACGCCTTCAGAACCGGATCCTGAAGGGCGCGTCCGTAGGAAAAGCTGAGCTCCCACGGGTGCCTTCCGAGCGCGTTCATCGCGCTCAAATGCTCGGTCGCCTGTTCTGCGGTCTGTCCTCCGGACAGGAAGACGATGCCCGGAACCGCGGAAGGGACGACCCTTCGAAGGCATCGAACCGTGCCTTCCGCGACTTCGGATACGCCCGCCTGCCTCGCGTTCTCCTTGCCGGAAAGTACCATGTTGGGCTTAAGAAGCGTCCCCTCGAGCGCAACGCGGTGCCCGATCAGCTCGGAAAACACAAGGGAGAGCGCAGCGGTCGTGACTTCCTCGCAGCGCTCGATGGTATGGCCGCCGTCCATCAGGATTTCCGGCTCGACGATCGGTACAAGTCCTGCTTCCTGGCACATGGAAGCATATCTGGCAAGCGCGTGCGCGTTCGCCTTGAGGCAGTACGCGGTCGGAATTCCGTCCCCGATCGCGATGACCGCGCGCCACTTGGCGAATCGGGCGCCCATGGATCGGTACTCCGCCAGGCGTTCGCGCAGCCCGTCGAGCCCTTCGGTGATTTTTTCTCCCGGATACCCAGCGAGGGCCTTCGCACCCAGATCCACCTTGATGCCGGGCAGAATTCCCTGCCGGGAAAGCACTTCGGTGAAAGCGGCTCCGTCCGCGGTCTTCTGCCGGATGGTTTCATCGAACAGGATCACTCCGCTTATGAATTCGGATGCTCCGGCGGTAGTAAACAGAAGCTCCCGGTAGGCGCGCCGATTTTCCTCGGTGGAGGAAACGTTTATGGCCTTGAAGCGTTTCTCTATGGTTGGAGCGCTCTCGTCGGCGGCAAGTATCCCCTTGCCGGACGCGACAAGCGATCGGGCGACGGATTCAAGATCTCCTGCCGGCATGGGCGCAACCTCCCTCGCTTTATGGTCGTATCTTACGATTCTCCCGGGGACGCTACGGATTCGCGTCGCGCTTTCTGCGGCGTGCGTCCGGCGTACCGCCCTGCGATGTTGGAAACGTCAGGCAAATATGCCAGT
>JBLNEW010000036.1:0-13511 GCA_050263095.1 Deltaproteobacteria bacterium | reverse complement strand
CTGGCGGCCGAAAAGATCGGCGCGATCCTCCTGCTCGAGCGGGAAATGGGGCTCCAGGAGCACGTCGAGCACGGCAAGAAGCTCGACGCCATCTTTTCCCACGAACTGCTCGCATCCATCCTCTCTCCCAGGTCTCCCGTGCATGACGGCGCGGTCGTCATAAGGGGCGACCGCGTGGCGGCGGCCGGCGTGATCCTGCCGATCCCGGGCGAATCCGCGGTCGTAAGATCCATGGGGACCAGGCATCGCGCCGGATGGGGCGTTTCGGCTGATACCGACGCCGTCTCCGTGGTGATATCCGAGGAGACGGGCAAGGTCACGGTCTTCCACGACCGGCAGATGAAAATCGCAGGGAGCGCGATGGAACTGAATGACATCCTTTCCAGGCTTTTCGCGAAGGGCGCGGGGGACGCAGCGTGAAGGGAACCGACATGCTCGATTTCCTGCGGGGAGTGGTCGGGAAGAACCTGGGATTAAAGGCCCTCGCCCTGGGGCTGGCCATAGCCCTGTGGTGGTTCGTCGCGGGGGAGAGCAAGGTGCAGGTCGGGTTCGTCGTCCCGTTGGAGATCCGCAGCGTGCCGGCGGGGATGACCATCACGAACAAGGTCGATCGGCAGGTGGAGGTGCGGCTCTCGGGTCCGCCCTACTTGCTGGGGACGCTCCAGCAGGCTGAAATCAGCGCGGCGATCGACCTGTCCAACGCAAGGCCCGGCAGGCAGGTCGTGCACATGAACGACAGTTCGATCAAGGTGCCGCCGGGGATCAAGGTCCAGCGCGTCTATCCCAACGCGATAGAGGTCTCCCTGGAACGGCTCGAGCGGCGCAGGGTCCCTTTATACGTGAAGCTCCTGGGCAACACGGAGTCGCGACGCAGGATCACGAAGATCGAGATCGTCCCCCCGGCCTTGGAGGTAGAGGCGCTCCCGGAGGAATTTTCACGGCTGGAGTCCCTGCCCGTTCCGATGTCGATTCCTGAAAAGGCGTCGGATTCCCTTGTGGAAAACGCGCGGGTGGAATTGCGGGAGGGGCATGCTAGAATCGTCGGAAATCCGGTCGTGCGCGTGACCATCTATTTCAGGAAATAGGGGGAACCTCTTGCGGCGGAAGCTTTTCGGGACGGACGGAGTAAGGGGCGTCGCCAACAACGACCCCATGACCGTCGAGAACGCGCTGGCGCTCGGGCAGGCGGTCGCGCACATTTTCCGCAACAACGGCGGGCGGCACAAGGTCGTAATCGGCAAGGACACGCGCCTCTCCGGGTATATGTTCGAAACCGCGCTCTCGGCAGGGATATGCGCGATGGGAGGCGACGTCCTGCTCGTGGGCCCGCTGCCGACCCCCGGCATCGCATTTCTCACCCATTCCATGCGGGCGGACGCAGGCGTGGTGATATCCGCGTCGCACAATCCGTACCAGGACAACGGGATAAAGTTTTTCGGGCGCGACGGCTTCAAGCTCCCCGACCGGCTTGAAGAGCGGATCGAGGAGATCATGTTCGGCGAACACCTGAGGGAATCGCGCCCCCCCTCGCCCCAGATCGGCAAGGCGCAAAGGATCGACGACGCTACCGGCCGGTACATCGTTTATTTGAAGAACACGTTCCCGTCGCACCTGTCGCTTGACGGCTTGCGCATTGTGGTCGATTGCGCCAACGGCGCCGCCTACCGCATCGCCCCGCTGGTGTTCCAGGAGCTGGGCGCGGAGGTGATATCCATCGGCGTTTCTCCCAACGGGCTGAACATCAACGAGAACTGCGGCTCCCTTTTCCCTGAAATCGTTTCCGCGAAAGTGCGGGAGCACCGGGCGGACCTGGGGATATCGCTGGACGGGGACGCGGACCGGGTGATCGTCGTCGACCACAACGGCGACGTGCTGAACGGCGACCGGATCATGGCTATCTGCGCCGAGGAGATGGTCCGGACGCGTAAACTCAAGAAGAACACCGTCGTCGCCACGGTGATGAGCAACATCGGGCTCGAGCTGTTCCTTAAAGAGCGCAAGGTGCGCCTCGTGCGCAGCCAGGTGGGCGACCGCTACGTGGTGGAGGCTATGCGCGCCGGCGGCTACAACTTCGGGGGGGAGCAGTCCGGGCACCTGGTTTTCCTGGACCATGCGACCACGGGTGACGGCGTGCTCGCCGCCCTCCAGCTTCTGGCGGTCATGGTCGGGTCGGGGAAGAAGGTCGCCGAACTGGGGAAAGAGCTTGTTGCCTACCCGCAGGTGCTCCTGAACATAAAGCTTAAGCACCGCGTGCCGCTCGAAAACATGAAGGGGTTCCAGAAGGCAAAGGCGGAGTTCGAGAAGAAGCTGGGCTCCCGTGGGCGGATCGTGGTGCGGTACAGCGGCACCGAGCCCGTCCTGCGCATCATGGCGGAAGGGGACAACAAGGCCCAGATCGACCGCATAGTAAACGCGCTGGCCGAAAAAGCCCGCGCCGACATCCACTGAGATGCGCAGGCTCGGCGTCAACATAGACCACGTGGCCACTTTGCGGCAGGCAAGGGGCGGGACTGCGCCGGACCCGGTGACCGCGGCCGGCATCGCGGAGCACAACGGCGCCGACGGGATAACGGTCCACCTTCGGGAGGACCGGCGCCACATCCAGGACAGGGACCTGGACCTCCTCTCGAAAGTGGTCCAGACAAGGATCAACCTGGAAATGGCCGCCACCGAGGAGATGATCGCGATTGCCGGGCGCGTAAAACCTTACTCCGTTACCCTTGTCCCCGAGAAGAGGCAGGAACTGACCACCGAAGGCGGGCTGGACGTCCTTCGGCAGCGGGAATCCTTGCACGAGGCCGTTTCCAGGCTGCGCGACGCCGGCATACTGGTCAGCCTCTTCATCGATCCGGACCTCTCCCAGATGCGGGCGGCGAGGCAGGTTGGCGCCGACGCGGTGGAAATCCACACCGGAACATACTGCGAGACGTTCCGGTCGGGGAAATTCGACGTGGAGATGGAGAAGGTCCGAACGGCGGCCGCACACGGCAAAAACTTAAGTCTCAAGGTGTTCGCCGGGCACGGGCTCGACGTGCGCAACATCGTGCCCATACTATCCCTTCCGGAAATAGAGGAGTTCAACATCGGCCACAGCATCGTGGCAAGGGCCGTCTTCGTCGGCCTGGGCCAGGCCGTGCGCGAGATGGCGGACCTCATCCACGGGGCCCGCTGATATTCCGATGATAGTAGGCATCGGCGTCGACATCGTGGACGTGGAGCGGGTTCACGGGCTGCTCGAGCGTTACCCCGACCGGTTCACGAAGCGGGTGTTCACCGACGCCGAGAATCGCTATGCGCGAAGGAGCGTCAAAACCGCAGAGAGGCTTGCCGGAAGATTCGCGGTCAAGGAAGCGGTCATGAAGGCGTTCGGCACCGGGAAGTCGCAGGGGATCCTGTGGCGCGACGTGGAAACGGTCCCTGGCGCGATGGGAAAACCTAAAGTTAACCTTTATGGTAATGCAGATAAGTTTATGAAAAAACTAAACGCCGACAAGATACACGTATCGATTACCCACGACGGCGGGAAGGCCCTTGCGTTCGTGGTCATCGAGAGGGCGGGAGGAAACGGATGAAAGTCGCCTCGGGGCGCCAGATGGCCGACCTGGACAAGATCACGATAGAGAAATACGGCATCCCGTCCCTGCTGCTTATGGAGAACGCGGGGCGGTCGTGCACCGAGCGGATCCTGCACATACTGGAGGACAAGGTCGGAGCGGCGGAAGAGGCGTCGGTGGCGGTCGTGTGCGGCAGGGGGAACAACGGCGGCGACGGCATGGTGATCGCCAGGCACCTGCACAACCGGGGGGTCTACGTTGAGGTCTTCCTGTTGAGCGAGGAGGAAGACCTCTCCCGCGACGCAAGGGTGCAGAAGGACATTTTGAAGAAAATGGACGTGGAGGTCCGCAACATCCGCGACACCGAAGGGGTGGAGGACCTGCGAACCTTCCTGGAAGAGGTCCACCTCTGCGTGGACGCGATCCTTGGGACCGGCCTGTCCTCTCCGCTCACGGGGACGGTGCGCGAGGTGGTCGAGGTCATCAACCTGTCGATGGCTCCCGTCTACGCGGTCGACATCCCCAGCGGGATAGACGCCACGACGGGAAGGATTTTGGGCGAGGCGATCAGGGCCGACTACACCGGATCGTTCGGGCTGTTGAAACTTGGCCACGTGCTGCTTCCGGGCTCGATCCACTGCGGCGACACGGAAATATTCGACATCGGGATCCCTTCCAGGGCGGTGTTCGACGCCGACATAAAGACCGAGGCGCTGGACGAGCGGATCGTGAAAAGCATGCTTTCCATCCGCCCGCCGGATTTCCACAAGGGCGACGCGGGCAGGGTGTTCATCGTCGGGGGGTCGCCGGGCTTGACCGGCGCTCCGTGCCTGGCGGGGCTTGCCGCGATGAGGATGGGGGCGGGGCTCATAACCGTGGTGGTCCCCGCCTCGCTGCGCCCGATAGTCGAGTCGAAGCTGATGGAAGTGATGTCGATCGGGATCGCCGACGGAGGGTCGGGGTATTTCAGGAAAGATATGATCCCCGAGTTGATGGAGCGGATCTCGCGGGCCGACGTAGTGGTGGTCGGCCCGGGCCTGGGCGCATATCCGGGCGTCGGGGAGTTCATCGCCGAGCTCTTCCCCCGCATGAAGGTCCCGTTCCTGGTGGACGCCGACGGGCTGAACGCGCTTGCCGGCCAGACAGGCGTCATCCGGACGGCCGGCTCGCAGTGCATCCTGACGCCGCACCCCGGTGAGATGTCCCGCCTGACGCGCGAATCGATCGAGGCGATCGAGGCCTCAAGGATCGGATCGGCGCAGCATTTCGCCGAGGAGCAGGACGCGACGGTTATCTTGAAAGGCGCAAGGACGGTCGTCGCGACTCAGAAAGGGGACGTCTTCATCAACACGACCGGGAATCCCTACATGGCTTCGGGCGGGATGGGAGACGCGCTCTCGGGGATCGTGGCCGCCCTGGCGTCGCAGGGATTGTCCCCGACGGACGCCTCCTGCGCCGGGGTGTTCCTGCACGGGATGTCGGCGGACCTGCTGGTGCGCCGCCATCCGATGTCCGCCGTTTCCGCCACAGACGTCATCGAGAACATCCGCGAGGCCCTTCAGCAAACGATGGGGGAGCCGCCGGCATCCAAGGAGTAGCCGCTGGGCGGGTTTACCGCAGTGCTGCAATCCTCGCGCGAGGAGGACACGCTCGATATCGCGCGTGCCTTGGGGGACGTGCTGTTGCCGGGCGACGTCGTCGCGCTTACGGGGGACCTGGGCGCCGGAAAGACCGTCTTCTGCAAGGGCGCGGCGGAATCGCTCGGCATACCGGCGGACCGGATCGTATCGCCCAGCTTCACGATAGTGACCGAGCACGAGGGCGCCGTCCCTTTGGTCCACGTGGACGCCTACCGTCTCTCCTCGGAGCGGGAAGCCGCCGACATAGGGCTTGAGGAGATCCTGGGCGGGGAAGGCGTCTGCATGGTCGAGTGGGCGGAAAAGATAGCCGAAATGTTGCCAAAATCATGTATAAAGGTTAAATTCCTTTTCTTGGATGAAGGCGGCCGCAGGCTGACGATCGAAGCGGAAGACGCCCCGCGGATCCGCGGCTTCGCCAATCGCTGCAGACGCTACCTTACAGGAGGTTGAACCGGGAAATGGCACTCATCGTCCAAAAGTACGGCGGCACCTCGGTCGGCTCCGTCGAGAAGATCAAGAACGTCGCAAAACGCGTCGCGCGCACGAAGGACCAGGGGAACGACGTGGTGGTGGTCGTGTCGGCGATGGCGGGAGAGACGAATCGCCTGCTGGGCCTTGCGCACCAAATAGCGGAGATGCCGAACGAGCGCGAACTGGACGTGGTCGCCTCGACGGGCGAGCAGGTGACGATCGGCCTGCTGGCCATCGCGCTGACCGAGATGGGATACAAGGCGAGGTCGTTCTGCGGCTTCCAGATCCCGGTCCTGACCGATTCGGCGTACGTGAAGGCGCGGATCATGAAGATCGAGGGCGAAACGATCCAGGCGGCTTTGAAAAACGGGGAGATCGCGGTAGTGGCCGGCTTCCAGGGGATAGACGAGACCGGGGCGATTACGACGCTGGGGCGCGGCGGGTCGGACACGAGCGCCGTGGCGGTGGCCGCGGCGCTGACGGCCGACGTGTGCGAGATCTACACGGACGTCGACGGGGTCTACACGACCGACCCGAACATCTGCGCCGACGCGCGGAAGCTCGAGAAGATCTCGTTCGAGGAGATGCTGGAGCTGGCGAGCCTTGGAGCCAAGGTCCTCCAGATCCGTTCGGTCGAATTCGGGATGAAATACGGGGTGCGGATCCACGTCCGCTCCTCGTTCAACGATAATCCGGGAACGATAGTCACAAAAGAGGAGGAGATAATGGAAACGGCAGTAGTGTCCGGCGTGGCGTACAGCAAGAACGAGGCGAAGATCACCATCGTGAAGGTGCCGGACAAGCCCGGGATCGCCGCCAGGATCTTCAAGCCCCTGTCGGACGCCAACATCGTCGTTGACGTGATCGTGCAGAACGTCTCCGTCACGGGTTATACGGACCTGACCTTCACGGTGGGGCGGAGCGACTTCAAGAAGGCGATGATGATAACGGAGAAGACCTCAAAGGAAGTGGGAGCCGAGAAGGTCGTGGGAGACGACAAAATAGCCAAGGTGTCGATCGTGGGGATGGCGATGCGCTCCCATTCCGGGGTTGCAACCAAGGTGTTCGAGACTCTGGCCGCCGAGGGGATCAACATACTCGGCATCACCACTTCGGAGATAAAGATCTCCTGCCTCATCGAGGAGAAGTACACCGAGCTGGCGGTGCGGGTGCTCCACAACTCCTTCGGGCTGGGGAAGCCGGTCGAGGCATAGGCACATGAAGAAAATCTACCTGTACGACACCACGCTGCGGGACGGAACGCAGGCGGAGGAGATATCGCTCTCCGTGATGGACAAGATCGCCATCACCGAGAAGCTGGACGAATTCGGGATCCACTTCATCGAGGGCGGATACCCCGGGTCGAACCCCAAGGACAAGGAGTTCTTCGAGTACGCAAAAAGGCTCCCCTTGAAGAACGCAAAGCTGTGCGCCTTCGGGATGACGCGCCGCGTCGGGAAGAAGGTGGAGGAGGACGCCAACATGAAGGCGCTCCTCTCGGCGGAGACGCCGGTCATCACCGTGGTGGGGAAATCCTGGGACTTCCACGTGACCGAGGCGCTGCGCACGACGCTGGACGAGAACCTCAAGGCGATCAGGGAGACGGTCGAGTTCCTCAAAAAACGCGCCGGGCAGGTCATGTACGACGCCGAGCATTTCTTCGACGGTTACAAGCGCAACCCCAAGTACGCGCTTAAGACGATCGCGGCGGCCGCGGACGGCGGGGCGGACTGGATCGTCCTGTGCGACACCAACGGCGGTACGCTCCCCTCCGATGTCGGACGGATCGTCCGGGAGGTCCGGAAAACGACCGCACTCCCGCTCGGAATCCATACGCATAACGACTCCGAGATGGCCGTGGCCACCTCCATTGCGGCGGTCGAGTGCGGGGCGACCCAAGTCCAGGGGACTATCAATGGATACGGGGAACGGTGCGGGAACGCCAACCTCTGCTCCGTCATCCCGTGCCTCGAGCTTAAATTGGGCAGGCCGGTACTCCCGGAAGGGCAGCTTAAAAAGCTCTCGGAGCTCTCGGGGTACGTGGCGGAGATCGCCAACGTGGGGAAACGTCTCCACCAGCCGTTCGTCGGCAACGCCGCCTTCGCGCACAAGGGTGGGATGCACGTGTCGGCCATCCGGCGCAACCCAGGCACCTACGAGCACATCGATCCCGATATCGTCGGCAACCATAGGCGCGTCCTCATATCGGATCTCTCCGGCCGCAGCAACATCGTCGCGAAGATCCAGGAGAAGGGGCTCAAATTCAAGTCGGGCGACCCGGAAGCGGAAAAGATCCTCGACCAGATAAAGGAGCTGGAGCACAAGGGGTACCAGTTCGAGGGGGCCGAGGCGTCGTTCGAGCTCCTCGTGATGAGAGCGATGGGGGAGAACGAGCAGTTCTTCGAGCTTAAAGGGTTCCGGGTTATAGACGAGAAGCGCACCGAGAAGCAGCACCCGGTCGCCGAGGCGACCATAATGGTCGAAGTCGACGGGCGGGTCGAACACACTGCGGCGCTGGGGAACGGCCCGGTAAACGCGATGGACAACGCCCTGCGCAAGGCCCTCGAGAAATTCTACCCGGAGCTTGCCGAGGTCAAATTGCTCGACTACAAGGTGCGGGTGATAAACGCCGGAGGGACCGGCTCTTCGGTACGCGTCTTGATACAGTCCGGGGACAAGGACAGCACCTGGGGGACCGTCGGGGTCTCGCACAACATCATCGAGGCGTCCTGGCAGGCCCTGGTCGACAGCATAAGGTACAAGCTCTGGAGGTCCAGGCGCGGACATGACAGGGGGGCCATCTAGCGGCAAGGCCTGCCTCGTTCTATCCCTGATAGTATTGGTCTGGAATGCCGGCGCCACGGTGCGCCATCTTCTGCCGGAAGATCCGAAGCGTGCATCCGAAGCGAGGCAGACGCTGCAAATCCTTGCGACCACGGACGCGCAACTAACCGCCAAACAGGCATATCTCCTCGGGAAAAGGGTGGATATCAACCGGGCCGGGCTCGCGGAGATCGAGGGATTGCCGGGGATCTCCCGCGCCGTCGCCGAATCGGTCGTGGAAACAAGGAAAAGGCTGGGCGGCTTCAGGCGACCGGCGGACCTGCTCAAGGTTCCCGGCATAAAGGAGAAGCGGCTAAAAAAAATCCTTCCTTTTCTGGTTGAATTCCCTAATAATTGACTATAATTGTCAGGTTATCAGGGAGGGAAAGGGGGGAGGATGTTCGAGCGAATCCGCAATGACATCAAGGTGATATTCGAGCGCGACCCGGCGGCGCGCAGCGTGGTCGAGATATTTTTCTGCTACCCCGGATTCCATGCCATGCGGTTCCACCACGTGGCGCACTGGCTCTGGAAGCACGACTTCCGGCTCCTGGGCCGATTCCTGTCGCACATCTCGAGATGCCTTACGGGGATAGAGATCCATCCGGGGGCGACGATCGACGAGGGATTCTTCATCGACCACGGGATGGGGGTCGTCATCGGGGAGACTTCCGAAATAGGGAAGAACGTGACGATGTACCACGGAGTGACGCTGGGCGGGACGAGCTGGAAGAAGGGGAAGCGGCACCCGACGATCGAGGAAAACGTCATCATCGGCGCCGGCGCGGCGATCCTGGGCGCAATCACTGTAGGCCAGAATTCGAAGATCGGATCGGGATCCGTGGTGAACAGGGATGTCCCGCCCAACTCGACCGTAGTGGGAATTCCAGGCAGGATCGTCTACCGCGAGGGGAACGTCTACAACGATCCGACGGGAGTCGCCGGCACGCCGGACCCGGAGGGGAAGGCGATCAAATGCCTGACCGACCAGGTGATGTCTCTGGAGCAGCGCCTGGACGAGCTGACGAAGCGCCTGGAAAAGGAGCAGGAAGCGCCCCGCGTCGAGTCGGTCAGATGAAGATCACGACCAGGGGAAGGTACGCGGTGATGGCGCTTGTGAGCCTGGCGGCCGCCTCCCGCGGAAACCCGGTGGCCTTGAAGGACATCGCCGGGCAGGAGGAGATCCCCGAGCCTTACCTCCAGCAGCTTTTTTCGCGTCTTCGCAGGCGCAACCTGGTAAAAAGCATACGCGGACCGGGAGGCGGGTTCCTCCTTGCGCGCCATCCGTCGCAGATATCCATCGGCGAAATCATCCGCACGGCCGAGGGGCGGGACGCCGTCATAGGGTGCCGCAGGTCGGGCAGGACATGCGGCAGGATCGAGCGGTGCAAGACGCAGGGGATGTGGGACGCGCTCGAATCCCGCATGGAGGAGTTCCTGGATTCCATATCGATAGAGGACCTCTTCCGGGAGACCCCGGAGGAAGAGGCCAAGGAGGTCGGGGCGTGAAGACGGTCTACATGGACCACAACGCCACGACGCCCGTGCATCCTGAGGTGGGAAAGGCCGTCGCGCCGTACATGGCGGAGATGTTCGGGAACCCGTCCAGCATCCATTGGGCGGGCAGGGGCGTCCGCAAGGCGATCGAGGACGCGCGCCAGGATATCGCGGCATTCTTTGGGTGCCAGCCGCTGGAGATCGTATTCACGAGCTCCGGGACGGAGAGCGACAACCTGGCGATAAAGGGGATCGCGTACCGGAAGGGGAACGAGCGGAAGCACATCGTCACCTCGGCGGTCGAGCACCCCGCGATCATCAATACGTGCAGGTTCCTGGAGTCGAAAGGCTACAGGGTTACCTACGCGCCGGTGAACCGGCAGGGGATCGTGGAGCCGGATACGGTGCGCCGGGCGCTCACCAAGGACACGGTCCTTGTATCCATCATGCACGCCAACAACGAGACGGGATGCGTGATGCCCATCGCGGAGATCGGGAGAATAGCCCGGGAAGCCGGGGTCCTGATGCACACCGACGCGGTCCAGGCGACGGGGAAGATACCGATCGAATGGAAGGAGCTTCCGGTCGACCTTTTGACCTTTTCGGGCCACAAGGTGAACGGGCTCAAAGGCGCCGGGGGGCTGATAGCGCGAAAAGGGACAGAGCTCGAGGCGGTGATCCACGGCGGGCACCAGGAGCGGGGGCGCAGGGGCGGCACGGAGAACGTCGTGGGGATCGTGGCGATGGGCAAGGCTTTTTCACTTCTCAAAAACGGCATGGCGGAGGAGGTCCGGCAGACCCGAAGGCTGCGCGACAAGTTCGAGAAGGCGCTGTTCGCGGGCATCCCGGACCTGGTCTTAAACGGGCATCCGGTGGAGCGTCTCCCCAACACCGTCAACATCTCGTTCCGCTACGTTGAGGGTGAGGCGCTTCTGTTGAACCTGGACATGCTCGGGATCGCCTGCTCCTCGGGCTCGGCCTGCACTTCGGGGTCGCTCGAAGCGTCGCCGATACTGATGGCGATGGGCGCCGACCCGGTGGACGCGCAGGGGGCGCTGCGGTTCAGCCTCGGCAGGGGCAACACCGACGAGGAGATCGATTACGCCGTCGAAGCCGTCCGGACGGTCGTCGAAAAGCTGCGCGCGATGTCCCCGCTGGTCAAGAGAGAGGCGAAGGCGCGATGAAGAAACGGATCCTGGCGGCGATGAGCGGCGGGGTCGATTCCTCCGTCGCCGCGCTCCTCATGCAGCGGGAAGGGTACGAGGTGATCGGGATATCGATGGACCTCTACGATTTCTCCGCCGTGACGAAGGGCCGGTCGGGGACCTGCTGCTCGCTGGACGACCTTTACGACGCCAGGCGCGTGTGCGACCAGCTCGGGATCCCCTATTACGTCCTCAACCTGAGGGAGGAGTTCCGCAAGGAGGTCATCGACCCGTTCGTGCATGAGTACTCGAGCGGCCGCACGCCCAACCCTTGCATCCTCTGCAACGAATACTTGAAATTCCGCGCGCTGCTGCGCAAGGCCGACGAGCTGGGGGCGGAAGGGGTGGCCACCGGGCACTACGCCGTCATCCGGCGCGGGGAAACCGGCAGGTGCAGGCTCTTCGCCTCGCCGGACGCCACCAAGGACCAATCCTATTTCCTGTTTTCACTGGACGCGCAGCGGCTGGAAAGGATTCGGTTCCCGGTAGGCGGAATGGAAAAAACCGAAGTGCGCCGGATAGCGGGCGATGCGGGCTTGCCGGTGTTCGAGAAGAAGGAGAGCCAGGACGTTTGCTTCGTCACCGACGATTCCTACGCGCAGTTCCTTTCCCGCAAGGGACTAAAAGAGCAGGAAGGGCACTTCGTCGACAAGAAGGGGACCGTCCTGGGGGCGCACAGGGGGATCCTGCGGTACACGGTCGGGCAGCGCAAGGGGCTGGGCATCGCCGCCAAGGAGCCTCTCTATGTCGTCGCCATCGACGCCGAGAAAAACGAAGTGATCCTTGGTACCGAGGACGACACGTTAGCCGCCGGGGCGACCGCGAGGAACGCCACGTTCGTGGCAGGGGCGCCCCCGGCAGCCGAGTTCCGCGCTGTCGCCAAGGTCCGCTACCGTCACGCCGGAATTCCCGCAACGGTGCGGTGCGAAGGCAAAAAAGTCCAGGTCCGGTTCGATGCCCCGCAAAAGAGCGTGACGCCGGGACAGGCCCTTGTCCTCTACGACGGGGACGAGGTGCTGGGCGGCGGCTGGATCGAATGCGCAAGCGCCTGACGGTCCTGACCGTCGGTTGCAAGGCCAACTTCGCCGATTCCGCCTCCATCGTGCGGGAGGCGATTTCGGCGGGGTTCGAGGTCGTTCCCCCCGCTGAACCCGCGGACGTCGTTATCGTAAACAGCTGCACCGTCACCCACCGCGCGGACCGGGACTGCCGGGCGCTCGTTCGCAGGGCGCGGCGCGACAGGCCGCTAGCTTCGATAATAATGACCGGCTGCTACGCGCAGGTGTCCCCGAAGGACAGGGAATCGCTGCGCGAAGTCGACCACTGGATCGGGATCGCCGATCCGGGCGCGCTCGGCGCGGTCATGCGGCGTATCGGAGGCGGGGAAGCGAAAGGAACGCAGCCGGTTTCCGAATACGCAGCCGACCTTCTCCTTGGGCACAGGCGGACGTTCCTGAAAATCCAGGACGGATGCGATTTCGCATGCGCCTACTGCGTGGTCCCGCTGGCGCGCGGCGGGAACCGCTCGCTGCCCGAAAAGGAGATCGTGGCCAAGGCGGTAGCGGCGGAGCGGGACGGAGCGAGGGAACTGGTCCTGACCGGAATTCACCTGGGGCTCTACGGAGCGGACCGGGGGGAGAAGGACGCGCTGGCCAGGCTTATCGATGTCCTATTGAAGGAAACCGTCAAAGTGCGCCTGCGGATAAGCTCCGTCGAACCCGCGGAGGTCACCGACTGCCTGCTGGAAGCGGTAGCGGGCAGCGACAGGGTCTGTCCTCACCTCCACATCCCCTTGCAGAGCGGATGCGACAGGACGCTCGGGCGGATGCGGCGCCCTTACACGGCAAGCCGGTATGCCGAAGTCGCCGGCCGCGCGGCGGCGCGGGTCCCGGGCGTCCAATTGGGTGCGGACGTCATCGCGGGATTCCCCGGGGAGACGGGAGAGGATTTCGAGGAAACGATTCGATTCCTTCTCGGCGTCCCGGTAAACTACGTCCACGTTTTTCCGTACTCCCCGCGCGAGGGGACGGAAAGCGCCAAAATGCGGGACGACGTCCCCGCGCGGGAAAAGAAGGAAAGGGTCGCGCGCCTGCTGCGCATCGACTCTTCGAAGCGGGATGAGTACCTCCGGTCGCTTTTGGGGAAGGAGCTTGAGGTCCTGGCCGAGACGGCCGATAAGGACGGGCAGGCGTTGTCGGGATATTCGGGAAATTACGTCGAGGTGACCTTTCCCGGAAAAGCGGACGGCGTCGGCGGGCTCTTCCGCGTGAGGGCGAAGGCGGTCAGGGGGCGGGGGCTTGAAGGGATACGGGACGATGGAA
>JBLNEW010000035.1:0-48076 GCA_050263095.1 Deltaproteobacteria bacterium | reverse complement strand
ACCTGTTTTACCGACCGGTCTTGCGAACAGGTCCCATTCGCGCGATCCGGTTACCAGCGACCGGCACAATCGGCCCGCGGGCCCGGCGTATCCGGCCAGGAAGACGTTCCCGTCCACTTCCGGCGCCTGCCCCCGGTGGCGCCCCACCGCTCGCCCCCTGCCTATCGTCTTTTCGACAAGAACCTCCACGATTTTGCCCGACATGGCTGCGTTTCTGCCGGCAAGTATGTCCGCCTGGGCGCTCTGGACGATGCGCGCGCGCTCCCGCTTCACGCCTTCCGGCACCTGGGGACGCATCGTGTAGGCCGGAGTCCCGTCCTCGCGTGAATACGGGAAGACACCCAGGTAGTCCCACCGCGTCTCGTGAACGAAGCGGAGCAGAGCGTCGAACGCCTTCGACGTCTCGCCGGGAAACCCGACGATAAGGGAAGTCCGCAGGAATATCCCCGGAAGCCGCGCCCGCAGCCGGGCGACCAGCTCGAGGACGTCGTCCGGCGAATAACGTCTTCCCATCCTTGCCAGAACTCCGGCGTCTATGTGCTGGACTGGAATGTCCAGGTAGCGGCAGACCTTCTTTTCCGATCCCAGGAGATCGATCATCGATTCGTCGATCCTTCCCGGGTACAGGTACAGCAGCCTCACCCACCTGATCCCGCGGATCGCGCAGATCTCCCTGACGAGGCGCGCAAGCGCCCGCTTCTCCCCCCGGTCGGCACCGTACGATGTGATGTCCTGGCCGATCAGGTTGATCTCGCGCGCTCCCCGGCGGACGAGCATCCGTGCCTCGGCAAGTACGGATTCGCTGGACCTGCTTTTCAGCGGCCCCCGTATCATGGGGATAGTGCAGTATGAGCAGCGGTTGTCGCAGCCTTCCAGTATCTTCAGGAACGCCGAGGCTGTCCCTTCTCCGGAAACCCGGCTCCGGTAATGCTTTTCGTCGTACGTTCGTTCCACGACGTGGCTGCGTGCGACATCGCCCTCGAACATCCCGCGTATCAGGCCCGGAAGGTCCGGAAGGTCGCCGGGACCGACGAACAGGTCGACTTCCGGAAGAAGCTTGGGAAGGTCGTCCCGGTATCTCGTCGCCATGCAGCCTGCCACTACCAGCCTGCGGATCCTGCCCCTCTCCTTGGCCCGTCCCCAGGCCAGTATCTCCCCGATCGATTCCTCCTTCGCGTCCCTGATGAATCCGCAGGTGTTTACGATCGCCACGTCCGCGCGGCCGGAGGAGACGACGCGGCACCCCTCTTCCGCGAGAAGGCCCGCCATCACCTCCGTGTCCACCGTGTTCTTCGCGCAGCCGAGAGTCACTATGCGCACCGTGGTGGAGTTGCACTGCATCATCCGTCGACCACCTCCACCCCCGAGGGTTTCCGGAAACGGAACATCCCCGGCGGCAGTGCAGGATCGAGCGCCGTCCCTTCCAGGTAAATGTGATTCGCTCCGCCCATCCGGTCGTAGATGTGGACCTCCCGCACCAGCAGGTCATTGTTACCGACCACCAGGTCGACACGGCGCACTTCCGGCGCGCCGTCGCCGCGAGGGACGAGCCGCAGGGCGGTTTCCCCGCCTCCCTTTCGCGTGACGGCTTCCTCCACACGGAACAGTTCCGTTATCTCCCCCTTGCCGAAGAGCAGCAGGAGCGGGACCTTCCCGCCGAGCGATTTCTCGTCCACCTTCCGCCTGAAAACCTGCGGGGAATCCGCCGGCCGGAAATACAGGTATTCGCCGTCCGCGAGGAAGATCTGCCCGTCCCCTCCGCGGTAGTCCCAGCGCATCTTGAGCGGCCGCTCGAAGAAGACCTGCCCGGAGGCCTTGCGGACGATCCCCAGGTTCTGCAGGGGGACCTCCTGGCGGAACTTCGCGGAAAAGGTCCCGGCCGACGCGTACTTGCGGGCGACCCTTCGCAGCAGTTCCTCCCCGTTCTTCACGGGCTCCGCGTTCGCTGCGGCGGCCGCCAGAAAAAGAAAGAGGGCCGCAACCGCGGCCCGTGCCGGTGAACGCATAAACGAAGCCCGCTCCTTTTCTAGAAAATAATCCCTTTCATTTTACACCAAGCCTTGATTTCGCCTGCCGGCATTGCCACTGAGCATCTCAAGGAACGCGGACGCCGATGGCCTCCAGGGATTTAAGCAATGCCGGGTGGGAGAGATAGCGGATACCCTGCATCCCCAGCCGCCGGGCCCCTTCGGCATAAGCCTCGATGTCGTCGATGTAGGCGCATTCCTCCGGGCGAACCTGGAGCTTCCCGACCGCATCGAGATAGATTTTCGCGCCCGGCTTCATTTCCTTGACTACGAAGGAGAGCGTGACGGAGTCGAACAGGGGCAATACCTCCACGGTCTTGAAGTACCGCTCATAGTGCCATTCGTTCGTATTCGACAACAGACCGACCTTGTAGGTTTTCTTGAGGTCCCGGATAAGTCCGAACGTGCCGGGGATGGGGGTGAAAATATCCGTAAAGGCCCGGAAAAAATCTTCCCGGGAAATCGACAGGTTTCCTGTTCGGGCCGCCCGGCGGAAGAATTCCTCCGAGGAAATGAGGCCGGTTTCGTACAGGTTCGGCAGGTCGGAGCCGTATATGGCATCCTTCAGGTCCTCGAATCGCAGGTCCGTATGCGGCAGCAGGCTCCGCAGGAATCTACCGTTGTCGAACGCGCAGATCACGTTCCCGAAATCGAAGATGACGGCCTTGATCATGGCTCTTTGCGAGTTGCGTAGACCTCCCGCGGCTTCCCCCCTTCCGAAGGACCCACGATGCCCTGCCGCTCCATCTCCTCGATGATCCTCGCCGCCCGGTTGAAGCCGATCTGCAGCCTGCGCTGCAGAAGCGAAACGGAGGCGCGCCCGGCCCGCACGACCTCCTCGACGGCGGCGTCGAATTTCTCGTCCCGCGAAGGGTCGGGCTCCTCTTCCGGCGCCTGGACGGTGATCGAGGGCTCGTAGACCGGGGCCCCCTGGGCGCGAAGGTGGTCGACGACGCGCTGGATCTCCCCCTCCCCGACGTACGGGCCGTGGAGGCGAAGGATCCCGCCGACGCCAGGCTGGAGGAAGAGCATGTCCCCGAATCCCAGAAGCGTTTCCGCGCCGGACTGCTCGAGGATCGTCCTGGAATCGTACTGGGACGCCACCTTGAAGGAGATCCGCGCGGGGAAGTTCGCCTTTATCACGCCCGTGAGCACGTCGACGGAGGGCCTCTGGGTCGCGAAGATCAGGTGGATCCCTGCCGCCCTCGCCATCTGGGTCAGGCGGGTTATCGTGTCTTCGACCTCTCTCCGGGACGCGGTGGTCATGACGAGATCCGCCAGCTCGTCGATCACGATCACTATATAAGGAAGGCGCGCCAGCTCCTCCCCCTCGCCGTTCCGCGTTTTCGGGCGGAACGCGGAGCGCGAGCGCTTCTCGACCAGCTGATTGTACGCGTCGATGTGGCGGACGCCGTTCTCCTGCATGAGCTGATAGCGGCCTGTCATCTCCCCTACCGCCCACTTGAGCACCTGCCCCGCCTCCTTCGGCTGCGTGAGAACGCTGTGGTAGAGGTGGGGGATCCCTTCGTACGGCGTGAGTTCGAGCATCTTGGGATCTACCATTATGAACCTTACCTCTTCGGGCGTCGCGCGGAACAGGATCGACAGGATCATGGTATGCAGCGCCACGCTCTTCCCCGACCCGGTGGCGCCGGCGATAAGCAGGTGCGGCATCTTCGAGAGGTCCCGGACGACCGGCTCCCCGAATATGTCCTTCCCGAGGGCCAGGGACAGCGTCGCCTCGGACTCGGCGTAAGCCCTGCTCCCGAGGATCTCCCGGAGCATGATGCGCGCGCGCCCCTCGTTGGGGATCTCGAAACCCATCACTCCCTTCCCGGGGATGTTCGGCACTACCCGGACCGACTCGCACCGCATAGCGAGGGCCAGGTCGCCGGCCATGGCCACTACCTTGTTCGCCTTTATCCCCGGCGCCGGCCGGAACTCGTACGTAGTGACGAGAGGGCCGGTACGGATCTCGGTTATCGACCCTTCGATCCCGTACTGGGCGAGTTTTTCGATCAGGGTTTCGGCGTTCCTGTGGAGGGATTCCTCGTCTGCGCCGTTTCCCCCAGCCTCGGCGGGCTCCAGCAGCTCCAGCGAAGGGAGCACGAACTCCTTGCCCGCCGCCCATGCCGCCTTTGCGGTTTCGGCGGGGGCGGGGGACGGCGCGACTATGCGCGGGGGAGGCGCCTCCTTCTGCGGCTCCGGCTGCGGACTCGACGGCTCCCACTCCTCCTTCGGCGACAGCCTCTCCTTGACCATGGCGCGGACCTTCTCGGGGCTCGTCTTCCGCCGCCAGAGGGAGGGCATGCCCGAGAGCGGCAGCCCGGTGAACAGCATGAGGGAAAACAGAAGGAGCGCCGAAAGGCAGAGGAGCCCGCCCACCGGGTTGAGCAGCTTGCCGAAGAAATTGACTCCCAGCAGGTATCCCACGATCCCGGGAATGAAAATGTCCTGGTCGAGAATACGTATGTGGCCGGTGAAGAAGCTCAAGATCCCGAGAAGGCAGCAGACGGCTATCAACCCGCCGGCCGCCCGGCCCCATTTCCCGGATATCCCTTCCCCCCGGAATGTCCAGAAGGCAAGCGCAAGGCACAGCGCGGGAAATCCGATGGCGCCGATGCCGAAAAGCTGCAGGAGCAGGTCCGATAGGATGGCGCCCACCCATCCACCCCAGTTACGCACGCCTCCCGCCCCGGAGCTCCAGGCGGAGAGGGAAGGATCGACCTGGTGGAAGGAAACCAGGGCCACCGTAAGGAAGATGCCTATGGTAAGGAACAGGATGGCCAGGGCGTCCCTCCGGATCTTCTCCGCCATGGCTAAAGCTCCAGCACGACCGGAAGGATCACGGGCTTGCGCTCCAGACGCTTGTTGAAGTACCTTCTGAGCGCCTTCCGGATGTCGGTCTGGATCTCGGTGAGGTCTTTCCTCGACTCGACGCCGCTCTCCTCCCATGTCTTGAGGACGATCCGCCTTGCTTCCTCGACGCTCGCCTCGGAGCCGTTTTCCGTGACGACGCCGCGCGTCACGATGTCGGGGCCGTACAGGATCTCGCCCGACGTGGAGGACAGCGCGAGCACGACCATGACCATGCCCACCTGGGAGAGCTGGTACCGGTCCTTCAAGACAAGGCTTTCCACGTCGCCCACGCCCTTGCCGTCCACGAAGAACCGGCCGACGTCGAGCTTTCCGGCCCTCGACATCTCCCCGCCCGAAAATTCCAGGATCTCGCCGTTCAGGACGACCTCGGGGTGCGGGACGCCCATTTCCCGCGCAAGGCTCCTGTGGCGGAACAGGAAGCGGGGGTCGCCGTGGATCGGGAAAAAGTAACTTGGCCGCACCGCCCCGATCATCGACTTCAGCTCCTCGCGGCTGGCGTGGCCCGAGACGTGCACCTCGGAGATCTTTTCGTGGAGCACCTCCGCGCCGGCTAGGAACAGGTGGTTGATCACGCTGGCGATCGCCCGCTCGTTGCCGGGTATGAACTTGGAGGAAAGGACGGCGGTGTCGCCGCCGCGTACCCGGATGTGCTTGTGCTCGCCCAGCGCCATCAGGGTCAGCGCGGAGCGGGGCTCCCCCTGGCTCCCGGTCGTCAGCACGACGACGCTCCTTTCGGGCAGCGTCTCGGCCTCCTCGACGGGAAGCAGGATGTCGGGACGAGGCAGCTTCATGCACCCGAGCTCCAGGGCGGTGGCGACGTTTCGGACCATGCTCCTGCCGCAGAGGGCGACCCGGCGGCCGCGGCCGGCGGCGGCCGCGAGGACCCCCTGGATGCGGTGGATGTTGGATGAGAACATCGCGACGATGACGCGCCCCTGCGCGTCCCCGAAGATCTCCGACAGCGCTTCCTCCACGAACGCCTCCGGCAGGCTGTGCCCCTCCCGCTCCACGTTGGTGGAGTCCGAGAACAGCGCCGTGACTTCCTCCTCGGAAGCCAGGCGCGCGAGGCGGGCAATGCCGGTCGGGACGCCGTCGGGCGGGCGCGGGTCGATCTTGAAGTCGCCGGTGTGGACGAAGACCCCTTCGCTGCACCGCAGGATGTATCCGACGCCGTCGGGGATGCTGTGGCAGGACGGGAAGGCCTCGACGTCGAATCCCCCCATGCGGAACCGGCCGGTCCTGCCGATCGTGACGAGCCTTGCCGCGCCGTCCAGGCCGTGCTCTTCGAGGCGGTGCCGGAGAAGGCCGAGCGTCAGCGGAGTTCCGTGGACCGGAACGTCGAATTCCTTGAGCAGGAACGGAATCGCCCCTATGTGGTCCTCGTGGCCGTGCGTGAGCAGGACCCCTTCGAGCCGGGGCGCCACCTCCCGCAGGACTCCGAAATCGGGAATGACGTAGTCGACCCCCAGCATCGTGTCGTCGGGAAACATCAGGCCCGCGTCGATCAGGAGGGACGACTCGCCGTCGTCGAAAAGCATGGAGTTCAGCCCGATCTCCCCGAGTCCTCCCAACGGCACGATCCGCAGCGGCATCCTCACCTCGCAACCGTAGAAGGTATCATGAAAACGCGACGATTTGCCTTCCCTGCTCGCGCTCAGGCATCCCTGGCTTCGATGCGCCGGCCGCCTCGCCGGCTGTCGCCGCCCGCCACGGCGGCTCTTTCCCGCTCCTCCGCGCGCGCGGAGAGGATGCGCCGCCTCGCCTCCTCCGCCATCGATTGCCTGTCGGAGAATCCGCCGCCTCCGGAGGAAAGCGGCTCCAGGACGCGCACGACCATCTCGGCCGGGCGGAAAAGGAGGGAGCCTTTGGGCAGCGCATGGCGGCTGCCGTCGATATAGACCGGAAGAACGGGTGCGCCCGCCTTCGCGGCGATATAGAACGCGCCCGGCTTGAATTCCCCTATTTCGCCGTCGGGGCTGCGCGTCCCTTCGGGGAACACGACGACGAACTGCCGCTTCCCGATCCGACGGACGGCTTCCCGCATGAGGTTGACGGCGTCGCGGGGATCGTCGCGGTCGATGAAAAGGTTTCCGGCGTATCGCATCGCCTTGCCGAACAGCGGGATCTGCCCCAGCTCCTTCTTCGCGAGAAACTTTATCTCCCTGGGGAACGCCGCGAGAAAGAGCGGGATGTCCACGAGGCTCTGGTGGTTCGACACAAGGATGGCCCCTCCCTCCGGCAGGCGATCGAGCCCTTCCGTACGGATCCGCCAACCGCCCAGACGCATGAATCCCCTCCCCCACCATTCCATGACGCTGCCGGAGGCGGCCTCGGATCGCGCGACCGCCCCGCACAGGAACGCGCCCAGCGAGCCGATGATGGTGTGAAGAAGAATCGCGATTGACTTGACGGCGCCCGATATCACCAGTCCGCTTCCTCCCGGAAGCTGTAGAAGGAACCGTCGCCTATTATGACATGATCGAGAACCGCGATCCCCACGATTCCGCCCGCCGAGCGGAGGCGCTTCGTCACCTCCCGGTCCTCGGGACTCGGAGCGGGATCGCCGCTTGGGTGGTTATGGACCAGGAGGACCGACGCGGCACGTTCGCGGACGGCGGGTGCGAATACCTCCCTCGGATGGATCAGGCTTCCGTTCAGGATCCCGGTGGAAACGCGGATGTCGTGCATGCGCCGGTTCTTTACGTCCAGCAGGAGGACGAGAAAGACCTCTACCGGATAGTCGGCAAGGAGGTAGCGATATCGGTCGAACACGTCGGACGCCGACCGGATCGGTTCGGGGAGGGAGCCGGGAGCCGAAAGAGCGCGTCGGACTATCTCCACCGCGGCTTCCCACCGCGCCGTCCGCGCAGCGTCGGCCCGCTCCTCCCCGCGCGCGACGCCGAGCATCCGCTCCCAATCGTCGGGGAAGGCGGACCGGAACAGGTCGGCCTCCTCCGACGCCTCCATCGGCCTGCCGTTGCGACCGGGATTCTTGAGCACCGACCCCTGCCCTCCTGGCAACGGTATGGGGATCCTTCAACTTCCATTCCAAAAAAACCCGGGAGAACCGATTTCTTTCGGCGATAATAATGGTATGGATTTCGCCGAAGCCAGAACGGCGCTGCACCGCCTGCGCGACAACGTGGAGTCGGTTCTTCTCGGAAAGCGGGAAGCGGTGGAGCTTGCTCTTTCTTCGTTCCTTGCGGGCGGGCATATTCTCCTGGAAGACATCCCCGGTACCGGCAAAACGACCCTGGCGCGGGCGATCGCGGCGAGCATCTCGGGGACGTTCCGCCGCATCCAGTTCACGAGCGACCTGCTTCCTCAGGACGTTCTCGGGGTCCACATATTCGACGCCGACAAGCGGAACTTCACCTTCTCCCCCGGCCCCCTGTTCGCCAATATCGTCCTCGCGGACGAGATAAACAGGAGCAATCCCAGGGCGCAAAGCGCCCTTCTCGAGGGGATGAGCGAGCGGCAGGTAACCGTCGACAACCGGACGTACGCCCTTCCCGACCCCTTCCTGGTGATAGCCACGCAGAACCCGTTCGACCAGCACGGAACCTATCCCCTGCCCGAATCCCAGCTCGACCGTTTCAATCTGCGGCTGCGGCTGTCCTACCCGGACCGGGAATCGGAACTGCTGCTCATCCGTGAAAACAATCTGTTCACGAGCCGTGACGGGATACCCCAGGTCCTCCGGTCCGAAGACGTCAGGGAGTGCCGCTCCCTCATGAACCGGGTCGCCGTGCGCGAGCCTGTCGTTTCCTACATCCACCGGATCGCGGAAGCCACGCGGGCCCACCCGGCGGTGAGGCTCGGGGCGTCGCCCCGGGGCGCCATCGGGCTGAAGAGCACTTCCCAGGCCCTTGCGTTCCTCACGGGGCGGGATCACGTAGTCCCCGGCGACGTCAAGAAAGCGGCTCCCGCCGTGTTGTGCCACCGAATCTTCCTTAAAGGGTCCCCCGGGGGCGATTCATCCTCCGAGGCCGCGGCGGCGGTCCTTTCCGAGATCCTCGAGGCCGTCCCCGCGCCGGTATGAAAACGGCCCGCCTCGGGCTTCGCGGGAGGATCAGGCTACCGCGCAGGCTCAAGGTGACGACCGAGGGGAAGGGATTCGTGCTCCTTACGCTCGGCGTCGGCGTCGCGGCGATCAACACGGGGAACAACCTCCTCTACATCGCCCTCAGCATGAACTTGAGCCTCATCGTCCTCTCGGGCATCCTCTCTGAGTGGTGCATCCGCGGGGTTTCCGTGCAGGTCATCGCCGCCTCGGAAGCGTTCGCCTCCCGCGAGAGCCTGCTGGCCGTGACGTGCATGGCGTCGGGGAAGCGCTTTCCCGCGATGTCGCTGACGGTGGCCCTCTCCTTCGGGGAAACCGCCCTGACGGCTCGCTTCCCCGAGATTCCCGCCGGCGGCAGGGCGACCCGCGTCCTTTCCTTCATCCCCAGGCGCAGGGGGGCGCTTCCCCGGCTTTCATGCGTTGTCTCCACCAGGTTCCCGTTCGCGCTTTTCGAAAAATCGATGGACGCTCCCGCGGAAACCTCGATCCTTGTGTACCCCGAGCCGTGGGGGGCGGGCGAGGCCGGAGAGAGCCGAGCCGTCAACGGCGGCGCCGCGGCCGCCGGCAGGCAGGGGAGCGCGATCCGCGGCGTCCGCGAGCACATGCCCGCCGACGCCGTCCGGGACATCCACTGGAAGGCCTCGGCGCGGATGGGGAAATGGATGGTGAAGGAGCGCGAGAGCGAAGCGGCTCCGGTTTCCGACTTCCGGATCCCGGCGTCGTGCCGTCCGGATGAGTTCGAGCCTTTGATATCAAGGGCCTGCGCATTCGTGCTGCGGTGCGAAAAGGAAGGGAAGCCTTACCGCCTCTGGGCAGGCGACCGTATCGGCGTGGACGCGACGGGCGGCGGCGGAAGGAAGCGGGCCCTCGCCTTCCTGGCGCTGGTCGGAAGCGACGGCGCCTTGCCCGCGAACGGAAGGCCGTCATGAACGGCGGGCAAGCCAAAGCTCCCCCGGCGGGGCTCCTCCGGTGGGTCCTGCGGGCGCAGTGGGCCTGCGGGCTTCTCCTGCTTGCCCTGTTGACGGACGTGTCCCGCCCGGCACTGCTGGCATCCGCGGCGGCGTTCGCAGCGGGAGTTTTCCTCGACCGCGCCGGCGCACCCCGCGAGGGACTGCGGCGGCTCACCGTCCCGCTCGTCTCGCTCGCCGTCGCGGCTTCCGTCGCCGACATGCTTCTGGGCAGCCAGGACCTGCTGTTCTCGGTTTCCGTGCTGGTGCTGGGGATCCAATCGATCAAATTCCTGCTTCCCAAGAACTCGCGCGACGGATGGCAGCTATGCGCCATCTCCTTCCTGGAATTTCTGGCCTCGGCGGCGACGACCACCGAGATACAGTTCGCCGCCTTCGCATTCCTGTATCTGGGACTGTGCGCCGGCGGCATGTGGGCCCTTCAGACAGAGCAGCGGGAGGAGGAAGGCGAGGCAGCCCGCTCGGTGCATCCCCGTTTCGCGGCGAAGATTCTCCTCTTCTCGGCAGCGGGCGGCTTCATCGTCACGGCTATCCTGTTCGCGGTTACCCCGAGGATAGGCATAGGGCAGATCCTGCGCCGCCTGGCCAGGTCGGAGGGGATCACCGGCTTCTCGGACACCATCTCGCTTTCGGACGTTACAGGGATAAAAACCGACAGGCGCGTGGTGGCGCGGGTGGAATTCCCCGCGCTTCCCGCGGGAGCTTCCCCGCTTTCCCTGTACCTGCGGGGGGCCGCGTATTCGCGGTTCGACGGGACGAAGTGGAAAAGGTCCTGGGGTCCCCGCCAGCGCGTCGCGCGGGCAGGTTTCACGTACATGGTCGCGCCCTTCCGCCAGGGCATCCGCCACTCCGCGGCGGAGATCACCATGGAGGCGATGGACAGTCCGGTCCTGTTCGCATACGGAAATCCCGTGATGTTCGAGGGAAGCCTGGGCGAAATCTGGATGGAGGAGGAAGGCAGCTTCCACCTGTCGCATCCGGGGCATTCGGCCCTGCGCTATCGCCTGTACTTCATCGACGAGGCGCCGGGAGTGCGCATCGCCGGATCGCCGCGCGAGCGCGAGCATCTGGAGCTGCCGCCGGGGTGGGACGACATCCGCGCGCTTGCGGGCAGGATCACCGCGGAAGGAAAATCGGACTCCGAAAGGGCGGATTTGGCACTGCGGCATTTCCGGACCGGCTACCGGTACACCATAGCCGATCCCGCCTCCTCGATCCGGGATTTCCTGTTCGTCAGTAAGGCGGGCTTCTGCGAGCACTATGCCACCGCGCTTGCGATCTTGCTGCGCGCCTCGGGGATCCCCGCCCGCGTGGCGGCGGGCTATCTGGGCGGGGAATGGAGCGACGTGGGGAAATACCTGATCGTCCGGCAGTCCGATGCGCACGCATGGACGGAAGCCTGGATCGATGGAGGGTGGGTGACGCTGGACGCCACGCCACCCCTCGGCGAGCAATCCCCCTTCTTCGCCCGGACCGGCAAGTTGAGCATATACATCGACTGGGCGCGGCAGCGGTGGAACAAGTACGTCGTCGACTATTCCCTCAAGATGCAGGCGGAGGGTGTGTCCAAGGGGTGGGCCGGCTTAAGGCGGGCGAGGGCGGGCTTGCTGCGCGCGTTCGCACCGGGGGTCGATTTCCGCCTGAGGGCCGGGCTGCTGGCCGCCGTAATCCTTCCGTTGCTCCTGCTCGCGGTCATTCTCCGGAAAGTTCTCCGGGCGGGCCCGCGCGGGAAGTCGCCCGCCGGGACGGAGACGGAGGTTGCGCGCCCCCCCAGGCCGTACGCCTTGCTGCTGCGCCGCATGGCCGCCCGCGGGCTCAGGCGCTCCCCGGGAACCACGATGGAGGAGATGCTTCTCGGCGCATCCCGGCGGAAGCAGGCGCTCGCTGGCGACGCGTCCCGGTTCCTCGAGCTGTACCACAGGGACCGGTTCGGGCCGCTCCCCCTTTCGCCTGCCGAATCAAGGGAGGCCGCACGGCTCGCCTGGCGGCTGCGCCGGGATATCCCCCGCCCCGGATCCGGCTAGCCGGTACATTAGCCATCGCGCAATGCGCAAGAACGTCCCGTGAGGCGGCGTCCGGTTTTCGGCCCCTGCACGCGGCACGCCGATTGCTTTCCTTCCCATTGCGCCGGATGAAGCCGACCGATGACCGGCAAAGAGGTGGTGTTCGCGTGCTCGTGCGCGCCCGTTCAACGACCATGCTGGGGATCGACGCCGTACCCGTCGAGGTGGAAACGGACATCTCCCAGGGACTTCCGTCCTACACCGTCGTGGGGCTGCCGGGAGGGCCAGTGCGGGAGAGCGCGGACCGGATCCGCGCCGCCATCCGCAACTCCGGCCTTCCCTTCCCCGGAAGGAAAGTGACCATCAACCTGGCCCCCGCCGACATCCGGAAGGACGGAGCGCTCCTCGACCTGCCCATCGCACTTTCCATCCTTTGCGCCGAGGGAGCCATCCCCGGAGACGTCCTCGGGAAGCACCTCATCGCCGGGGAGATATCGCTTGACGGATCCTTGAAGCCGGTCCGCGGAGTGCTATCCCAGGGGCTTCTCGCGCGCCGGCTCGGACTTTCGGGGATCATGGTCCCGTCAGACAACGCAGCCGAAGCGTCGCTGGTTCCGGGCATCGACGTCCTCCCGGCGGCTACTTTGCGCGACGCGGTCTCCGCCCTCACCGGAGACGCGGCGTCCGCGGGGGGATTGCATTTCAACGGTTTCCCCCCCATGGAGGAGACCCCGTTTCCGGACCTTCGCGAAGTCGTCGGGCAGGCGGTCGCCCGCAGGGCGCTGGAGATCTCGGCGGCTGGAAGCCACGCGTTGCTGCTCATAGGCCCGCCGGGGTGCGGGAAAACGATGCTCGCCGAAAGGGTCCCGGGCATCCTGCCAGACTTCGATGAGGGAGAGGCGCTGGAGACGGCTCAGGTGTACAGCGCGGCCGGGGAGCCGCCATGGCCTCGTCTGATCACCCGGCGGCCATTCCGTGTCCCCCACCACACCGCCACTCCCGCCGGGCTGATCGGAGGCGGGAACCCTCCGCGCCCGGGAGAAATATCCTTCGCGCACGGCGGGGTCCTTTTCCTAGACGAATTCTCCGAATTCCGGCGGGAGGCGAGGGAGGCGCTGCGACAGCCCATCGAGTCGGGAGAAATCCGCATCGCGCGCGCGGGCAGCGTTTACCGTTTCCCTTGCCGCTTCCTGCTGGTGGCGGCCGCCAATCCCTGCCCCTGCGGTAACCTCGGCCATCCAAGGCGGATCTGCCGGTGCCCCCCTCCCCTTCTTTCCAGGTTCGCCCGGAAATTCTCCGGCCCGCTGCTGGACAGGATCGACCTGTCGGTTTCCGTCCTTCCGATGGCAGGCGAGGACTGGGGCGGGGCCGCGTCCGGCGAGGATTCCGCAACGGTGCGCGAGCGCGTGAAGCGGTGCCGGAGCATCCAGGAAAGGAGGTTCGCGGGCAGGGCCTGCCGGGCAAACGGAACGGCGCGAGCCGCTTTTTCCGAGCTGGCCTCCCACCTCTCGCCCGAGGCCCGCTCGTTCCTTACCCGGGCCGCCGACCGCCTGGGCCTGTCCGGCAGGGCGCTATGCAAGGTTTGCCGCGTCGCCCGCACCATCGCGGACCTTGCGGGGGAGAAATCCGTGTCGCTGCCGCATGTCGCCGAAGCGGTCCAGTACCGGTTGCCCGATTTCGCTGCGCATGGCGAAGGAAAGAACGGCCGTGCGGCGCCGGCATGAACCGGCCGTGCGGTGCGAGGCGCCGATTGCTAACGGCGCCCCATGCGCCTAGAGGCGGTCGGCGATGTCCCAGAAGACCTTCTCGATGTAGTTGCGGAAGCCGTGGATGAAGGCGCACCGGCGGTTGAACCGCGCGAGCGATCCGCATACGTAAAGGCCCGGGACGCTCGACTCCCCCACGGCGGAGATCGCAGGGTATCCGTCGCGGTCCGCCTGCAGGCCGGCGCCATCGACGTCGATCCATTTCGGCCGGTAGCCGGTCGCGCATATGATCCAGTCGAATTCCCGCTCGTCGCCCGAAAGGAAGCGCACCCGGCGGTGCCCGATCGACGCTGCCGGGTCGGACTCGCGCAGGTGAATGATCCCGAACCTTATCAGCTCCTTTAGCACGCTTTCCGACGACCCCCGGATGTCGTCCAGCTCTCCCGTCTCGCTGAAGTAACTCATGGGGCTGCGGGTGCACAACGTCACCCTTGCCGTGCCGGCCAGTTCGATCGCGATCTCCGCCGCGGAGTTGCCGCCGCCGATTATGAGGACGCGCTTTCCCGCGTATGCCATGCAGTGGACGAAATCGCACGAGTGGACAATATAGGGGTTCGAATGTATGCCGGGGATATCCGGAATTGCGGGCGCGGTAGAGGCGCCTGACGCCAGGACGAGAAAGCGGCTCCGGATCTCTCCCACCGTTGTGGAGACGAGGAATCCGCCCTCCAGCGGAGTCACCTTGGTCGCCGCGACGTTCTCGCCGATGCTCAGCGCATGTTCCCGTGAGAACGCCTCGACGTAGCAGAGGAAATCCTCCCGGGTCGGAAAAGGCTTCCGCACTCCTGGAAGCGCCCACATCGGATGCTTAAGCGTAAGCGAGGTCCAGTCGGTCCCCGGCACCGCGGGCGACAGGAGCACCATGCCCGGCCGCATCGCTCGCCACGACTGCGCCACCTTCCCCCTCTCCAGGATCTGGTATTCGATACCGTGCTCCTGGAATTGGTGCGCCAGCAGCAGGCCGGCGGGCCCCCCCCCGACGATCAGTACGTCCTTCCTCATGCGATCAGGCGACCTTTCCCTTCGCGCTCATGGAATGGTATAAAATATACCATCATTAACGGGAATTTCGGAGTTGACAGCTCATATGCAGTCTTTTATATTATGCAATTCCGATTGCGGAAATACGGGGGGTCCATAAATGTATGCCGTGGTAAGGTCCGGCGGGAAGCAGTTGCGGGTTTCCCCCGGAGACATCGTGAACGTGGAAAAGCTCCCGGTAGAGGCCGGGGCGACCGTGGAGCTCACCGACGTGCTGCTGGTTTCCTCCGACGGCGGAACTACGGTCGGGACCCCGACCGTCCCGAACGCGAAGGTCGTTTGCCAGTCCCTCGGCGACGGGAAGGCAAGGAAGATCGTCATTTACAAGTACAAGCGGCGGAAAGGATTTGCGCGGAAGCACGGACACCGCCAGCCGTTTACCAGGCTCTCAGTCCAGGAGATCCGGGTGGGGTGATCCCCCCCCGGAGGGAAGGTCATATAATATGGCGCATAAAAAAGGGGTCGGCAGTTCCCGGAACGGGCGCGACAGCCAGAGCAAGCGGCTGGGCGTCAAGCGCTTCGGGGGACAGCACGTCACCGCCGGATCGATCATCGTCAGGCAGCGGGGAACGGCCGTGCACCCCGGAGACAACGTCGGCATGGGCAAGGATCACACCCTTTTCGCCCTGATCGACGGCACGGTGCAATTCAACCGGTTCGGCAAGGACCGGAAGAGGGTATCCGTCCTCGCGTTTTCGTAAGCCCTTCCCTCTTCATGCCCTTCATTGACGAAGCCGCCATCACCGTCCGCTCGGGGGACGGCGGACGGGGGTGCGTCAGTTTTCGCCGCGAGAAGTTCGTCCCCAGGGGCGGGCCGGACGGCGGCAACGGAGGAAACGGGGGGAACGTAGTCCTCCGGGTCAGTCCCCACCTTTCCACGCTGCTGGATTTCAGATACAGGAAGATCTACAAAGCCGGGCTGGGCCAGCACGGCATGGGGAAAAACATGTACGGCAGGAACGCCCCCGACCTCGTGATATCGGTTCCGCCGGGGACCATCGTAAAGGACGCAGAAACCGGAGAGGTCCTGGCCGACCTCACGAACGAAGGGGACGAATTCCTGGCGGCGGCCGGCGGGCGCGGAGGGCGGGGAAACTCCGCCTTCGCGACTTCCACCAACCAGGCGCCGGACCGCGCGGACCCCGGCAAGCCGGGAGTCGAGCGCAGGCTGCTGCTTACCCTCAAGCTTATCGCGCACATCGGGCTGGTCGGGCTGCCCAACGCCGGAAAATCGACGCTCCTGTCCAGGATCTCCAAGGCGAGGCCCAAGATCGCCGATTACCCCTTCACCACGCTTTCTCCGGTTCTGGGAGTGGTGACGCACCGGGACGAGGAGTTCGTGGTGGCGGACCTCCCCGGGCTGATCGAGGGCGCGCATCGCGGGGCGGGGCTGGGCCATCGCTTCCTGAAGCACGCCGAGCGGACGGAAGGGCTCGTGCACGTCATCGACGCCTCACTCCCCCATGCGAAGATGGCGGAGGCGTTCCGCATCGTCAGGGAGGAGATGGAGAAGTACAGGCCGGAACTGTCCGAAAGACCGACGATCCTGGCGTTCAACAAAATGGACCTCACCGGGGCGCGGGAATCCGCGGAAAAAGCCGCCGCACAGTTGAATACGCCGGCCGCCAGCGTCTATTATATTTCCGCCGTCACCGGGGAAGGGTTGACCGACCTCCTGGACGGCCTTTTGGAGCTGCGTAAGAGGAAGGCGACCGATGCCACATGAATCGACAGAGAAGCGCGCGGACATCCTGCGCTCCCGGAAGATCCGCCGGATCATCGTAAAGCTGGGGAGCGGCACGCTGACCGACCCGGCGCTGGGGCTGCGCGAGACGACGATCCGGTCGCTCGCCGCCCAGATAGCGAGCTTGCGGGAATCCCGCGGCATCGAGGCCGTGGTGGTCACCTCGGGCGCCATCGCCGCGGGCAGGAAGAAACTGGGCATGGCGGATCGCCCCCGTACCGTCGCGCTCAAGCAGGCCGCCGCATCGGTCGGGCAGACGACCCTGATGCGCGCGTACGAGCGGGCGTTCGAAAAACGGGGACTGATGGTGGGCCAGCTCCTCGTCACGCACGAGGACTTCGAGAACAGGGAGCGCTACCTAAACGCGAAGAACACGATGGAGGCCCTGCTCTCCCGGGGCATAGTTCCGATCGTCAACGAGAACGACACCGTGGCCACCGAGGAGATCCGCCTGGGCGACAACGATCACCTGGCTGCCCTGGTGACGCAGCTCATGGGGGCCGATCTTCTGCTGCTCCTGACCGACAGCGACGGCTTGTACACGCGGGATCCCAACCGGTTTTCCGACGCGAAGCGGATTCCGCTCCTGGCGAGGATCGACGACGACCTCATCAGGTCCGCGGGCGGGAAGAGCGGATCGGTGGGGACGGGGGGTATGGGCTCCAAGCTGTTGGCGGCCCGTGTCGTAACCTCGTGGGGAACGCCTGTCGTCATAGCCGGCGGCCTGTCGCGCCGATCAATCCTGGACGTCCTTGAAGGCAGCGAGGCCGGCACCCTTATTCTTCCCCGCGGCGCCGGAAGGGCGCGCAGCCGGAAGCTGTGGATAGCCCACGCCTTGCAGCCGCACGGGACGATCGCGGTCGACGACGGCGCCAGGAAAGTGCTGCTCGAGGGTGGGAAGAGCCTTCTGCCGGCGGGGATCCTGGGTGTATCGGGGACTTTCCAGAGGGGCGACGCGGTTTCCGTCGGCGACCGCAGGGGGCGCGTATTCGCCCGCGGGATCGCCTCCTGGTCCAGCGACGAGGTGAAAATGGGGATGGGGCGGAAGAGCGCGGAGGTCCGGGCGATCCTCGGGGCGGACACCCCGGCCGAGGTCGTCCACCGCGACAACCTGACGATCCTGGCGGGGGCGGAGGTGCGGCGATGACGACGATCAGGGACGGCGTGGAGAAGATCTGTCGCGCCGCCAAGGAGGCGTCGGTCCCGCTGGGCAGGGCCGACTCCCCGAAGAAGAACGCGGCGCTGGCGGGCATGGCGAAGGGGCTGCGCGGCCGGGCGGAGTGGCTCAAGGCCGAAAACCTGAAGGACGTGGATGCCGGGAAGGCAAGGGGGCTGTCCGCCGCGATGCTCGACCGGCTTCTGCTGACCGATGCAAGGATCCGACAGATGGCGGACGGGATCGAGGAGGTGATCGCGCTGCCCGACCCGGTGGGAGAGGTCCTGAAGATGTGGCGGCGTCCCAACGGCCTGTGGGTGGGGCGCATGCGCATCCCACTCGGCGTGATCGGCATCATCTACGAATCGCGCCCGAACGTGACCGCCGACGCGGCTGCCCTTTGCGTCAAATCGGGAAACGCGGTGGTTCTGCGCGGAGGGTCCGAGGCCATCCGCTCCAACACGGCGATCGCGCGAATCCTGCGGGACGCGCTCTCCGAAAGCGGCCTGCCGGACGACTCAGTGTCGATCATCGAGCGCACGGACCGATCGGCCATCGACTGCATGCTTGCCGCCGAGGATTTCATCGATCTCATCATCCCCCGGGGGGGCGAGGGGCTCATCCGCAGCGTTGCCGAGAAGTCGCGCATCCCGGTGATCAAGCATTACAAGGGGGTCTGCCACATCTACGTGGACGAGGGCGCGGACGTCGGGCAGGCCGTCCAGGTGTGCGTCAACGCGAAGGTGCAGCGTCCCGGGGTCTGCAACGCCATGGAGACGCTCCTGGTGCACGAGAAGGCCGCGCCCGGATTCCTTCCCGCGGTGGCCTCGGAGATGGTCAGGAGCGGCGTCGAGCTGCGCGGCTGTCCGAAGACCCTTCGTCTCCTCCCGCAGGCCGGTCCCGCATCGGAGGAGGACTGGGGGACCGAATACCTGGACCTGATCCTCGCGGTCAAGGTGGTCCCGTCCATGGAAGATGCCATGGATCACATCCGCCGCTACGGCTCGCTCCACACCGAGGCGATCCTCACGAAGGACCATGCCAGGGCGATGCGGTTCGTGCGCGAGGTGGACTCGTCGCTGGTCCTGGTCAACGCCTCCACCCGGTTCAACGACGGATTCCAGCTGGGACTGGGCGCGGAGATCGGGATCAGCACCTCCAAGATCCACGCGTTCGGGCCCATGGGCCTGGAGGAATTGACGACCACCAAGTTCATAGCGTTCGGGGACGGCCAGGTCCGGACTTAAGTGCGATCTCCGCAGACATCGGTGGCGCTCTTCGGCGGGACGTTCGATCCCTTCCACAACGGCCACCTGCGGATGGCGATAGAGGCGAAGGAGGCGCTGGGGATATCGCGCGTTATCCTGTTCCCGGCGCATTACCCCCCGCACAAGCCGAGGCAGCCCGTGTCCGAGGCGAGGCACCGCTTCGCGATGGCCGCGGCGGGCACGGCAGGGCTTGCGGATATCGAAGTGTCCGACGTGGAGATCAGGCGGGAAGGGCCGTCCTACTCGCTCCTCACCGTCGTTCATTTCCGGGAGACCCTGCCCGACGCGCGCATCGTCTTCGTCATGGGGGCGGACTCGTTCGCCGAGGTGTCGACCTGGCACCGGTACCGGGATCTCCTCTCCGCGTGCGATTTCCTGCTCCTTCCGCGCGCCGGAGCGAGCCCGGAGCCCGTTCCCCCCGAGGGCATCCGTATTGAAAAAGAGGACCCGCATTGCTATAGTTGGCAGGGAAGAAGCTACCGCCTTCCGGGCGGGCGGAGGCTGTTCTGCCCCTCGCTGCCGGCCCTGGACGTCTCATCTAGCGCCATCCGCGAGAAAGTCCGCAAGGGCATGTGCATACGGGGGCTCGTACCGCCGGAGGTGGAGCGGTACATATCGGACAACCGTCTTTACGTCGATCGCGCGGAGGGGCGAAGGCCATAACGACACGGGATACGCTGCTGCGGTGCGCAAGGCTGGCCCATGACAAAAAGGCCGCCGACATCCGCGCCCTGGACGTACGGGAACGGGCCACATTCACCGACTTCTTCCTCCTATGCTCGGGAACGTCCGACCGGCAGGTCTCGGCCGTCGCCCACCACATCGAGGAGTCGCTACGGAAGGACGGTGTTCGCCCGCTGGGCGTCGAAGGGATCCGGGAAGGACGCTGGGTCCTTCTCGATTACGGCGATTTCGTGGTGCACGTGTTTCTTTCCAGCGTAAGGGAATTCTACAACTTCGACCGGCTGTGGGGATCGGCCCCGGAGATCCCCCTCCCCGAGGAGCGATAACCCCGGAGGAATCCGCACATGGCGGTCCGACTTCTGTTCCTGCTGTTCGTCATCATCCTGGTTGGATTTTCCTACATATCGCTGCTGAACGGCCAGCACATCCAGTTTTTCTACTCCGCGACCCGGATGATGGAGGTGACCGTCAGCGAGCTGGCCATCCTGTCCTTCTCGCTCGGGGCGGCTATGGTCATCCTCGGCACCCTGGTCAAGGACGTGACCATGGCGTCGAAGAACTGGAAGGAGCGCCGTGAGAAGCAGCGCCGGGAGGCGGCGCGCGCGAGGGTCGCGAAGGCATCCGAGATGTTCCAGAGGGGGATGCTCCAGGAGGCGTCGAAGGAGCTGGAGCGCAGCCTCTCCGTTAATCCCGACGACCGCGAGGCCCTCGACCTCCTCTCCTCGGTCGAGACGGAGCGGGGCAATAACCTCGAGGCGGTGAAGGCGCTGACGCGGGTCAAGCAGATCGATCCCTCGGACCTGTCGGTTTTCTTCCGGCTGGCGAACCTGTACCGCGGGATGAACGACCTGGACAACGCCTATTCCCTTCTGAAGGCGATCGAGGACGCCGAGGGGGAGAACCCGCGGGCATGGGAGGGGCTGCGGGACATTCACCTTCTCCGCAAGGAGATGGTTCAGGCCTACGCGATGCAGAAGAAGATTATGAAATACAAGGGCAAATCGGCAACGCCCGAGGACCAGGCGCTCTTCGATTCCCTGCGGTACGAGAAAGCCGCCGTCAGGCTGGCCGAAGGGAAAACCGACGACGCGGAACGGCGCTTGAGGGACCTCATAAAGGACCAGCCCGGATTCTGCGCATCGCACGTCGCCCTGTCCGAATACATGCGGTCGCGGGGGAACCTGGACGAAGCCACCGATATTCTTATGCAAGGCTACAGGGCGACGCGCAACGCCGTCTTTCTCATAAAGCTCGAAGATATGGGCATCGAGACGGAGAGCCCGCAGGCGGTGATAGGCGTATACACCGAGCTCGTGCAGGAGTTCCCCTCCGACTTCGACGTCAATCTGTTCATGGGCAAGTTTTTCCTGCGGCTTGAAATGAACGACGAGGCGGTGGAACAGTTGTTGAAGGCGGAATCGCTCGAGCCGGAACGGGAGTCCGTCAACATACTGCTGGCGGAGGCGCTCCGGCGGAGAGGCCGTTATGAATCCGCCTGCCAGCACTACCAGCGCGCCTTCGGCTACAAGCGGCGATACCTCATCCCCTTCCGATGCTCGAAATGCGGAAAGGCCACCATCAAGTGGGCCGGCAGGTGCCCCGACTGCGGGGCCTGGAACGCCTACGCCATCGACCACGGCCACAGGGAGTACGCGGCGCCCGCATCCATCCGCTGATCCCGGGAACGCAGCAAAGGGCCTTGTGCGGCGGATCGGGGCTGCGAAGATTCTGGCCGAGCTTCGCTGCCTGACGTCGCTTTTCCCTTCCTCGCCCTGCGGCATCTCCGCCGAATCCATAAGGAGCTGGCCCGCCTACGGCGGGGGGGAGTGCCCCCGCTGCGGCGCCTTCACGGGCGGCCTCGCGGCCCGCGATGTACCCGCCTGCCGCCATTGCCGCGCGGATCCTCCGCCGTTCGATTTCGCGCGCTCGCTTTTCGCCTACGAGGGATGCGTCCGTGACGGGATACGCGCCGTGAAATACGCAAGGCAAGCCGTCCCCGCGAGAGCCGTCGCCGAACGGCTGCTGGAAGCCGTTTCCGGGAAATGGGCCGACCGTTTCCCGGCCGGCTTCCGGCCGGTCGTCGTCCCCGTTCCGATCCGGCCGTTCAAATATTTCCAGCGGGGATTCAATTTTCCCGCCCTCGTGGGGCGGGCATTCTCCGCCCTTGCCGGCTGGCCGTTCGAGCCCGCCGTCCTTCGGAGAGGCGGCGGAAATCGTCCGCAGGCAGGGTTGCGGCTCGCCGAGCGCGGGGAAAACGTGCGCGGCGGATTCGGCGTTTCTCCGCGTCTGCAGCCGCCTCCCGAAATCCTGCTGCTGGACGACGTTTTCACGTCGGGCGCAACCGCGAGGGCGTGCTCCCTCGCCTTGAAAACGGCGGGGGCCGGGAATATAGTGGTCCTGACGGTGGCCCGCACCGTCCTCTGATTCCCTTAAGGCTCGCGGAGACCTTGATGATCCGCCCTTTCAAGGCAGCAGTGCTGCAGTTCCGCATCGACATGGGTTCCGTGGAGGCAAACGCGGGAAGGGCGTTCGCCCTGCTGGGCAAGGCAGCGCGGGAGGGCGCATCGCTGTGCGTCCTTCCGGAGATGTGGAGCACCGGCTTCGCCTACGACCGGCTGAACGCCCTGGCCAGGACCACTCCCGGGATCCTGCACGACCTGCGCAGGCTCGCGTCCGACAAACGCATGGTGATCGCCGGATCGCTTCCCGAGCGCGCGGGGAGGCGCGTCTACAACACCCTTTACGTCGTCAATGCGACCGGAGCGATCACGGGACAGTATCGCAAGGCCCATCTTTTTCAGCCGTCCGGAGAGCACCTCCACTTCGGCAAGGGATACAGCGCGGAGGTGGCGCTGACCGACGTCGGCGTGGTCGGGCCGCACATCTGCTACGACCTGCGATTCCCGGAGCTGTCCCGGAAATATTTCCTCGCAGGGGCGACCCTGTTCTGCGTAAGCGCGCAATGGCCCTCGGTACGGAAAGCGCACTGGGAGCTGCTCAATACGGCGCGGGCGGTGGAGAGCCAGCTCTTCGTCGCCGCATCGAACGCCGTGGGGCCGTCGGGGGACTTCCGGTTTTCCGGCGGCTCTCTCATCGTCTCGCCCTGGGGGGAACGGCTGGCAAGCGCCGGCGAGGAGGAGGGGCTGGCGATCGCGTCGATCGACCCGTCCCAGGTCGTCGAGGTCAGGAGGAGGATCCCGTGCGCGCAGGACCGGAACGAACGCGCCTACCGGAAGACCCGGAAAAAAAAATAGTCCCTGCCCGCGGCGCCGCCCCGCTCTTTTCGCGCCTTCGCCGGGCGGGGAAGCGGATCGTGTTCACCAACGGCTGCTTCGACATCCTGCACACCGGCCACGCCCGCTACCTGCGCCAGGCCGCAAAGCTGGGCGACGTTCTCGTCGTGGGCGTCAACGCCGACAAGTCGGTCCGCAGGCTCAAGGGCCCCGGCCGCCCCGTCCAGGGCGAAGCCGACCGTGCGTACCTGCTGGCCTCACTCTCCTGCGTATCCTACGTGGTGATTTTCAGGGAGGAGACGCCGGCCGCCCTTATCGAGCGGGTCGTCCCGCACGTGCTTGTAAAGGGCGGCGACTGGAAAGGGAAGGATATAGTCGGATCGGAATTCGTAAGGGATCGCGGCGGGTCAGTGCGGACGATCCGGTTCCTCGCGGGCCGATCGACTACCGCAATCTTGCGCCGGGCGGCGGCGCTAGGCGGTCCCGGCGCCGCGAAGAACTTATCTTCCGCAGCGCGGAAAGGAAAAAAGCGACCTCCTTCCTCGTCGTGAACGGTCCGGGGCTCACCCGCACCGTGCCTTCCGGGAACGTCCCGAGCGTCCGGTGCGAATTGGGCGAACAATGCAGCCCCGCGCGCACGAGGATGCCGAACCGCTTCTCCAGAAGGCGCCCCGTCTCCGCCGGATCCATACCTTCCACCAGGAAGGACAGGACCGAGGCGCGGCGGGCGGGATCCGGGGGACCGAACAGGGCCACGCCCGGAATCTTCACCATGCCTGCCAGGAGCTCGGAAAGCAGCATCGTTTCCTTCTCCCTCACGGTTTTCACCCCTTTGCGCAGCAGCCAGGCGAGCGAGACCGCAAGGCCCGCAAGGCCGACGCTGTTGCGCGTCCCCGACTCGAGGGCGTCGGGGAAGAAATCCGGCTGGCGGTCGTTCTCCGAACGGGTGCCGGTCCCCCCTTCGATGAGGGGAAAAAGGGTCATTCCTTCCCGCACGTAGAGGAAACCGGTCCCCTGGGGGCCTAGAAGCCCCTTGTGCCCCGGTGCGGCGAGCAGGTCGACCGGAAGGGACCCAAGGTCTATCGGAACCGCCCCGGCGGTCTGGGCCGCATCCACCAGCGTGGCGACTCCGCGCCGGCGCGCCGCCCGCACGATCTCCCCGACGGGCTGGATCGCGCCCGAGACGTTGGATGCGTGCACAACGGCGACCAGGCGCGTCGCCTTTCGCATGGCGGCCGTAACGTCCCCCGCATCGACGACGCCGTCCTTGCCAGCGGGGACGACCGTAACGGATACCCCCCCATCCTCCATGCGGCGCAGCGGCCTCATGACGGAGTTGTGCTCGACGGAAGTGGTGACCACGTGGTCTCCCGCCTTGAGCAATCCCTTTATCGCCTGGTTGAGGGCCGCGGTCGCATTCTCAGTGAAAACGAAACGGGAGCTGTCGCCGGCGCCGAACAGCTCCGCAAGCCTCTCCCGCGCGACGAAGACATCCCTCGCGGATCGAAGGGACAACACATGGCCGGAGCGGCCCGGGTTTCCCGCCCGCCGTATTGCGGCGGCAACCGCGCCCGCCACGCCGTTCGGCTTTGGGAGTGAAGTTGCGGCGTTGTCCAGGTAGACTAGGTTGCGTGGATCCGGCAGGTTAGGACTCCAGGGGGATTCGCAGGACGCGTCCTCGGGGCAGGGTCTGCCCTTCCTTGAGGTTGTTTCGCTCGGAGAGCTGCTCGGGAGTTACGCCGTATACCTTGGATATCTTGGAAAGGGTATCGCCGCGGCGAACCACATGCCGTTTTTCCTTGACTCCCCGATTATCCGGCGCCACGGACTTCCTGGCCTGGTAGGACCCCGCCCCCGGAAGCCGTAGCCTCATTCCGATCTTCAAGCGGCTCTTCGCCTTCAATCCGTTCGCTTCCGCGAGCTCTTCGACGGGGACGCCGGTTCTCTTCGAAATGCGAGCCAGCGTGTCGCCCTTCCTCACGCGCACGGTGCGGATTCGCCGCGCCACCTCGTCCATGCGCTTCAATGCGGCCTCCACCTGCTCCGGAGAGACCTCTTTCCCCGGCACGGCCTCTTCTTCGGACAGGCCGGCGATCGGGATAACGAGCCGGGCGGTGCGGCCGATCCCGGGCTTTTTCAATCCGTTCAGCTCCTGGAGTATCGGGGCAGTCGTGTGATACCGGTTCGCCAGGGATTCCAGGGTCTCGCCTTTTTTCACCGTATGCAGAAGGAAGTTGACGTTGGCGCTCGCATGAATCTCCTCCATCTGCTCCTCGGCGATCTTGCCGTACCCCTTGGGAAGCCGTATCTCGTATTCGTCGCGGTTGGGCGGAGTGCAGAACCGGCGAAGCTCGGGGTTCCACTCCCGCAGGGATTCGTAGGGAATACCGATGATGCGCCCCAGCGTCGGCAGGTCGGTCCCGCCGGGAACGGTCACCTTGTCGAATTCCAGCGGATCCTCGTATTTCACCCCGACGAAACCGAACTTCTCGGGCTCCTTGGCGATGGTCAGCGCCGCGATCATCTTGGGAACGTAATCCTTGGTCTCCTGCTTCAAGTACCGGTGGCGGATCAGCTCTACGTAATCTTCGGACTTGTAGCGGGTCACCGCCTTCTGTATCTTCCCTTCTCCCGCGTTGTAGGCAGCGGTGGCAAGCGGCCAGGACTCGAACATGCCGTAGAGGTCCTTGAGGTAGGACGCGGCGGCGTGGGTGGATTTCTCGTAGTCCCTTCGTTCGTCGGCCCACCAGTCGATCCGCAGCCCGTACCTGCGGCCCGTGCCGGCGATGAACTGCCAGGGGCCGGCGGCCCGCGCCACCGAATACGCCTTCGGGGAAAACCCGCTCTCGATGAGGGCGAGGTAGATCAGATCTCCGGGAAGGCCGTACGTGGCGAGAATTCCGCGCATCATGTCGGCGTATTTTCCGGACCTGGTCAGGTAAAGCTCGAACTTGCTGCGCCCGGCGGTCTGGAAATAGCGGATGAACTTGTCTATCCGGCCCATAAGGCCGGTATAAAGGTCCGCGTCCCTGTGCCTGCGTTCCCCCTGCGCGCTGACGAAAAACTCCGGGGCCGCGGCATCCTCGCGCTCCTCGTCCCTGTTCCTGGACAGCTGGAGATCCACCTCGCCCTGCGACAGCACGCGATCCTTTTGCTTCTCCTCGGGCGGAGCCGAGAGGACGGCGACAGGTTCAGGGGGATGCCGCGACGGAACGGCCTGTTGGGTCTGCGACTCGGACGGCTGGGCCGAAAGGGCGGCGGGCGCAGGCGCGACCGCGGGGACGGATTCAGGTACGGTCGCCGGGGGGGCTGCAGGGACGGGAACCTGCATGACGGCCGGGGCGACGGCGGGAACGGCAGCCGTCATAAGTTCCGGGGCCGGCCTGGTTTCGGCGGTCGATGCCGCAGACGCAGGAGGCATCTCCGGTTCGCCTGCGAAGCCGGATACCGAAAGTGTCATGAGCACTACGAAAACAGTTATTCGGAAACAGATGCGGTCAGCGTTCCGCCCGCGCACGCTACCTCCGGCGGATCTATAATAAGTGTTTATTTTGATTGGCCAATTCGGATTTGTCAAGGTAAAAGTCCCCCTTTTCCCGGAGAACGCGTAGATGGCGGTCAGAAGGCGACCGCCTCGTACCCCCCATTGCCTCGCAAAAGGTGGGCCGATGCGGGTAGAAGTTTAGCCGCCATAAGTATTTTCCTGGCGCGGGCACGCTCACCGGAATGTATTCGTATCGCCAGGCCGCAATCGGAAGTCAGGCTCCTGGGGACCGGGATCAGGCGCATGGGCACGCCTCCTCTTTTAAGGTGCTTTTCCGCCGACAGAACCTGGTGTGTCCCCCTGAATATCAGGATCATATCCTGGGGGGTAAGGCGCCCCACGGGAAACCTCCCGAACCTGCTGTAAGGATTGGACGTATATTATATAGTTATTAAATGATTGCCGCCGGAAACATCTTCGGGACACAGCCGGAATTGACGACCATGGCCTGGATCGGCGCCTTTGCCCTGGTCGTCAATCTCCCGCTCGGTTACCTGCGGGAAGGGACAAGGAAACTCTCCCTGTTGTGGTTCATCTACGTCCATCTCTCCGTTCCGATCATCGCATACCTGCGCATCACCAATCATGTGTCCGCATGGGCCATCCCGCCGTTCGTCGCATGCGCGCTCATAGGCCAGATAGCGGGAGGCAGGATGCGGCGGACCCGCCAGGATCGCACTTGAAGAAAGCGTCGAGGGTGTCCGATGTGCTGGAGGACGTCCTTGCCGCCCAGGGGCTTCATTCCGTGGCGTGGATGGTGCGGCTCTCGTCCGAATGGCCGCAGATCGTGGGACCTCTTCTATCCGGAAAAACATGCCCGTCGAGACTTAAGAACCGCGTCCTCACCGTGACGGTCCTCAACCACTCATGGTCGCAGGAGCTCCAACTGATGAAGCCCGTCCTGCTCGAGCGGATAAACGGGATCCTGGAGGGCGAAAAGGCTTCCGACATCCGGTTCGTCGTGGGTCCCATGCCGGCGGCCGGGACCGATGAACCGGAGGCGCCCGGCGACGGCGCGCTTCCCGTTGCCGCCCGCGACCCGGAAGGCATCGGCGGCGTGGCGGATCCGGAAACCAGGAATATCCTGCGCTCCCTCGCGCGAAAAGCCGCTTCGCGCAAAGCCTAGTCCTTCCCCGACTCCCTCGAGTTCGTCAAGGACGGATGAGGCGGCGGTAAATTGCTTCCATCTCCGGGTGGTATATTCCCTTCTCCGCGTAAACGGCAAGGGGTGGCGAAACCGACAGCGGCCGCGCCTTGCGGCGGCTTCCCGCAAACAGCAGCAGGTTGGCGGGGCGGCCGGCGCAAGGGTGGACGAACCTGAGCCGCTCCGGGCGGATTCCCGAGGCGGAGGCGCAGGACAGTATTTCTGGAAGGCGTTCCGGCAGGCCGATCATGGCGAACCGCCCCTGTGCGGACAGCGCCCTGCCCGCCGCCGCGAACACATCGGCCAGCGTGCACTCGACCTCGTGCCTCGCGGTCTCTTTCTGGGGGTCGGGATTCCTCCTGCCGGACCCCGCCTTTCGGAACGGGGGATTCGAGACGACGAGGTCGAACGATCCGGGAGGAATTTCCTTCCGTTCCTTCCGGAAATCGCCGAGCACCGCCGCCAGCGCCTTTCCGCGCCCGCTCCGCTCGAAATTCATCCGCGCGAACTCCCACAGGCCCCGCTGGATCTCCACGCCGACGCCGCTGCGCAGCGAAGGGCACAACCTGGCAAGCAGGAGAAGGACTATGCCGCATCCGGTCCCGAGGTCCAGGACCGAGCGCCCGCAATCCGCGGCCGCGAAATCGGCCAGGAGAACCGCGTCCAGGGAAAACCGGTAACCCCGCGCCGGCTGCAGCACGGAAAGGGAGTCCAGCCCGCTACCGCCGCGCCGGGCGCCCGCCGACGGATCCTTCTCAGGCGGAGACGCGCTCATCCCCGCGCGTGGAGAATATCAGCAGCCCCGTCAGGATCTTCGGGTAGAAGAACGTGGACTTCTGGGGCAGCACATGCCCCGAGAGCGAAACGCTGCGGAATTCATCCACCGTCACCGGGTTCAGGAAGAAGGCGGCCTGTATGGCGCCGCCGTTGAGGTCGGAGACTGCCTTGGCCGGGTCCTTGTAATACTTGACGCAGCTCCCGGCGGTCACCGCCTCCGGGGTCACGCCCAGCACCTGCTCCAGCAGATAGCCATGGAGGAGCACCACGTCCAGGGAGCGGAGCTCCGGGGGGTATTTCGCGAGGCGCTGCGCGCAGAAACCGGCAAGGTCCGGGAACGATACAAGGTGGAACCGGCCTCCTCCGGCGCTCCATGCGATCGCCTTTCCCTTCTTCCCCGCGGCCTCGAGGGCGAGGATGGCATCCTCCGGCGATCCCTTGCGGGTCTCCATCGGCAGCGCCGCGCGCACCTTCGCGGCCAGTTCCTCCTCGGAAAACCCGGAAAGCGAATGGACGCCCCGGTGCGTCGGCAGTATTACGATCCCCTTGTCGTCCATGTTGCACATGAACATGAGGACATGCTCATAGGCGGCGTCGCTCCTGCTGCCGTGCTTCTTGCGCATCTCGTCGCGGAATGCGAGGGCGGTCTCGTACCGGTGATGGCCGTCGGCGATGAAGACCTTCTTGTCCTCCATCTTCTTCGCCGCCGCCGCCTGGACCGCGGGATCCGATACCGTCCAGACGCGGTGCAGGATCCCCAGGTCGTCCTTCGCCGCGAAATCCGGGGACGGAGGAAGCCCCTTGCGCAGCGCCGAAAGGACCTCGTCCTTCGGGTCGGAGAACAACCCGAATATGGGGCTCATGTTCGCGTCCGTCCCCCGCATGAGGGCCAGGCGGTCCTCCTTCGGCTTCGACAGGGTCTTTTCGTGGGGAAGCACCTCGCCTTCTCCAAAGGCGGAGAGCCGGAGCGCGCCAAGGTAGCCCTTGCGCACGAAGGTCCCCTTACCCGGGACGGAAAACTCCTGCTCGTAGTAGTAGAAGGCCGGCCGCTCGTCCTGAACGAGCGTCCCCTCGGCGAGCCACTGGCGGTAACGGGAAGCGGCGCGGCTGTACTTGTTTTCGTTCGGGCCGTCCCCCGCCTGGTCCATGCCGAAATCCACCCAGACGATGTTGCGGGGATGGCGCTTGTGGAGGGACTTCTGCTCCTCCGGCGATATCACGTCGTACGGCTGCGTAACGACGCCGGAGAGGTCCCCGATCTTCTTGGTGTCGTAGTGTATCCCTCGAAACGGCGCTACGATTGCCATGGCTTCATCCCTTCTTCAGGCACTCTGTGATTTCCCGGAACGGTATCGCCCCCTCGCGCAGCAGCACGACGTCTCCATCGGCCGCCCTCACCACCGTGGAGCCCTGTAACCGCCTTCCTCCGGAGTCCGCCGGACCGGCCGCGGGAGGAGGGCCGTCCCACAGGACCCAGTCGACTTCCCCCGTGAACTCCCGGACTATCTCCTCGGCGCTGCGCCAGTCGCCTGGATTTCCCGCCCGGTTGGCGGACGTCCCGGTGATCGCGCCTCCCAGGGCCTTCGCAAGCGCGCGGGGTATGGGATGGTTCGGAACTCGCAGCCCGACGGTGCGGCCTCCTCCGGTGATCGGTTCCGGCACGTCCGCCCATGCGGTCAGAACCATCGTCAAGCCGCCCGGCCAGAACTTTCCCATGAGGCGGCCGGCCGCCGCCGGGACATGCTCCGCCCAGTCGGCCACCCGCTCCGGTCCGTCCAGAAGGAGCGGGATCGGCTTTTTCCCCTCGCGGCCCTTGAGGACGAGCAGCTTGCGGAGCCCTTCCTTCGAGCGAGGGTCGACCCCCAGGCCGTAAAGCGTGTCGGTGGGATAGACGACCATCCCCCCGGCCTGGAGCGACTCGACCACCCCGGGAGGGAAGAATGCGACGTTTCCCGCGTCGAAGCGCGCCAGGCGCGTCATGCCGCCGTCGCGCCGTCGATTATGACGATGTCGCCTTCCCTTTTCCCGAGGGCGCGCGACACCACCGGGCACTTGCAGCGCAGCAGGAACACGGCGTTGCGCACCCGTCCCACGAGCGTCTCGAAATTGGCCTGCCCCTTGGACAGCACGACGTCCGAGTCGCGTATCCTGGAGCGGAATTCCGGCGGACACAGGTCGAGGTCCGTCCCCACTCCCCGGTTCCCGTTCGAGACGATCTCGCCGTAGCGCGAAAGGCCGATCTCCGTCGCCTCGTCCGCGGTCAGGTCGTCGATGACCGGACCGCCCTTCACCCCGATCCACACTTGCCGCCCGCCGCCAAGCCCCAGGCGCGAGAGCAGCGGCACGTCGAAGGCAGCCTCTCCGGCGTTGTCCAGGAGGACGCCGATGCGTTTCGCGCTGCGGATCCGTTCGAGAAGATCCCCCGGGACCTCTTTGCGCGACGCTTCCCCGGAAAGGCTTTCGACCTCGCGCTCCATCGACTCGCGCTCTATTATTCCGGAGTCCATGATGTTGCCGAACACCGCGATCCACACGGCCGCCGCGAGCGGGTCCGCCGAGGCGGCGACGATCTCCTCCGCCCTCCTCGATACGGCATCGAACCGTTCCAGCTCGCGGCGCTTCACCAGGCGGAAAGGATCTTCGGTCCGCAGCGACTCGCGGGCGAGCGCCTGGAGGCGGGTGGCGATCCCCGCGGGCACCTCGCAGTCGGAAAGATCCGCCAGCATCGCGGACGACCTGGCGGCAAGCGCGGTCCGCTCCGCCTCGGATGCACCGTGCGCGCGCGCCGCCAAGTCCGCCTGCCGCAGGAAGCAGGGGAAGCATTCGGGGGAGAGGAAGATCATTTCACCTCTTCCGCGGCCGCGGCGACCGCTTCCGCCATCCGCCGCCTCCGGTCCTTGAGCTTCTTCCTGAGCTTTGCGTCGGACAATGCAAGTATCTGCGCGGCAAGGTACGCGGCGTTCTGGGCGCCGGCCCTGCCGACCGCCATCGTCGCGACGGGCACGCCTCCGGGCATCTGCGCCGTGGAGAGCAGGGAGTCCAGCCCGGAAAGTGGAGAGCTCGCGAGCGGCACCCCTATGACGGGCAGCACCGTCTCCGACGCGACGACCCCCGCGAGATGAGCCGCCGCGCCCGCGCCCGCGATTATAACGGAGAATCCCTCGCCTTCGGCTTCCCTGGCCAGTTTCTGGGTGCGCCCGGGAGACCTGTGGGCGGACGCTATGGTCGTCGTGCAGGCGATTCCCAGCTCGGAAAGCGTCCGGGACGCCTCCACCATGACATCCGCGTCAGATCTGCTGCCCATCAGGATGAGGACTTTGCCGGCCATCGGAATCAGGCCCCGCCCCGCATGAGCGCCCTTTTGCCGATGTCGCTGCGGTAGTACGCCCCTTCCCAGCGTATCTTCTCCGCCGCGCGGTACCCGCGTTCGATCGCGCTCCGGATGTTTCCGTCGACCGCCGTGACTCCAAGCACACGCCCCCCGTTGCTCACAAGCCGGCCGTCCTTCAATGCGGTCCCCGCGTGGAACACCTGGACTCCGCCCAGGCTTTCCGCCTCCTCGATGCCGGAGATGGGGAACCCCTTCTTGTAGGCGCCGGGATAGCCGGCGGAGGACATGACGATGCACACGGTGGGCCGGGGGTCGATCTCCATCACCGCGTCCGTCAGTTTCCCTTGCGCGCACTGGACGAGAAGAGGCACGAGGTCGCTTTTCAGCCGCATGAAAAGAGGCTGCGCCTCCGGGTCGCCGAACCTGACGTTGAACTCGAGCACCCTGGGCTCGCCGCGCTCGATCATGAGACCCCCGTAAAGGATACCGCGGAACGGCATCCCCTCGGCGCGCATGCCGGCCAGGAGAGGCCGGAAGATTTTCTCCAGCGCCTTTTTCTCGACTTCGGGAGTCACCACCGGCGCCGGGGAGTATGCCCCCATCCCCCCGGTGTTGGGCCCCGTGTCCCCGTCGCCGATCCGCTTGTGGTCCTGGGAGCTGGGAAGCGGGACGATCTTCTCTCCGTCGGTGAAGACGATGTAGGAGGCCTCCTCGCCCGTCAGGCAGTCCTCGACGACGACCTTCTCGCCGGCCGGGCCGAAGACCTTCTTCTCCATTACGTCCCTCAAGAACGCGACCGCCTCCTCGTACGTCGCGGCGACGGCCACTCCCTTGCCGGCCGCCAGTCCGTCCGCCTTGATCACGACGGGCAGGCGATGGGTAAGGACGAACTGCTCCGCGTCGTCGTAGTCGTCGAACACGCGGAAATCCGCGGTAGGGATTCCGTACCTTGCCAGGATGTTCTTGGTGAATACCTTGGAGCCTTCCAGCTGCGCCGCGGCCTTGCTGGGGCCGCAAACCAGGAGTCCCTCCTTCGAGAGCATGTCGGAGAGACCCGCCGCCAGCGGGGCCTCGGGTCCCACCACGGTCAAATCGATCCTTTTGCCGACTGCGAAGTCGCGGAGCTTCGGGAGATCGTCGGAGGCGACCGGGACGAGCTCGGCGTGTTTCGCCATGCCCGGATTTCCCGGAGCGGCGAATATCCTGTCGACCAGGGGGCTCTGCGCGATCTTCCAGACCAGCGCGTGCTCGCGCCCCCCGCTTCCAACAACTAGGACCTTAAGCCCCATGCGATCCCTCCTTTAATCGGGGACATTCTCCGATGTTGCGGCGGACATTCCTGTTCAAGCCGCACGTAGAGGAGCGTCCTCCCCCCCGAGCGTCCCCGCCCGCTAATGCCGGAAGTGCCTGACTCCTGTGAAAACCATGGCCATCCCGTGCTCGTCGGCGGCGGCGATGACCTCCGCGTCGCGCACCGATCCCCCGGGCTGGATGGCGGCCGTGGCCCCGGCTTCCGCCGCGGCGTCGAGGCCGTCCCGGAACGGGAAGAACGCGTCGGACGCCACGACCGTCCCCTTGGTGGGCCGCTGGGCCTTCATCACCGCGATCTTGGCGGAATCCACCCTGCTCATCTGGCCCGCCCCCACGCCCACGGTGCGATCCTTGAGGGCATAGACGATGGCGTTGGACTTGACGTGCTTGCAGACCTTCCAGCCGAACATCAGGGCCTCGAGCTCGTCCGCCGTCGGAGCACGCTTCGTCACGATCTTGAGGCCTGACGCCGCGAGAACGTGCCGGTCCCGGCTCTGGAGCAGCAGGCCGCCGCTCACCTTCTTCATCTCGTGGCCCGCCTGCGAATCCCACCGGAACTCCCCTCCGGTCTCCAGCACCCGCAGGTTTGCCTTGGCGGAGAGGATCTTGCGCGCCGCCTTGTCGTAACCGGGCGCGATGACCGCCTCGAAAAACGTGGCGGCCACTTCCTTGGCGGCATCCGCCCCCACCTGCCTGTTGAATCCTATGACTCCTCCGTACGCGGAGACGGGGTCGCATTCCCTGGCCTTCTTGAAGGCGTCCACCAGCCTCTTCCTTGATATGCCGACTCCCGACGGGTTCGTGTGCTTTATAATCGCCGCGGCCGGGTCCTGGAACTCGAGAGCCAGCTGCAGCGCCGCATCTATGTCGACTATGTTGTTATAGGAAAGCTCCTTCCCCTGGAGCTGGCGCGCCCCCCCGAGACTGGGCTCCCCCGGAAGCTTGAGGTCGGCGTAGAACGCGGCGGTCTGGTGCGGATTCTCCCCGTAGCGCAGCGATTGGACCCTTCTCCACTGCGCGGTGAAGGTCACGGGGTATTCGTCCCGCGCGCCGTCTCCCCGCCCCAGGTAGTTGGAGATCGCGGCGTCGTACGCCGCGGTCAGCGCGAAGGCCTTCCTGCCCAGCTCCGCGTGCGTTTGCTCGTCCAGGTTGCCGTTCCCCTTCTTGAGCTTCTCCAGGAGTTCCGGGTAGTCGGCGGGATCGCATACCACCGCCACGTGCTGGCAATTCTTTGCGGCCGAGCGGACCATCGACGGACCCCCGATGTCGATGTTCTCGATCGCCTCGGCCCGCGTGCATCCCGGCTTCCCGATCGTCGCCTCGAAGGGGTACAGGTTCACCACCACCATGTCGAAAGGGACTATCCCCTGGGACTCGATGGTCTTCATGTGCGCCGGGTTGTCCCTGAGCGCGAGGATCCCGCCGTGGATCTTTGGATTCAGCGTCTTGACCCGGCCGTCGAGCATTTCCGGCGCGCCGGTGTATTCCTCTATGAGGCGAACCGGGACCTTCTTCTCCTTAAGCAGCCTGGCCGTCCCTCCCGAGGCGAAAAGCTCCACGCCGAGCCGCGAAACCGCCTTCGCGAATTCCACGATGCCCGTCTTGTCCGACACGCTTAAAATCGCCCTGTGTATCCTCGCCATGGCGCTTTTTCCCTCGCGTCTTTTCCAGTATTTTGGCCGGGCGCCCGCCGCGTTAAGGCTTGATGGGGACGGCCCCGAGCAGGGTCTTCAGGTCCTCGTCGGCGAACTTGATGCCGAAGCCGAAGAAGAAAGTCCTCAAGTTGCTCTCGCTGTTGAGGATATCGTCGACTCCGCCGGTAATGAAAAGGTTTTTGACGATATCATAGTTGCCGTACGCTTTCAAATGCGGATGTTGCCCCTTTTCCCTTCCGAAATCGAAGGCATCCAGGCCCACCGTAAACCGGTCTTTAAGCACCTCGTAGTCGGCGCCTATCCCTCCCGTCGACTCCATGACCCCGCCCTTGATCGTCAGGCCGGAGAACCGCTTCGCGACGAGCGCCGTGAACTTGAGGTCGTTCGTGAAGGTCTCCGAGCGCGACGTGGTCGTCACGCCGTCGACCGTCGTCGTGGTGTCGTTGGTGTCGAGTTTTCCGCGCGGGTCATCCACGATCCCGAGGAGGTAATATTTGTCCGCGGAAGGCTGGAGCCGCAGGTTCGCGTAGTGCTTGAACTCGGAAGGTCCGGTCTGGTATTCGAGCCGGTAGTCCAGGAATGTCTTCAGGGATTCTGTCTTGCGGACGAACCTGTTTATCCCGTCCAGGGTGTCGTTGAGAGAGCCGACCGTGGTGTTGTCGTTGATCAGCTTCCCGAGGGTCCCCTCGCCGCGCTCGATCTTCGCCAGAACCTTCTCCGCCGACGACAAGGTGTTGTCGAGTTTCGCCGAGGCCGTCTTCAGGTTCGCGATGCTCTCCTTTATGTTCTCGCGGTTTTCGCTTATCACCCCGCTGACCTGGTCTCCCATCGCCTCGAGCTTTTTCGCGAGGCCGGGCGTCTGCTCCTTGAGCGTCTGCGAGAATTCCCTCAGGTTCGCGATCGTCACACGCACGTCTTCCTTGTTGGCCGACGAAATCTCCTGCAGGTCCCCGGAGAGCCGGTCTATGTTGGCCAGGATCCTGTTGAGCCTGTCCTCGTTGCCCGTCGTGACGTTCCGGAGAACGGAGCTCGCTTCCCGTACGTTCTGCAGTATCTCCGACATTGCCTGCTTCCCCTCCTCCGTTCCGATAGTGCTGGAGAGGGTTTCGGTGAAGCGCTTGACGTCGTCGGCGATGAAGGAGAGTTTCCGGACGATTTCGTCGAGGTTCACCGGTGGCTGGGTATTGGCGACGCGCCCGCCGGCGGGCAGCACCCGGTCCTTCTGCTTGCCGGGCAGGATCTCGACGTACTTTTCCCCCAGAAGCCCCTGGGTCTGGATCGATGCTATCGAGTCGACCGGGATGCGGATCTCCTTGTCGATCCGGAGCACGAGCCTCGCGCGGTCGCCCTCGAGCTTTATCTCCTCGACCTTTCCCACCGGTACGCCCGCCATCTTCACGTTCGCCTTGGGCTCCAGGCCCGCCGCGGTCTCGAAGTCGACCGTGAGCTTGTACCCCTTTTCGCCGATCCCCCCCCACTTGCTGACGCGGAACGTGAAGTAAGTGAGGACCACCAGCCCAAGCACCACGAAGATCCCCACCTTCGCCTCTCTTGACATCAATTCTCCTTCTGCTCCGGGGGTTTGCCCGACCGGCGGACGAAGCGGACGAACTCCTCGTGCTCGGCGGTGATGGGCCCTTGTGCGCGACCCTCCACGAACTGGGAGACGACGGGGCTCGCGCTGTGCCGGATCTGCTCCGGCGTCCCCACCTCGATGATCTTTCCTTTATACAACATGGCGATGTAATCCGCGATCTTGTAGGCCGACGCCATGTCGTGCGTGATGGAGATCGAGGTCACCCCGAGCGACTCCCGAAGGCGGATGATCAGCTCGTTGATGACGTCCGCCATGATGGGGTCCAGCCCGGTCGTCGGCTCGTCGTAAAGGAGGATCTCCGGCTCCGAGGCGATGGCGCGGGCAAGCCCGACGCGCTTCTTCATCCCCCCCGACAGCTCCGCGGGCATGAGGTGCTGGATGTCGCTCAAGCCCACCATGGCGAGCTTCTCCTCCACGACGTTGGGGATCTGGTGCTCCGGGTACCTGTGAAGCCTCCTGAGAGCGAAGGCCACGTTGTCCCCCACGTTCATGGAGTCGAAAAGGGCGGCTCCCTGGAACAGCATGCCGAACTTCTTCCGGACCCGGACCAGCTCGCGCTCGTCCATCTTCGTAACGTCCTCGCCGTCGATCCGTATATCCCCCGCATCCGCCCGCAAAAGGCCCACCACGCACTTTATGAGCACCGACTTGCCGGTCCCGCTGCCGCCGATCACCACCGTGTTCTTCCCCTGCGGCACGGTCAGGTCCAGCCCGTCGAGCACCACCTTCTTTCCGAACCGCTTGCACAGTCCGTTTATCTCGATCGTCGGCACCCTGCCCCCGTTAAAACATGAACGACGTCATGAAGTAGTCCGAGATGAGCACCACCATCGAGGAGGCCACCACCGCCCGCGTCGTGGCCCTGCCCACCCCCTCGGCACCCCCCTCCGCGATGAAGCCGTTGTAGCAGGAGATCAGGGCGATCAGGAATCCGAAGACGGCGGCCTTGACAAGACCCGTGTAGATGTCCTTGAACTCGAGGTACTGGTACGTCTTGTTGATGTACACGTACGGGTTGGCGCCGAGAAGGTAGACCGCCACGAAGTATCCCCCGAGTATCCCCACCAGGTCCGCGAAGACGACCAGGATCGGCAGGACCGCCGTGGAGGCGACCACGCGCGGGACCACGAGGTATTTCACAGGGTTCGTGGCAAGGGTCACCAGCGCGTCGATCTGCTCCGTGACCTTCATCGTTCCCAGTTCCGCCGCCATGGCCGCGCCGACGCGTCCGGAGACCATGAGTCCGGCGAACACCGGGCCCAGCTCCCGCGTGATGGAAAGGGCGACCACCGATCCCACGAAACTCGTCGCCTGGAACCGCTGGAAGCCCGACCAGCTCTGGAGGGCGAGCACCATGCCGGTGAACGTCGCCGTCACGAGGACTACGGGCATCGACCGGATTCCGACCTCCTCCATCTGCTTCACTATGTTCCTTATCTCGGACGGCGGGCGGACCAGCCACGTGACGCACTGAAGGAAAAGAACGAAGACGTTGCCCAGGTCCTCCAGCATCCGGAACACCCGGACCCCGAACTTGTCCAGGGCCACGGATACCCCGTTGCGCTTCGCCTCGTCAGCCAACGGCGCGCCTCGGAATCCGCCGGCCGACCTGCGTGAGGATCTCGTAGGGGATGGTGCCCGAGATGCGGGCCAGTTCGTCGGCCGTGGACGCGCCTTCCCCCATGACGACGACGTCCGTACCCGGCGAGACGCCGGGTATGCCGGTCACGTCCAGCATCGTGTGGTCCATGCACACTCTTCCGGCGACCGGCGCCGCGCGGCCCATGACGACCATGGATGCCGCCCCCGAGAAGGAGCGTCGGTAGCCGTCCGCGTATCCCAGCGGGACTACCGCGATTTTCCGTCGCTCGGGCCGGCGGTACGCCCGGGCGTAGCTCACGGGGTGGTCCGGGGGCAATTCCTTCAGCGAGACTATCTTGGTCACCAGCCTCATCACCGGCCGCAAGCCCAGTTCCGCCCCCAGCCCTTCGGCCGGGAGGCTGCCGTACAGTGCGATCCCGGGGCGTACGAGGTCGAATGCGTATTCGCGGAATGACAGGATGCCGGCGCTGTTCAGCGCATGCACCGAGACGCCGGCGCCGAACGCTTCCCTCACCGCCGCTATCCCCCTTGAAAAGGCGGCGAGCTGCCCCAGGGTGAACTCCCGGTCGGCCGGTTCCTTCCCGTCCGCGGAGGAGAGGTGGGTCATCCACCCTTCCACGCGCAGCTCCTTGCGCGACCTGACGGCCTCGATGATCGCGGACGCGCTCTCGGGCATGAAGCCCAGGCGGCCCATCCCGGTATCTACTTTAAGGTGGACCGGGAAAGGCTTTCCGCGGGCCGCCGCGGCCCGGGCAAGGTAGGGGATCTGGCGGGGATCGAAAAGGGCCGCGGAAAGGCCGTTGGCGTGGGCCTCCTCCGCCTGCGGCTCGTCCACCCCGCCGAGCACGACGACCGGGCGGCGTATGCCCGCCTGGCGAAGCTCGACTCCTTCCTCGACCGTGGCGACTCCGAAGGTCTTGACGCCCTCCTCCGCCAGCGCCTTGGTGACGGCGACCGCACCATGGCCGTAGGCGTTCGCCTTGACCACCGCGAAAACCGAGGTCGACGGGGGAAGAAGGGAGCGCAATACCCGGTAGTTATGCCGGAGCGACGAAAGGATGATCTCCGCCATGGTGGGCCTTGCCAACGGCATTACCTCTCCCGGAAGATATCAGACAGATTCGCAAAAGTTTACCCCACCCTCCCCTCCCAAGTAAAGGCAGCGGGGGATATCCCGGCCGGCGGTTTGACAACGAATCCGCGCGCGGCGTATCATATTCAACCATAACCGCCAGGGGTGCTATTCGCTGAGAGCCCGGGGAAGGGTGTTCGCCCAGGGCAACCCATCGAACCTGATCCGGATAATGCCGGCGCAGGGAGCGTGGCCTTTCACGAACCGTGCCTTCAAGGGGTGCGGTTTTCTTTTTTTACGGGGGGGAAAATCGTCCATGATTCCGCAGGAGAATCGAACCACACTCCCCGTATCGCCGGATGAGATATCCCGGATGCTCGCCGCGGCAAGCCCGTTCGGGCGGAAGGAGGCGTTTTCTCTTCTTAAATCCCTCTCGCCGCGCCGCAGGCTTCTCACATTCGAGGCGGCGCGCCTGCTGTCGACCTTCGACCCGATGGTGTGGGAGACGGCCGGCGGCATCGCCCGCGGGGTGCGCGAGGAGGTGTTCGGGCGCCGGATCGTCCTGTTCGCTCCCTTGTATCTTTCCAACGAGTGCGGCAACAATTGCCTCTACTGCGGCTTCAGGAAGGGAAACGGGAAAGCGCGCAGGATGACCCTGTCGCCCGAAGCTGCGGCCGCCGAAGCGCGCCATCTTGAGAAGAAAGGTTACAACCGCCTCCTGCTGGTTGCCGGCGAGCACCCATTGCGGACCCGGACCGATTACATCGCCGAAGTGCTGCGGACGATCTACAGGGAGACGGGGATGCGCATCCTCCACTTGAACGCCGCCCCCATGACGATCGACGAGCTCCGCAGCCTGAAGGAAGCAGGCGCAGGGGTATACCAGGTGTTCCAGGAAACATACCACCCGGAGACATACGCGAAGATGCACCCGTCCGGCCCGAAAGCCGACTACGCCTGGCGCCTGACGTGCATGGACCGGGCGATCCCCGCCGGGTTCGGAGACGTCGGGATCGGAGCGCTCCTGGGCCTGTACGATCACCGGTTCGAGGTGCTCTCGGTCCTGCGGCACGCCGAGCACCTTTTCGACGCCTACGGGACATTCCCGCACACGATTTCCGTGCCGCGCTTCAAGAAGGCGTTCGGTTCCCCGCTTCCCGCCGCTCCCTGCCCCGTGTCCGACGCGGAGTTCGAGAAGATCGTAATCGTCTACCGGCTTTCCGTGCCCTCCGCCGGCGTGGTGGTCTCGACGCGCGAGCCCGCCTCGCTCCGCGAGCGGGTCCTCGACATCGGGGCTTCCCAGATAAGCGCCGGGTCGCGGACCGATCCCGGCGGATACGCGGAAGGGCTGCGGAGGCGCGAGTCCGAGCAGTTCGAAGTGGACGACACCAGGCCCCTGGAGGAAATGGTCCGGAGGGTGCTCGCCAAGGGATATATCCCATCGCTGTGCACGAGCTGCTACAGGCGCAGCCGCACAGGGAGCGCCTTCACGGAGATGGCGGTGGACGGCGCCATCCGCGGCTTCTGCGTTCCCAACGCGCTGCTCACGCTTGCCGAATTCGCGGTCTCCGCGGAAGACTCCGCGCTGCGGGAGGAATGCCTCTCCGCCGTGCGGGAAGGCAGGCGGGACCTGGCAGGGTCGCCGCTCCTGGATGAGTACGACCGAAAGCTCGTCCGCGTGCTCGAGGGCGGCAGGGATATCTGCTTCTGAAAGGGCGTGATGATTTGGCGATAGTGGTCAACGGGGAGGAGCGCGCGGTCGCCGAGGGATCGACGGTCCTTTCGCTGCTGCTCGAGCTCGGCCTGCCGGAATCCCGCGTCGCGGTCGAGCGGAACCGGGCGATCGTCCGCAAGGCGGATTACCCGGACACTGCGCTTTGCGATGGAGACCGCATCGAGATCGTCACTTTCGTGGGAGGGGGTTAGCCATGGACACGCCGCTTGCATTGGCGGGAAAGACTTTCCGGTCGCGGCTGCTGATCGGCACCGGAAAATACCCGGATTACCCGACGATGGTGAGGGCGCTCGAGGCCTCGGGCGCCGAGATCGTCACGGTCGCGGTGCGCAGGATCAACCTGGATCGGAGCCGCGAGTCGCTCCTCGACCACGTCGATCCGGCAAGGTATACCCTGCTTCCCAACACGGCGGCCTGCTACACCGCGGACGACGCGATCCGCACCTGCCTCCTCGCGCGTGAGGCCGGGATGTCGAACATGGTCAAGCTCGAGGTGATCGGCGACGAGAAAACCCTGTTTCCGGACACCGAGGGGCTGCTTGCGGCGGCGCGGACGCTCGTAAAGGAAGGGTTCGTCGTTCTCCCGTACACTAACGACGACCCGATCATGGCGAGGAAGCTGGAGGACGCGGGCTGCGCGGCCGTCATGCCGCTCGCCGCGCCGATCGGCTCGGGGCTCGGCATCCGGAACCCGTACAACATAAGGATCATACTCGAAACGGTCAAGGTGCCGGTCATCGTCGACGCCGGCGTAGGAACCGCCTCCGACGCCGCCGTGGCGATGGAGCTGGGGTGCGACGGGGTCCTGATGAACACCGGCATCGCGGGGGCGAAGGATCCCGTGAGGATGGCCGAGGCGATGCGCGAGGCGGTTTCCGCGGGCCGCAAGGCGTTCCGCGCGGGCAGGATCCCCAGAAAGCTGTACGCTTCCGCCTCGTCCCCGGCGGACGGAACGTTTTTCTGATCCGGACGGAAGAACTATGAAGATCGATTTCCGCGTGTATCTCATCACCGACCGCAAGCTCTGCCCGGGAGGCGATATCCTGGGGACGGTGGAGAAAGCGCTGGACGGCGGGGTCCGCGCCGTGCAGCTGCGCGAGAAGGACCTGTCCGGGAGGGAGCTTCTCCGCCTGGCTGAAAAGATGCGAAGGCTCACTGCGGCGTACGGCGCGCGGCTGTTCATCAACGACCGCGCGGACGTGGCCGTTGCGGCCGGCGCGGACGGCGTCCACCTCGGGGTCGGATCCCTTCCGCCGCGTGCCGCAAGGCGCCTGGTCGGCGCCCGGGCAGCGATCGGTTGCTCCGCGCACAACGCGGGAGAACTGCGGGATGCGGAGGCGGGAGGAGCGGACTTCGTGACGTTCGGGCCGGTCTACCGGACGCCTTCGAAGGCGCCTTTCGGCGAGCCTGTGGGGATCCCCGCGCTTGCATCGGCGTGCCGGGCCGCGGGCATCCCGGTGTTCGCCCTCGGGGGCGTCGGGCCGGAAACCCTCGACGAGGTCGCCCGCGCGGGCAGTTTCGGAGTCGCGCTGGTCTCGGCGGTCATCGCGGCGGCGGACCCGCGGGCGGCGGCATCGGCGCTAACCGGATATTTCGCGCGAGGCCGGCTCCTCGCGGAAACGGAAAGGGAAGGTGCTCCATGACGCTGCTGCATCGCGCAAGATCCGGGCAGTTCCCGGATGAGATCGTCAGGGCCGCCGCGGAGGAAGGGGTCACCCCCGAATCGCTCCGCGCGAACGTTGCGGCGGGACGCGCCGTGATCCCGCGCAACCGCAAGCGGGGCGAGATCAGGCCCGTCGCCATCGGCGAGGGGCTTCGCGTCAAGATCAACGCCAACGTGGGGACCTCCCGCGACCGCGCGGACATCGCGGCCGAGATGGAGAAGACGAGGGTCGCCGTCGCCGCGGGCGCGGACGCGGTCATGGACCTTTCCACCGGCGGGCCGATCGACGAGGTCCGGCGGGCCATCCTTGCCGAATGCCCCGTTCCAGTGGGGACCGTCCCGCTCTACCAGGCCGCGGCGGACGCCTCCTCGCGCGGGAAATCCTGGGTCGAGCTTTCGGAGGACGACTTCTTCGACGGGATCCTCAAGCAGGCCGAGGACGGCGTCGACTTCATGACCGTCCACTGCGGCGTGACGCGGGAGGCGCTGGCGCGCCTCGTCCGGGAAGGTCGCAGGCTGGACATCGTCAGCCGCGGGGGATCGCTGCTGGCCGAATGGATGGGATACAACGGGCGCGAGAACCCGTTCTTCGAGCAGTACGACCGGCTGCTGGAGATCTGCCGGGAATACGACATCACGATCTCCCTCGGTGACGGTCTTCGCCCCGGATGCCTGGCAGACGCCACGGATCGCGCGCAGGTGCACGAGCTCATGACGCTGGGCGAGCTTACGGAGCGCGCCTGGGAGCGGGACGTGCAGGTCATGATCGAGGGCCCGGGCCATGTACCGCTCCACCAGATCGCGGCCAACGTCCATCTGCAGAAGCGCCTGTGCCACGGGGCGCCGTTCTACGTGCTTGGGCCGCTGGTGACGGACATCGCGCCCGGGTACGACCACATCACCTCGGCCATCGGGGGGGCGATCGCCGCATGGAGCGGCGCGGATTTCCTGTGCTACGTCACCCCTTCCGAGCACCTGCGCCTCCCCACCGTCGATGACGTGAAAACCGGGGTCATCGCGTCGCGCATCGCCGCGCACGCCGCCGACATCGCCCGCGGGATACCGGGGGCCATGGACCGGGACAACCGGATGGCGGACGCCCGCAGAAGGCTCGACTGGAAGGCGCAGATAGAGCTCTCGGTCGATCCCGAAACCGCGCGAACGCTGCGGGGGGGGAGCATGCCCACGGTCGACGAGGCGGTCTGCACGATGTGCGCGGACCTGTGCGCCATAAAGACGTCGCGGAAGGCCATCCGGCGCGGCCAGTGAAGTGAGAGGCAAGGGAGGATCCAGCGGCGCCGAATCCTCCCCGGTGGCGCGCGCCCTTTCCCAGCGGGGACTCGATATCGCGGTATGCCGCAACGAGGGACGGACCTTCCTTCCGTTCCTGCCTTCGGCCGGAAAGCGGGAAGCTTTTTTCCGGCTCCTGCACTCGTACGCCTTCCGGCTGTTCCTGCGCGACCTTTTGACGCTTAGGAACCGCTACCTCCCCGAAAGGCTGGGGCCCTTCTTTTCTCCCGAATCCGTCGAGGAAATGGCCGCCCAGGTGGAGCGACTGGGCCTCATCAGGCGCGGTCCGGCGGGGACCGTCCGGCTGCTGGCCGATTCCGTGACCGACTTCGGCGACACCTTCGAATGGTTCGTGGGGGAAATCCTGATCCGCCAGTTCCGTGCCGACGCGCTGTGGGGCGTCACGATCCCCGGCCTGTCGTGCGGCGGGGACTTCGACGTGCTGGCGCTCCTGTCGGGGAAACTCCTCTACATAGAGACCAAAACGTCTCCGCCCAAGCACATCGAGCAGAAGGAGATGCGCGCGTTCGTCTCGCGCGTCCGGAAGCTGTCGCCGGACCTGGCCATACTCCTCGTCGACACCCACCTCCGCATGAAGGACAAGCTGGTCCCCCTGCTTTCCGAGGCGCTGCGGGAGGAAGGGGCGGGTAACCCGGAGATGGGCCGCGTGGACAAGGAGACGTTCGGATGGAACGGACGGCTCTACATCACCAACGCGAAGCGCGATATCGGCGCGAACCTTTCGCTATGCCTGCGAAGCTATTTTCTGGACCGCTTTTTCGGCTGAGGGGCCTGGGGTTGCCCGGCCGTCCGCATCTTCTCGCGGAACGACTCCCGTATACCCTCCGGGAACGCGCCTTCCATCCATAGGGCGGCGGCCGCCAGGCGAGGGTAAAACCTGGATCCGCCGAGAAGCGGCGCGTCGCGCGGCAGCAGGAGAGCCAGGAAAAACGCCAGCAGGACGGCCAGGAGCACGCCCTTTGCCCCCCCCGCGAGCATGCCGAGGAAGCGGTCGGTCCCGGAAAGCTTCGTCCCGCGGACCCATCGCTCTACGAGCAGCCCCGCCAGCCGGACCGCGATGTATACGGCCAGAAGAACGAGCAGATACGACGCGGCCGCCCCTCCCGTGAAATCCAGGCCCAGCGGCTTCTGGACCGCGGCGCCGAATTTCCATCCCGCGACAAGGCCCAGTATCAGCCCCGCCCACGAGGCCGCCTGCCGCACGAGCCCCTTCAGGAGCCCCAGGAGCGCAAGCACCGCGACCATGGCGGCGATTCCGATGTCGAGCGGATTCATCGCGACTAATGTACCTGAAGAAGCGGCCGCGTTCCAGAAGGAAGGCGGGGATTGCCTAGTTGTCCCGACCTATGGCCTTGGACACCACGTTGGAGAGCTCGTCGAGCCGGTAGGGTTTCTGTATGAATCCGATGATCCCCTCGTCCATGATTTCCTGGACGGTTCCGTCCAGGCTGAATCCCGTCGAAAGGATCGCCCGCACGTCCGGATTCATGGCCTTGATCTCGCGGAAGCAGTCACGGCCCCCCAGGACCGGCATTATCATGTCTATTATGACGAGGTCCACGTCCTTCCCGAACCGGCGGTAATACTCCACACCCTCCCGGCCGTCCGCCGCCGTGCTCACCATGTAGCCCAGGGTCGACAGCATGGCGCTGCAGACATCCCTGACCGTGTCCTGGTCGTCGATCAGGAGGATCTTCCCCCTGCCCGCCCCGCCCTCCGCTTCCTCCACGCTGAAGCAGCGCACATCCTCGACGCTTTTCGTTTCGCCCAGCGGGAGATGCACCTTGAACAGGGTGCCTGCTCCGACTTCGCTCTTCACCTCTATGGATCCTCCGTGGTTCTGGACGATGCCGAACACCATGGAAAGGCCAAGCCCCGACCCGTGCCCCTGCTCCTTCGTGGTGAAGAACGGATCGAAGATCTTTTCCATGTGCTCTTTCGATATTCCCATCCCGGTGTCCGAAACCTCTATCCTTACGTATTTACCCGGCGCAACCCCCGGATGCGACGCGCAGAAATCGAGGTCGAGGACGGCTATGGAGGTCGAGAAGGCGAGTTCGCCCCCTTCCGGCATCGCGTCGCGGGCGTTCACGGCCAGGTTCATCAGGAATTGCTGAAGCTGGGTCGGGTCCCCGACGACCGCGACGGAATCCTGGGCGAACCGCTTCCGGATCAGTATGCGCTTGTCCATCGTCCGCTCGAGGAGGGCAGCAACTTCGTCGATCGTCCGGTGGATGTCCACCGGAACGGCGAGGTTCTTCCCCTTCCTGGCGAAACCCAGGAGCTGGGCGGTCAGGCGGGACGCGCGATCGGCGGAGTCCTGGATCACGTCCGCCGCCTTGTACACCTCGCTCCCCGGCTCGGTCTTGAACTTGAGCAGGTTGGAATACCCCAGAATCCCCGTAAGGAGGTTGTTGAAATCGTGCGCGATCCCCCCCGCAAGGCTCCCGATCGCCTCCATCTTCTGAGCCTGGAGGAGCTGCGCCTCGAGGAGCCGGCTTTTCTCCTGTGCTTCCTGCCGCTTCCTGATGTCGCGGGCGAAGGCGCAATTGTACTCCTTGCCCTCGATTCCCATGTAATTCACCGTGACCTCGACCGGGATTATGCGGCCATCCTTGGCGCGGTGCCGCGATTCGAACGTATAGGTCTTCCTTTTGCGCAGGGTCTCCCAGTGCGAGGGCCACATCCCCGCCGGAAAAGCCGGGTTGATGTCGTGGATGGACATGGAGAGGAGCTCTTCGCGGGAATAGCCAAGGACCCTGCACATCTGCTCGTTGACGTAGATAAGGCGCCCTTCCCGGTCGATCCAGTAGCCGGCGTCGCCCGCGCGGTCCACGGCGAATTGCGTGAGCCGCAGCGTCTCCTCGGATTTCTTGCGCCCGGTGATGTCCAGTATCAGGCCGTCGACGTAGAGCAGTTCGCCATTCCTGTCGTAGAGGAGCTGGCGCCTGTCGGCTATCCAGCGATAGCTTCCGTCCCGGTGCCGGATCCTGTATTCCTTCCTCAACACCTTTTCCCCGGCGCGCACCGCCCTGCGGAACACTTCCTTTATCTGCGCAAGGTCTTCGGGATGGATCAGCTCCTTCCACGCGACGGCCCCCTCCAGGAACTCCCCGGCGGTGTAGCCCGTGACGGATTCGACCTCGGCCCCGATGAAGGAAATGGACCAGTCCCGATGCCCGCGGTAGACGATGCCGGGCACGTTGTTCATCAGGGAAAGGAGCCGCCCTGACAGCTCCTGCCGGGAGCTGAAAAGCCTCGCGTGGACGATTGCGACTGCTATCTGGCGAGCCACCGTCTCGGCGGTCGCCACTTCGTCATTTGTCCACGAGTGCGGCTCCGACCGGTCCAGGTACAGGACGCCTATCCTCTCCTCGCGCGTGCGCAGCGGAACCACTATGGACGCGCCCGGCCGCTTCCGGCCGCCCCGCCCGTCGGGTGCCGCGCCGCACGACGGCTCGCCGGCATCCGATACGACAAGGGTTTCTCCCTTATCGCAAACGCCTCGCTCGTCCGCCGGCAGAGAGGAACCCGGGGAACCGGACCCCAGGGAAGAATATCCCTCGGCGCAGTGCTCGATGGTCCTGCAGGGCTCCCCGAAAAGGCGGATAGCGCAGCGCTGCAGATTCAGAAGTCCGCAAATATCGCCTGCCGCTTCGTTCAGCACGGACTCGATGTCGGCCCCCGCGAGCGCCAGAACGCCTATCCGCTTGACGAGCTCCATCCTCTGGGACTGTATTTTTTCCCGCGACAGCCTCAACTCGTCCGCGTTCGAACGGATCAGGCGATTCGCCTTGCGAATAGTTCCGAACAGGAGCAGGTAAAATATGCCGAAACCTGCGAGAATGGTTCCGAATATTGCAATGTTGGTATCGAGAACGGGGGAAAGCAAGGACACCAGGAAGGACAGAACGATGGCAAGAGGGACTATCGCCACCGCGCATAATATGGAAAATCGTTGTAGAAGGCTCATGTCTCTCCCGCCGAGGCGCAAGCGTCTTCGCCCTTGTCTCTTCGGAAGAAAACGGAGAAACCTTAAGCAAAAGAAGTCGTTGGTTTCCGGGCTCTTCGAGTGTATAAATTAGTTCTGCGCCGGAGTGGTGGAACTGGCAGACGCGCGGGACTCAAAATCCCGTGACCGCAAGGTCGTGAGGGTTCGACCCCCTCCTCCGGCACCACACCCTTTTCCGTTGCGTGGTGCACAACGGGAGGGGGTCGAACGCAAGCACGCCGCCGAGCGATCAGCGAGGAAAAGCCCGACCTTGTGGAGGGCGGCAGGCGGGCGAGCCGCCGGGAGGGCGCAGGCGAGATCGCCGAAGCCTCATCGGGCGACCCCCTCCTCCGGCACCAGAAACTATTTAGCCGACCGAAAGGTCGGCTTTTTGTGTTTCTGAGGCTAATTCGCGCGGGGACACTCCTCTCCCGCATCCAAATGTAGATGGAATCGGGGGACGAAATACCGACTTCAGAAAAGAGCCGATAGCGTGTGAAGGAGCCATCG
>JBLNEW010000034.1:0-12031 GCA_050263095.1 Deltaproteobacteria bacterium | reverse complement strand
GCCGAGCCCTTCTCGGTCGATGCCGCCGTCGCCGTGCGCGACATCGATTTTTCCGAAGCGTCCCGCTGGATCGGGGCGGCGCTTGGCGCGCCCGGGGCGAAACAGGCCGATGCGGTGCGATACCTGGCGGGGCTGGCTGGATCGGGGACCGGCGACCTCCAGGTCTTCGCCTCCCGGGGGGAGTACTCCATCGCGGGATCGCTTCGTTCCCCCGAGCTTCGGCTCAAGGGAGTCAAGGTTCGTACGCTGTCGGCCGACGGCGAGTGGAACCGTTCCGCATCCGGAGAATCCTGGAACGCGACCGTCGACGGGGAGACCGGAGGGGGAGCGCTGCGCGTCGCGGGAGAGGGATCGAACGGCTCTGCGGAAATATCGGGGACGATCGAGCATCTTGATCTCGGCCAGGCGGTTTCACTATTTTCCCGCGGGAACGAGCAGCCGCTCGGAGGGATTGCGAGCATCCGGTTCGCCGCAAACAACGGGGAAGCGGGGTGGGAGCTCGGCAGTTTTCACGCCTCGGCGCCGCGACTGTCGATGGACAACGCGGTGCTGGAAGCGGTAACCGTCGAAGGATCCCTCGGCGCCTCTTCGGGCCGATTCATCCTTTCGGCGCAATCCCCCGAGGTCAGGGCCGCCGCCGATGTGCGCCGGGGGGGCGATTGGCCGGTCAGCTTCACCTGCACGGCGGTCGGAGTGCCCACGAGCTTCCTCGTTTCCGCGGCGGGGTTGAAGGGGACGGCGGACGGAAAGTGGAGCGCCGAAGCCGAAGGGACTGTCCTGGCCGCCGATATCCTGTCCGGGAAGGGCTTCGCTCCCGATGCCCTTTCAGCTCTTCGGTTGTCGGTTGCGGCCGACTCGCCTTCGTTATCGGGAATCGCGTTCGAGGAACTGCGCGCCCACGGGATAAAGAGCGGGGATGCCGTTGCGGGAGAGGTCTGGTCCAAGGGTCCCGACACCCGCCTCTCGTTCTCCGTCAGCCTCAGGGAACCTTTCGGCTTCAGGGTGGAGGGCCCATTCTCCTTCGGGACGGCGGTCAACGGGAAGGGCAGGGCGGAGGGGAAAGCCCGGTTTTCGATATCCGGCAAGGCGGAAATAGGCGGATCTCTTCGTGCCATCTCCAACACGGCCGGAACTTTGGACATTCGCCAGTTCGCCTACCGTGACGGGGGCTTCGACATCTCCGGAAAGGACTTGTCGGCGAAGCTTTCCACCGAGGGGATACGCCTGGCCGGGGGCGCGATCACTTCCGCCGGGAATCCCGTGAACGTGTCCGGAAAGGTTTCCTGGACCGGAGATCTGGATGTCCGGTTGGGGGGGGAGCTGCCCGCCGCGGCTATCCGCCTGGTAACGGACGTCTTCGACAGGCTGGACGGCACACTGCGGCTCGAATTGAGGCTCGCCGGGAAATGGAACGATCCGTCGATCGTCGGGACCGGACGCCTTGACGGAGGGGTCTTCTCCTTCCGGGGGTACGCCCAGCTGTTCGAGGAGATGCAGGCCGAGGCGACGTTGAGCCGGGAGAAGCTGATCTTCGACCATTTCGAGGGAAGAAGCGGCGGGGGATACATCGACGGAAGGGGAGAGCTTCCGCTGCGCTTCGACGCCCGCCAGCGGCTGTTCTTTTCCGTGGACTTTTTCGACATGCGGTTTCCCTATCCCGATGATTTCCGGCCGGTCCTGCAGGGGCACGTGGAGCTGCTGGGCCCGTACGACGATTTCCTCGTGGCCGGTGACGTCGAGGTGCAGTCCGCCACGTACACGAAGGCCCTTCGCCCGGAAAGGGTGCTTGTGGACTTCCGCAAGCGCCTGGCGGACGTTACCGCGCGCCGTGACGCTTCCGGTTTCCGGGTGCGGCTTGACGTCAACGCGATCGCGGACGGGACGATCAGGATAAAAAACAACCTCGCCGACGCGTACGCGAAGGGAGAATTCAAGGTGGTCGGGGACGTAAACCGCGTGATAATCCTGGGGGCGTTCGACATCAACGAAGGTACCGTCGAGTACCAGGGGAACCGTTACGAGCTCAAGAGAGTCGGCGTGGAGTTCCAGGATCCTCGGCGGAACAATCCGAGGCTGGACGTTCGCGCGGAAACGACGAAGGGCAACTTTACCGTTACCGTGAGCGTCACCGGTACGCTCGAAAAGTACGAGGTGGACCTGACTTCCGATCCGCCGCTCAGCAAGAACGACATCGTCAGCCTGCTGTCGCTGGGCGTGACTTCGCAGGCGCTGGCCGGGTCCGAGGGAGCGGTCGGGGCGGGCGTGGCATCCTCCCTTGTGCTGGGCCCTTACAAGGGAAGGTTCGAGGAGGGAGTCAAGGGGATCGTGAGCCTGGACAAGTTCGCGATCGAGCCGGCGTTCTCGGCTTCCAGCAAGTCGTTCGAGCCGAAGTTCATCGTGGGAAAATCGTTCGGGGACCGTTTCTCGGTTTCGGTATCGACGAGCGTCGGGACCACCGCCGAGAGCAGCGCGACCGCCGAGTACAAGCTTCTGGAGAACGTGTTTCTCTCCGGGGCATGGGAGAGCGCCACAACCACCACGGAAGGCGATCTCGGCGCCGACGTGAAGATCCGCTATCGCTATAAAGAGTTCAAGGATTTCCTGGGTGGCCGCAATTAGGCGGCTGCTGGCAGCGGTTGCGGCGGGGGTCCTCCTCGCGGCATGCCCGGCCTCGGGGGCTGTTTCGGACGCCCGTCCTGAGGGAAGCCCGGTCGTCAGGTCGGTTCGATTCCAGATCTCCTCTCCCTATCTCATATCCTACGCCGAGCTTTCCGGTCTCGTCGCGGTGCGCCCGGGAGTTCCCCTGACGGAGGAGGCGGTGCGCGATTCCATCCGCGGCCTGTACGCGAAGTCGATCTTCCGGGAGATCGTCGCCTACGCGCGTGAGGAGGACGGGAAGGCGGATGTCCTTTTCTACCTGCGCCCCTCGCCGGCGATAAGCGAAATAGAGGTGACGGGGGCCAGGAACGTGCCGTCCGCGCAGGTTTTGGCGGCATCCCGTATCCGTCGCGGGACCTCCCTCGAGGACCGCGACTTCAAGGAGGCCGAGGAGGCGGTGAAGAAGATCCTGCGGCGGAAGGGATTCACGTCTTCGGCAGTTTCCATATCCGCCTCGTGCAATCTGGAAAGCGGCGCCGGCAAGGTGCGGATCGAGGTCGTCGAGGGCCTTCCGGCGACGGTTCGCAGCATCAATTATCCGGGCGCCGATTTCTTCACGCACGACAAGCTGCGCGATATGCTCGGGGCGTCCGCCGGGTCGCCGTTCGACTACAAGCGGTGGGAGGGGGGCATAAGAAACCTGCGAGTCGCCTACAAGAGGGCGGGATTCCTCGCGGTGCATATATCCGAGGCGGATATCGCCTGCGAGGACGGCGAGGGATTCTGCCTTTCAATGCGGGTGGACGAAGGCCCCAGGTTCAGGGTGACGTGGGAAAGCCAGGGGAAGATTCCGGTCGAGAGGCTGGAAAAGGCATCGGGAATCTACGGGGAGGAGGAGACGACCGAGGCGGGGCTCGTCCACGACGTGCGCGACAGGCTGCTGGCCTACTGCAGGGAGAATGCGTTCCTGCGGGCGGAGGTCGGCGTCGAAGTCTCCGAAGGGGAAGGAGGGCTTCGCCTGCTCAAGATCTCGGTGCGGGAGGGCATGGCGGGATATTTGAAGGAGATACGCTTCACGGGCAACGCCAGCCTGTCCGGGAAGCAGCTTCGCAAGCAGATGATCTCGGAGGAGAAAGGCCCCTTCTCCCTGCTCACCGGGTCGGGGAAGTTCCGGGAAGAGGAGTGGAACGACGACCTGGCCGCCATTGTCGGGCTGTACCAGAAGGAGGGATTCGTACGCGCCCGGATTACCGCGGTCGACAACCAATGGGACGAGAACGGCGGTATCACGGTGACGATCCACCTGGAGGAAGGAACCCGTTATCGCCTCAGGGAGATCAGGCTTCGCGGAAACGACCATTTCCTGCGGGACGAGCTCATGGCCCACGTGGGCAACAAGGAAGGCGAATACGTCGACTACGTCGGCCTCGAGCGCGATCAGGAGGCCATCGCGGCGCGATACCGGGATTCGGGCTACCTGGACGTCCGGATAACCACGCAGCTTCTCTTCGACGAAGGGAAGGACACGGCGGCGGCGCAATTCGACATCGAGGAAGGACAGCGGTTCATGCTGGGTAAGGTCGCCGTTCAGGGGAATATACTGACGGACCCTGTCGTGGTTCTCAGGGAAATCGGCATCCGGGAGGGAACGCCGGCCGGCGAGAAGGATCTCCTGAAGTTCCAGCATGCCGTGTTCGGGACCGGGTTGTATAAAAGCGTGCGGCTCCACAGGGTAAAGCGGCCGTCCGAGGGGATCATGGACCTGGTGGTCGAAGTGGAGGAGGCGCTGTTTTTCGAGATAGAGTTCGGGGGGGGCTACGGCACGGACACCGGCATAAGGGGATTCGTGGGCGCCAAGAACCGGAACCTGGACGGGAAGGGACGGCGTTTCTCGGCCCGCGCGTCCGCCAGCCAGAAGGAGCAGAAATACCTGTGGGACGTGCGCGAGCCGTGGATTCTTGGAAACAGGTGGAAATGGGAGGGAGGGCTCACGGGCTACTACCAGGAAGCCGTGCGCGAAAGCTTCAGCCTCCGCAAGGCGAGCGTGATCGCGAGCATAAACCAGACATTGCTGGAGAGGTCGTCCCTGTCGCTCCAGTTCGAAGTTTCGCGGGACCACGTCTTCGAGGTTAAGCCGGGCGCCATCCTGTCGCCCGATGACCAGGGCAGCGCCAACATAGCGGCGGGACGCGGTCTGGTCGTCCTGGATTTCCGCGACGACCCGTTCAATCCTCGTCACGGCTCGTTCAACTCGGGAACCGCGGAGCTGGCTTCATACTATTTCGGGTCCGAGGTCGACTACTACAAGCTTGCCGGACAGTCCAGCTGGTACTTCCCCGTCTTCCGCAAGAACACGTTCGTAGTATCCGGACGGGCGGGGTACATCCGTCCGATGCGCGATACGGTTGAGGTGCCGATCCAAAAGCGGTTCTTCCTGGGTGGACGGACGACGGTCCGAGGCTTCAAGGAGGAATCGCTTGGTCCCCGCGCCGCGGACGGGACACCCACCGGCGGCAATTACATGATGAACTTCAATGCGGAGTTCCGGATGCCGCTGCAGTACGGATTCAACGTTGCCCTGTTCGCCGACACCGGGAGCGTCTGGCTGCGCGGCGACCCGAGCGCGGGTTTCGATCTTAGGGAGAGCGCCGGCCTCGGACTACGGTACGTGACCCCCGTAGGGCCCATCGCCCTGGACTACGGGTGGAAGCTGGACCGCAGGGAAGGCGAATCGGCGTCGGAGTGGCACTTCACGATCGGGTCCGTTTTCTGACGGCGTCACGCCAGCGCGGGCACCGGTTCCTTCCTTACCACGCGGGTGCCGGCGATCCTGTCCCCCAGGCGCTGCCGCTCGGGGGTGCGGAACATGGCGGCGGTTTCGATGACAAGACCCAGCGGCAACAGGTAGGGGACCAGGAAAAGGACGTTTCGGAAAGAGGAATCCACGAAGGAGATGGGCCGCCCGTCCGTATGGATGACGCGGATCCCCATAACCTTCTTGCCGACGCTCTGGCCCGAGAACAATCCGTCCCTGAAGACGATGTAGATCATCGACAGGAAGATGCCCCAGAAGTGGTATGTGGCTCCCAGCCCGTAGAAGAGCGTTATGTAAAGGATCAGGTCTATGAGGAACGCCAGCGAGCGGGTCTGCCAGTCTGCCGGAGAAAATTCTTCCGTCATGCGAACACCTCTTGTAAGGAAAGATATGTCCATTCTAGCCGTTTTCTGCCTTCCTCGTCATGCGGAATTCATGGTAACTTGCACCTGAAGCGGGCAAAGCGCGGGGGAGAGGGAACCGTCCACTGAATTCTGGTATTCGCTGGAGATTTCCGTTCGCGGCGGTGGTGCTGGCGGTGGTCGCCTGCACGCTCCTGGCTGCCCGTTTTATTTCCGCGGGCACGTTCCCGGCGGGCCCCGCGGTTCTGCCGGCCGTCCTGGGGGAACTGCTCGCCGGGGGATCCCTTTATCTGTTCCTGGAGTACAGGGTATTCCGCCCCGCGGAGCGATGGAAGGCGAAGGTTTCCTCGGCGGGGACCGATCCCATTCCCGCCGAAGCCGGCATTCTCAGTCCCCTTGCGGCGGTCGCTGCGGACAGGTACGGACGTGCGCTCTCGGACCTGAAACAGGGGATAGGCGAAAGGGAAGAGAAGCTTCGCCAGGTCGAGATGCTCAGGCGCGACCTGGAGGAGACCAAGGTCCATCTCGAAGCCAAGATCCAGGACCTGCGCACCATATACGAAGTATCGACCGCGATAGCAGGGACGCTCGATGCGGAAGAGCTTTTCCGCATAATGCCCGAACGGGTCATGCGGACCCTGGGGCTCAACGATTTCTGCATCCTGCTTTACAACGCCGACAAGCGGATGCTCACCTGCAGGGCCGGCGCGGGCATGGCCTCGGAGCTGGCCGGGGATTTCGAGATCGCTCCGGGCGAAGGCGTTTCGGGGAGAGTTTTCGAGACGGGGGAGCCGGTCTACCTTCCGGACGTCCGCTCCTCTTCCGAGTTCCTGTACTACGGGGGCAGGAGGATGGACGTGCGCTCCTTCATGTGCGTGCCGCTCCTGTCGAAGGGGAGGACTATAGGCGTGCTGAACGTTCACCACTCGTCGCCGAATGCCTTCGATGCGGAATCCATGGCGACGATGCGCGTTCTCGCATCCTACATGGCGATCGCCATCGAGAACGCGGACATGTTCAACTTCGTCAAGACGCTTGCCGAGAAGGATTCCCTGACCCTTCTTTACAATCACGGGGCTTTCCATGAGAAGCTCCAGATCGAGCTGGAGAGGGCGGCGCGGTACGGCAGGGCGCTTTCCGTGATAATGCTCGATCTGGACGGCTTCAAGGAGATCAACGATACCTTCGGACACGTCGTGGGGGACCGCATACTTCTGATGACGGCGGGTGTGCTCTGCGCGCACCTGCGCAAGAGCGACATCGCGGCCCGGTACGGGGGCGACGAGTTCGCCGTGATCCTGCCCGAGACCGACCTGGCGGCCGCGACCACGATAGCCGGCAGGATAGCGGCGGGGATTTCGGACGTGCGGATGGATACCGGCAGGGGAACCGCGATCAGTTTCACGGCCAGCATCGGATACGCTGCCTGCCTGCCCGAATCCGGCGGGCGCGAGAACATTCTTAATGTAGCGGACCGGCTTATGTACGAGTCGAAGCGCCGCGGTCCCGGGGGAGTCCTCGGAGAGCAGCTTTGATATGACCACGAGGGTAGCCATGGACAGGAACAAGGTGGAATATCATCGCCTCGCGCTCTTCGGGCGGATGGTGATGGGGGTTTCGCACGAAATCGACAACTACCTGAGCGTCGTCATCGGTTTCGCCGAGCTGATACAGATCTCCGGGGGAGCCGAGAAGAAGACGCTGGACGGCGTCGGCAAGATCCTCAACGCCGGGGAAAAGATAAACACGATAATCAGGCATTTCTCGCAGTATGTCCGCCCCCATGCCTCGGTCCGCGAACGGTTCTCCCCCGCCGAAGCGGTGCGCGAGTGCCTCGTTTTCGCGCGCTACGACCTGGGGCGGAACAACGTGGCTCTCGCCGTTCCGGAAAGCTATCCGCCCGGCCTTCTGACAGGCGACCGCAGGGATTTCGGCCTCGCCATTCTCGCACTGCTGTTCAACGGGGCGGAGGCGATGGCGAAGGACGGCGGGACCCTTCGGATGGACGTTTCCGTGAAGGACGGCGCCTGGGAGTTCGTCGTGACGGACGAGGGGCCCGGAATTCCACCGGAGATTGAAAAGCTGATATTCGAGGAGGGATTCACTACCAAGGACGGGACGCCGCACAGCGGCATGGGTCTTCCGCTGGCGCGATACCTGGCCGCCGATATGGGAGGAACGGTATCGGTGGCCAACCGTACGGGCGGCGGATGCGAGGCGGTTCTTAAGATACCCGCGGCCTGACGACAAGGTATTTTTCCCCGATCTGTAACCTATCTGTCACTTCCCGCATGTAATCATCCGGCCCAGGTACGGCGGAATACCTTTGCCTCGTCGCTTTCTTCCGTGCCTTCCAGCCTCCGTGGGGGCAGCTCCGTCAGGTTATCCAGGACCCCCCACCCCTCCTCCGGAGAGCCGGGGGCTCCCCCTGGAGCTGGACTTTTCCGGGCTTGTCTGTTAAATGAAAGCATCATGCCAAGAGATGCGGAAAACAACGTGCTGCAGGAATATTGCAAGCGATTCGGCCAGATTGCGGTCGAAAGAGGCCATGTCACCCACGAACAGTTGAAAGAAGCCTTGTCCGAACAGGTGGATGACGATCTCGCCAACCGTCCGCACAGGAACGTGGGGACGATTTTTTTCGAAAAGGGATTGATGACGGCGAAGGAAATCGAATCCGTACTGGATGAAATGTTCGGGCCGATAAGGTAACGACCCGCCCCTGTTCAGATCCCCACAGGATTATCAGGACGAACCAAAAAAAAGGGAGCCTGACTTTCGCCAGGCTCCCTCGCTTTTCGTCGTGGTGCCGAAGAGGGGAGTCGAACCCCTACACCCTTGCGGGCACTAGACCCTGAATCTAGCGCGTCTGCCAGTTCCGCCACTTCGGCACTCGATCCGCGGAGACATGGATTATAGCAAATCGCTATCCGTGTTTGGCCGCAAAATGTAGGATGAGGGAATGCCGGCGAGGAACAAGGAATACTGGGAAGAATGGCTCCGGCGGAACGCCGGATCCCTCCGGGCCGGGGTCTCCGGCGTACGCGACTGGTACAGGCTGGCGGGCGTTTCAAAGGGGGAGCGCCGCCTGTTCCGGGCTGCCCTTAAAAGCGTGGGCGAAGGATACGGCCGGCGCGGGAAGGGCAAGTCCCGCAGGGGGCCGGCACGGGAGGGCGCAGTTGGGGCGGAAACTCCTTATGGCGCTCCTTCCCGCCGGGCGGATAAGCCTCATGGCGGCGCGGTCCGGGAAGGACGGCTGCGGTTCACGAGGGAAGGCAGGCCGCTTGTCATTCCCGACTCCCCGGGGGAGCCGGCGATCCGGGTCCCGGGGCATGAGCTGTCGGGCGCTTGGCCCAAGGACCGGGTGCGGGTCCGGCTCGAGAGCCGGAGAGGCGGAGCTCCCCCTTACGGGCGTATCGTCCAGGTCCTGGAACGCGGCATCCGCTCCTTCGTGGGCCGATATTCCCCGATAGGCGAGCGGAAGCTCGTGCGGTTCAGGGATCGCGAGGCGGACCTTCACCTCCCGGTAGTGATTCCACACGGATTCGCACCGGAACCGGGGGACATCGTTCTCGCGGAAATCGACCGCTACCCTGGCAGGGGGGAAGAAGGCGAAGCGCGGTTGCTGAGGGTCCTCGGCAAGGAGCACACCATGGAGACGATTTTCCTCGCCGTGTCCTGCGCCAGGGACCTGCCGGTGGAATTTTCGGAAGAGGCGACCAGGGAGGCGGAGGCGATCCCGCAGGCCGTCAGGTTCCTCGCGGGGCGTCGCGGGGACGGCGCAGGTCCGGAAGGCCTTCTGCGGGTGGACCAGAGGGAACTTCCGTACGTCACGATCGACGGCGAGGATGCCCGGGACTTCGACGACGCCGTCTGCCTGGTGGAGGAGAAAGGGGGCGCACGCCTCCTGGTTGCCATAGCCGACGTCTCCCGTTACGTAACGGTAGGTTCCAGGATCGACCGCGATGCATATGCGCGCGGCACCAGCGTCTATTTCCCCGACCGGGCGGTGCCGATGCTTCCCCGGGCGCTCTCCGAGGGGGTCTGCAGCCTGAAACCGGGGGTGAACCGCTTCACTATGACCGTGGAGATCGCGCTTGACGCGCAGTGCCGCCCCGGGCGTGCTTCCTTCTATCCGTCGGTAATACGAAGCCGCGCAAGGCTCACTTATGACGATGTGCACGCGTTTCTCGGCGGTTCTTCGCCCCCCCCTGGAAGGGGAAGGATCTCACCGGAAGTAGGGGGGATGCTCCGCCGCATGGAGATCGCGGCCGGGCGGCTCACCCTTGCCCGCTCGAACCGGGGGGGGCTCGATTTCGACCTTCCCGAAGCGAAGATCACGGTGGAGGGAGGCCTTCCCGTAAAGGTGGAGGCGTATCCCCGCTGGGAGTCGCATCGCCTGATCGAAGAGTTCATGCTGCTCGCAAACGCCGCGGTGGCCGAGCACCTGTCCGCGAAGGGTTTTACGTTCCTGTCGCGCATCCATGAGCCTCCCGCGGAAGATCGAATGGAAGAGTTCGAGGACGCCGCCGCGCGGCTGCTCCGAAGGGCGAAGGTCACGGAACGCCGCGACGTCTCTTCGCGGCTGCAGGCCTGGGCGGAAGCCGCCCGCGGGGGAAAATACGAGAGATTCGTCAATATGCTTCTGCTGCGCAGCCTGATGCTGGCCAGATACGGGCCGGAACAGCTTGGCCATTTCGGCCTGGCGCTGTCCCAGTACACGCATTTCACATCGCCCATACGGCGATACCCGGACCTGATCGTGCATAGGGTGCTCAAGGCCGCCCTCGGGGACAGGAGCCTGGCCTCCTACGCCTCCTCACTGAAGGAATCGGCCGCCGAAACCGGCCTCCACCTGAGCGCGCGGGAGCGCGTAGCGATGGAGGCGGAGCGCGACGTGGAGCAGCGAGCCAAGGCGTTGTACCTCTCGAAGCGGGTGGGGGAAATATTCACAGGCCTTATCTCCTCCGTCCTTGCCTTCGGGTTCTTCGTCGAGCTCGTGGAATGCAATGCGGAAGGATTCATCCACATATCCACGCTGCGCGACGACGATTATCGCTATTCGGCTGAAAGGGGCGAGTGGTACGGCGCCATGCGGAAGACCCGTTTTTCACCGGGGGACCGGCTGCGGGTCAGGGTACGGCGCGCCGACGTCGAGCGCGGGGAAATAGACCTGGTTTACATTGAAAAACTTCCGGATTCCTCCTAGAATGGTGGGCAATTCGGGAGGGCCAATGGGGAAAAGGATACTTCTTGCCGAAGACAGCCTGACGATCCGGAAAGTGTTCGAGCTGACGTTCGCACAATCCGACATCTCCCTGACCGCCGTGGACAACGGCGAAGACGCCGTCCGCCTCGCGGAGGAGACTTCTCCCGACCTGGTCGTGGCCGACGTGACCCTGCCGGGCAAGGACGGGTTCCAGGTCGCGGAGGACCTCAGGTCGTCCGTGAAGGCCGGAACATGCCCCGTTCTCATACTTTGCGGCACTCTCTCCCCCTTCGACGAGGGCAGGTTCAAGAAGAGCGGCGCGCAGGGGGTGCTCTTCAAGCCGTTCGAATCCCGCGAGCTGGTGGACAAGGTGCAGGAAATTCTCAGGGGCACCGAGGAGGCCGCCCGGAAGGAAAAAGAAGCGGAAGAGCCCGCGCCGCCGTCCGAAGAGCCCTGGGACTTCAGCGACGTTCTGGAGGAAGTGGAACAGGAGAGCGGCAAGGCGGCGCCGGCACCTGCGGCCAAGCGTGGCGAGGAACTCCTGCCCGGCGCAGCGTTGACTGCGCAGAAGACCGAAGGGGGCCTGTCCCTCGGGGAGTTCGACGTATCCCTGGAAGAGATCGAGGGAGGTCCGGCGGAACCTGTCGGGCAGGAATCGCCGGAGGCCGCCCCTGAGCCGGAGCCGGAGCCCGCGGTTGCGCATATCGAGGGGGAACTGTTCACGGACTCACCGGAGGCTGTGACCGACCTTTCGAGGGCGGTCGAAGCCGTCGAGGAACTCGAGGAGCTCGAGGACCTCGAGGAGGTCGAGCTATTGCAGGAAAAAGGGCCGTTGACGGAAGAAACGCATCCTTCGCCCGAGCCGGATGCCGCGCCCCCCCCGGCGGCAGGAACCGAGAGCGCGTTACGGGAGCAGTTCTCCGCCCGCGCACAGGACATCTTCGGGAAGGTGGCCGCGGAGACGGTGGAAAAAGTCCTTTGGGAACAGATGGACCGCATCGCCTTGGAAATTTCCGCGAGAATACGCGAATCGGTCGAGGCGGTGGC
>JBLNEW010000033.1:0-5000 GCA_050263095.1 Deltaproteobacteria bacterium | reverse complement strand
TGCGCTCCGTGGCCTTCCCCAGGAAGACGTCCTCCATGGGGGGCTTGCCCACTATCGTGGCAGGGTAGACCGGATCCTTGCGCCTCGTGACGCAGGTCAGGTGGAACACCGGGTACTTGTCGGCGAGCGAGTAGTAGCCGGTGTGGTCCCCGAACGGCCCCTCGGTGCGCAGATCGTCAGGGTCCACGTACCCCTCGAGGATCACCTCGGCCTGCGCGGGCACCTCGATGTCGCAAGTCCTGCACCTGACCAGCTCCACCGGCTCCTTCCTTAAGAACCCGGCGAACAGCATCTCGTCGACGTCCTCCGGCAGCGGCGCGGTAGCCGCGTATATGGTCGCCGGGTCGCCGCCGAGAGCGACAGCCACCGGCATTCGCTCCTTTTTCTTTCGGAATCCCCGGTGGTGCTGCGCGCCTCCCTTGTGGACGTGCCAGTGCATCCCCGTCGTCGTCTCGTCGTAGACGTGCATCCGGTACATCCCCACGTTGCGGCGCCCGGTGACCGGGTCCTTCGTGAATACGAGCGGCAGCGTGATGAACGGCCCGCCGTCTCCCGGCCAGGTCTTGACGACCGGCAGGAAGGAGATGGACGGCTTGTCCCTCTCGACCACCTCCTGGCACGGGGCGGAGGAAACCGTCTTCGGCACGAAATCGGCCAGCCTGGCGAGCTTGGGCAGCATCTTGAGCTTCTCGATCAGGTTGGAGGGGATCTCCGGCTCGATCACCTCCATCATCCGCTCCCCTATCTCGTCGAGGGAGGAGACGCCGAGAGCCAGGCACATGCGGCCCATCGTTCCGAACAGGTTCATGGCGAGGGGGACTTCGCTGCCCCGAACGTTCTCGAACAGGAGGGCGGGACCTCCCGACTTGACCGCGCGGTCGGCGATCTCGGCCGCTTCCAGCTCGGCCGACACCGGGGCCGCGATCCGTTTCAGCTCGCCGCGAGCGTCGAGCGCCGAAAGAAACTCCCGCAGGTTGCGGAATGCCATCGTTTCTCCTTGGCTTATAAAGGATGGGGGAATCCCGTCATATCCTTTCCGGCCCCTCGAGGTTCTCCGGCATCCCCTCGACGAAAGCGCGGATACGGTTGCGGACGGATCGGAACCTGGCCACGACTTCGGCCTCGGTTCCGCGCGCGTGTATCGGGTCCTCGAACGGCCTGTGGATCCGCTTGCCCTGGCCGGGGAAGACGGGACATTTGCTGTCGGCGTAGTCGCACAGCGTCACGACGTAATCGAAGGCGATTCCTTCAAGCTCGTCGACGTGCTTGGAGTACTGGCCCGACACGTCCACGCCGGCTTCCTTCATCACCCGCGCCGCCAGCGGGTGCACGAAGCATGGGGCGATGCCGGCCGAATGCGCCTCGATCCGGTCGGACTTGAGCGAACGGGCCCACCCTTCCGCCATCTGGCTGCGACAGGAATTTCCCGTGCACAGGAAAAGCACCTTGATGCGGCGCCTCTTCGCGGCGCCTCCGCGCGGAACCATTTATATCCTCCCCGCTTGACCCGGAAAAGCACGGAATATTAGTCTATACTAATATTTTGGGGGGGGGAGCCGTTGAAGAAAACCACGAAAGTGTTCAAAGCCTTGTCCGACGAAACGCGCGTCCGCATCCTCAAGATGCTGGAGGGAAGGCCCCTGTGCGTCTGCGAGATCCAGCACGTCTTGAAGGGGTCACAGCCCAACGTCTCTCATCACTTGAAGACCCTTTACGAGGCGGGGCTGGTCGAGTCGGAGAAGGACGGCCTCTGGATCTCGTACCGCCTGCCGGGGAAGCCCGAGAGCCCTTTTCACGCCGCGGCTCTGTCCCTGGTCCGCAAGTCGCTCGCGACGGACGACACCGTAAGGAAAGACAAGGCGATCGTCGCCAACGTGAACCGTATAGAGATCACCTGCCGGAGGTAGAAGAGCCGGGAGGCCGCAGCACTGCGACGGTCGCTCCCCAACCGCCGGCTTCCGGCGGCGCTTCCGAGTACGATTCCACCAGCGGGCTGCGGGAAAGGACGGAGCGGACGATTCGCCGCTGGGTCCCGGTCCCCCGCCCGTGGATGATGCGCACCTGCCTGATCCCCGCGCGGGCGGCCTCTTCAAGGTAATCCTCGACTACCGATGCGATCTCCCGGGGGACGAAGGCGTGCAGGTCGATGCTGTCCTCGATCGGGACCCGGTGCGGGCCCGGATCCTCCGGCTCGCCCTTCAAGCCGGTCCCGCTATCTTCGAGGCTATAGCCTGCCAATCTCCTGCAGGAACCCGCTCGAACGCCGCCACCACCGCGGGGTCGAAATGTTTGCCGGCTCCCGAGCGTATGGCCTCGAGCGCCGCCGCGTGCGTCGCAGCTTCGTGGTACGGCCGCTCGGTCGTAAGAGCGTCGTAGACGTCGATCACGGCGAACATCCTGGCGCCGATCGGGATTTCCTCCCCTTTAAGCCCCCGCGGGTATCCGGTCCCGTCGAACCGCTCGTGGTGGCACAGGACGATCTCCGCCGGCCCGCGCAGGAATTCGATCTTCTGAAGCATCCGGTTCCCGACGTCCGGGTGCGTGCACATGACCTCCCATTCGTCCGGAGACAGCGGCCCCGGCTTAAGGAGCACGCTGTCGGGGACGCCGATCTTCCCGACGTCGTGCAGCAGAGCTCCCTTTCCGATCGCCGGGAGCGCCCTTTCCCCTTTTATGCCCATCTCCGCCGCAAGCCTGAGAGTGTATTCGGCCACCCGCTTGGAGTGGAGGCCCATGCCGTGCTCCCGGACGTCCAGCGCGGAGGCGAGTGCGCTCAGGGTGTTCTCGTTCGCCTCTTCCACGTATCGGACGTATTTCTTCTGCTGCTCGAAAAAGTTCGCCGCAAGCGCCCCTACCATCCAGAATACGCCCAGCTCGCCTACCTGCCCCGCCTGGGCGGCAAGGTCTTCCGGCCAGGAAAGCGCCACCGATCCGCCGCAGATCCCCGTGACGACCGCGGTGGACGCGGCGGCCCCGGCCCCCCCGAACCATGCAGCCGACAAAAGCAGCGGGACGAAGAACAGTTTCCGCACGAGGCCGCGGGAATGGTGCCAGGCCTGCGACTGTTCCGGAATGGAAAACAGGAAAACCGTGACCGCGGCCGTTAGAACGCAGACTGCGATCGCCTTGGAGGCCGGCCCGGAAAATCCGAAGATCTGGTCCCCGGCGTGATCAGCCATGCCGCATTTTACCGCATCGGGCAAAAACCGGTAAGATATGCCTCATGTCGAAGAGAGTCGTCATCGGCACCGCGGGGCACATCGACCACGGCAAGAGCGCGCTGGTCCGCGCCCTGACGGGCATCGACCCCGACCGCCTCAAGGAGGAAAAGGAGCGGGGGATCACGATAGAGCTGGGATTCGCCCATCTTTCGCTCCCCTCGGGGACGCTGGCGGGGATCATCGACGTGCCGGGCCACGAGAAGTTCGTCCGCACCATGGTCGCAGGAGCGGCCGGGGTCGACATCGTGATGCTGGTGGTGGCCGCGGACGAGGGGGTGATGCCGCAGACCCGCGAGCACCTGGATATCTGCCGGCTCCTTTCCATCCGGCACGGGCTCGTGGTCCTCACCAAGTGCGACAAGGCCGACGCGGACTGGACCGCGCTGCAGGAGGAGGAGATCCGCAGGTTCGCAGCCGGCACCTTCCTCCAGGACGCGCCCGTCGTGCGCGTTTCCTCGACGACGGGCGAGGGGCTGCCGGCGCTGGTCGCGGCGCTAGACCGGATCGCCGAGGGCGTCCCCGGCAAGGACTCCTCGCTCTTCTTCCGCCTGCCCGTAGACCGTTCGTTCACGATGAAGGGGTTCGGCACCGTCGTCACCGGCACCCTGGTGGGCGGAACGATAAGCGTGGGAGAGGATGTGCAGGTCCTCCCCGGAGGCCCGATTGCGCGCGTACGGGGGCTCCAGGTGCACGGAGGGACAGCCGGGCGATCGGCAGCAGGGACGCGAACGGCCGTTAACCTCCAGGGAGTGGAAAAGGAAAATGCCCCGCGCGGGTCCGTCCTGTGCAGGCCGGGCACGCTCGTCCCGACCGGCGCCGTGGAGGCTTTCGTCGAATACCTTCCCCTCGCCCAGCGGCCTTTGAAAAACCGCGCACAGGTCTCCTTCCATGCGTTCACCTCCGCCTGCCGGGCCAGGGCCGTTCTCTACGGGACGGCGGAAATCCCTCCCGGCGGATCGGGATTCGTTCGCCTGCACCTTTCGGAGGAGATGGTCCTGCTGGGCGGCGACCGCTTTATTCTGCGCGGCTTTACTCCGCTTGCGAACTTCGGGTACACGATCGGGGGAGGGCGGGTCCTTCACCCGCACCCGCCGCCGCGAAAGGGGGCCGGGAGCCGGGTCCCCGCCACGCTCGGACTCCTCGACGCGCCGGAGGGCGAAAAGCGAATCCTGGCCGCATTCGAGGACGCGGGCATGCAGGGGCTGGGGGTAAATGACGCCGCCGCGACCGTCGGTATCGGGCCGGAAGGCGCGCGCCGCGAGATCGACCGGCTACTTCGTTCCGGCGAGGTCCGGGCGATGGAGGGAGGTTCGCGCTTCTGGCACCGGTCGGCGCTGGAGCGGATCGGTGAAAAAGCGGTCGAGGCGCTGTCGCTGCTGCACGACCGGTCCCCGGACCGGGAGGGATTCCCCCGCGAAGAGATATCGGCGCTCCTGCCCCCGGTTTCCGATCCGGGGATCGTCCTCATCGCGCTTGCCGCGAGCCCGTCGGTCGGGAAGGCAGGCGACATCTACTTCCTCCCCTCCCGGCGCCCGCGGTCGGTGGAGCTCTCCTCCCCTCTTGCCCGCTCCATCTCGGAAAAGGTGCGGCGGGCGGGGCTTGCCGCGCTATCCAGGACGGAGCTGGCGGAGGGGATCCCCGCCGCCTCTGCGAAGGAGTTCGACAAGACGCTGGAAGGGCTCACGCGATCGGGCGCGGTGCTTCGGGTCAAGGAGCTGTTCTTCGATCCGGAGGAAGTCGACGCGTTGAGGGAGAGGCTGGTCGCATTCCTGGCCAGGC
>JBLNEW010000032.1:0-25134 GCA_050263095.1 Deltaproteobacteria bacterium | reverse complement strand
GCGGTCGTGCCCGCCGCCGACCATGATCTGCCCGTCGGCGCAGGGGTTGACGGCGTAGATGTTGATGGCGAGGTCCCAGTTTCCGTAGCGGGGCCGGATGGAGCCGTCCATCCCGTGCCATCCCCAGTTATAGTCGATGATCCGGATGACGCCCTCGGCCGCCGTGCCTTCCACGAACTGGCCTTTCCCCAGGAAACGCTCCCGGGCGTAGAGGGCCGCCATCGCGCCCATCGCCGCGAAGGTGCCGCCGACCTGGTCGCACAGCCACCAGCCGGAGCGGGTCGGGGTGCCGCCGAATGCGACCGGCGCGCCCGTCCCGTGGACGAAGCCCATCGAGCACTGCGCGGTCGGGTCCAGGTTGCCCGGATCGTCCTTCAGGGGGCCCCACTGGCCGCGCTGGCCGACCCAGAGATAGATCAGCCGCGGATTGATTTCGGAAAGCTGGCGATAGCCGATGCCCAGTTTGTCGTAGTGCCCCGGAGGCGCGTTCTCGATGAGGATATCGACCTGCGGGATGATCTTCTTGAGCAGCGCACGCCCCTCTTCCTTCTCGAGGTCGAGCGTCACGGAAAACTTGTTGCGGGCCTCGGTCAGGAACCTGGCGCCGCACTTCTCGCCGAACTTGTCGGTGAACATGTATTCCTGGCGGCCAAACGGGGCAAGTTTCCTCGTGGGGTCTCCGCCCGGCGGCTCGACCATGATGACTTCGGCACCCAGCTCCGAGAAGTGCGAGGAGCACCAGTGCCCAATTTGCATGTTGGTGGTGCAGTCCAGGACGCGGATGCCGTCGAGAGACTCGGGCTTGTCCGCGTTGAACTGCTGCCGGACTGCCGACTCGACCCATAGGGAATACTCTTTCCGCTTCTCGTCGACCCCAGCGTACACTTCTTCGACCGTCGGCGTCGGAATCGCGGGCCACGGAAGAACCTTGATGGTCGGCCGTTTTTTCTCGGTACGCCACTTGTCAGCCATTCTTCCCCTCCTCGTAGATTTTGCGGGTAATCACTCGCTTTCCTTTCGCAACACAGTAAGGCCTGACGCCACCTCCTCCTTCCCTTTCATCCCCCCTTTCCGCTTTCCCCATAGATTCAAAAGGCAAAACCGACAGCGATGCCCGCCTGGCAACATAGGGAAAACCGCTTTAAAATCTGGAAGTTCCACCGGAGCTGCGGGTGGACTTATAGAAACACGTTTTATTTTATATACCGACCGCGCGACGGATGTCAAGCCCAAATTTTATTATAAAACCTTTTTTTGTCTTTTGAGGATCATGTGGCTTCCGACCGTGCCGTACGCGATCCCGTCCCTGTTCGGAGCGATCAACGGCACCGCCGCAACCAGCTCCCATCCCCCTTCACCCGCTTCGTGCAGCCAGTCCATCTCGGCGCTGAGCCCGTCCGGCGTTTCCTTGAACATGACGATTTTTTCCATATAATCAAACGTCATCGTTTAAGAACCTCCCTCCATTTTATCACCGGGGACTGCAATCCCCGCGGCGTCCGCTATCGTTTCCCGGATCCTCCGGAACATCTCTTCCTTTTCCCGGCCCTTGCGACCGGCCATCCTGAGGGATAACGCCGTCACCTTGTCGTAGAGCTTCCGCACGCCTTCCCCGAGCTCGTCGCTCCCCGCGTTTTTGAGAATCAAACCGTGGGTTGAGGAAAAATCCTCGTCAGTAAGCAGCGCTATCTGCTTTCCGACGTCGGACAGCGCGTCGGGCGCCGGCGACAGGAGATACCTTGCAAGGTGCCGGGACATCATGGCCTGGTCCATCTTCGCGTTGTCTTCAAGGAGGCGGGCGAGTTTCTCGCCCTCGGGCATCATCTTCCAGACCAGGTAGGACACCGGGGGAGTCATCGCCATTCGGCCGACGGGGTACCTCTCGAAGAAAAAAGTGATCGCCCTGTCGTTCACGCCTTCCGCGATGGCGATGATAAGTTCCCTGAGCCCGTTGCCGGGAATTTCGAAAAACGAAGGATACCGGGAAAAGAAAGGGGAAACGATGTCCCTCGTCTCCTCCGTGGTAAGAAGGTCCAGGTGGACCAGCGCCGAAAGGCGCAAGTCCTTGAGCGTCATGGTTTTCAGGGTATTGCGAAGCTCGCGCACCTTCCATCCGGGAGGAGCCTCCCGCGGGTATCTCTCCATCTCCGGCCCCAGCAGGGTTTCCGGGTCGGCAAGTATCCCCGCCGCTCGCGCTGCGCGCTCCCGTATGGTTCGCAGCTCCACCTCGCAATTCTCCGGCGATTTGGAGGAAACCGCCCGGTCCACCATAGGCGCGATGTCGCCTGCGACTTTGATAAGCTCATCCGGCGAAAGCCTGGCGAGGCGGTCCAGAAGATCGAAGTAGAGAGCGAATTCGAGCACACCCTCGTTGAACCCGGGATCCGACAGCATGTAAGGGCGGAACAGCATTCCCGCCTTCGCGATCTCCCGGCGCAGCTGGAGCGGGGTCACCTGATTTATGTTGGAGGCTATCCTTGGCCACTTTTCCCGGACCGCCATCTCCTGGTACTCCTCCTGGGTGAGGAAAGGGGGATCGAACCGCTCCCCGCCCTTCTTCTTTTCCAGGAGCTCCGCCACTGCGTATTCGGAGTAGGCGGGGAGGAAATTCTTAACGAACTCGCGCAGTTCCGTTTCAGTCCAGTACTCGGTGTAGTTGCCCAGCAGCTCCTTGCGCCTTTCCTCATCCAGGCAGTCCGCGAATATCCGGATTGTAAACCGCAAGTGCCAGTCGCCAAGCTGCTCGAGGTTGCCCATGATGTTTGAATGCCGGTCGTCGAGCCGACGCCTGACCAGCTCGACATATGTCGTTTCCATCGCGTCCGTCACGCCGATCCCCCGCACGGGCCGATGAGCCGCTTTACATTATTTATGAACCCATCCCTCATATCCTTGGGGAATTCCCAGGTGACCGAAAGCATCGAGCCGGTAAACGGAAAATCCCCGTCCTCCTCCTCGCCTCCGCACGACCCTCCCTTCACCATTTGCGGTTGGGAGGCGGGGGGGCCCAACGCGTTCGCGGCCGTGGCCAGCAGCCTTTCCCCCGCATCGCCGGAAGGGACGAGGAAGGTTCCCCCGGAAGGAAGAACGGCGAAGGAGCAGGGGAGCAGGTCCCCCCCGTCGTCCGCCATCAAAACGTCCGCGGACCATTGGGCCGCCGAGGACCTGACCGAAATCTTCCTGCAGGTGTACCGCATCGATGCCTCCGTAAATGCCTGGATGTAAATGGTAATGCGCGCCCCCGAACGAGGGATGACCGGCGTCAGGACGCCGGGCTGTCCCCGCCGCCGGAAAGTTTCCTGCGCAGCATAACGAGAAGGTCGTCCGGGATGAACGCTACAAGGCCGCTTTTGTGATATTCGTCGCCCAGCCACTCGGCGATGTGCGCCCGGTGCTCCTCGAGGATGTCGAGGTCCCGGTCGAACACGAACACCACGATTCGCCTATCGTCCCCGTCGTAGTACCTATATGCGTAAAGCTCCCGGGGCCCGGGCAAGGCCTGGATGTCGATCCCGATCGCGTCGCCGCCGGCCAGGCCGAACGCCCGATTTATCTCGACAAGCGTGAAGATCCGGTCCCCGATCTCGATCGATTCGGGCTTGGTCCACGGCAGCCCGAACCGTTGGTCCATGAATTCCCTGTCCTGAACGCCCATTGCAGTCCCCGCCTGTTCCCTGGAAACGTTTCTTCAGGTAAAACGACCGAAACGGCCGGAACGTATCTTTTACACCCCTACGTCCAAAACTGTCAAGCCAATATATAATTGTGTTTTGCTGTTTAACGAAAACCTTTTGAATTTCGAGCGGATGGTTTCCTTGACACACTTTCCGCCGATGGATACAATTCGCCCTGTTCCATCCAATTTTGCGAGGAGGCGCACACACGTGGGCAAGCTTTCAACGAAGCGATCGGAAAAGCTGTTCCGCGCGGCAAAGAATGTAATCCCGGGGGGGGTGAACTCCCCGGTTCGGGCTTTCCGCTCCGTAGGGGGGACGCCGCTGTTCATCGCCAAGGCCAAGGGGGCGACCGTCACCGACGCCGACGGAAACACCTTCATCGACTACGTTTCATCCTGGGGCCCGATGATCCTGGGGCACGCCCATCCCGCGGTCGTCGCTTCGATCCGGCGCGCCGCCGGTAAGGGGACGAGCTACGGCGCCCCGACGGAAGGGGAGGTCGTTCTCGCAAACCTGATCCGGAACGCGTTTCCTTCGATTGAAAAGGTGCGGCTGGTCTCCTCGGGCACCGAGGCGGCGATGAGCGCCGTCCGCTTGGCGCGCGGGTACACCGGCCGGGACAAGATCGTCAAGTTCGAGGGCTGCTACCACGGGCACGCCGACTCGATGCTGGTAAAGGCGGGCTCGGGGGCGCTCACGTTCGGTCAGCCCGATTCGCCGGGCGTACCCAAGGACCTGGCCAGGCACACCCTTACCGCGACCTTCAACGATATCGCATCCGTCCGGCGCCTTTTCGGGAGGAACAAGGGCCAGATCGCCGCGATCATCGTCGAGCCGGTGCCGGGAAACATGGGCGTAGTCCTTCCGGCTCCCGGATTCCTGGAGGCCCTTCGCAAGATCACCAGGCAGGAACGGGCGCTGCTCGTTTTCGACGAGGTGATATCGGGATTCCGCGTGGCGTTCGGCGGAGCGCAGGAACTTTTCGGGATCGAGCCCGACCTTACCGTCCTCGGCAAGATCATAGGCGGCGGGCTTCCCGTCGGTGCGTTCGGCGGGAGGAGGGACGTCATGGACGCCTTATCGCCGGTCGGCCCCGTGTACCAGGCTGGCACCCTGTCGGGGAACCCACTGGCGGTTGCGGCCGGCATCGCATGCCTGAAGGAGCTTGCAGCGAAGGGGACGTATAAGAAGCTGGGGGATAAAGCCGATTACCTGGCCGAGGGGATGCACGGGGCGTTCGAGAAGTCCGGCGTCCCCACCTGGACCAACCGCGTCGGCTCGATGTGGACCACCTTTTTCCGGAAAGGGCCGGTCGTCGACTATGCGACGGCGAAGCGAAGCGATACGGCCGCCTACGCAGCATACTTCCACGGCCTCCTCGCGCGGGGAGTATACACCGCTCCCTCGCAGTTCGAGGCCGGTTTCGTTTCGCTCGCGCACACCCGCGCCCAACTGGACAGGACGATCGCCGCGGCCCGGCAGGTCCTGGAGGCGGGGCGGTTTTCAGGTTGACGGCCTCTTCGAATCTGTGATAGGAAACTTAGGTTTTTATCGCCGTGACCGATAAACAGGACCGCAAAGAGCTTTTCCGGGAACTGGGCAGGTACAGCGCCCTCGGCCTGGAGATGGCCATTTCGGTCGTCATCGGCCTGGGCGTAGGGTACTACCTGGACAAATGGCTCGGGACCGGACCCTGGCTGACGATCGTATGGATCGCGATCGGTTTCGCCGCGGGCGTGCGGAGCCTGTACCGGTCCGCGGTCCAGTCGGAAAAGGACCTGGAGAAGAACGAAGAGGAGAAGAGGAAGCCCGGTGGCAAGTGACGGGCCGAGGGCTAAGGACGAGCCGGGCGCCCCGCCCCTTCAATCAGCCGAGAGAAAGATCCTCCTCTCTGCAGCACTGGTCCTGGCCGGGATCGCATTGACCGGCCGCTTCCGCATGCTCCCGGGCGCCGCCGCCGGCGCCGCCGTCGCCTACGGCAACTTCTTCCTGATCCGAAAGATCCTGGAGAAGGCGTTTGCCGGCGGTGGGGCGGTCCGGAAAGGATTCATCGTACAGTACGTTCTCAAGTTCCTCGGGCTTGTGGCGGTCGTCTACCTCGTCGTCCGCTCCGGGTGGTTCGACGTGCTGGGGTTTCTGCTAGGGCTGTCCTGCCTTTTCCTGGGGATCCTCCTCGAGGGGCTGACAAGGGCGGCGACGGTGAAAACCAGGTAAGGAGGGCGTTCGCGATGCTTGGACGGCTTGCGGCGGCGGCCGCGGCTCTCTTCGTGCCCGCGACGGCGTCGGCCGCCGAGGAGCACGGCTTTTCCTTCTTCATGGCCCTTCCGGGAGGGAAGGAATACTACTACTTCTACGCGGCGGTCCTCGTGGCGGCGCTGATAGCCGCCGGAAGCTTCCTCGTCGTCGGACGCAGGAAGCCCGAAGAGATGGTCATCCCGGACCAGAAGCTGACCCTGCGCAACTTCCTCGAGCTGATCCTGGGATTTCTCGTGAACATAGGCGAGGACATCCTGGGGCATCACGCGAAAAAGTACATGCCGCTTCTGGCGACCTGCTTCGTCTTCATCCTCTTCATGAATCTCATGGGGCTGATCCCCGGCCTGCTTCCCCCGACCCAGAAGATGAACATCACCGTCGGCCTGGCCGTGGTCATTTTCCTTTCCACGCATTACTTCGGCGTCAAGGAGAACGGGCTCCCCTACTTCAAGCATTTCCTCGGGCCGGTCTGGTGGCTGGCGCCTATCATGCTGCCGATCGAGATCATCTCCCACCTCGCCCGGCCGCTTTCCCTCTCGCTCCGTCTCATGGGCAACATCACGGGGGACCATGCGGTGGTCGGAGGGTTCATGGCGCTGGCGTTCGTCGGCTGGGCGGTCCCGTCGGTGTTCATGGGGCTCGGCGTGTTCGTGTCGTTCATGCAGGCGTTCATCTTCACCGTGCTCTCCATGATCTACATCTCGGGTGCCGTGGCGCACGAAGAGGAGCACTGATCCGGCACAAGGGACGAGGCATCACCCGCGCCGGACGGGCGGAACCGCCCGGCGGGATCTCATAAATCGAAAGGGGGACACCCGATGTTCCGCAGAATCACCTTCTCATTTCTGCTGGCGCTGCTCGTAGTGGCAGCGGCCTCCGTGGCCTTCGCACAGGAAGGGGCTGCCGCCGCAGCGGACGGGAGCAGCGTCAAGACCTTCATCGCACTGGCCGCAGGATTCGGCATAGCGATCGCATCCTTCGGAGGGGCGCTCGGCCAGGGAAAGGCCATCGCCGCCGGGCTGGAGGGGATCGCCCGCAACCCTTCCGCCCAGAACAAGATCTTCATTCCGATGATCGTCGGCCTCGCTCTGATCGAGTCCCTGGTCATCTACACCCTGGTCATCGCGTTCATCCTCGTGGGGAAGCTTTAAACCCGAAGATCGCGAACCCGGCGCACCGTTTCGACGAGGGCCCCTTCGGGGGCCCTTTTCTTTTCCGTAATATTCCCCAATTTTTACAATACTCAAATTAGCGATTACATTCAGGGCTTTCCCCGCAAGGACAATACCGTAATAACCAAATCGCCAATAAATTGACGATATTGAATTAAAGTTCAGCGGGGGATCGGCGATATGACAAGACGTTGACTGTTAGATATGGCGAGGCCATCGCATTGAACTTGGATATTCAAAGGACCGGGAGGGCCAAAATGAAAAGAGTCATCGGATTCATGGCAATCGCTCTCGCAATGACCGGCTTATTGTCTGCGTGCGGCGGGGGGGGCGGTTCCGCAGGCGCCGCGGCAGGCGGAGGCGCAGGCGACCCCACGGCGATGACGGTCGCCGAGAAGGTCAGCGTCGTCGACGCCCAGGCGGAAGGCGGGGGAGCCCTCTCGATGGCGAGGTCCGCCGTGCGCGCGCTGGCGATACCCGCGGACTCGGATTACAACAACGACAGGAGCCGCATATATGTCGAAGAGCGGTCCGTCCAATCGTTCAACACGGTGAACGAGATACTCTGCATGATGGCGCAGACCCGGTACGGGGACATGCTCAACAAGGGGGCTTACAAGGCGCAGGTCGACGCGAACCAGTGCAGGGGCAGGGATTCCGCCTCCGCGGGGGGCGAGGAGTCGGCCAACCAGTCGTCCGGCGCCAACATGCCCAAATACGAGCTGTGGACCGTGGAATCCTCGCGTACCGACGACGCATCCCCGCAGATACTCAAGGCATGGGTCCATGAGTCCGCGAGCGAACATGAACCGGAGAAGATCATCCATGCCAAGGCGGTGATAATGGAGGGGGTGAGCGCCACCAATCCGTACGGCATATTCACGATGAACTTCATCGCCTACCCGGTCGTCGGCGGAGTGCCGCAGCAGACTCCGATGTTCCGCGGAGTCCTCAATTCCGAACTGGTCGACGGGAAGGTGCTGCTCAAGTTCTTCGACGTGGGAGGGTTCGGAGACATGTCGTTCACCGAGAAGGTGGTCGTGGACCGCGGCGCGGGCGGCCTGACCGGCGGCGGGACCCTCTTTACGCAGGACAATTCCGCGATGGGAAGCAATACGACTTCCTTCGACATCGCCTTCAACGCTTCCAACTTCCACCGCGTGGACACGGGATCCTCCGCGGATGTCTGCCTGGACCGCCTCAACTTCGACGAATCGGCGTGGAGATACGGCGTATACGACGACAACGGAGCGCGGGTCGTCCGCAATTCCGGCTTCCCCGTCCGCCTCTCCCGCGGCGGCACCGACTACCACGGGTACATCGGCTACTACGGCCCCTGGTTCCCGAATAACGTGACGCTCGTCGACGGGGAGACCGTTTACAAGCAGACTTACGGTCCGGGAGGCGGCTCGGAGACGCAGTACCAGGTACTCGTCGCCGGCGGCAAGCTCCAGAAGCACACCCGGAAGCTGCTTACCCTGGGGGACATCGTCAACATCCCGCTCGACCTCGGCGAGTTCGATCCCATTTCGGGAACGGACAACCAGTTCCGCGTCTTCTGGGACGGAGCGCAATTCCTCAAAACGGCGAAGATGAACAAGACCAACATGACCTGGGAGAACATGACCCCGGTCGCAATCGACATGGCCAACCTGAGGTATCCCGACCTGAACTTCTGGTCGCAGGCGCTCGGAGGGAGCGTCCAGGTACCTCTGCAGCCGTGCACGCAGAACGGCACTCCGCCCAACAACACGTTTTCCTGCGCCGCCAGCAACGCCACCCAGGTAGTCTCCTATTCCGTAGTGGCCGTAAGCCCCACCGACACCGTTCCCGCGACGCTGCTGTGCTTCGAAAACTGCCCTGACGCCGCGAACCTGGAGACCGCAAACCCGTTCCACATGTCATCGGGCTACCAGCCGGTCCCGCCCGACCAGGCCGACCCCTCGGCGGCGTATACGTTCGACTTGGCGACCATGCTCCTCAAGAGCGGCTCGACAAGCATCGTCGCCTCGTCGCTCGGCGGCAACTTCCAGTTCGGGCTCATGAGCGGCCCGCTCTTCGACAACACGACGGCGAACCTTGACCTGCTCAAGTGCGACTGGGACAACAACACTTGCGCGTGGCAGGCAAGGAGCAAGCTCCCCGTCTACTACACCTGGGAGACGGGCACCAACAACTGGAACAGGCTTGTCGCCCTCAAATCCGGAAGCTCGTTCCTTTCCTTCGATCCGCCGCTGCAGCTCGCGTACACGCACCTCGCGGCGGGCAAGTATCAGAACGCCAAGTTCTACCTGGAATACGGCGGCTTCGGGGACCTTCACGGGATCCCGGGCAAGTGCGTAAGCATGGATACCGGCGCCGACGCCGACTGCTCCGCGGGCGGCCCCGGCTCTCCGATACGGTGGGTCCCCGAGTTCACGATTCCGGACGGGAGCACCGCCACCGATGCGCTTAACGCGACGTTCTACATGAAGGCGCTCGAGAAGGAGCAGCGGATGCAGGTCGTGGCCGGCTCGGCATGCTCCTCGCTCCCGGTGACCTCGTACGCCTCCCAGCTGCCCGGCCTCTCCGACTGGAGCGACCCGGCAATCGGCGCGGAGCCCGCAGTAACAGGCGCCCCCGCAGTCATCGGCGGCGTGCTGCAGTAACAGGCGGAAGCGCGCTTCCCCGCAACTTGGCGGGGCGCCCCCGGGCGCCCCGCCTTTTTTTATTGCGATTTTCATTGATCCGTTCCGCCCGCACGGTCATCCTAAAATCGTCATCCAGGGACCGCTACGCAGCGAAAAACCGCGACGCAGGAGGATTCCATGCCGTACGTGAACATCAAGATCACGAGGGAAGGGGCAACGAAGGAGCAGAAGGCCAAGCTGATAGACGGGGCGACCCGGCTGCTCCAGCACGTCCTCGATAAAAACCCCGCAACGACGGTCGTGGTGATCGACGAGGTCGAAACCGACAACTGGGGGATCGGCGGGGAAACAGTAACGGAGCGCAGAAAACGCGGGCAATGAATTGCACGCTTCTTGTTTTGTCCGGAAATCTGTATAATTTCTTGCTCTATCCCCGCAGAGGACCGAATGAGAATCGATCCGCTCGTATTCGAGGCGAAGTTCCCGGAATGCTGCCGGCCTGACCGGTGCCGCAGCCGCTGCTGCCGGTTCGGAGTATGGGCGGACGAAGGAGAGACGAAGGCGATCCTGGCAAACCGGGACCTCTTTCTTCCCTATGTGCGTCCCGAGGCCGCGGAGCCGGCCCTTTGGTTCGGCCGCGCCGAGGAAGACCGGGACTGCCCGAGCGGGACTGCGGTGGAGACCCGGGTGATCGGAGGGGCCTGCGCGTTCCTGCATCCTGCCCACGGCTGCGCGCTGCAGAAGGCGGCGATCGACGCGGGGCTCCACGAGTGGCGATTCAAGCCGAGGTTCTGCGTCATGTTCCCGCTGGTGCTCTCCGGGGGGACCCTGACCGTCGACGAGGACATGAAATCGCTATGGTGCATGAAGGAGAAAAACCGGACGCACCCGATCGCGCAGGCGGTCCAAAGGGAAGTCCAGTTCCTCTTCGGCCCGGAGATGGCGCGGGTCCTTACCCGCCAGCCGCGCGCCCGCTAGTCTCGGCGGCAGGCAGCCCCTTTCCGCCGTTCAGCACCTTCCGCAGGAATCGCCCCGTGTAGGACCTTGGATTGCGCGCGACCTCTTCCGGGGTCCCGCAGGCGATCACCTCGCCTCCCCGGTCTCCTCCCTCGGGTCCCAGGTCGATGACGTAGTCCGCCGTCTTGATCACGTCGAGGTTGTGCTCGATTATGATGACCGTGTTCCCCGCGGACGCGAACATCTGCAGCACGGCGAGCAGTTTTTGTATGTCGTCGAAGTGCAGGCCGGTGGTCGGCTCGTCCAGGAGATAGACCGTCTTCCCGGTCGCGCGCTTGGAGAGCTCCCTTGCGAGCTTGACGCGCTGGGCCTCCCCCCCGGAGAGTGTGGTCGCGGGCTGGCCCAGGCGGATGTATCCCAGCCCGACCCGCGACAGGGTTTCCAGCTTTCCCCGGATCGCCGGGATGTTCGATAGGAACTCGAGCGCCTGGTCGACCGTCATGTCGAGGACATCGGCAATCGTCCTTCCCTTGTAGGCGATCTCGAGCGTCTCCCGGTTGTACCGCTTGCCCCGGCAGACTTCGCAGGTGACGTAGACGTCGGGCATGAAGTGCATCTCGATTTTGAGGATCCCGTCCCCCTCGCACGCCTCGCACCGGCCGCCCTTGACGTTGAACGAATACCGGCCGGGCCTGTACCCCCTGGCCTTGCTCTCCGGCAGCATTGCGAAAAGGTCCCGGATCGGGGTGAAGGCGCCCGAGTATGTCGCCGGGTTCGACCGCGGCGTACGCCCGATGGGCGACTGGTCGATGTTGATCGCCTTGTCGACCAGTGAAAGCCCGGAGAGGGAGTCGTGGACCCCCGGGCGGTCGCGCGAGCCGAAGATCTTCTGCGCAAGCGCGCGGTGCAGCGTGTCCAGGACCAGCGTCGACTTCCCCGAGCCCGAAACGCCCGTGACGCAGGTTATGACCCCTAGCGGGAAGGATACGTCTATGCCCTTCAGGTTGTTGGCCCGGCATCCGTGCAGCGTGAGGAAGCTGCCGTTCGGACGCCGCCGTCCCCGCGGCACCGGTATCCTCTTCTTTCCGGAAAGGTACTGCCCCGTGAGCGACGCACCGTTCCCGAGGATCTCCTCCGGCGGGCCGGCCGCCACCACCGCGCCGCCGTGCTCTCCGGCGCCCGGCCCCATGTCGATCACGTAATCCGCGGTACGGATCGTCTCTTCGTCGTGCTCCACGACCAGCACCGTGTTTCCCAGGTCGCGAAGCTCCTTCAAGGTCGACAGCAGCCTGCGGTTGTCGCGCTGGTGAAGCCCGATGGAGGGCTCGTCCAGTATGTACAGGACTCCCATCAGAGACGACCCGATCTGCGTCGCAAGCCTGATCCTCTGCCCCTCGCCTCCCGAGAGCGTGGACGAGGCGCGGTCAAGCGTCAGGTAGTCCAGTCCGACGTTGAGAAGGAACGACAGCCGCGACCCGATTTCCTTCAGTATCCTGGCCGCGATCCGGGCCTCGCGCTGCCCCAGGGAGAGGGACCGGAAGAAATCCAGCGCCTCCTTGACCGAAAGCCGGGTCAGCGCGTCGATCGACAGCTCACCCACCTTTACGCAAAGGGCCTCTTTTTTGAGCCTCGCGCCGCCGCAGGCACGGCACGGCCTGTTGTTCATGTACCTCGAAAGCTCCTCGCGTATGTCCTCGGAGTCCGTCTCCCTGAACCGCCGCTCCAGGTTCCCGATCACTCCCTCGAACGGCTTGGTGAAGAAATATCGCCGTTCGCCCTCCTCCATGAAGAACCGGACGGGCTCGCCGGACCCGTGAAGGAGGACCTCCCGCACCTTGGCCGGCAGCTCGCCGAACGGCGTCTGCAGGGAGAAGCCGAAGTGCCTGGAAAGCGCCTCGAGCATCTGGTAGTAGAAGATCGTCGTGCGCTTCTTCCAGGGGTCGATCGCCCCGTCCCGTATGCTCCTGCTCTTGTCGGGGACGATGAGGTCGGGGTCGAAGTAGATGGTCGTCCCCAATCCGTCGCACTCCGTGCAGGCGCCGTGCGGGCTGTTGAAGGAAAAGAGCCTCGGGGTGACCTCCGAAAAGCTGACGTTGCAGTCGGGGCAGGCGAACTTCTCGCTGTAGATCGTGCGCTGCCCCTTCCCGTCCACGATGCGGACCAGCCCCTCCGAAAGCGTTAGGGCGAGCGCGACCGAGTCGGCCAGCCGCCCCCGCGACGCCTCGGAAATGCGTACCCGGTCGACCGACACCTCGATGTCGTGCTTCCTGTTCCTGTCCAGGACGATCTCTTCCCCGAGGTCCCGCGCCTCGCCGTCCACCACCACCCGGGAGAAGCCGTCGCGCGCAAGCCTGGCGAGCTCCTTCCGGTACTCCCCTTTCCGCCCGCGGACCACCGGCGACAGCACCTGGACCTTCTCGCCCTCCCCCATCCCCATCACCGCATCCACGATCTGCGATACGGTCTGCTGGCGGATCTCCCTCCCGCAGGACGGACAGTGCACGCGTCCCGCCGATGCATAGAGCAGGCGCAGGTAATCGTATATCTCCGTGACGGTCCCCACGGTCGAGCGAGGATTCTTGCTGACCGCCCTTTGCTCGATGGAGATGGCGGGAGACAGCCCCTCGATCACGTCGACATCCGGCTTCTCCATCTGTTCCAGGAACTGGCGGGCATACGCCGAGAGGGACTCTACGTATCGGCGCTGTCCCTCGGCGTATATCGTGTCGAAGGCCAGCGATGACTTTCCGGATCCGGACACGCCGGTGATGACCACCAGCCTGTCCCGGGGGATCTCGACGTCGACGTTCTTCAGATTGTGCTCGCGCGCGCCGCGCACGATGATCCGGTCGAGCGCCATGCGCGTCTACTTGCCGGCCGCGGCCATCGAGGCGGCCATGCGGATCGCCGCCAGGAGGCTCGCCGGGGAAGCCGTGCCCGTCCCCGCTATGCCGTAGGCGGTGCCGTGGTCAACCGACGTGCGGATGACCGGCAGCCCCATCGTGACATTGACGCCGTCCTCGAAGTGGACGAGCTTCAGCGGTATCAGGCCGTGGTCATGCGTCATGGCGACGACGACGTCGAACTCGCCGCGCCAGGCGCGGTAAAAGACCGTGTCGGGGGGCCACGGTCCCGTGGCGTCGATTTCCGATCGCCGGCAGGCCGCGACCGCGGGCGCGATCATCGTGGTTTCCTCGTCACCGAACAGCCCTCCCTCACCGGCGTGCGGATTCAGGCCCGCCACGGCGATCCTGGGAGCGACGGTTCCCATGTATTTTCGGAAGAATGCATCCGTAATCCGTATCGTCTTTTCGATGACCGCGGGCGAAAGAAGTTCCAGGGCGCGGCGCAGCGCCACGTGGATGGTCGCCAGGGCCACGCGCAGCCGGTCCCCCGCCAGCATCATGACCACGTCCGCCCCCCCGCAAAGCTGCGCCAGGAATTCGGTGTGCCCCGGGTGAGGAACGCCCGCGATTTTCAACCCCTCTTTCGTGATCGGGCAGGTGACGACGGCTTCGGCCCGGCCGGCAAGGACGTCGGCCGCCGCGGCCCGTATGTACTCCGCCATGGCCAGCGATCCGGCCCGGGTCATCCTTCCGAAAGGAACCTCATCGGGCGCAAGGGACGACAGCGGAAGGACCGAAATCCTGCCGGGGCGCGGCTCTTCCCCCGCGGAGCGCGGCACGATCTCCGCATCCGCGCCGACGACCGCGGCGGCGCGGCGAAGGAGCCTTTCGTCGCCGTAGACGAGGGGGCGGCAGAAGGAATGGACCTCGGGACGCGAGAGCGCCATCGCGGCGATCTCCGGCCCGATCCCCGCGGGGTCGCCCATGGTGACGGCGATTCGAGGCAGCGGCTGCGCGGCCATCGCTCCTTATCGCCCCAGCTTGCGGAGTATCCCGGCTATCTGCGCGTGGTGCTGCCTTTCGTGACCGAGGACGATCAGGCAGGGCCATTCATACAGGTTGATGTCGCCGAAGAGGATGTGCGGAAACTCGACGGCGCGCGGGTCCGATCCCGACAGCATCTCGAGCGAGACCTTGGTCTGTGCCCGGGTCGAAGCCGCCAGCGCGAGCAGCTCCTCCTTGCCGGCGCCTCCTTTGGGGATAGCCGCCGCCGGCGCCGTGGAAACATTTTCCGGAGGTGTCCGGGGCGGACGAACCGCGAGTACCGAGTCGTCGGCCGGATAGGGCGGAAGTTTCCCCGCGTTCTCCTTCAGGCACTTCCGTATCACCTTGCTCGTCCCGGTCTCCGCTATGAGCAGGTGCTCGACTATCTCGGCGACCGACCACTCTCCGTCCGTGCGAAGGGCGAACTCGGCCTCGGAGAGCCGGCCCGCCATCCCGATGGTGAGGCTCCGGGCCTTCTCCATCTCCTCCCAAAGTTCCTGGAGCCTGCGCGGCAGCACCCCGTCCCTCCTTTTCAGAGGCGAACGTCGATGGAAGCGGACTTCTTAAGCTCGGAGAGAACGTCGGAGTAGGCCTTCTCGCTCCGGCGGTCCGCCAGCTCCTCGGCGAGCCTGCCCGAAAGCGCCGAATATTCCGGGAGGACCCCGCCGCGCCGTTCCTTCACTGCGATGATGTACGCGCCGGCCTCCGTGAAGAAGGGAGGGGAAGTCTCCCCCGAGCGCAGCTTCCTGATCTCCTTCTGGATCTCCGGAAGCAGGTCGTCCGTCTTGACGAAGCCGGATTGCATGACCGAAATACCCGGGAGAGAAGCGCGGAGAAGGTCCGCGGCCTCCGACAACGTTCTACCGGACCGGACGTATTCGCTGGCCTGCTGCGCTGCGATCCGCAGCCGTACGACCCGTTCCGCCCCCGCCTCCTCGGGCGGGAGCGGCAGGTGGAGCGTCTCCAGCAGCGCCTCTCCTCCCTCCCGGAAGCGGTCCGCGTTCTCCTGGAAGTACGCCTTGACCTCTTCGTCGGTAACGGTCACGTCCTTGAGCTTCTTCGCCCGGACGATCGCCCCCCGCTCCATCTGCCAGCGCAGCCGGGCGCGGTATCCCTGCAGTGTGACCCCGTCCCGCGCCAAGGCCTCCAAAAGCTCGGCCTCCGACATGTTGTTGGTCTTCTTGATCGACTCCAGGGCGCGCCCGACGTCCTGATCGGAGACCGACTGCCCTGTCTTGGACAGCTCCTGGCGGACAAGGACGGATTCCACCAGCGTCTCTATCCAATGCAGGACCCGTCTGCTGTCCTTTTCCTCGCGGAGGTAAAGGTCGGCGTCGCCTGCCGGGATTCCGAGCGCTTCGGCCACGGAGTCGCGCACCTCGGAGAACGTGACCGGCTCATCGCCCACAACGGCGACGACGCCGTCCACGACCCGCGCGCGCGCAGCGGGAGCGGACGCCGCCGCGAGGCAAAGCGCCGCAACGCCGGCGATCAGAAATTTCCCCCTCATGATCTTTCGCCCCCCGTCAGCCTGTCGAGGACCGCTTCATGGATCCGAATCCTTGCCTTCCCCACCTGCGCGGCCAGCCAGGAACGGAACGCTTCCTCCCTGCGGGCGCGCTGAAGCTCCGCGCGGATTCCGGGCGCCGCCGCCGCCAGGGTCGGCACCCCCGCAGCCTCTTTCCGGATAACCTGGAAAATGCTGTAGCTTTCCTCCCTCGGGACTATCCCGCCGACGCCTCCATCCGGAATCATGAATAACTCCGCGGCTATTTCCGGCGGAAGATCCTCGCGGGTCACCTCTCCAAGCTCCGCCACCGTGGGCCGCACGTCGCCCGCCGAGAATCGTCTGAGGATCTCCTCCGGCGGCTCGCCTTCCTGGATGCTCTTGCGGGCGTCTCGGGCGCTTTCCTCCGAAGGGAAAAGGAACTGCCGCACCCGGATCCGCTCCGGCCTGGAAATTTTGCCGGCCTTTCGGCGGAAAACCGCCTCCACTTCCGCTTCGGTCACCGTTGCGCGCGAATCGGCGATCGATTCCGCCGCCTTCCGGTACAGGAGGGAGCGCGAAAGGGAAGCCTTCCAGCCGTCCATGTCCATCCCGGCCTGGAGGAGCGCTTTTTCAAGCCCGCCTTGCGGGAAATCGGCCCTGTACCGCTCGACCTCCCTTTCAACCTCGGAGCTCTCGACGTAAATTCCCAGCCGCTGCGCCTCGGAAAGGACTACCGCGCGGTCGATAAGCGCCCTCAACGCCTCCCGGACCTCGCCGCCGCTTGCGCTCCTGGCCGAGAGCGAGGGCGTCAATCCCCGGCGTGCGGCGATCTCGTTTTTCAGGTCGATCAAGGATATTCGGGCGCCTTCGACCTCGGCTACGGCGATGTCGGCGTCCGACCTCGAGGCGTTTTCGCTCGAGCAGGAGAAGACGAAAGCCGCCAGCGCGGCGGCCGACACCATGCGGAAAACGATGCCGGAAGACAGGCGACGCATCGCGCGGGACGCCGTCCTCAGCGCCCTCCGGCCGGGGCGGGACCGGCTGGAGCCGCGGCGGGGCCGCCGGGAACCCGAGGCGCGCCCGACGCGGGCGAGGGCGGCTCTTCCCCAGGCGCCACCAGCAGCTGGATCTTCGCCTGCTTCTTCATCTGGACAAGAAGCGTCTCGAATGCATCCCGCTGCGCCTGCTCCCGAAGGTCGGCTGCGATCTGATCTTTCACCTCTTCGAACGGCTGCGCGCCGGCTTGCCGCTTCTCCCCGACCTTTATCAAGTGGTATCCGTAGGCGGTCTTGACGGGGCCGGTCAGGTCCCCGGATCGCGTTGCGAACGCCGCATCCTCGAACGCCTTGTCGAATTTTCCCTTCTCTATGAACCCGAGATCGGCCGCAACTCCTCCCTCGCCTGTCGAAATCTTCGTTATCTCCTCGAACGGCATCCCATTTCTGGCTTTGCTTGCCATTTCATCGGCCTTGGCCTTGTCCTTGAACAGAACGTGGCTCACCTTTACGCGCTCGCCCACCTGGAAGTTCCCCCGGTTGTCGTCGTAATATTTCTTCAGCGCTTCGTCCGAGAGGCCCGGCGCATTCTCGGTCACCTCGCGAAGGAGCGCTTCCAGGAGGATGGACCTTCTGGCCATGCCCAGGCGCTCCCTGACATCTTCCTTGCGGTCGATGCCGCGGCGCAGCGCCTCCTGCATCAGGAGATCCCGGGTGATCATGCTTTCCAGGAACTGCATTTTGCCCGACGGAGTTTCAAGGATCGGCCTTACGTAGGGCGGAAGCGATTTCGCCTCTTCATCTAGCATCGCCTCGGTTATCGGCTGGCCGTTGACCATCGCCAGAACCTTCCCCTGTTTGCTTTTCCCGGTCTCCCCGCAGGACGAAAGGAACGGAACCGCAATCACGAGAACGAGCCATGCGAACTTTCGCATCCGAGAGGATCTCCTTCACCGGGCCTGCCGGAACAATCTGGCGGAAATGTTATATGCTACGCCCCCGGGGGAAGCGGTTCAACAGGTTTTTGGCCGCAGAAAGCACCGTTTCCGGCGCATCCTCCTTGATCTTCATCGCCAGCACCTCTCCGCGCACGAACGAAAATGTCGCCCTCTCCCTGGTGATCCATTGGACCAGCAGGCTCCGGTCCACCTCCGCCCGGTCCGAAAGAGTCAAAAAAAGCATCCCGTTACCGCGTTTAAGCTCGCGGACGCCCGCCTCGCGCATAAGTACCCGGAGGCGGGAAAGGTCGCACAGCGCCCTTGCCTGCCCGGGGAGCCTGCCGAACCGGTCGAGAAGCTCCAACTCGAGCTCGTCGGCGGCATCCTCCGTTTTCGACATGGCCAGCCTCCGGTAGAAATCCAGGCGCACTCCCGCCTCGGGTATGTAGTCGTCGGGCAGGAAAGCCGGAATCCTCAAGTCCAGCTCGGGCTCCTCGCTTTCCGCGACGGCATTCCCCGAGAGCTCGGCCATCGTTTCCGATAGCAGCTGGGTGTACAACTCGTATCCGACCTGGTGAATCTCCCCGGACTGGTCCTTCCCGAGCAGGTTGCCGGCGCCGCGGATCTCCAGGTCGTGCGACGCGATCCTGAAGCCGGAACCGAGCTCGGTCAGCTCCTCGAGCACGGCCAGCCGCTGCGCGGCCTGCCGGGTCATCGCCACGTCCTTCGGCAGCAGGAAGTAGGCGTAGGCGCGGTGCCTGTCCCGCCCCACCCTTCCGCGCAGCTGGTAGAGCTGCGCCAGCCCGAACCGGTGCGCATGGTTGACGATGATGGTGTTCGCGTTGGATATGTCGAGCCCCGCCTCTATTATCGCGGTGCACAGAAGAAGGTCCGTCCTCCTCGCCGCGAAGTCGTCCATGGCGAGGGACAACTCCCCCTCGTCCATCTGCCCGTGCGCCACTCCGATGCGGACTTCGGGGAGAATCTCCCCGAGGTACCTTTCCATGGGCGGCAGCGACTGGACCCGGTTGTGCACGAAGAAAACCTGCCCGCCGCGCCGGACCTCCCGGTCGACCGCCTCGCGTATCGTCTCCTCCGAGAACGGCAGCACGAATGTGCGGATGGAAAGGCGGTCCTCCGGCGGAGTGGCGATTATGCTGATGTCGCGGATCCCCGAAAACGCCATGTGGAGCGTCCGCGGTATGGGGGTCGCCGAGAGCGTCAGCACGTCGACGGACGCCCGCATTTTCTTGAGCTTCTCCTTGTGCGCGACGCCGAACCTCTGCTCCTCGTCGATCACCACGACTCCCAGGTCCTTGAAGGATATGTCCTTCTGGAGCAGCCGGTGGGTGCCGATCACGATGTCGACAAGCCCCTTGGCCAGGTCCCTGACGACCGCCGCCTGCTCGGCCCTGGACTGGAAGCGGGACAGGTTCTCCACCCTCGCGGGGTAGCCTGAAAGGCGTCTCCGGAAGGTCTGGTAGTGCTGCTCCGCCAGGACGGTCGTCGGAACCAGGACCGCCGCCTGGCGCCCGTCCTGCACAGTCTTGAACGCGGCGCGGATCGCAACTTCCGTCTTGCCGTATCCGACGTCGCCGCAGACCAGCCTGTCCATCGGACGAGGCGAGGCAAGGTCGCGCAGCACTTCCGCTATCACCTTCTGCTGGTCGGGCGTCTCCTCGTGGTCGAAGGCCGCCTCGAACTCGCGGAAGGCGGCGTCGGGCGGAGGGGAAACCGGTCGGACGGCCAGCTGGCGCTTCGCCTGGACGGCCACCAGGTCCTGGGCCATCGCGAGCAGCGAGTCGCGCACCCGCTGCTTGGCCCGCTGCCACGCGGTCCCTCCGAGTTTCGCCAGCCGCGGCCGGTCGTCTTCGGACGCGACGTAGCGCTGGACCCGCGACATCTTGTCCACCGGCACGAACAGGCGGTCGCCGCCGGCGTACTCCAGCACGAGGAAATCGCCCTCCACGTCCGCAGCCCGGCGGCGCAGAAGCCCCCGGTATACGCCGATGCCGTGGTCCACGTGGACCGCCAGGTCGTTGACGCGCAGCTCGGCGAGCGAGAACTCCCCGGGGGGGGCGGCGGCGGCGCCGCGGCCCTTGCGCACCCTGGTCTTCTCCCCGAAGACTTCCGCCTCGGTGACGACCGCCACGCCCAGCTCCGGAAACCGGAACCCCCGGGTCACCTCGGAACAGCAGAGGGAAATCCCTTTGCCTCCCGCAAGCGTTTCCTTCATCGTCGCCCCGGAAGTCAAGGGGATGGCGTACCTGCCGAGCAGCTCCTCCATCCTGTCGGACTGGGACGGCGACAGGGACGTCACGACGAATTTGCCTCCCCGTTTCCACCATTCCTTCGCCTCGCCGGCAAGGGGAAACAGGAGTCCTTCCGTTGCGGACGTAGCCGTGCTCCGCCGTATATCCTCGTTGCCCTGCGCGTCGATCTCTCCGCGCACCGCGTCCTTCCTCCCGAAAGGCGATACCTCGACGGAGTCGAAGCTCAACACCGGGAGCTCCTGCAAACCGGCGAGCAGCTCCTCCGGGGGGACGAAGAGCGCATCCGGAGCCGGCAGTCCCTCCTCCCGGCCGGCAAGCAGGTAGTTTTCCTCCGCCTCCGCGAATACGTTGCGCGCCCGGGAGAGACAGACGGCCGAGTCGGCCGCGGCGATCACCGCTCCTTCCGGAAGATGATCGAAGAGCGAGGCCGCCCGGCCGTAAAGGAGGGGAAGGACGGCCTCCACGCCGTGGTAGCGTATCCCCTGGCCGAGCGCTTCCCGGAAAGCCTCGCCCGCCGCAGCGGCCGCCGACAGGTAATCCGGCCGGGTTATCACCTGGGAGCATGGGAGCACAATCAGCACGCCCCCTTCGCTTCGGGTCCGCTGGCTCTTCGGGTCGAACCATCGCAGCGACTCGATGCGGTCCCCGTCTAGGGTCAGACGGGCAGGGAAGGCGTGCGCGGGGCTGAATACCTCGACGATCCCCCCCCGGACGGAGAAGTCTCCGGCGTCGGCCGTAGAGGGAAGGCGGGCGTATCCGATTTCGGAGAGGTGCCGGGAGAACAGGGCGACGTCTATCTCCATCCCGGCCGAAACGCGGCGCACCGCCTCGGCATATACCGCCCGCGGAAGCGTCTTCTCCAGCGCGGCCTCCACGGGGGTAACCACGACAACCGGCCTGCCTTCCGCCAGCCGGTGGAGCGCGCGCATCCGGTCGTGGACCGCCGGCGCATGGGGGGGCATTCGCTCGTAAGGAGCGACCTCGACAGAGGGGAACATGACGCACGATTCCTCCCCGAGGTACGCCGATGCCTCCCGGAACGTTTCCTCGCCTTCCGCGACGGTGGGGGCAATGAACAGGATCGGCCGCGCGAGGCGCGCGAACAGCGTCGAGACGAGAAATGAGCGTATGCCGGCGGGGGCCCGAAGGACCTGGAGGCACGGCTTTCCTTGCGTCCGGAGAGCGCGCGCCAGATGCTCGAACGATATGGAGGGTGCGCCGGGAATCATCCCTCTTATCCGTTCAGGCGGCGTCGCGGGGTACGCGGAGCATGGCCTCCAGGGCCGCGTTGGCCTTTTCGCGGATATCCCGCGGGACCGTGACCACGGGAGACAGCGTCTCCAGCGAGTCGCGGACGTCCTCGAGCGTGGTGAGCTTCATGTTGGGACAGATGAGCGCGCGGGAGGCAAGGTGGAACTTCTTGCCGGGATTGTCCTTCCGAAGGCGGTACAGGATGCCCATCTCCGTGCCCACGATGAATTCCTTCGCCGCCGACTTGCGGCAGTACCCGTACATCCCCGAGGTAGACAGGACGGCGTCGGCCATCGCCACTACCTCCGGGCGGCACTCGGGGTGAACGACGAGAAGGGCGTCCGGGTGCGCTTCCCTGGCCCTTGCGGCGTCCGCCACCGTGACCCGCTCGTGGGTGGGGCAGAATCCGTCCCACCAGGAAAGCCGCCGGCCGGAAACCTTTGCAACGTAATGCGCGAGATTCCTGTCGGGCACCATGAAGACATCTTTTCCCGCGGGGATCGAGCGGACGACGTTGACGGCGTTGCCCGAGGTGCAGCAGACGTCGGAGAGGGCCTTGACCTCCGCCGACGAGTTTACGTACGTCACCACGACGGCGCCGGGGTGGGCGGCGCGCCATGCGCGCAGGTCGTCCGCCGTGATCATGTCGGCCATCGGGCAGCCGGCATCCATTCGCGGCAGAAGGACGGTCTTTCCCGGCGACAGGATGGCGGCGCTTTCCGCCATGAAGTGGACGCCGCAGAAGACGATCACCTCCGCTTCGCAGGCGGCCGCCTCCCGGCTCAACCCAAGCGAGTCCCCGGTGATGTCCGCGATCTCCTGGATCTCGTCCCGCTGGTAGTTGTGGGCAAGCATGACCGCTTTCCGGCGGACAAGAAGCTCCCTTATCTCTTTTTTCAGCGCAGCCTGTTCCATTTCCGTCCTCAATCCCTCTCCGGGCGAAGGGCCCGGGCGAAAAGCTCGTCCACCGCGGTCCTCGCGTCCTTCCCCTCGTGCAGGATCAGGTAAACCTGCTCGGAGATCGGCATCGGCACCCCGGTCCGGCGGGAAAGGTCGACCGCGGCGCGGGCGGTGTTCACCCCCTCGGCAACCGTCCTCATCCCGGACAGGATATCCCCGATGCCCTCTCCCTTTCCGACGCGCATCCCGACCGTCCGGTTCCTTGATAAATCCCCCGTGCACGTCAAAACGAGGTCGCCCAGCCCCGACAGCCCCGCGAACGTCCCCGGGCTTGCCCCGAGGCTCACGCCCAGGCGCGAGATCTCGGCGAGGCCGCGCGCGATGAGGAGGGATCGCGCGTTGTGCCCGAACCCCAGGCCGTCGGACATGCCTGCGGCGATGGCCATGACGTTTTTCAGCGCGCCGCCTATCTCGATCCCGACCACGTCGGTCTCGGCGTAGACCCGGAACCGCTTTCCGGAGAAGGCGGCCTGAAGGACGGCCGCCACTTTTTCGTCCGCCGCCGCAACCGTGGCGCCGGTCGGTTTCCGCTCCGCTACCTCGCTCGCGAAGGTCGGCCCGGAGAGCGCGGCCAGCGCGCCGGAATGCCCTGGCAGCTCCTCCGCGAGGACTTCGCTCATCCGCCGAAGCGTGCCGTTCTCGACGCCCTTGGCGAGCGATACCACTAAGGCGCCCGGCAAAAGATGCTTCGCCGCATCCTTCGCGACAGCGCGCAGGTGGTGGGAGGGGACCGCGACCGCCACTATCCCCCTGTCCGAAACCGCCTCGGCCAGGTTCGTCGTCGGCCTTACCCCGGGGGGGACCGGGATGCCGGGCAAAAAAACCCGGTTCTCGCGCCGTTCCCTGATGTCGGCGCACACCTCCGGTTCGCGCACCCAAAGGGAGACGTCGCGGTGCCGCTCTGAAAGCATCGCGGCGAACGCGGTCCCCCACGCCCCTCCTCCCACCACGGCAATCCGCGTTTCCTTTTCCTGTGCCATTTGCGCTCCCCTTCCCCTCCTTGCCCGCCTGAGCGCCGGCTATCGCCCCTTCATCCTTTTTTTCAACCGGTCTATCTTCTCGGACACGTGCGCCGGGTCCTCCCAGTCGTTGCGGACCGCCTCGTACTGCTCCAGCGCGGCGCCCGACTGCCCCATCCCCTCGAGCGCCTGCGCCATCCCCCAGCGCGCGCGGGCAATCTCCTTGCGGTCGGACACAAGATACAGGATCTTGCTGAATTCACGCTCGGCCTCGAGGAACTTCCCCTGCGCGAGGTATACGTACGCTAGCATCCACCGCCCCTCGGAGGCCCGAGGGGAGTCGGGGAACTTTCCGATCAGCTCGGAGAGCGCGGCGGTCTGGCGGGACGGGTCGACCAACCCGCCGTAGGCCTTGGCAAGCAGGAGAAGCACGGCGTCCGTCTCCGCGAACCTGGGAAACTGCCGCCGTATCGACTCGAGGTCCTCCGCGGCGGTCGCGTAATCCAGGAAGTGAAAAAGGCGGATCTCCCCGCTGCGAAGCAGGGCACGCGGCGCCTCGGCGTCCCTGGGATAGTTGAAGACGAGGGACCCGTAGGCCTCGAGCGCCGCCGGGTAGTTCCGGTAGAACGAGCCGAACAGCTCCCCCTGCCGCAAAAGCGCGGTGGGGGCGTACCTCGACTGGGGGAAATCCCTGGGGATCGAACGGTACCCCATGAGCGCAGCGTCCATCTTCTGTTCCAGGAGCGCCTTCTCCGCCGCCTCGAATCGCTCACGCGCCGGGTCCGAGCAGGCCGGAAAGGCCAGGGCCGCCAGGCCGATCAGGAGCGCTGCGCGGGCCGCCGCGTGCCTCCTGTCAAAAAGAGGGCGTGGCATCGAGCGCGTCGGCCTATTCCTCTTTTTCCGCCAGGCGGGCCAGCGATGCGACGCGCTCGTTTTCCTGAAGGCCTATAAGGCGGACCCCCTGGGTGTTCCGTCCGATGATGCGTATCTCGTCCACGGCCATCCGGATGATCTTGCCGGAGTCGGTTATCAGCATGACGTCGTCGCCCTCCGACACCTGCGCCACCCCGACGATCGCGCCTGTCTTTTCCGTGACCTTGAGCGTGATTACCCCCTTCCCTCCCCGGGACTGGACCCGGTACTCCTCGATCGCGGTCCGCTTGCCGAATCCGTTCTCGGTGGTAGTCAGGAGCGTACCCTGGGGCCTGAGAATCTCCATGCCGACGACCGCGTCCCCCTCCTCGAGGTCGATTCCGCGTACCCCCACGGCGGCCCGTCCCATGGGGCGGACATCCTCCTCGTGGAACCGGATCGACATCCCGTGCCGGGTGGACAGGAAGATCTCGTCCTGCCCCGAAGTGATCGCCGTGGCGATCAGCTGGTCCCCCTCGTTCAGGCCCATCGCGATGATCCCCCCCGCCCGCGGCCGGGAGTACTCCATGAGGTCCGTCTTCTTGATGACCCCCTGCGCCGTCGTCGTCACCACGTATTTCCCCTCCACGAACTCCTTGACGGGGAGAACCGCGGGTGTCGACTCCCCCGGCGACAACGACAGGAGGTTCACGATGGCCCGCCCCTTCGCGGCGCGGCTGGCCTCCGGCAGCTCGTGCACCTTCAGCCAGTACAGCTTGCCCGTGTTGGAGAAGAACAGGATGTAGGAATGCATCGAGGCGATGAAGACGTTCTC
>JBLNEW010000031.1:0-3803 GCA_050263095.1 Deltaproteobacteria bacterium | reverse complement strand
CAGAAGGTGGTCGCGGACGTCCCGGAGGCGATCCGCCGGATCAAGTCGGTGTCGGCGCCCCGGAACACGAAGCGGCTCAACCTCAATACGCCCTGCGCCACGACGGGATTCTGCGAGAATTGCGATTCCCCGCAGAGGATCTGCCGCGTCTACTCGATCATCGAGCGGAAGCCGCCGCATTCGGACATCACGGTCTTCATCTGCGGCGAGCCGATGGGATTGTAGGAGGCAGCGCCATGCCGCCGCTCTTCCTCGTCGGGTTTCTCCTGGTGGGCGCCTTCGCGGGAGCCGTGTCAGGCATGTTCGGCATCGGAGGCGGCGTCTTCGTGATCCCCGCGATGGTCTACATCTTCGGCTTCACCCAGAAGACGGCGACGGGGACCTCGCTCGGGATGCTGCTGCCGCCGATCGGGATCCTGGCCTTCCTCCAGTTCTACAAGGCGGGGCACGTCAACGTGGCCGCCGTGGCGCTCCTCATCGTCGGATTTCTGGCCGGCTCCTGGCTGTCGGCCGCGCACGCGGTGACATTGCCGGATATCGTGCTCAAGCGCCTGTTCGGGGGCGTGCTGATCGTGATGGGGGCGATCTACATATTGACGGCCCGGTAAGGGCCCTGCTAACATACCGGTTTCCGTCGGGATGTGGCTCAGCCTGGTAGAGCACCTGGTTCGGGACCAGGGGGTCGCTGGTTCAAATCCAGTCATCCCGACCATGCCATCCACGGGGTTGCGGATTCCCGGTCCGCAACCCCCTTTTTCATTTCACACCCATTCTCTTCCCTACGCCCCGACCTGTATTCCGGTTGCGCTTGCTGATGACAATGGGTACACTGTAATACAACGCATGCAGGGGGTTTGGAGATGAGCAGAGCGATATCCATCAGGATCCCGGACGAATTGGCGGATCAACTGGAAGGGGTTGCCAGGGAGACCGACCGGCCCAGATCGTACATCATCCAGAAAGCATTGGAGTCTTATCTGGACGATATGGCCGACCTCCAGATCGCGTTAGAGCGCCTCCGGGATAAGAGCGACCCGCTTGTCACCGGCGCCGAGATGAGAAAATCGCTTGGCATATAGAGTCGTCTACAAGAAATCCGTCCAGCGGGATCTGAAGAAGGCAGGAAAGGCCCAGGCGTCGCACATTCTCGATCAAATCGAAAAGGATCTGATCGAAAACCCCGAATCATTCCCGACACTGAAGGGACCTTTCGCCGGCCTCAGGAAATACCGCGTCGGTGATTACCGAGTGATCTACCTCATCCTGGACGACGACGTCGTCATCCTGCGCATCGGTCACCGAAGGGACGTGTACAAGAAATGATGCGGAACTTCCCCTCCCGGATGTCGGACAGCCGCTTGTACTAACCCCCCCTGGTCCCAATTCGGGACCAGGGAGAGCGCACGGGAATCCGGCCATTTCTTGCGGGAATCTCGGAGAGGTCGCATCCCATCAAACTGTTATGAAAATTTCAGACGGGATTCCGACCGCGAGGGGTTGGTGAAAGGAGAAGAGGCGATGAGACGACCACTGTTGTTGATCCTGTCGGCATTGTTGATCGCCGCGAGCGGGTATGCCGCCGAAGAACCCGCAGCAAAGGCGCCAGAGGCCGCCAAAGGGTCCGTGCAAAAAGCGGAGGCAAGTGCGAAGAAAGCGGCACAGGAAGCCAAAGACGCAGCGCAGAAGGCGGCGGAGGCCGCGAAGCTGGCTATGGAGAAGGCCGAGAAGGCCGTCAGTGACGCCTCGCGTAAATCTGCCGAAGCAGCCAAACAGTCGGCTCGCAAGGCCGACGAAGCCGCGAAGTGGGCCGTTCAAAAAGCCGCAGAAGCGTCCAAGAAGGCAACCGCAGAAACCAAGGAGGCCGCGCAGAAGGCCGAGGATGCCGCCAAGAAGGCCGCCGTAGCCACCAAGGAGGCCATGCAGAGCGCCGAGGACGCAGCCAAAAAGGCGGCCGCGTCCGGCAAAGAGGCCGCGCAGAAGGCTGCCGAAGCCACCAGAGATGCGGCCCACAGAGCCGTGGAAGCGACAAAGGAAGCGGCGAACAAGGCGCTCGAAGCATTGAAGTGACGCGCCCCGCTCGGATCGGCCCGAGAGGCGATTGGGGTTCGCTACCGTCTCATCCGGCTGCCGGGTGGGCGCGGAACCCCTCCACCATGGTAATCGTCTTCGCGATCTTGTCGTCGCCGACCGCAAGCTCCAGGAGCATCAACTCGTTGTCGTACACGTCCGCCGGGATGTGATCTTTAATTGCCGGCTCCAGCACATGGAAGACCTTGAGATGCAGGGCCACTCCCGCCAGCGGGCCGGCCCAGCTCGGATCGCCCTCCATGACCGTCTGGGAGCCGACTTCGAGGTACTGCTCGTTCGTGACCCCCCAGACCACGATCAGGTTTTCCGGCCCGTGCGCATCCGCAGCCTTCTTGATCTCTTCTTGACTCGCCGAGTCAAGCGCGAGGGCGGCCGTTCAGACGAAGCAGGCGTCGCGGACCATCACGACCTGCGCCCCGGCCGCCTCCAGGCACTTCTTCAGCGACTCGGCCTTGATCTCCTGGCCGTCTCCGAAGGCGATCGCTTTTTTGCCTTCAAGCATCTCGTTGTCCCTCCGCATGTCTCGGATTCGCTGCCAGGACGAAGGACAGGCCGTCCGACAAGTTCGTCATCCGGGTCAAAAACGGGCTTCCCTTGGCCACGATCATGATCCGCCTCTTTTTCCCTTCGAGGATCTCCCGGATTCCGTGCGCGACGTAGGAAACCCCGGCGGGGATGTGTCCCTGCGTCGGCGCGAAGCCGACCAGTCCGCGCTTCTCGATGAAGTCGTTCATCTGGGACTTTTCGATTTCCTTCTGCTGGACGGCCAATGCCGCGATCAGCCGGTAGTTCTTCAAGGGAATGTCGTCCTGGCCGATCGGCAGGGTGATCTCCGGGTTCTGCAGTTCGGTGGCGTAGCGGTCGATGTCCGTCAATTTCAATCCGTGGCTTTTTAGCGGCTCCAGGATGAGGGCTTCCTGGATGCGCTGCTGCGACCCGCCTGCCCCGATCGGGTATTTTCCCAAGAGATCGAGCCGGAGGACGGGCGAGCGGCCGTCGTCCTCGGTCACCAGGAAGGCCACGCCACCGAGCACGTCTTCCAGGACGGGCATGTTCTTGTCGAGATGCCCCTGGAATTTCATCCCCAGCTTGGCGAGCGATCCTCCGCCCACGACGGCCACCTTCCGGAACAGTCCCGCCTTGACCAGGGCGGCCGCGTGAAGAATGGCGTAATGGGGACCGACGCAGAACGACTTGACGTCGCATGAAATGGCATTGCGGCACCCGGCCATCTCGCCGATGGCGCGGGCCAGGTTGCCGCCGCCCCGCTGGTAACGGTCGCCCGCGGCCTCCTCCGAGCAGCTGATGATGAAATCGATCTCTGAAGGATCGCATCTGGCGCCGTCGAGCAGATGCCTGAGCGCCAGGAACGCCGAGGCCTTCGTCATCAGGTTCTCCATCAGCACGAAGGCCTGCAGCGATTCGTCCTCGTCGTGATGCCTCTGAAAACAGCCGATCAGGGCATCCTGATGGTAGAGGGGCAGCGACCGGTCCCGGTCGATCTTCGTCCGGATCTCCTCACCGCTTTTGCCGTGGCCCAGCTTCCCGAGAAGATCAGCCGACTCGCACAAGCGATGATTGGAGATCGCCGGCAGGACGATTTCGTTCAGGAACCGGCTCTCGAGCCAGACCAGGTCGTAGGAGGATTCGTCCGTCGCCGCCTTGAGAAGCGCGTAGAACTCCTCCTGGGGCATGATCTCCCCGAACGGGCCGGT
>JBLNEW010000030.1:0-19725 GCA_050263095.1 Deltaproteobacteria bacterium | reverse complement strand
TGCTGCAGGAACGTGAAGACCCGAAAGAGATGACACCGCGAGATGCACCGCAGGCCGGTGCATTTTTCGTTTGTCGAGAGCAGGGAGATTGATCTCCCGTCCCGAAGTCACGGTCAGGGACGTCTGGAGCGCGCTCGACGAGCATTTCCCCTTCTCCCACCGCGCCGACTGGGACAACGTGGGGATCCTCGCGGGGAATCCGGAGGCGCCGGTCAGGTCCGTCCTGGTCGCGCTCGACGCCACGCCGGCGGCGGTGGCGCTCTGCGGGCGAATGAATGCCGACCTGCTGCTCACGCATCACCCGGCGATCTTCACCCCCCTCAAGTCGGTCCGCGCGGACCAGCCCGACTCATCGGCGGCGTACTCGCTGCTGCGGATGGGGGTAGCGGTCATCTCCGCCCACACCAACGCGGATGTGGCCCCCCGCGGCGTGTCCTGGGCGGTGGCGCGCAGGATCGGCCTCGGGGGGATCCGCCCCCTCGTGCCCGGCCAGCCGTCGGACGCATGCAAGGTCGCCGTGTTCGTCCCGCCGGACCGCGCGGACGGCGTAATGGCCGCGCTGTCGGAGGCGGGGGGCGGCAGGATAGGCGCCTACTCCCGCTGCTCGTTCCGTACGGCCGGATGGGGGACTTTTCTTCCCTCGGAATCCGCAAGCCCATTCGCCGGGAGGCCGGGCGTGGAGGAGAGGGTCGAAGAGCTGCGTTTGGAGGCGGTCGTTGCGCGCAGCGTTCTTTCGCAGGTCCTCGATGCGGTGCGCGCCGCCCATCCTTACGAGGAGCCGGCGATAGACGTATATCCGCTCGCCGGATGGGCGCTCGGAGGCGGCATCGGCGCCGTGGGGGACAGGGAGTCCGGGTCCCGGCTCGACGTCGTGCTGGAGGAGATCCGCCGGAAGATCCGCCCCGCGTGGATCAAGGTTTCGGGGCCGTCGAGGAAGACGGTGCGGCGGGTCGCGGTCGTGGCGGGAAGCGGATCCGAATTCATGCGCGCGGCGAGGGATGCCGGAGCCGACCTCTTCGTGACCGGCGACGTCAAATACCACCAGGCCCTTGAGGCGGCCGCGTGCGGGATGCCGGTCGCCGACGTCGGGCATGGATCTGCGGAGAAATGGATCCTGCCGGAGTTCCGGCGGGTGCTCGCGGGAAGGTTCGGGGGGAGCCTCGCGATCCGCGTGCTCATGGAAAAGGAGCCACAGAGGGCATTCAGCCCGAAGACGACAAGGAGGGGGGAGCCGTCTTGATGGAGCAGATCAAGATCCTGATCGGCATGCAGGAGATCATGGGCAAGGTGCGGACGGTGGAGGTGGAAAAGCGCAAGGTCCCGCTAGAGGTGGCGGACCTGAAAGCCCTCTTCGATGAGAGGGAGGCGAAGTTCCTGTCGTCCCAGCAGGAATTCGAGCAGCTCAAGAAGGACCGCCGCGAGAAGGAGCGCGAGATCGAGGATGAGCGAGAGAAGGTCGAGCGCGCCAAGTCCAAGCTCATGTCGATCAAGACGAACAAGGAATACTACGCGATGCTGAAGGAGATCGAGGGGACGAAGCGGGCGAACACCGCCCGGGAGGACGAGCTGCTCGCCATCCTTGCGCGCTACGAGGAGACCGAAAAACGCATGGCGGAATTCAAGGCCGAGCTCGACGAGGTCAGCGGCAGGTACCGCGAGCGGATGGTGGACGTCGAGGCGAAGATGGCGGGCTTCGACAAGGATATCGCGCTGCTTGCGGCCAGGAAGGCCGAGGTGGCAAGGGGCATCGACGCCAGCCTCGCGAGACGGTTCGAGATGATATTCGACCGGCGCGACGGAATTGCGATAGTTCCCGCGAGAAACCAGTCGTGCACGGGGTGCCACATGAACCTGTCCCCCCAGCTCTTCAACCTGCTGCAGCGCGACGACCGGATCCACACCTGCCCGAACTGCAACCGGATACTGTATTACGAAGCGCCGGAAGGGGAGCCTTCCGGGAAATGAGGGGGAGGGCGCTCACGCTGCGGACCGACGGCGCCAGCCGGGGAAACCCCGGGCCGGCGGGGATCGGAGCGGTGATCGAGGCCGACGGCACGGAGGAGCGCATCGAGCTGTGCGCATATATCGGGGAGACGACCAACAACGTCGCCGAATACCGCGCTCTGCTCCTGGCGCTGGCGGAGGCCGAGAAGCTGTCTCCATCCTCCATCACCGTGCTGTCCGACTCCGAACTGCTGGTCCGGCAGCTCAACGGCGAGTACAAGGTGAAATCTCCGCTCCTGAAGCCACTCTTCCTCGACGCCGCGCGTCGGTTGCGGAGGTTCTCCTCGGCGCGTATACTGCATGTGGGGCGGGAGGAAAACGGCAACGCCGACCTCCTCGCCAACCGCGCAATAGACGCTCATTTCAAAAAAGTCTGAGGAGGCCAGGCGGCCGCCGGTCCCCCATCGCCAAGGCTACGGGGGGCGGGAGGAAAGTCCGGGCTCCGCAGGGCAGGGTGCCGGGTAACACCCGGTGGGGGCGACCCCGAGGACAGTGCCACAGAAAACATACCGCCCTCCTTCGCGACGGCTTTCGCCGTTGCGAAGGAGGGTAAGGGTGAAAAGGTGAGGTAAGAGCTCACCGCGCGCCGGGCAACCTGCGCGGCACGGCAAACCCCACCCGGAGCAAGACCGAATAGGAGGGCGACTCCGCAGCGAAAGCCGCGGGGGAAGGGTGGCCCGCCCGGAGCCCTCGGGTACAGGTCGCTTAAGGCTCGCGGCGACGCGAGCCGTAGAGAAATGGCCGCCCCGCGGAGGGCTTCGGCCCGCCGCGCACAGAACCCGGCTTACGGCCTCCTCAGGCCTTTTTTTCGACACCCGGCGGGGAACGCACGCTTCCCCCAATCCCATCCTAAGGAGTGAAGAGATGGCAGAGTTCCAGTACCAGGACCCGTTTCCTCTGGGCAAGGACGAGACGAAGTACCGCCTTTTGACGAGGGAATACGTCTCCACGGCCAAGTTCAACGGCAGCGAGGTTCTCGTCGTGGATCCCGAGGCCCTTGCATTCCTGGCGAACCAGGCGATGCGCGAGGTTTCCTTCCTCCTTCGCCCCGCCCACCTCGAGAAGGTCGCCGCGATCCTGTCCGACCCGGAGAGCTCCCCCAACGACCGCGGCGTCGCCGTCGCCATGCTGCGCAACGCCGAGGTGGCCGCCAACTTCGTCCTCCCGTTCTGCCAGGACACCGGGACAGCCACGATAGTCGGCAAGAAAGGGCAGCAGGTCTGGACCGGCGGGAAGGACGAGGAGTTCCTCTCCAGGGGGGTCTTCAAGACTTATACGGAGGAGAACCTGCGCTACTCCCAGACCGTCCCCCTCAACATGTACGATGAGGTGAACTCCGGCTGCAATCTCCCGGCCCAGATCGACGTGTACGCTGGCGGCGGAATGGAGTACAAGTTCCTGTTCGTGGCCAAGGGGGGAGGCTCCGCCAACAAGACCTACCTGTACCAGGAGACCAAGGCGCTCCTGAATCCCGCCAGCCTCGAGAAGTTCCTGGTCGAGAAAATGAAGACGCTCGGAACAGCCGCCTGTCCGCCGTACCATCTGGCGTTCGTGGTCGGCGGCACCTCAGCCGAGGGCTGCCTGAAGACCGTCAAGCTGGCGTCGACAGGCTACCTTGATCGTCTCCCCACCGGCGGCAACAAGGGCGGCCAGGCGTTCCGCGACCTCGAGATGGAGGACAGGATTCTGAAGGCCGCGCACAAGTGCGGTTTGGGCGCACAGTTCGGCGGCAAGCACTTCGCGCTCGACGTACGCGTCGTCCGCCTGCCGCGCCACGGCGCATCCTGCCCGGTGGGGATGGGCGTTTCATGCTCAGCGGACCGCAACATAAAGGCAAGGATCGACAAGGAAGGCGTCTGGCTGGAGGAGATGGAGAAGAATCCCGGGCGGTTCATCCCCGAAAAGTACCGGAAGAAGTACGACCACGGCGTCGTCAAGATCGACCTCAACAAGCCGATGAAGGAGATTCTGGCGGAACTGTCGAAGTATCCGGTCACGACGCAGCTGTCGCTGACAGGCACGATAATCGTCGGGCGCGACATCGCCCACGCGAAGCTCAAGGAACGGATCGACGGCGGGAAAGGCCTGCCGCAATACCTGAAGGACCACCCCATCTACTACGCGGGCCCGGCCAAGACCCCCAAGGGGATGCCGTCGGGGTCCTTCGGTCCGACCACCGCGGGGCGGATGGATTCATACGTCGACCTGTTCCAGTCGAACGGCGGGTCGCTCGTCATGATCGCCAAGGGGAACCGCAGCCAGCAGGTGACCGACGCATGCAAAAAGCACGGCGGATTCTACCTGGGATCGATCGGAGGGCCCGCGGCGCTTCTCGCACAGGAGAACATAAAGAAGGTCGAGGTGCTCGAGTACCCGGAGCTGGGCATGGAAGCCATCTGGAAAATCGAGGTGGCCGATTTTCCGGCATTCATCCTGGTGGACGACAAGGGGAACGATTTCTACAAACAGATTGCCCAGGGTTGACGCTCAACCGGCTGTCTCCGACGGGGGGCCGCAAGGCCCCCCGGCCCCGGTTCCGCTTTCATGCAGAATACCGTAATTCTGCGGGAGGGCAGACCAACCTGTAACAAAACAACTTTTTAACTTCAGTCCGTCCACGGTTTTCCGCAGAAAAACCTTGACACTATCCGGTTAACAATTAAAATGGCCGCTAGTGGGTAATAGTGGGGAAAGGTGGGTTCGGCGGCCACAATGATCTTCAGGGGACGATTCGAATATACCATCGATCCGAAGGGCAGGGTCAACATCCCCGCCCCGTTCCGCGAGGCTCTCCAGGAAACCGGCCAGGAATCGTTCGTCATCACGAATTACTCGGGGTGCATCTACGCTTATCCCGCCGAAGACTGGGCGCGGATCGAGGAGAAGCTTTCGACCGTCTCCAGCGTCGACCGGAAGCTGAACACGTTCCTGCGGTTTTTCGTCGGGGGGGCGGTCGAGGCGGCGCCGGACAAGCAGGGCAGGATCCTCATTCCCACATCCCTCCGCACTTACGCGGGCCTGGACAAGGATGTCGTCATAACCGGCATGCCGAACCGGTTCGAAATCTGGGCGCGCGAAAAGTGGGCGGAGGAGATCGGGCGGTTCGAGAAGGAAGGGTTCGAGGATCCCGAGCTGGAGCGGGAGATAAAGTCGCTCAGGATCTGAATCGTTGGAAGCGGGACACATCCCCGTTCTTTTACAGGAGACTTTGAGACTGCTTTCTCCCGCCCCGGGCGAGGTCTTCCTGGACGGCACGACGGGGGCGGGCGGACACGCGGAGGAAATCGCGCGCAGGATCGGACGGGGAGGCACCCTCGTCTGCGCCGACGCCGACCCAAGCATGCTTGCCGCTGCCTCCGGCCGCCTCCGGGCGTATCAGGGCGTTTGCCTTGTCCTCGCGGATTACGCCGACTTCCCGAAGCTGCGGGAGGCGGCGGGCGGGAGGCCGTTCGACGGGATGCTCCTCGATCTCGGGATCTCCTCGCTGCAGCTGGACGATCCCTCCAGGGGATTTTCGTTCCGCGAGGACGGCCCCCTGGACATGCGGCGCGACCCGGGCGGCGCCGCCCCCGCCGCGAGGGACGTACTCCGGCGCGCAACCGAAAAGGAGCTGGCCGACATCTTCTACCGGTTCGGCGAGGAGCGGTTTTCGCGCCGCATAGCAAGGGCGATCGTCGAATGCAGGAGGAGAGACCGCATCGAGCGCACGTCGCAGCTTGCGGAGCTGGTGAAGAAGGCCGTGCCGCGGAAAGCGTGGCCGCGCGACATCCATCCGGCCACCCGTGTGTTCCAGGCGCTCCGCATCGCGGTCAACAGGGAGCTGGACTCGCTTTCGGCCTTCCTGGACGGGTTCGCGCCGCACCTGGCCGAGGGAGGGCGGGTTGCGGTGATCAGCTTCCACTCGCTGGAGGACCGTATGGTTAAGACGGCGTTCCGCGCGAAGTCGACGGGAGATGAAGCGGTGCTCACGGTATTGACCCGCAAACCGGTCGTTCCGGGGGCGGATGAGATCATGGAAAACCCGCGGGCCAGGAGCGCAAAGCTGCGCGCGGCCCGCCGCAACCGACAGGAGGAACGCTGATGCAGAGAATAGTGGTCGGAAACGGCGTGTGCATGATAACCGAGATACGGAAGGAGACGCCCGTGTTCCCGGCGGTGCCTCGGCGGCGCCGGCTCACGGCGTTGTTCGTCCTGCTCCTCGGCGTGGCGCTGTTCAACGTGTGGCTCTCCGGCCAGTACTACAGGATGGGCTACGCCGTGTCCACGTCGCTTGAAGAGCAGCGGAACCTGAAGAAGGAGCAGGACCTGCTCCGGACGGAGATCCTCACGCTGCGCAGCCCGGCCCGGATCGAGGCCATCGCCAAGACCGAGCTCCGGATGGTAGACCCGAAGACGGATAGGATGATCAGGGTGAAATGAGCCCCCGCGCCCGGATCATCCTCGGCGGGCTGGCGGCCGTATATGTGCTCGTCGTGCTCCGGGCGTTCCATATCCAGATCCTGGGGGTCCGGGGAATCCGGGAGCGGGGCGCCAAGCAGTATTGCGTGAAAATACCCCTCGTGCCCAAGCGGGGGGCGATCCTGGACCGCACCGGAAACGAGCTCGCGGTAAGCGTCGCCACAAAATCCATTTTCGTGCAGCCGGTGAAGCTCAAGTCGGCCGCGGCGGCGGCGGACCTGCTTTCGCGCCGGGTATCCCGGCCATCGTCGGAACTGCGGAAATTGTTCTCCTCCGAGAAAAGCTTCCTGTGGCTGAAGCGGCAGATGCCCTCTTCGGCGGCCGACGAAATCGTCAAGGAGATCCGCGAAGCGCAAGGGACCGCGAAGGGGCGCGGGGGGGACGACGGCATCGGGACGGTAGAGGAGCCCAAGCGGTTCTATCCCAACCGGGAGCTTGCCTCTTCGCTCCTGGGCTTCACAGACCTCGACAGCGCGGGGATCGAGGGCGTGGAGCTGTCCCTGGACAAGTACCTGCGCGGAGAACGGGCGTTCCTCATGTGCGAGCGGGACGCGCGCGGGCGCGTCATAGTGCCCTCGACGACCCCCGTTGAGGTCAACTCCAGCGGGAGCGCCGTGTCGCTGACCGTCGACCGGAACGTCCAGCACGTGGCGGAGAGCGAGCTCAAGGAAGCGGTGGCGAAATACAAGGCCCGGGGCGGGATCGCGCTCGTGATGCAGCCCAAGACCGGCGAGATACTCGCGATGGCGTCGCTGCCCACGTACAATCCGAACACCCCGGCCACCGCCTTCCCCGAGGCGCGGAAGAACCACGCGCTGACCGATACCTTCGAGCCGGGCTCCACCTTCAAGGTTTTCACGATGGCCTCGGCGCTGGAGACCGGGGACGTCAAGACTTCGGAGAGGATTTTCTGCGAGAACGGCTCCTACAGGTACGCGGGGCGCGTTCTCCACGACGCGCATCCTCACGGATGGCTGACCGTGCCGGAGGTGCTCAAGTACTCGAGCAACATCGGGGCCTCCAAGATAAGCGAGCGGATGGACCCCCAGCGCTTCTACGACACGATCCGGGCCTTCGGCTTCGGGACGAAGACCGGCATCGAGCTGATCGGCGAGGTCGGGGGGATTCTGCCGCCGCGGAGCGGGTTCAAGGGAATACGGCGCGCCACGGTTTCGTTCGGGCAGGGGATATCAGTGACGCCGATCCAGATGGCCATGGCGATGTCGGCGGTGGTAAACGGCGGGAAGGTGATGAAGCCGTACATCGTGCGGGAAATCCGGGACCCCGAAGGGAAGGTCGTATATCGCGGCGAGCCGAAGGAGCTTCGCAGGGTCCTCTCCCCCAAAACCTCGGAACAGATGCGCGGGATGATGGGCCTTGTCGTCCAGGAGGACGGCACGGGGACGCAGGCGCGCATCAAGGGATTTCTGGTCGGAGGCAAGACCGGCACGGCGCAGAAGGTGGAAGTGGGGACCGGGAAGTATTCGCCGAACAAGCGTGTATCCTCGTTCATCGGGTTCCTGCCGCTCCAGGACCCGGAGCTTATGATCCTGGTCGTCATAGACGAGCCGAAGGGGCAGGTCTACGGCGGGGTGGTCGCCGCTCCCGCATTCAACCAGATAGCGGTGAAGACGGCCTATTACCTGGGGATACAGCCGACCGAGCCGGTCGCGAGCGCGGTGGCGCGCAAGGAGAAGGAGGCGCCGGCGAACGGGAAAGTCGCGATCACCCGCGTGGCCACTTCGCCGTCCGAGAGCGCCATGGTCATGCCGGACCTGCGGGGATTGAGCATGGGCAGGGCGGTGGACGTGATGGGGCGGTACTCGGTGAAGCTCAACCTTTCGGGGACCGGCGTGGCGAAGCAACAGACTCCCGCTCCCGGCCAGCTGCTTGTTCCGGGCACGGAGTGCACGGTGACATTCGGGGGACAATGAGAAACGGGATGAGGCTGTCCGAGGTCCTGGCAAACGTATCGACGACGATGCCGCCGCTCGATTCCATCGAAATCGGCGGCATTTCCATAGATTCGCGCAAGGCCAGGGAAAAGGACCTGTTCGTCGCCCTCCGCGGCGAGCGCGCGGACGGGCACGCGTTCCTGGCGCAGGCCGCGCGGGCCGGAGCCGCCGCGGCCCTCGTCGAACGGGAAATCTCCTCCCCGCCGATTCCGGCGGTCCGAGTCGATTCCACGGCTGCCGCCCTCCCGGCTGTCGCCGCCAATTTCCACAAGGACCCGTCGGCGCGCCTCACGGTTGTCGGCGTGACGGGGACCAACGGCAAGACGACGGTGACGTACCTGCTGGAGTCGATCCTTTCCGCCGCGGGGCGCAAAACCGCCGTGATCGGAACGATAAACTACCGGGTGGGGGAAGAGATCATCCGCACGGGCCTTACCACCCCGTTTCCGCATGATCTCCAGGAGGTTCTGGCGGAAGCGGCGTCCCGCGGAGTCACCCACGTGCTGATGGAGGTTTCGTCCCACAGCGCCGCCCAGGGGAGGATCGCCGGGGTGCGGTTCGACGCAGGCGTGTTCACCAACCTGTCCCGCGACCACCTCGATTTCCACGGGGACATGGAATCCTACTTCGCCGCCAAGGCCCGGTTCTTCAGGGACTACCTGCCCGCAGGGGGAAAGCGGCCGCAGATCGCGATCAACGCGGACGATACGTACGGTGCGAGGCTTTCCCGCGAGTTCCCGGGCGCGCTTACTTACGGGTTCCTAAACGATCGCGGCGTCGCTCCCGTGAGCGTGAAAATGACGTGGGAGGGAACACGGCTACTTCTCCGGACGCCGTGGGGCGAGCTCGATCTGCGCACGCGGCTCATCGGCGCGTATAACGCATCTAACGTGATGGCGGCCGTCTGCGCATCCGGCCTCCTCGGTATTTCCAGCGAGGCGATCCGGGCAGGCGTGGAGCGACTTCCCGCCATTCCGGGGAGGATGGAGGAGATCCCCAACCGGCGGGGGCTGCATGTATTCGTCGATTATGCCCACACTCCCGAGGGCATGGACGTGGTCCTTTCCACGCTCGAGGGTATGGGGGGAGGGCGCCTTATCACCGTTTTCGGGTGCGGCGGGAACCGGGACCGGGGGAAGCGTCCGGAAATGGGACGGATTGCGGCGCTGCGCTCCGACGTTGTCGTCGTCACGTCCGACAACCCCCGCAACGAGGATCCCGGCGCCATCATATCCGATATCCTTCCGGGGCTTCGGGCGGAAGGTTTTATCGAGGCGCAGGGCGACGTCGCCTGGGACGACGGATATTTCATGATAATTCCCGACAGGAAATCGGCGATCGCGCGCGCGCTGTCCATGGCGCGGCCGGGAGATACGGTGGCGATCGCCGGGAAAGGACATGAGAATGTACAGATTATCGGGGACCGGTGTCTGCCGTTCGACGACCGGGAAATCGTCCGGGGCATGCTTGACGCCGACGGGTAGGATGACCCTGGAGGAGGTCGTCGGGGCGGTTCAGCCGCTTCGGGCGGGGGGGCCGATTCCGGTCCGCACGCGGATCGGACGGGTCACGACCGACAGCCGCGAGGCGGCTCCGGGAGGACTCTTCATCGCCCTGCCAGGCGAGAGGCAGGACGGCGCCGATTTCGTCGAGGAGGCGTTCCGCAAGGGGGCGGCAGCCGCCATCGTGTCCGAGGAGGGCGCGGGCAAGGTTCCATCGGCGATCCTTTCCGGGAAGCCGGTTTTCGTCGTTAGGAATCCGGTGGAGGCGCTGGGCGACCTCGCGCACGCCCACAGGGAGCGGCTGGGCGATATTCCCGTCGTGGGGATTACGGGAAGCTCGGGCAAGACCTCCACAAAGGAAATGCTGTGCGCCCTGCTTTCCGCCGGAAAGAACGTCCTCAAGAATCCCGGAAACAGGAACAACCTGATCGGCATGCCGCTGGCGCTTCTCGAGCTTTCCGAGGATCACGACGTCGCGGTGATGGAGATGGGGACGAACAGGCCGGGAGAGATCGCCCGGCTGGCGCAGATCGCGTCTCCCGACATCGCGATCCTCACGAACATCGCCCCCGCCCACCTGGAGGGGCTGGGGAGCCTCGAGGGAGTGGCGCGCGAGAAGGGGGACCTGTTCAGGGCGCTGCCCGAGTCCGGGACCGCCGTGGTAAACGCGACCGACCTGCGGGTCGTGCGGGAGGCGGGGCGCTGCCGGGCGAAGAAGATATATTACGGCGTCGCGCTCAACGAGTTTTCCGGGCGGATCCTGTCCATGGACGACGGCGGGATGCGGATCGCCGTGCGGACACCGTCAGGCGAGTTTTTATCTTCCCTGCCCGTGACGGGCGAACACAACCTTATGAACGCGCTGGCGGCGACGGCGGCCGCTTACGTCCTCGGTATGCGTCCCGCGGAGCTTGCTGATGGCTTCTCGTCCCTTGCCTCCGTGCCGGGCAGGTTCCACCCGGTTCCGCTGCGCGGCGGCGGGCTGCTTCTCGACGACAGCTACAACGCGAACCCGGCATCGATGGAGGCGGCGATCCGGACCCTCCGGATATTGCGCGGGGCGCGGCGCAGCGTCGCCGTCCTGGGCGACATGCTCGAACTGGGAGAGGCATCGGCGTCGTCGCATTTCAGGATAGGGCACCTTGCGGCGGGCTCCGGCCTGGACCTGCTCTTCACCTTCGGCGAGGAGGGGGCGCGGATCGCCCGCGGAGCGCTGGAAGGCGGGATGGACCCCGAGAGGGTGGCCCACACGGGCGACCGGGACCGCCTGAAGGCGATGGTGCTGGACGCGCTTCGGGAGGGGGACATCGTGCTGGTCAAGGGGTCCAGGGGGATGCGCCTTGAAGAGATGTCGATCGAAATAGAAAGGAATTGGGCCTGACCGGCAATGCTTTATCATCTCCTCTACCCGCTGCACGCGGACTACTCCTTTTTCAACGTATTCCGCTATATAACCTTCCGCACCATATACGCCGCCATCACGGCCTTGTTGCTGTGCTTCGTGATCGGCCCTTGGCTCATCCGAGAACTGGGCTCGCACCAGATCGGGCAGACGATCCGGCGCGACGGCCCGGAGCGGCACCTGGCGAAAGAGGGAACGCCCACGATGGGGGGCCTGCTCATCGTCCTCGCCACCGTGATCCCGACTCTCCTGTGGGCCAACCTGGGGAACCCGTATATCTGGATCGCAGTTTTCGTGACCGTGGGATTCGGGGCGATAGGGTTCGTGGACGACTACAAGAAGGTGGTCAAGAAGGACTCCAAGGGGCTGTCCGCCGGCAGGAAGTTTCTGTGCCAGATAGCGCTTGCCGGAGTTGCGGCTACGCTCATCTACCTGGATATCGGCATCCAGACCAAGGTGAGCATTCCGTTCTTCAAAAGGCTCAATCCCAGCCTGGGGATGCTCTATATCCCGTTCATCATATTGGTGATCGTGGGAGCGTCGAACGCGGTCAACCTTACGGACGGCCTCGACGGGCTAGCCATCGGGCCGTCGATCATATCGGCCGGGACCTACATGCTGTTCGCGTACCTGGCCGGCCACGTCAAGATAGCCAACTACCTGCAGATCCAGTACGTGCCCGGCGCGGGGGAGCTGACCATATTCTGCGGAGCCATGGCGGGCGCCGGGATCGGGTTCCTCTGGTACAACACCTACCCGGCGTCCGTGTTCATGGGAGACACCGGCTCCCTCTCCATCGGGGCGGCGCTGGGAGTCGTCGCCGTCATGGTGAAGCAGGAGATCGTCCTGGCGCTTGTAGGCGGCGTTTTCGTCATGGAGGCGCTATCCGTCATTTTGCAGGTGTACTCGTACAAGACGACCAGGAAGCGCATCTTCCGCATGGCGCCCGTACATCATCATTTCGAGCTGAAAGGGTGGGCGGAGCCGAAGATCATCGTGAGGTTCTGGATCATCTCCATCATCCTGGCGCTGCTGGCCATCAGCACGCTCAAGATACGGTGAGATGGAAGCGTTCGGGAGGAAAAACGCCTTCGTGGTCGGCGCCGGAAAATCGGGAGTCGCCGCGGCGCTGCTCCTGTTGCGGGAGGGGGCGCTCGTGACTCTCCTTGACGAACGCCCGAAGGCGGCCGTGGAAAAGTCCCTCGGCGCCGCACTACCGCATCGGGCGGCGTTCGTGCAGGGCCGGTTGTCCGAAAAAGCGGCGCTGGGCGCGGACCTCGTCGTCATCTCGCCGGGGGTTCCCGCCTCGAGGCTCCCGCTGGAGGCGCTGGAAAGGACGGGGGTGCCGGTGTGGGGAGAGCTGGAGCTGGGATACCGGCTTTTCCGCGGGAACATTGCGGCGGTCTCGGGGACCAACGGCAAATCGACCGTCACGACGCTCCTGGGGGACATGGCATCCCGCGCGTTTTCCCGCGTATTCGTGGGCGGCAACCTGGGTACGCCGATCGCCGCCGCGGCCGGAGAGACGTTCGACTGGGGCGTGGTGGAGGTCTCAAGCTTCCAGCTCGAGTCGATAGACGCTTTCCGGCCGAAGGTCTCGGTCCTGCTTAACATCACGGAGGACCACAGCGACCGATATGCGGATTTCGCCGCGTACGCCGATGCGAAGATGGCGCTCTTCCGGAACCAGGGCGCGACCGACGCCGCCGTAATAAACGCCGACGATCCGGAAATAATCTCCCGCGCAGGAAGGATACGTGCGGAGAAGATCCGGTATTCGCTGTTCCAGCCTCTGTCTGAGGGGGTTTGCCTGGACGGGCAGGACATGGTCTACCGAAGCGGCGTCCGGGAAGAGCGTTATTCGAGGTCGCTGCTGCGCATACGCGGGATGCAGAACGTGGAGAACGCCATGGCCGCGATCGCGGCGGCGCGGCGGATCGGGGTTCCGCAGGAATCGGTTCGCGAGGCGCTGGCCGCCTTTCCCGGGCTGCCGCACCGCGTGGAATTCGTGCGGGAGGTCGGTGGCGTCTCGTGGTTCAACGATTCGAAGGGAACCAACGTCGGCGCGGTGCTCAAGTGCCTCGAAGGGTTCCAGGAACCCGTCGTGCTGATCGCCGGGGGCAAGGACAAGGGGATCGACTTCCGCCCGCTGCGCGAGCCGTTGCGGCGCAAAGGCCGCGCGGCGATCCTCTACGGCGAGGCGCGCGGGCGGATGGAGAGGGAGCTCTCGGGCTCGGTGCCGATCGCCGCGGTCGAGACCCTGGAAGAGGCCGTCCGGAAGGCCGCGGGCCTTGCCCGGCAGGGAGACGTCGTTATCCTGTCCCCGGCCTGTTCCAGCTTCGACCAGTTCGGCAACTTCGAGGAGCGGGGCGAGGCGTTCCGCAGGGCGGTAAAGGAGCTTCACGGATGAACATCGGCAAGCGGCACGAGAACCTGATCCTGTTCTTCTGCACGCTGGTCCTCACGGTCCTGGGCACCGTGATGGTGTTCAGCGCGACCTCGGTTACCGCCGGGGCCTCCGCGCGCTTCGGGAACGACACGGCGTACTTTTTCAAGCGGCAGGTGCTGTTCCTCGTAATGGGCGCATCCCTGGCGGTCCTGCTGACGAGGATCGACTACGATTTCTACCGCCGGCGCATGTGGCTCATCCTTGCCGCGACCTTCGTCCTTCTCCTGCTGGTCTTCGTTCCCGGCATCCGGCACACGGCGAACGGCGCGTCCCGCTGGATCAACCTCCGCGTTTTCACTTTCCAGCCTTCCGAGCTGGCCAAGTTCGTGCTGCTGGCCTTCGCGGCGTACGCCATCGACAGGAAGGGCGAGAATCCGAAGGACGGCCTCAAGGTCTTCCTTCCCGTGCTCGCGGTGATGGGGGTCTTCGTCGCCGTGATCCTCAAGGAGCCGGACTTCGGGATGGCCGTTGTCATAGTGGCCTCCTTCATGGCGCTCCTGTTCATCGCGGGATTCCCATGGAAGCTGATGGCGGGATTTCTCGGCGCGGGTGCGGCGGGGGTCGCCTTCCTTATAGCCTCGAAGCCGTACCGGATGGCCCGGCTGCATGCGTTCATCGACCCCTTCTCCCAGGCCCAGGCCGCCGGCTACCAGGTGGTGCAGTCGCTCATAGCGTTTTCCAACGGCGGGCTCCTTGGAACGGGCATCGGCTCGGGGAGGCAGAAGCTGTTCTACCTGCCCGAGATGCACACCGACTACATCTTTTCCGTCATCGGGGAGGAGCTCGGGTTCGCCGGCGTCGTGGCGGTCGGGGCCTGCTTCCTCACTATGGTGTGGGTGGGTTTCCGGATCGCGCGGCGCGCCCGGGACCTGTTCGGGAGGTACCTGGCGATCGGCCTGTCGTCGGTGATCGGCATACAGGCGCTCATGAACATGATGGTGGGGCTCAAGATGCTCCCGCCGAAGGGGATGGTGCTTCCGTTCCTGAGCTACGGCGGAAGCTCCCTGATACTCCACCTGGCGGCTATGGGAGTGCTTATCAACATTTCGATGAAAGGGGCGGAAGCATTTGTCGCTGACTCTGATCATCGCGGGCGGGGGAACCGGAGGACACGTTTTTCCGGGGATAGCGCTTGCTGAGGCGTTCCTCGCGCTCGTGCCCGGCGGCCGCGTTTCCTTCGTCGGGACGGAAGGCGGTCTCGAGGCGAGAGCCGTTCCGGCGCGCGGGTACGCGATCGATTTCGTCCCGTCCGGCCCGGTCAGCGGCAAGGGGGCGGGAGGGCTGCTTGGCATGGGGCGCATGATGAAAGGGGTCGCAGTCGCGTTCGCCGTCCTCAGACGCCGAAGGCCGGACATGGTCTTCGGCGTCGGCGGGTATGCCTCGGTCCCGGTTTCCCTGGCGGCTGTCATGACGGGCATACCCCTCTTCCTGCAGGAGCAGAACGCGGTGCCCGGCCGGGCAAACCGCATCCTGGGCAGGATCGCGAGAAAAGTGTACGCGGGGTTCGGGGGGGCGGCCGCATATTTCCCGGCCGGCCGCACGGAAGTCGCGGGGAACCCGGTCCGGCGTGAAGTCGCAGCCGCGAGCGGGAAGGCGACTGCCGCAAGGCCCGGGACCCCCTTCACCGTTTTCGCCCTCGGCGGGTCGCAGGGGGCGAGGGCGATCAACGGCCTGGTGCTCGAGATGGGAAGGCGCGTGAAGAAGGAAGGGCTCCCCATGGCGTTCGTGCTGCAGACCGGCGCCGGGGAGTTCGCGCCGGCGCAGACCGCGATACGGGAGGAGGGCCTGCCGGTGGAGCCGTTCCCGTTCACCGACAGGATCGGGGAGATATTCTCCCGGTGCGACGCGGTCCTCATGCGCGCGGGGGCGCTCTCCATAGCGGAAGCCGCTCTGTTCGGCAAGCCGTGCGTCCTTGTGCCGTACCCATTCGCAGCCGACCGGCACCAGGAGAAAAACGCCATGGAATTCTGCGCGGGCGGGGCCGGCGTATGGATCCGCCAGGAGGAGGCCACCGGCGAAAAGATCCTGTCGACGCTGTCCTCCTGGGCGGCGGACCCTGCCGCTCGGGAAGCCGCCGGAAGAGCCGCGGAAGGATTTTCCCGCCCGGACGCGGCCGAGAGGATAGTCCGATCGGCGCTCCGCGGAATAGGGAAAGGGCGGGAGGATTCGCGTGTATAGGAAGGGGCTGCGCATACACTTCGTCGGCATCGGCGGCATCGGCATGAGCGGCATCGCGGAGCTTCTCCTTAACCTGGGGTACCGCGTGAGCGGCTCGGACCAGCGCAGGTCCGACATCACGGACCGCCTGTCGCGGCTCGGCGCGGAGATAAAGGCCGGGCACGCCGCGGAGAACGTCCCGGCGGACGGACACGTCGTAGTGGTCTCGTCCGCCGTCAAGGCGGACAACCCGGAGGTGGCGGAGGCGCACCGGCGCAAAATACCCGTAATCCCGCGCGCGGAGATGCTGGCGGAGCTGATGCGCATGAAGTACGGGATCGCCATAGCGGGGACACACGGCAAGACGACCACCACGTCGATGGTGGCGACCGTTCTCGCGGCGGCGGGCTGGGACCCCACCGCGGTGGTCGGCGGGAAGCTGAACAGCCTCGGCTCCAACGCCAAGCTCGGACAGGGGGAGTTCCTGGTCGCCGAGGCGGACGAAAGCGACGGATCGTTCCTCAGGCTGTCGCCCACCGTCGCGGTCGTGACCAACATCGATCCCGAGCACCTCGACTTCTACTCCGGGATCGGCCAGATCAAGGAGACCTTCCTCCACTTCATAAACAAGATCCCTTTCTACGGATTCGCCGTGCTTTGCGTCGACCATCCGAACGTGCAGGAGCTGATACCGTCGGTAACCAAGACTTTCGTGACATACGGATTTTCCGCCCACGCGGACTACCGCGCGGACGCCGTCGTTTCCGAAGGAATGAACAACATGTTCCGCGTGGTCCGGCGCGGGGAAATCCTGGGCGAGGCGACGATCGGGGCCCCCGGCCGGCACAACGTGAGCAACGCGCTGGCGGCGGTCGCCGTGGCGGTGGAGCTCGGCATTCCGTTCGAGCGCATACGCGCGGGGCTCGCCGATTACGGCGGCGTGGCCCGGAGGTTCCAGGTCAAGGGGGAGCGCAACGGCGTGACGGTCGTCGACGACTACGGGCATCACCCGGCCGAGGTCAGGGCGACGCTTTCGGCGGCCCGGGAGGTGTGGCCGTCAAGGAGGATCGTCGTCGGGTTCCAGCCGCACAGGTACTCGCGGACGCAGGCGCTCTTCCGCGATTTCATCCCCGCATTCAACGATGCGGACCTGCTCTTCGTGTTCGATGTCTACCCTGCCGGGGAGGAGCCGATCCCGGGCGCATCCGGGGAGCGGCTCTGCGAGGCGATAAGCGAGCACGGGCACAAGTCGGCGATCTATGCGGGCAAGGCCGGGGACGCCCTTCAAACGGTGGTTCCCATCCTTTGCCCGGGCGACATATTCCTTACCATGGGGGCAGGCGATGTCTGGAAACTGGGAGAAAGCGTTTTATCCGGCTGACGGCCGGGCGAAGGGAAGGCGGATGGCGGGAGCGGCCGGAAAGGTGGAAGAGGTATACGGGGCCAAGCTCCGCGATTTCACGACGGTCGGCATCGGCGGCGCGGCCGACCGGATGGTATTTCCACGCTCTCTCCAGGAGATCCAGGAGATCCTCAGGACGGAATGGCAGCAAGAGCGCGAGGTGCGCTTCCTCGGCGCCGGCAGCAACCTCCTCGTCTACGACGGAGGGGTGCGGGGGACCGTGCTTTGCCTCAAGAAGAACATGGGAAAGATGCTCTTTTCGGCGGGAGGATCGGTCGTCGCGGAAGGCGGGACGATGCTGCCCCGCTTCGCTGTGCTCTGCGCACTGTCCGGCCTCTCCGGCGCCGAGGAGCTGGCCGGGATCCCCGGCACCGTGGGGGGCGCGATGTCCATGAACGCCGGGGCGTACGGCAGGTTCATCGGGGAGATAGCCGAATGGGTGGAAATCGTGGACGCCGAAGGCAGGCTGCACCGGCTCGACGCCCGCGACGTCGGGTTCGCCTACCGCGAAGCGGAGCTACCGGTGCGCGGGGTGATCTCCCGGGCCGGCTTCAGGTTGTCCCCCGGCGTGCCGGACGAGGTGTTCTCCAGGATGAAAACGTTCAACGAGAGGCGCCGCTCGACGCAGCCCTGGGGCGAGCGCACATTCGGCTCCACCTTCCGCAACCCGCCGAACCAGAAGGCGGGCATGCTGCTCGAGCAGGCGGGGATGAAGGGCGCGCGGGAAGGAGACGCCCTCTTCTCCGAGAAGCACGCCAATTTCCTGATAAACGCCGGGCGGGCCACCTCCGCCGACGCGATCCGGCTCATCGAGCGCGGCCGGGAGCGGGTCCGGGTGATGGCGGGGATAGACCTGGCCCTCGAAGTCAAGCTGTGGGGCGCCTTCGATGCATGAGAAGGGAAGGTACAGGGGCAAGTCCGTCGGCGTGTTCCTGGGAGGCGAGTCGTCGGAACGGGAGGTGTCGCTGCGCACCGGCGCGGCGGCTGTCCAGGCGCTGCGCCGCCTGGGGTACAAGGTCCGCGAGATAGACATCCGCGGCGACTGGCTCGCCGGAATCCGGGGCGCCGGCGCGGACGTGGCTTTCATCGCGCTGCACGGCCGGTTCGGCGAGGACGGCTGCATACAGGGCGCGCTGGAGCTGGCGAGAATCCCCTACACGGGGTCGGGCGTGGCCGCCTCCGCCCTTTCGATGAGCAAGGTGCTGACGAAGCGGGTGGCGGCCTACGCGGGGGTTCCCGTGGCGAACGACGCCCTCTACGAGGGAGAAATGCTGAACGGGCCTCCCCCTTCGGGCATCGGCTTTCCGCTCGTCGTGAAGCCCGATCGCGAGGGATCGACCGTCGGGGTCGGCATCGTACGCGGACCTGACGAGTGGGGCCCCGCCATGGCGGAGGCGGCGAAATACGACAGCCGCATCCTCGTGGAGGCGTACATTCCGGGGCGGGAGATCACGGTGGGCATCCTGAACGGGAAAGTACTGCCGGCGATCGAGATCGTCCCCAAATCGGGCTCGGGATTCTACGACTACAAGTCCAAGTACACGGCGGGCCAGACCGAGTACGTCATTCCCGTGCCGATGGACCGCGACATACTCGTGCGCGCGGCGGAGTTCACCCGCAGGGCCGCAGCGGCGCTCTCCTTGCGAGGGGCGGCCCGCCTCGATTACCGGGTGGACCCCGCGGGCAACCTGTTCTTCCTGGAGGCGAACACCATCCCCGGGATGACGGAAACGAGCCTGCTGCCGAAAGCGGCCAAGTTCGACGGCATGACGTTCGACGAGCTGGTGGAGGAGATACTTGACGACGCGGGGCTCGGGAAATAGATGATCGAGTACAAGGCCTATCACAAGAAGTCGCTCGGGAAGCCGAGGAAAAAGGCGCACGCCGCCCGCAAGAAGGGGAAGGAAAAGGGCGGGGCGGCGGCCCGGATAAATTTCCGGCAGGTGCTTCCCGTGGCGGCGGCGATCCTGGCGGTCGTTCTCGTCACGGCGGCGGGGGCGGCCGTCTACTCCTGGCTGGGTCACTCCAGGCTCTTCTCGGTGCGGGACATCGACATGAACCGCTGCGCCTACGTTACCCGGGACGAGATATCGGGGATCCTTTCCGGCGTGCCGAAGGGGAACATCTGGTCGCTCTCTTCCGGCGACATCGGCAAGCGCCTGCTGTCCCACCCCTGGGTGCGCAGCGTGTCGGTGAGGAAGGCGTTCCCGGACCGGCTCGTGGTCCGCATCGAGGAGCGCAAGCCCGCGGCGATGATAAACCTAGATACGCTGTATTACGTCGACGAGGAGGGGACGATCTTCAAGCGGCTCACCGCCTACGACCCGAAGAACTTTCCCATCGTGACGGGATTCTCGCGGACCGAGCTCACGGCGCGGGACGCCGTCACGCTCCAG
>JBLNEW010000029.1:0-48212 GCA_050263095.1 Deltaproteobacteria bacterium | reverse complement strand
GTGATGGTGATCGACAACCTGTCGTCGGGGAAAAAGGAGAACGTGCCCTCGGCGGCGCGATTCGTCCTCTGCGACGTCACCTCGGACACGGCGGCGGAAGCGGTCCGAACCTTCCGGCCGGAGGTCCTCAATCACCACGCGGCGCAGATCGACGTGCGCTCCTCCGTCAAGGACCCGCAGTTCGATGCGCAAGTCAACATCCTCGGATCGATCCGGCTCCTCGAAGCCGCGAGGCTCCACGGCGTGAGGAAGTTCCTCTTCGCCTCTTCGGGGGGGGCCGGGTACGGCGAACAGGAGCGTTTCCCCGCCGACGAGAACCACCCGATCCGGCCCGTCAGCCCGTACGGCGCCGCGAAGATGTCCGTCGAGCTTTACATGAACTATTTCCGGGCGCAGTACGGACTCGAGTACACCGCCCTCCGGTACGCCAACGTGTACGGACCGCGGCAGGATTCCCACGGGGAAGCGGGGGTCGTCGCGATTTTCGCGGAGCGGCTCCTGAAAAACCAGACGGCGATCGTCAACGGCGACGGGGAGCAGACGCGGGACTTCGTCTACGTCGGGGACGTGGTTCGCGCGAACCTGACGGCCCTTTCCCGCGGGGACGGGAAGTCCATCAACATCGGCACCGGCGTCGAGACGGACATCAACACCGTTTTCCGAGCATTGAGGGACCTCTCGGGAAGCCGGCAGGAGGAGATCCACGGCCCGGGCATGCCGGGAGAGCAGCGCCGATCCTGCCTCGAGAACCTGTTGGCGTCCATCGAGCTGGGATGGTATCCTGAAACTCCGCTGGAGGAAGGTCTCGCCCGCACGCTGGATTTCTTCCGCGAAAAAATCAAAAACGCCGGCAAATGGTAGGCATGCGCATAGATAATATCCGGAATTTCTCGATAATAGCCCACATCGATCACGGGAAATCCACCCTGGCCGACCGGCTGATGGAGGCTACGGGAACGCTTTCCGAACGGGAGAAGGTCGACCAGTTCCTGGACAAGATGGACCTGGAGCGCGAGCGAGGCATCACCATAAAGGCCCAGACGGTGCGCATGCGCTACACGGCGGCGGACGGGAAGGAATACGTCCTGAACCTGATCGATACCCCGGGGCACGTCGATTTCTCCTACGAGGTTTCACGCAGCCTGTGCGCGTGCGAGGGGGCGATCCTCGTCGTGGACGCGTCGCAGGGGGTCGAGGCCCAGACGCTCGCAAACGTCTACATGGCCTTGGAGCAGAACCTCGAGATACTTCCGGTGCTTAACAAGATCGACCTGCCGAACGCCGAGCCGGAACGGGTAAAAAGGGAGATCGAGGACGTGATCGGACTCGACACGAAGGACATGATCTCCGCGAGCGCCAAGAAGGGAGTCGGAATAGGGGAGATCCTGGAGCGGGTGGTCCGGAAAATCCCTCCTCCGTCGGGCGACCCGGAAAGCCCTCCCAAGGGGCTGATCGTCGACTCGTGGTTCGACAACTACCAGGGCGTCATCATGCTCGTGCGGATGTTCGAAGGGACCCTGCGGCCCTCCCGGAGGATCGTGCTGATGTCAACCGGCAACGACTTCGAGGTCCAGAAGGTCGGGGTTTTCTGCCCCCACCCCAAGGAGGTCGAGTCTCTCGGGCCCGGCGAGGTGGGATTCGTAATAGCCAACATAAAGGACCTCAAGGAAACCAAGGTCGGCGATACGATCACCGACGCGCGCAACCGCGCGGTCGTGCCGCTGCCGGGATTCAAGGTGGTCAGGCCCATGGTATTCGCCGGGGTCTACCCGGTCGTCTCCGACGAGTACGCGCAGCTGCGGACCGCTATAGAGAAGCTGAGGCTGAACGACGCCTCGTTCACGGCGGAGCCGGAGACATCCGTCGCGCTGGGGTTCGGCTTCAGGTGCGGTTTCCTGGGTCTTCTGCACATGGAGATAATCCAGGAGAGGCTGGAGCGCGAATACGGCGTCGAGCTCATCACCACCGCCCCGACCGTCGGTTACCGCGCCGTCATGAAGGACGGCACGGTTCGGGAGGTGGACAGCCCCGCGAGGCTGCCCGAGCCGCTTGAGCTCGAACATATCGAGGAACCGTTCATACTTGCGACCATCCACCTCCCGTCCGAATTCCTGGGAGGGGTGCTCAAGCTTTGCGAGGAGCGGCGCGGATCGCAGCGCCAGATGAAGTTCGCCTCCACCAGCCGCGTGATCCTGGAGTACGAGCTGCCGCTGAACGAGATCGTGCTCGACTTCTACGACAAGCTGAAGACAGCCTCGCGCGGCTACGCCTCCATGGACTACGAGTTCCACGAGTTCCGCAGGTCCGACCTGGTCCGCCTGGACATACTGCTCAACGGCGAGAAGGTCGACGCCCTCTCGCTGATCGTGCACAGGGAGAACGCTTATCCGAAGGGAAGGGACGTGACGGAGCGCCTCCGGAGGCTGATCCCGCGCCAGATGTTCGAGGTGGTCATACAGGCCGCGATCGGGTCGAAGGTGATCGCCAGGGAGTCGATCAAGGCGATCCGCAAGAACGTGATCGCGAAATGCTACGGCGGCGACATAACCCGCAAGCGGAAGCTCCTCGAGAAACAGAAGGAGGGCAAGAAGCGGATGAAGCAGGTGGGCACGGTCGAAATACCCCAGGAGGCGTTCCTTTCCATCCTGAAGGTCAAGGAATAATATGGGAAACGGGAGCCCTGAACGCAGATGAAACAGACAAGCGGCATGGAGGGCGTCGCGGAACGCAAGGGGAAGGTCCGGGAGTACGTCGAGGCTTTCGCGATCGCCCTGCTGATAGCGCTGGTCGTCCGGACGCTGGTCATACAGGCGTTCAAGATCCCGTCCAGCTCGATGGAGGACACGCTGCTGATCGGGGACCACATATTCGTGAACAAGTTCATATACGGCTACCACGTGCCGTTCACGAACGGGCGGATCCTACAGTTCCGCGAACCGCGGCGCGGGGAGATAATAGTTTTCGTCTTTCCGGAGGACAAGAGCAAGGATTTCATAAAGAGGGTCGTAGGCGTGCCGGGCGACACCGTTGAGATCCGGCAGAAAAAAGTCCTGATCGACGGGCGGCCGCTGGATGAAAAAAAATACGTACGGTTCGCCGACGGGGAAGAAATTGACGGATTCATGAAGGCCAGGGACAACCTTCCGCCCTTCAAGGTGCCTCCGGGCAAGCTTTTCGTCATGGGAGACAACCGCGACCGCTCCTACGATTCCAGGTTCTGGGGATTCGTGGACATGGACGCGGTGATCGGCAAGGCGATGTTCATCTACTTTTCGGTGGACTGGAGCCGGGACGTCCGCTGGGTCGAGGTATGGCGATACCCGGAGCTTGTCCGCTGGAACCGGATAGGGGACCTGCTGCATTGACGGGGCGCGCCGCCTGCGGATTTCGCGAATACTGTTGACGGAACGCGCGCGCAGGGTTAATATCATCTCCAAGCCTTTTAAGCTAATCCCGTGAGGTTAGCAAAGGATGCAAAATACCCGCAGACCGCACCGCCTCCCCTGAAGCCGGGGAGGCTTTTTTTTTGCCCTTAATAACCCGATCGTCAAAGCATCCGGAGGGACCGGCGCGATGAAAAAGGCGAGCAGGAAAGTGATACTTGACGCAAAGGGAATGGAAAGGGTGCTCTCCCGCCTAACACACGAGATCCTCGAGAAAAACAAAGGGGCCGAGGACCTGGTCCTTGTAGGGATCATGTCCGGAGGCGTGCCGCTGTCGAAGTTCATACAGGAAAAAATCCGTACGATCGAAGGGCTTGAAGTCCCGGCAGGCTACGTGGACATCACGCTTTACCGGGACGATCTGTCGCGGGCAGGCTACCAGCCGAGGCTGAAGAGAACCGAAATACCGTTTTCGATCGACGAGAAGAAGGTGATCCTTGTGGACGACGTCCTGTTCACCGGCCGCACGATCAGGGCAGCGATGGACGCGCTCATAGATTTCGGCCGCCCGAGGAACATACAGCTTGCCGTACTTGTCGATCGCGGGCACCGCGAGCTGCCGATCCGGGCCGATTACGTCGGCAGGAACGTGCCCACCTCGAGGAACGAAACGGTCGACGTCGCGGTCGGGGGAAGCCGTGAGGACTGGAAGGTCCTCCTGAACGAAACGACGCCGGCAAAGGGGGAGTGACGCCATGGAATGGAAGCGCAGGCACGTGCTCGGCCTTGCCGATTTCCGCGTCGAGGAGATGGAATTCGTCATAGACACAGCCCGCTCGATGGAGGAGATCCTGACGCGCGACATCAAGAAGGTTCCTGCCCTTCGGGGAAAGACCGCGGTGAACCTCTTTTTCGAGGCAAGCACGCGGACACGCACCTCGTTCGAGATCGCGGGGAAAAGGCTGTCGGCCGACGTGGTCAACTTCAGCTCGGCGACTTCCAGCGTCACCAAGGGGGAGACCCTCCTGGACACCGCGAAAAACATCGAGGCCATGAAGCCGAGCATCCTGATAATAAGGCACCCCGCCTCGGGGGCTCCGCACTTCCTGTCCCGGTTCGTATCCTGCTCGATCATCAACGCCGGAGACGGCGCCAACGAGCATCCGTCACAGGGGCTTCTGGACCTGTACACAATACTTAAGGCAAAAGGTAAGATAAAAGACCTTAAAATAGCCATAATAGGAGATATATTGCACAGCAGAGTCGTGCGTTCGGACCTGCATTCGCTGGGCAGGATGGGCGCAAGGCTATGGCTCTGCGGGCCCTCGACGCTGGTCCCGAAGGAGATGGAGCGGACCGGCGCTCGGGTCACCTACGACATCCGCGAAGCGGTGAAAGACGCCGACGTCGTGATGATGCTGCGGATCCAGCTGGAGCGGCAGAAGACCGCATACTTCCCATCCTTAAGGGAGTATTCGAAGATGTTCGGCCTGAACCGCAGACTGTTTTCACTGGCCAGGGAGGACGCGGTGATCCTTCACCCCGGACCGGTAAACAGGGGCGTGGAGCTGTCGGACGAACTTGCCGACAGCGCGCAATCCAGGATCTTGAACCAGGTGGAGTCCGGAGTCGCCGTCCGGATGGCGCTGCTCTACCTTCTCGCAGGAGGCTACGATGCTTCTCATTAAAGGCGGGCGGGTGATCGATCCGGCAAGCAAACGCGACGAAGCGGGATGCATCGTACTGGAGGGCGGGAAGGTGAAGGACTTCGTGCAGGGAGTCCAGCCGCCGAAAGGGTTCGAAGGACGAGTGATCGACGCTTCGGGAAAGTGGGTCGTTCCCGGCCTTGTCGACATGCATGTCCACCTGAGGGAACCCGGCTTCGAGTGGAAAGAGGACATACGGTCGGGCACGAGGGCCGCGGCGGCCGGAGGGTTCACATCGATCGCCTGCATGGCGAACACCAAACCCGTGAACGACAATCCCGAGGTCACCCGGTACATCCGGGAAAAGGCGGCCAGCGACGGTTCCGCCGACGTCTTCCCCGTCGCGGCGGTCAGCAGGGGGATGGAAGGCAAGGAGATGTCGGACTTTTCGGAGCTGGCGGAAGCCGGAGCGGTGGCGTTCTCCGACGACGGGAAGCCGGTCGAGAGCGCGCTGCTGATGCGCCGGGCGCTCGAGTACACGAAGGCTTTCGGCTTCCTCATAATGTCGCACGCCGAAGACGCCGAACTGTGCGCAGGCGGAGCCGCGCACGAAGGATGGACGGCGCACAGGCTGGGGATACCGGGGATACCATCCGCCGCGGAGGAGGTGGCCATCGCGCGGGACATCCTGCTGGCGCGACAGACCGGGGGAAGACTCCATATCCAGCACATAAGCACCAGGATGGGAGTGGACCTCTTGCGGATGGCCAAGAGGGGGGGGCTCGCGGTGACGGGCGAAACCGCGCCGCACTACTTCACGCTGACCGACGCATCGCTCGAAGGGTACAACACGAACGCCAAGATGAACCCGCCCCTTCGGGGCGAAGAGGACAGGATGGCCGTGCTGGAAGGGCTGATCGACGGGACGATCGACGCCATCGCCACGGATCACGCGCCCCACGAGGATTACGTCAAGCGGTGCGAGTTCATGGCGGCCGCCAACGGGATCATAGGTCTGGAAACGGCCGTGCCGCTTTCTCTCGGACTGCTCGCCGGAGGAAAGGTCACGCCGTCCCGGATCGTCGAGCTGCTCTGCTCCAGCCCGGCGACGATACTCAAGCTCTCCGGGAAGGGGTCCTTGCGCAGCGGGGCGGACGCAGACGTAACCGTCATCGATCCGGACGCCGAATGGGAATACGTCGAAGCCGACGTCCTCTCGAAGTCCAGGAACAGCCCATTCCTGGGCTGGAAGCTCCGGGGACGGGCCGTCGCAACGATCAGGGGCGGGCGCGTCACACACTCGATCATGCCGGGAGTCGCAGTCGATGCCTGAGAAGCGGGCGATTCTGGCTTTGGCCGACGGGACGGTCTTCAGGGGCGAGTCCTTCGGATTCGAGGGGGAATGCGGGGGGGAGGTCGTTTTCAACACCGGGATGACCGGGTACCAGGAAGTGCTCACGGACCCATCCTACAGGGGCCAGATAGTCACCATGACCTACCCCGAGATAGGAAATACCGGGATCAATCCGGACGATATCGAGTCGAACCGGCCGTGGGTCGAGGGATTCATCGTGCGGGAGGCGTGGCGCCTGCCGTCGAACTGGCGGCACGTGGAGACTCTCGACGGGTACCTCCGCAGGTACCGCATCTGCGGGATCGCAGGGATAGACACCAGGGCGCTTACCCGGCGCCTCCGCGACGGCGGATCCCAGATGGGCGTCATCTCATCCGTCGACCTGGACGTGGACAGGCTGGCACGGAAGGCGAGGGACCTGCCCCCCATCGTCGGCCGCGACCTCGTGAAGGAAGTCACGACGGACCGCGTGGCGCATTGGGACACGGGGGACTGGGACCTGGAAAAAGGGTACCTTCCCGCATCGGAATACCGCAGGCGGTTCGGAAAGATCCCCAGGATAGTAGCGGTCGACTACGGGATAAAGCAGAACATCCTGCGGATGATGGTCTCGCACGGTTTCGACGTTACCGTGGTTCCGGCTTCATCGACCGCGGAGCAGATAATGGAAAGGAATCCCGACGGCGTTTTCCTCTCCAACGGGCCGGGGGACCCGGAAGGGGTGCCTTACGCCGTCGAGGCCGTTCGCGGGATCCTGGGCAAAGTGCCGATGTTCGGCATCTGCCTCGGACACCAGATCATGGGATTGGCGCTGGGCGGAAAGACGTTCAAGCTTAAATTCGGGCACCACGGCTGCAACCAGCCCGTGTCGGACGTAGACACCGGAAGGGTCGAGATAACGAGCCAGAACCACAATTTTTCCGTGGATCCCGAGTCCCTTGGCGACAGGGCGAGGATAACCCATATAAATCTCAACGACCGGACGGTGGAAGGGCTTTCCGTCCCGTCGCTGCGCTGCTTTTCCGTACAATACCATCCGGAGGCATCCCCGGGGCCCCACGACTCCCGATACCTGTTCACGCGGTTCTACCGGTACCTGACGGGAGAAGAGGATCTGAAGACGTGACCTTGAAGGACCTCCGGGAACGGAGCGGGAAGGCCGTCGAATCGCTCCGGCGCTGCCGGCTCTGCCCTCGGGAGTGCGGCGTCGACCGCCTGTCCGGGGAGACCGGGTTCTGCGGCGCGGGCATCGACGCGACCGTTGCCGCCGTTTCGGTGCACCACGGCGAGGAGCCGCCGATCTCCGGCGATCGCGGCTCCGGCACCGTCTTTTTCAGCCGCTGCAACATGGCATGCCTTTTCTGCCAGAACTATCCGATCAGCCAGATGGGCGCCGGACGGACGATGACCGCGGCCGAGCTTTGCGACCGGCTGCTGCGGCTGGAGAGGAAAGGGGCCCACAACGTCAATTTCGTTACGCCGACGCCGCACGTGCCCCAGCTGATCGGTGCGCTGTCGGCAGCGCGTGAAAAAGGGTTCTCCCTGCCCGTCGTGTACAATACCGGCGGATACGATTCGATGGAGGCCCTTTCCCTCCTGGAAGGGATCGTGGACGTATATCTGCCGGATATGAAGTACCGGTCCGAGAGGCTGTCGGGCCTGGCGTCGGGCGTGCCCGATTACCCGCTCCACAACACGCGGGCCGTCGCGGAAATGCTGCGGCAGGTCGGCCCCCTGAAAAGAGGCAGGGACGGGATCGCCAGGCGCGGGGTGCTTATAAGGCACCTGGTCCTTCCAGAGAGAGTGGAGGAGACGGAACGCGTGCTTTCGTTCATACGCCGGGAGTACGGGAGGCGCATGCCGCTATCGCTCATGGGGCAGTTTTTCCCCGCGCATCGTGCGGCAGACGTAAAAGGACTCGACCGCAAGCTGTCGGCCGCCGAATACGGGCGGGCCGTCGAGGCCGCGAGGCGGCTGGAACTTACCGACGTTTTCATCCAGGAGATTTAGTGCCGAAGAGGACGGACATACGGAAGATCATGCTGATCGGCTCCGGGCCCATCATCATCGGACAGGCCTGCGAGTTCGACTATTCCGGGACGCAGGCGTGCAAGGCACTCAAGGAGGAAGGGTACACGGTCGTGCTGGTCAACAGCAACCCTGCGACGATCATGACCGACATGGAATTCGCCGACCGGACCTACATCGAGCCGATCACCCCGGAGATGGTCGGAAAGATCGTCGAGCGGGAGCGGCCGGACGCCCTGCTGCCCACTATAGGCGGGCAGACGGGGCTGAACATCGCCGTGTCCCTTCACGAACTGGGGATCCTGCAGAAATACGGCGTGGAGCTGATCGGCGCGAACTTCGAGGCGATCCAGAAGGCCGAGGACAGGGACCAGTTCCGGAAGGCCATGTCGAAACTGGGCCTGGTCGTCCCCCGGTCGGGATACGTCAAATCGCTGGACGAGGCGCTCAAGGTCATCCCGGAGATCGGATATCCGGCGATCATCCGGCCCTCGTTCACCCTCGGGGGGACGGGCGCCGGGATCGCTTACAACCGCGAGGAATACGAGGAGGCGATCCGCTGGGCCCTTGACGCTTCTCCGAAAAGGACGGTCCTTGTCGAACAGTCCGTGATCGGATGGAAGGAATTCGAGCTGGAGGTGATGCGGGACTTGAAGGACAACGTGGTCATCATCTGCTCGATCGAGAACCTCGATCCGATGGGAGTGCACACGGGCGACTCCATCACCGTGGCCCCTGCGCAGACGCTGACCGACAAGGAATACCAGCTCATGCGAAACGCGGCGATACGCATAATCCGGGAGATCGGCGTCGATACGGGAGGAAGCAACATCCAGTTCGCCGTACATCCGGACACGGGGGAGATGGTGGTGATCGAGATGAACCCGCGCGTGTCCCGCTCCTCGGCGCTCGCCTCCAAGGCGACCGGGTTCCCGATCGCCAAGATCGCCGCGAAGCTGGCCGTCGGATATTCCCTCGACGAGATACGCAACGACATCACGCGCGAGACGCCCGCCTCCTTCGAGCCGACGATCGACTACGTCGTGACCAAGATCCCGCGTTTCACGTTCGAGAAGTTCCCGCAGACGCAGGACCTCCTTGGCACGCAGATGAAGTCGGTGGGAGAGGTCATGGCGATCGGGCGCACCTTCAAGGAGTCTCTCCAGAAGGCGATGCGCTCGCTGGAGATCGGCGTTTACGGTTTCGAAGAGGTGCTTCCGGCCGGCCCTACCGGATCCTCCGCACGATGGAAAATAATCGATGAGAAGCTTCGAAAGCCGAATTCCCTGCGTCTGCCCTTCATCGGGGAGGCGATCAGAGAGGGCTGGAAGATAGAGGAGATCAACCGGATAACCGGGATCGACGCCTGGTTCCTCGAGAACATCCGGCAGATCATCGCGGCGGAGGAAGCGATCCGCGGAGGAGCGGCGGGGCTTCGCGCGTCGGCCGGAGGGGCCGAACTTTCCGAAGACGCGGCTTCGCTCCTGTCCCGCGCCAAGTCGTTCGGGTTTTCCGACCGCAGGATCGGGAAACTTACGGGCATCGGAGAAGACGCGGTCAGGGAGATCCGACGGCGCGCCGGCATAGTCCCGGCATTCAAGAGGGTCGACACGTGCGGCGCGGAGTTCGAGGCGTATACTCCTTACCTTTATTCCTCCTACGACGCGCAGGACGAGGCTCGACCCACCGGCAGGAGGAAGATCGTAATCCTCGGGGGAGGACCCAACCGGATCGGGCAGGGGATAGAGTTCGACTACTGCTGCGTGCACGGCTCTTTCGCGCTCCGCGAGGAGGGATTCGAAACGATCATGGTCAACTGCAACCCCGAGACCGTCTCCACCGATTACGACACTTCGGACCGCCTTTACTTCGAGCCGCTGACCAAGGAGGACGTCCTCGCGATCATAGAGGAGGAGAAGCCGGAAGGGATCATCGTCCAGTTCGGGGGGCAGACCCCCTTAAAGCTCGCGGTACCTCTGGAGAAGGAAGGAGTGCAAATCCTTGGCACCTCGCCGGACAGCATAGACCGGGCCGAGGACAGGGAGAGATTCAAGGAACTGCTGGACCTGCTTGGCCTGCGCCAGCCCCCGAACGGGATCGCCCGCTCGACCGGGGAGGCCGTGGGTATCGCATCGCGGATCGGGTATCCGGTCCTTCTGCGCCCGTCGTACGTGCTGGGCGGCCGCGCCATGGAGATCGTCCACGACGAGGAGGGATTGCGGAAATACCTGACCCACGCGGTGCAGGCTTCTGAAGAGCGGCCGGTCCTGATAGACAAGTTCCTGGAGGACGCCATCGAGATAGACGTCGACGCGATTGCTGACGGGGACACGGTTGTCATCGGCGGGGTCATGGAGCACATAGAGGAGGCCGGGGTCCATTCCGGGGATTCGGCCTGTTCGCTGCCCGCGCACTCCATCTCCGGGGAGACTGTGAGTGAGATCGCGAGGCAGACGAAGGCTCTTGCGAAGGAGCTCGGGGTCGTAGGCCTTATGAACGTCCAGTTCGCCATCCAGAAGGGCGAGATTTACATTCTGGAAGTGAACCCGCGCGCCTCGCGCACCATACCGTTCGTCAGCAAGGCGATCGGGGTGCCGCTTGCCAAGCTCGCGGCGAAGGTCATGGCCGGGAGGAAACTCGCTGCCCTTGGGTTCACGGAAGACGTGACCCCGAAGCACATAAGCGTCAAGGAGGCGGTGTTCCCATTCATCAAGTTCCCCGACGTGGACACGATCCTGGGGCCAGAGATGAAATCGACCGGCGAAGTGATGGGGATCGACAGCAACTTCGGAAAAGCGTTCGCCAAGGCGCAGATCGCCGCGGGGATGATGCTTCCGCGAAGCGGAAAGGCGTTCATAAGCGTGCGGGACGAGGACAAGAACGGAGTTCTTCCGACGGCGAGGATGCTGCACGAAGCCGGATTCCTCATCATCGCGACGGGCGGGACCGCCGAATTCATGACGAGGAACGGGATTCCGGCGGAAACCGTCCTGAAGGTCAACGAAGGGCGACCCCACGTCGCCGACCTGATAAAGAACGGGGACATCGCGCTTGTGATCAACACTCCGCTGGGCGCGCAGTCGAAGGCCGACTCGTTCTACATCAGGCGCACTGCGCTCGTCTACAACATACCTTACTTCACGACGCTCGCCGCGGCGCGCGCGGTGGCGCATGCCATAACCCACCTCATCCGGGAGGACTTGTCCGTCCGGAGCCTCCAAGAGTACCACGGACGATAAGCGCCCGTGACCGACGCCCCCTCCATCCAGTTCGTAAAGGGAGTGGGCCCCAGGATTGCGGAGAGGCTGGAAGCCCGCGGGATACGAACCCCCCAGGACGCCCTGTTTTTCTTCCCGAAAGGGTACGAGGACCGGAGGCACGTGATCCCGATCCGCGCGCTCAAGCCCGGCATGACGGTGCCGGTCAAGGGAACCGTCACGGGGGTGCACGGGGGCCATCGCGGGTTCGGCGGGCCGAAGGTATTCGAAGTCGTCATCTCGGACGGCTCCGGCCGCCTTTCGGCAAAGTGGTTCCATTACCACCCGTCGCTTAAAGAGAGGTTCAAGGTCGGAGAGACGGCCATCCTGTGCGGGACGGTGCGGTTTTTCCAGTTCCAGCCGGAAATGCATCACCCCGAGATACTGGGGAAGGCGGAGGAGCAGGACCCGGCGCACATCGGCCGGATTGTTCCCGTTTACCCCGAAGTTGAAGGGATCCCCCCGCGCGTCCTGCGCAGGATCCAGTGGGAGGTGGTCCGGCACCACGCCTCGACGGTCAAGGAGTTCTTCCCGAAGTGGATGCTCGAGGAAGCGGGCGTCCCCCCGATCCACGAGTCGCTGTCGATCCTGCATTTTCCTCCTCCGGGCGCCGATGCGGAAAAGCTTCTTTCCTTCGCGTCGCCCGCGCAGCAGCGGCTCATATTCGGGGAGCTGTTCTACATACAATGGACGCTGGCCAGGAGGCGGGCGGGGGTGATGAAGGAAGCGGCCGTCCCCCTGCATTGGGACAAGGAGATCGTCGACGAGATCAAGCGCAGGCTTCCGTTCGCGCTTACGAACGCGCAACGACGGGTTGTGAACGAAATACTAAAGGATCTGTCCAATCCTCACCCGATGCACAGGCTCCTCCAGGGGGACGTTGGAAGCGGCAAGACGATCGTGGCATGGATAGCGGCGCTGGTCGCCTGGAGGAAGGGGGCGCAGACTGCGCTCATGGCGCCCACCGAGATCCTCGCCGAGCAGCACTTCCGCCGGTTTCTGTCGCTTTGCGGCGGACTCCCGGTCCGAATCGTCCTGCTCACTTCATTCATGACGGGGAAGAAGCGGGAGGCGCTTCGGAAGGAGATCAGGGAGGGGGAGGCGCATATCGTCATCGGGACGCACGCCATCATCCAGGAAGGGGTCGAATTCCAGCGGCTGGGGCTGGGCATAGTGGACGAGCAGCACAGGTTCGGCGTGCTGCAGAGAGCGGCGCTGCGCGGAAAGGCGAAGACGGCGCCTCACCTGCTCGTCATGACAGCCACTCCGATCCCGCGGACGCTCGCAATGACGCTGTACGGCGACCTGGATGTTTCGGTCATCGACGAGATGCCCCCGGGAAGGACCGCGGTCGAGACGAAGGTGGTAGGGGAGGAAAACAGGAAAGCGGCCTGGGCAAGGGTGCGCAAGGAACTGGCGGAAGGGGGCAGGGTCTACATCGTCCTGCCGCTGGTGGAGGAATCGGAAAAAATGACGCTTCGGGACGCCACCCGCACCGCCGAGCGAGTCCGGGAGGCGTTCCCGGAAATGGGCGTGGGCCTGCTTCACGGAAGGATGAAGGCCGACGAGAAGGACGCCGTCATGCGCCGGTTCCAGGATGGGGAGATAAGGATCCTGGTCTCCACCACGGTCGTGGAGGTGGGGATCGACGTGCCCGAAGCGACCGTGATGATGATAGAGCACGCGGAGAGGTTCGGGCTCTCCCAGCTCCACCAGCTTCGCGGAAGGGTCGGGCGCGGCAGCAGGCCCTCCGCCTGCTTCCTGTTCGTCGAGGGGCCGCAGGGAGAGGACGCCTTCGCGCGCCTGTCGGTGATGGAAAGGACTACGGACGGATTCCGGATCGCGGAGGAGGACCTCAAAATCCGGGGTCCGGGCGACTTCGCCGGCGTGCGGCAGTCCGGCATCCCCGACCTCGTCTTCTCCGACATAGTCCGCGACGCACGGATGCTTTCACGCTCCCGGGAGATTGCCGGCGAGCTCATTGCGCGCGACCCCGGCCTTACCCACCCGGAACACGCCGCGCTTGCCCGCTGGATCGCCTCCAAGGAGGCCGCCGCCCCCACTGTCGGATAGGGCACGGAAGGCGCCCGCACGGAAGGCGCGAAGCGCCGATGGCAGGTCCGGCGCAGCGGATGCGCCCGGCGGGCCGAAATTGACTTAAACGCCGCGATTCATTAGCATATCTTCTTTAAACTTTCCGGGAGAAGCCCAATGGAAGAGTTCCCACGTATCAAGCGGCTGCCGCCGTACGTCTTCGCGGTGGTGACCGAGCTGAAATCGAAAATGCGCCGCGCCGGGGAAGACGTCATCGACCTCGGCATGGGGAACCCCGACCTGCCGACTCCCAAGCATATCGTGGACAAGCTCATAGAGGCGGCGAAGAACCCCCGCAATCACAGGTACTCCCTGTCGCGCGGAATACCCAAGCTGCGGCAGGCTATCTGCGCCTGGTACAAACGGAAGTACGACGTCGACCTCGACCCGGATACCGAAGCGATCGCCACCATAGGCGCCAAGGAGGGGATTTCCCACCTGATGCTGGCGATAATGGGCCCCGGCGACATCGCGATGGTGCCGAACCCCACCTATCCGATTCACGCGTATTCGGTGGTCATCGCGGGCGCGGACGTGCGCTCCATCTCGCTCACGAGCGGGGAGGGCGATTTCATGGACCGGGCGCAGCGGGCGATGAAGACCCTGTGGCCAAAGCCGAAGGTGATGATCATATCGTTCCCGCACAACCCGACGACCGAGGTGGTGGATCTTCAGTTCTTCAGGCGCGTGGTCGCCTTCGCCAAGGAGCACGAGATGCTCGTGGTCCACGACCTCGCCTACGCCGACCTCGTGTTCGACGGGTACAAGGCGCCTTCCATACTCCAGGTCCCCGGAGCAAAGGACGTCGCGGTGGAAATGTACTCGATGTCGAAGGGGTATTCCATGCCCGGCTGGCGGGTAGGGTTCGTGGTCGGCAACAAGCGGATGGTGTCCGCGCTGACGAGGCTTAAAAGCTACCTCGATTACGGCATGTTCCAGGCGATCCAGATAGCCTCCACCGTGGCATTGAACGGGCCCCATCGCGTCGTGGACGAGGCCGTCGAGATCTACAGGAAAAGGCGCGACTGCCTGGTGGACGGCTTTGCGCGCATCGGCTGGGAATTCCCGAAGCCGAAGGGTACGATGTTCGTCTGGGCGCCCCTCCCGGAGGCATTTGCACCGCTTGGGTCGCTTGAATTCTCCAAGCTCCTGCTGACCAAGGCAAAGGTCGCGGTATCGCCCGGCGTAGGCTTCGGAGAGCACGGGGAGGGATTCGTACGCTTCGCCCTCGTGGAGAACGAGCACAGGATAAGGCAGGCGGTGCGCGGAGTGAAGGCCCTCCTCCAGCAAGCTCCCGCACAGGCGAAGGTCAGGTTGAAATGAGAGACAGGCCGAAGGAAATCGGCGTAGGCATCGTCGGGTTCGGGACCGTAGGGTCCGGGACCGTGAAGCTGCTCCAGGAAAGCGCGGAGTTGCTTCGCCGGCGGGTGGGCGTCCCCATCCGCATTCGCGGGATCGCCGATCTCGACATCAACAGGGACCGCGGGGTGCCTGTGCCCGAGGGGACGCTTACGACCGACGGGTTTCGCGTTGCAAGGGACCCTGACGTCCAGATCGTGATCGAGCTGGTAGGCGGAACCGGGGCCGCGAAGGACTACATCCTGGAGGCGATCCGCAACGGCAAGTCCGTCGTGACGGCGAACAAGGCGCTCCTGGCGGAGCACGGCCCGGAGATCTGCAAGGCGGCGATCGCCGCAGGCGTGGACATGGGATTCGAGGCGAGCGTGGGTGGAGGGATCCCGATCATACGCGCGATGCGCGAAGGGCTCGCTGCGAACCGGATCCGGGAGATCTACGGGATCATAAACGGCACCTGCAACTACATCCTGAGCCGGATGGCGAACGAAGGAAAGGGATATTCGGAAGTGCTCGCCGCGGCTCAAGAAGCCGGGCTGGCCGAATCGGACCCGTCATTCGACGTGGACGGGATCGATTCCGCGCACAAGCTTGCGATACTTGTGTGGCTCGCCACGGGAATGTACGCCTCGCCCAAGGATATCTTCGTCGAGGGGATCCGCGACATCCCGGCGCTGGACATAGCCTACGCGCGGGAGTTCGGATACGTGATCAAGCTGCTGGCGATCGCCAAGGAAAAAGTCGACGGCGTGGAGGTGCGTGTCCATCCGACGATGATCCCGGCGGACCATCTCCTGGCCACCGTCGGAGGGTCCAACAACGCTATATACGTGAAGGGAGACTTCATAGGCTCCGCGATGTTCTACGGGCAGGGCGCCGGCATGCGTCCGACGGCATCCGCGGTGGTCAGCGACGTGATCGAGATCGCCCGGAACCTGCGCGCGGGAGGGACGGGCAGGATCCCGCCGAGCGGTTTCTTCCTGCACGACCCGGCCGAGAGGATTTCGATTTCCCCGTTCGAGGACGTGCAGTCGGAGTATTACCTGCGCTTCCAGGTAGTGGACAAGCCGGGCGTGCTCTCCAGGATCGCCGGCGCTCTCGGCGCGCACTCCATAAGCATCTCCTCGGTCATACAGAAGGGGAGGAAGGAAGAAAGCGCCGTGCCGATCGTCATCGTGACCCACCACGCCAGGGAGCGCGACATGCGCGCCGCGCTGGCGGAGACGGACCGCCTTCCGGTCGTACTGGACCGCACGCGCATGATCCGGATCGAAAACAACCTTTAGCGAAAAGGAAGCCCACGCGATGCATTGGGAAGGGGTCATCCGCCAATATTCCGCCTTTCTTCCGCAAGTCCCGGACGACTGCGTGGTGACGCTGCTTGAGGGCAACACCGCGCTGGCGCCGGCGCCCGGGCTGGCGCGACTGATCGCCCCGGGTACGGAGATATTCCTCAAGTGCGAGGGGCTGAATCCCACCGGGTCGTTCAAGGACCGCGGGATGACGATGGCGGTGTCCAAGGCGAAGGCCGACGGGTCGGATTCGGTGATCTGCGCCTCCACGGGAAACACCTCCGCTTCGGCCGCGGCATACGCGGCACGCGCGGGGATGAAGGCGTTCGTGCTTATTCCCGAGGGCAGGATCGCCCTGGGGAAGCTGTCGCAGGCCATGATCCACGGCGCGCGGGTGATCCAGATCATGGGGAACTTCGACCAGGCATTGACGCTGGTAAGGGAGATCTCGGACAAGTACCCCCTTACCCTGGTCAACTCGCTCAACCCCTACAGGATAGAGGGGCAGAAGAGCGCCGCGTTCGAGGTCTGCGACGCGCTGGGCGACGCTCCGGACTACCACGTTCTGCCCGTAGGGAACGCGGGAAACATAACCGCCTACTGGGCGGGCTACAAGGCCTACCGCGAGGCGGGAAAGACAGCCAGGCTGCCGAAAATGCTGGGGTGGCAGGCCGAAGGGGCCGCGCCGATAGTTCGGGGCCGCCCCGTCGAGAAACCCGAGACCGTCGCTACCGCCATCCGGATCGGCAACCCGGCGTCGTGGAAGCAGGCAGAGGCGGCGCGCGACGAGTCGGGAGGGATCATCAGGATGGTGAGCGACGCCGAAATTCTGGAGGCGTACAAGCTCGTCGCCGAGACCGAAGGCATCTTTTGCGAACCCGCCTCGGCGGCTTCCATCGCCGGTGTGATAAAATCTGCGAAGGAGTCGTTTTTCCGGCGCGGAGACCGGATCGTCTGCACGCTCACAGGGCACGGCCTCAAGGACCCCGACAACGCGATCGCGCAGTCTGTGTCCCCGGTGACCATCCCTCCCGCTATGAACGAAGTCATGAAGGTCCTGGGATTCTAGGGGAGGCGATAATGCCGCGCAAATACCTCATCCTGATCGGCGACGGCATGGCAGACTGGCCCGTCGCCGCGCTTGGTAACCGGACGCCCCTGGAAGCGGCGGAGATACCGAACCTCGACTATATGGCCTCCAACGGCGCGCTGGGAACGGTGCAGGTCGTACCGAAGGAGATGTACCCGGGCAGCGACGTCTCGAACTTGAGCATCATCGGGTACGACCCCCGCGAAGTGTACACCGGCAGGTCCCCCCTCGAGGCCGCCTCGATGGGGATCGAGCTGGGCAAGGACGACGTTGCGGTCCGCTGCAACGTGGTTGCGCTGAAGAACGACGGCGCCGACACCGAGATGGAAGATTTTTCCGCCGGGCACATCTCGTCGGCGGAATCCGCGGAACTCCTCAAGGCTCTCGAGGACAAGGTCGGAGACTCGTACCCGCCCGGGGACGGGGAATCCGGAGTCCGGTTTTTCCCCGGGGTCAGCTACAGGAACCTGATGATCTGGCCAGGCGGCAACGATGGGGTGGAAACGACCCCGCCGCACGATATACACGGGAAAAAGATAACGGATTACCTCCCGCGCGGGCACGGGGCGGAACTGCTGCTGGACCTGATGGAGATATCACGGGAGGTTTTCGAAGACCATCCCGTCAACCGAAAGCGCCGCTCCGAGGGGAAGCTGCCGGGCAACTCCATCTGGCTCTGGGGGCAGGGCAAGGCGCCGAGAATCGCTCCGTTCGCGGAAAAGTACGGGCTTACGGGCTCGGTCGTCGCCGCCGTCGACCTTATCAAGGGAATCGGGATCTATTGCGGCCTGTCGGTCATAAATGTTCCGGGGGCCACCGGATACGTGGACACCAATTTCCGCGGAAAAGCGGAATATGCTCTCAAGGAGCTGGAAAAGAAGGATTTCGTCCTGATACACGTGGAGGCGCCGGACGAAGCGGGGCATAACGGGAGCGCCGCCGATAAGGTGAAGGCCATCGAGCGGATCGACAAGGAGATGCTTTCCCTTATCCTTCCGCGGGCGAAGGACGGCGGGGACCTGGCCGTCCTCGTGCTGCCGGACCACCCGACGCCGGTTTCCATCCGGACCCACGCCCAGGAGCCTGTCCCATTCGTTTTCTATCCGGCCCCGGAAGGTCTTGCTTCATTCCCCGGGAAAAGGTACACGGAGGCGGACGCCCGATCCACCGGGCAGTTCGTGGATATAGGGACGCGCCTTATCGGCTACCTGCTGGGGCGGTAGCGATCCCGCCGGCATTCCCGGATCCGGAAGGCCTGTAGGAAAAAACGGTAAAAGGGGGAAGTCGTGGAGCGAAATCTTGCGATGGAAGTGGTCCGGGTCACGGAAGCCGCGGCGCTCGCGGCCGCCCGATTGATGGGACGGGGAGACAACATCGCCGCGGACGAGGCCGCCGTTACAGCCATGCGGAAGGCCTTGAACTACGTCCAGTTCAAGGGGCGGGTAGTGATCGGGGAAGGGGAGCGCGACGAGGCGCCCATGCTCTTCATCGGAGAGGAGGTCGGGGCCGCCGAATCGCCGCGGGTCGACATCGCGGTGGATCCGCTGGAGGGAACGAGCATCGTCGCCACCGGCGGCAACAACGCCCTCGCCGTCATAGCGATCGCGGAAGAGGGGGGGTTCCTCCACGCGCCCGACACCTACATGCAGAAATTGGCGGTGGGCCCCAAGGCGAAGGGCTCGATCGACATCTCGGCTTCCCCGACGGAAAACCTGCGAAGCATAGCCAAGGCGCTCCGGAAATACGTCGAGGACCTCTGCGTCATAATCCTGGACCGGCCGCGCCACCAGGAGCTCATTCGCGAATGCCGGGAATCCGGCGCGAGGATAAAGCTGATCGGCGACGGCGACGTGGCGGGCGCCATCGCCACGGCCAAGGAGGAATCGGGCGTAGACGTTCTCATGGGGATCGGCGGAGCGCCCGAGGGGGTTCTGGCGGCGGCCGCGCTCAAGTGCCTCGACGGCGACTTCCAGGGGATCCTCAAGTTCCGCAGCAAGGAGGAGGCCGAGCGCGCAAGGGCGATGGGAGTGGAGGACCCCAACCGCGTCTACCAGATGGAAGACCTCGCGCGGACCGAAGTGATGTTCGCAGCGACCGGGGTGACCTTCGGAGACTACCTCAAGGGCGTCCGTTTCTTCAGCGGCGGCGCGCACACGCAATCCATAGTGATGCGCTCGAAATCGAGGACGATACGGACTATCGACACGACGCACTTCTTCGAATTCAAGCCTAAGTACGACTGACAGATGCCGGCGACGGGACGGATCGAGATCGATTTCGAGCGGTGCAAGGCGTGCGAGCTGTGCGTGCCCGCGTGCCCCAAGAACTGCATCGAGATCGGCGCGAAGATCAACGCGCAGGGATACGCGGCGGCATTGTTCGCGCGTCCGGATGACTGCACGGGGTGCGCCATCTGCGCCGAAGCCTGTCCGGACGCATGCATCGAGGTCTGGCGATGAGATTGGCGACCGCCGCCGCGCAGCGCATCCTTATGAAAGGGAACGAGGCGATCTGCGTCGGCGCCATCGCGGCAGGGTGCAGGTACTATTACGGCTATCCGATCACCCCGCAGAACGACATCCCCGAATACATGTCGGCGCACCTGCCCCCGATCGGCGGCACCTTCCTGCAGGCCGAAAGCGAGGTCGCCACCATCAACTTCATACTCGGAACTGCCGCTTCGGGGAAACGGGTCATGACGTCTTCCTCGGGTCCCGGCATTTCGCTGATGCAGGAGGGGCTGTCGTACATGGCGGGGTCGGAACTGCCCGCCGTAATCGTCAACATCTCCAGGTCGGGGCCGGGTCTTGGGGGGATCGCCCCTTCGCAGGGCGATTACTTCCAGGCGGTCAAGTGCGGCGGCCACGGGGGATACAGGATGCCCGTCCTGGCGCCGCATTCCGTACAGGAGATGTATTCCCTTACGATGCTAGCGTTCGACCTGGCCGACAAGTACAGGAACCCCGCCATGATACTTGGGGACGCGATCGTGGGGCAGATGAAGGAGCCCTTCGAGCCGGCCGGGTACGAGACGACGGTGGATCCGGATAAGCCATGGGCTCTGACAGGCTGCGCCGGCCGCCCCAGGCAGCACGTCAAGTCGCTTTATCTGAAGGACAACGCCATCGAGGTCCACAACTGGAAGCTGCACCGGAAGTACCTGCGGATGCAGGAAGAGGAGGTGCGCTTCGAGGACTACCGCCTCGACGGGGCGAAGATAGTCGTGGTCGCATTCGGCACGGCTGCCCGCGTCTGCAAGACCGCCATCCAGTGGGCCCGGGGCGAAGGGATAGCTGTCGGCATGCTGCGGCCGGTCACCCTCTTCCCGTTCCCCGCGGCCCAGGTGGATGCGGCCGCTGCCGGGGCCGACGTCGTCCTGGTCGTGGAGATGAACACCGGGCAGATGCTGGAAGACGTCAAGATCAGCACGACCTTCCACGACAGGATCAGGTTCATGGGAAAGCCGTGCGCCATGCCGACTCCCGAGGAGATCTTGGGCGAGATCAGGAACCTGGCGGGACAACAGCGATGAAAACGGAAGGAAAGGATCGGTTCAGGAGGCAGGTGTTTTCCAGGCCGAAGAGCCTGGTGGACGTGAAATCCCACTTCTGCCCCGGGTGCCACCACGGAATCGCCCACCGGATAGTTGCGGAGACGATCGACCATTTCGGGCTGCGGGAGAAGACCATAGGCGTCGCGTGCGTGGGATGCGCGGTGTTCCTTTACGACTACATCGACGTCGACGTGGCGGAGGCTCCCCACGGGCGCGCTCCTGCGGTCGCAACGGGGGTGAAGCGGGCCCAGCCCGACAAGTTCGTGTTCACGTACCAGGGAGACGGAGACCTCGCGGCGATCGGCACATCCGAGGTCATCCACGCTGCGAACCGCGGGGAGAACATATCCGTCATCTTCGTCAACAACACGACGTACGGCATGACCGGCGGCCAGATGGCCCCCACCACGATGCTGGGGCAGAAGACATCCACTTCTCCGTACGGCCGCGACTTCCGGAAAGACGGATATCCGATCAAGATGGCGGAGCTTCTGGCCACGCTCGAGGGGACCGCCTACTCGGCCAGGGTGGCGACCAGCACGCCGGCGCAGATCCGGAAGGCAAAGGAGGCGGTCAAGAAAGCGTTCGACATGCAGATAAAGGAAATGGGCTTTTCGATCGTCGAGTTTTTGTCCACCTGCCCGACGAACTGGGGAATGAAGCCGATCGACGCGCAGAAGCGGGTACTGGGCGAGATGTCGGAATACTTCCCGCTGGGTGTCTACAAGGAACGCAAGCAGGCGGACTTCCTGTGAACGCCGACGTCATCATGGCCGGATTCGGAGGCCAGGGGATCCTCATGATCGGCAACCTCCTGTCCATAGCGGCGATGGAAGAGGGAAGGCATGTGACCTATTTCCCCGCCTACGGGGTCGAGATGCGCGGGGGGACGGCCAATTGCACGGTCGTCATCTCCGACGAAGAGATCGGCTCACCCGTGGTGGGCCGCCCGAAGGCCTGCGTCATCATGAACGGCCCGTCGCTGGGAAAGTATCTTCCTTCAATCAGGGAGGGAGGCGACCTTGTGATCAACAGCTCGCTGGTCGATCCCGCGAAGGTGGAAAGGACGGACGTGCGTCTTCTGTCCATCCCGGCTAACGATATCGCGAGGGAGGTCGTCGGCAGCCAGCAGCTTGCTTCGATGGTGGCATTGGGAGCGTACGTGACGGTCACCGGGGTGGTGGAGATGCAGACGCTTTTCGACTGCCTTCCCAAGGTCATCTCCAGGAAATACGAGAAGTTCATACCGCTCAACGTCAACGCCCTGAAGGAGGGGGAATCATTTGCCCGACATCACCCGTGACGAATCGCTGGACGACCTGCTTTCAAAGATCGCCGAGGAGTCGGGGGACTGGGGGCCGGCAGCCGGGGATCCGGAAGTCCAGGTAGGGGACCACATCAGGAAGTTCCGGGAATCGCGCGGCGTCTCTCTCCAGCAGCTTGCGGAAAAGACCGGCTTCTCGGCGGCGCTGCTGTCGCAGATAGAGAACCGCATGACCTCGCCCCCGCTGGGGACCCTCGTGAAAATCGCGAATGCCCTGGACACGTACGTCTCCTCCTTCATCGGGAAGGAGGAGAGGGAATTTTCGATCGTGAGGAAACAGGACCGGACGACCGTTTCGCGTGTGGGCCTGAAGGACGGGGGGCAGTCGGCCTACACGTACGAGGCCCTTGGCGCAGGGAAGTCCGGAAGGAAGATGGAGCCGTTCCTCGTCCGACTCAAGCCGCTGATCGACCGGAACGTCGTGAGGAATTCCCACGAGGGCGAGGAGTTCCTCTACGTGCTCTCGGGCAGGGTGGAGATCTTCCTGGACAAGTATTCCGATCTCCTCGGCGAGGGGGACTGCATCTACTACAATTCCACGATTCCGCACCACGTGCATTCGGCCGAAGAGAAGGAAGCGCTGATCCTGGCGGTTCTTTACCAGGGCAAGTAAGCTGCCGTGGGCGCGGGCGGGGCGGAGGATGCTCTCCGTTTTGCCGAAAGGACCTGCGCCGATCCGGCGGGCGCCGCGTCCCGCTGGAAAGCGCTGACGGGCGGCAAGGCCGTCGGCTGCTTCCCGCCGCTTGTCCCCGAAGAGATCATTCATGCGGCGGGGATTCTTCCCGTAACGGTTCGTGGGGATGAATACCTGGGTTCTTCCGGTCCCTGGAACGTTCTCGACGGTTGGGTTTTTTCCCCGGCGCACGGTTTGCCGCAGGATCCGGATTATTTCCCGGCCGATCCGGCTTCCGGGAAGCCGCAGTTCCGCATTCTCTTCATGCCCAGGCGAATGAAGGTTCCTTCGATGGAAGAGACGCTCGACCAGGTCGAGATGCTCAGGGAATGGGCCGGCGACGTCTCGGGCAGGAAGGTATCGGACGGCGCGCTTTCCAAGTCGATCGCTTCTTACAACGAAAACCGCATGCTGCTCTCCGGCCTGGAGGAAAGGCTTGCCTCATTTCCCGGCGCTTTTTGCGCCCGGGAGGTATTCCTGCTTATCCGTTCCGCGGCGGCGCTGCCCAGGGAGGCGCACTCATTGCTGCTCCGGGCCGCGCTTTCACGTACGCCGGCGCCGGCCAGGCGCGTCGCGGCAAGGATATTCCTGGGAGGATCGACGGCGCCTTTGACCGTCATGGAGGCCATCGACGGCGCATGCGGGGCGCTCGTCGGGGATGACCTTGAAGAAGGACATCGATACAATGAACAGAAGGCGGACGAAAGCGGAGATCCCGCGCTGGCGTTTTCCAGGCGCCTGAGGGCCCGGCTTCTCGGGATGGAGGAGGCGAAAAAGCGTCGCGCAGCCCGCCTGCTGGAAAGGATCGGAGCGACGGGGGCAGACCGGTTTCTTTACATGAAAACGGGCAATTCCGAACCGGCGGATTATGCGGAGACTCTTGCAGCCGAGTCGGGCCGGCTGGGCATCCCGTTCCTATGCCTGGAAGCGGATCTTGCCGGGGGAATTCCTGGTTCCTGGAAAGAAAAAATCGCATCGTTCATAAAGAACGGAGGGCAGGGCGGATGAAAAAAACGGCGATTTTGATTGCGCTGTCCGTCGTGTTTCTATTCACGGCAGCGGCAAACGGCCCGGCCGGAGGGCCGAGGGACGACGCGGAAGCCTATTGGGCCGCGCGGGAAGACTTGTCGAAGGCGATGGATGCGATAACCGCCTACGGCTCCCTGCTCAAGGAGAATCCCAAGGAGTACGAAACGCTGGTCCGGCTGTCGCGGCTGCACTACTGGGTCGGGCAGAACCTGGAGGAGAAGGACCGGAACGAGGCGCTTGCGCACTACGGGAAGGGAAGGGAATACGGGAAAACGGCCGCCGAGGCGGCGCCCGACCGGCCGGGCGGCTATTTTTTCGAAGGGGCGAATCTGGCCAGGGAGAACAGCCTCAAGGGAACGTTCACCAACCTGTTCGGCATCAGGACCGTCAAGAAGCTGAACGAAAAAGCCGCCTCGATCCAGGCCGGATACTTCCACGGCGGCCCGGACCGCTTCTTCTGCGCCTACTATACGCGGCTCCCGGGGCTTCTTGGAGGAAACGTTTCCAAGGCTATCGAGCACGGCCGGAAGGCCGTCGATTCGCACCCGGCATACGCGGGGAACCGGGTGTTTCTCGCCGAAGCCTACCACAAGGACGGCAATGACGAACTCGCCCGCAGGGAGCTGGAAACGGCGCTCCTGATACCGGACGATGCGCTCGCGGATTCGATCCCCGAGCAGCGCCTGGAGAAGAAGCGGGCGGCGGCGCTTCTCAAGAAGATAACCCGCTGAACGGCAATTTCATCATTGACACGGCGCGGGACTGTCCGATACGATCATTGCCACTTAACGTAAGGTGGTAAATATGGGGTCTTCCGAGCGCTCATCCACCTATTCTATCGGCGAGTTGAGCCGTATGGTGAGCCTCACGCAGCGGACGATCCGGTACTACGAAGAGATCGGCCTGCTGCACAGCGTCCGGCGGATCGAGAACGGCAAGCGCGTTTACACGGACGACGACGTACGCCGCCTTAAATTCATCAACAGGCTCAAGATGCTCGGGCTCACCCTCGCGGAGATGGTCGAGCTGGAAAAGATCTACCGGCAGCAGCGCAACAACCGTGAAATAATCCCCAAGCTTATCGTCCTCCTCGACCAGCGCGCGATCCAGATCGACGAGCGCATCAACCAGCTGACTGCTCTAAAAAAAGACATCCGGGAATACCAGGCGAGGCTGCGGGGGAAACTGCCGCAGGAAACGTGAGCGACGCCGAAACGTCGCCAAAGGAGAGCGCCATGAACGAAGCAGTCATCACCGGAGCGGCCAGGACGGCGATCGGGAGCCTGAACGGGACGCTCGCGGACATCCCGGCGCCCAGGCTCGGCGCCATCGCCATCGCGGAAGCGATATCGCGCGGAGGGATCGGGAAGGAAGACGTGGACCAGGTCATCATGGGGAACGTCCTTCCGGCCGGCTCAGGGCAGGCCCCGGCCCGCCAGGCAGGCATATACGCAGGCGTCCCCGTTTCCGCCGGCGCCATGACCATCAACAAGATGTGCGGCTCGGGGCTCAAATCCGTCATGCTGGCGGCGCAGGCGGTCGCCACAGGCGAGTTCGAGGTGATAGTCGCCGGCGGCATGGAGTCCATGAGCCAGGCGCCGTACCTACTGAAGAAGGCCCGGTCGGGTTATCGCCTGGGAAACGACACGATCTACGACCACATGATCGTCGACGGCCTGTGGGACGTATACAACGACATACACATGGGAAATTGCGCCGAGCTGCTCGCCAGGGAACACCGTATCTCCAGGGAGGACCAGGACGAGTTCGCGGCGTCTTCGTATAACCGGTCGCTCGCGGCCATCAGGGACGGGAAATTCGAGAAGGAGATAGTCGGCGTCGCAATCCCGCAGAGGAAGGGCGACCCGCTGGTTTTCAAGGTGGACGAGGAGCCGGGGCGCGGGAACGTCTCCAAGCTGTCTTCTCTCAAACCCGTATTCCAGAAGGACGGCACCGTCACGGCGGGAAACGCCTCGACGATCAACGACGGCGCGGCCGCGGTGGTCGTGATGTCCGCGGACAATGCCAGGCGCCGCGGCATACGCCCGCTGGCCAGGATCGTCGGCTACGCGACGGCGTCGCTCGAGCCTGTCTGGTTCACCGTAGCCCCGATCGACGCGATAAGGAAGCTGCTGGAGAAGACCGGCGTCGAGAAGGACAAGGTGGGCCTTTACGAGATCAACGAGGCGTTCTCCGGGGTCGCAATAGCCGCGATCCGGGGCTTGAAGCTCGACAGGGAACGGGTGAACGTGTACGGAGGGGCGGTGTCGCTCGGACACCCGATCGGCGCTTCCGGCGCGCGGATCCTTGCGACGCTTCTCTACGCGATGGAGGACCGGGGCGAGAAGCTGGGCATCGCATCGCTGTGCATCGGCGGCGGCGAGGCCGTCGCGATGCTGCTTGAACGGGAATGAATCGAAAGGTGGAGGCCGGCATGGACATCCGCACGATCGGGGTAGTGGGCGCGGGCCAGATGGGCGGCGGGATAGCCCAGGTTTCGCTCATGGGCGGGTTCAAGGTTGTGCTCAACGATGTTTCCGAAGCGTTCCTTTCCAGGGGGCGCGCGGGCATCGAAAAGGGGCTGGATATCCTGGTCCGGAAAGAGAAGATCTCCGCGGCGGATCGGGACAATATGCTGTCGAACCTGGTCGCGACGACGGATCTCGGCGGCTTTTCGGCCTGCGACTTCGCGATCGAGGCCGCCACCGAGCGTGAGGAATTGAAGCACACGCTGTTCCGGAAACTGGACGGGATCCTGCCCGAGGGGAGGATCCTCGCCACGAACACGTCTTCCATTTCGATCACCGGAATAGCGTCGGTCACCCGCAGGCCGGAGAGGGTCGTCGGGATGCACTTCATGAACCCGGTGCCGCTCATGAAACTGGTGGAGGTCATCCGGGGGATGCAGACGTCGCAGGAAACGTTCGACGCCACCATGGACCTGGCAAGGCGGCTGGGCAAGGAACCGGTTCCCGCGAACGATTACCCGGGATTCATCGCCAACAGGATCCTCATGCCCATGATAAACGAGGCCGCATTTGCGCTGATGGAAGGGGTGGGAAAGGCGGAGGACATCGACGCCATAATGAGGATGGGGGCGAACCACCCGATGGGGCCGCTGGCTCTCGCCGACCTCATCGGGCTCGACACCTGTCTCGAGGTCCTGAAAGTCATGCAGGATGGCCTGGGGGATCCCAAGTACAGGCCCTGTCCGCTTCTCAAGAAACACGTCGAGGCCGGTTACCTGGGAAAGAAGGCGGGGCGCGGCTTCTACGACTACCGAAAGGCGTGAGGGAGCCAGATATGGAATACGCGAACCTGCTCGTCTCGGTATCGGAAAGGATCGCCACGGTCACCGTCAACCGGCCCAAGTCGCTGAACGCGCTGAACCCCGCTACGGTGCGGGAGCTTTCGGCCGCATTCGCGGAAATGGCGGACAGGGATGACGTCGGTGTCGTGGTGCTGACAGGTGCGGGCGAAAAGGCGTTCGTGGCCGGCGCCGACATCTCCGAAATGCGGCACTTCAACGCGGTCCAGGCGCTGGAGTTCGCGCTCTTCGGGCAGGGCGTCCTCGAGCGCATCGAGCGCCTGCCTCAGCCGGTCATCGGAGCGATAAACGGGTTCGCGCTTGGGGGGGGATGCGAGCTGGCGATGGCGTGCGACATCCTGATCGCCGCGGATACCGCCAGGTTCGGCCAGCCGGAAGTAAACCTCGGCATAATTCCTGGATACGGAGGCACGCAGCGGCTCCCCCGGCTCGTGGGGAGGAACATCGCCAAGGAGATCGTGCTTACCGGGGAGATGATCACCGCACAGCGGGCCTGCGAGATCGGGCTCGTGAACCGGGTCGTGCCGCAGGCCGAACTCATGGTCGCCGCGCGCGGGATGGCCGAGAAGATCCTTTCCAAGGGACCGGTAGCGGTCCGCACCGCCAAGATGGCGATGAACCGCGGCCTGGACCTGGACCTTTCGAACGCATGCGCGCTGGAGGCCAACGCTTTCGCCGTGGGCTTCTCCACAGCCGACCGCGCGGAGGGAATGGCCGCCTTCCTCGAAAAGCGGAAGCCCTCGTTCACGGGCAGGTAGGGAAGGCCGGGCGATAAATTACCGACAGGGAGACGGCAAAGATGGTATTCGACCTTACCGAAGAGCAGCGGATGATCCAGGAGATGGCGAGAAGCTTCGCGCAGAAGGAAGTCCTGCCGAAGGCCGCGGAGCTGGACGAGACGGGGCGCTACCCGGCCGAGCTCGTCCGCAAGATGGCCGAGCTCGGCCTCATGGGAGTGGCCGTCCCGGAGGAGTACGGCGGCGCCGGGATGGACAACGTCTGCTACGCGATCGCGATGGAGGAGATAGCGAGGGCATGCGCCTCCACGGCGGTGATCATGTCGGTCAACAATTCCCTGGTATGCGACCCGCTCCTCAAGTTCGGCACGGAAGAGCAGAAGAAAAAATACCTGGTCCCCCTGGCCTCCGGTGAAAAGCTGGGATGTTTCGGGCTTACGGAGCCCGGCGCCGGATCGGACGCGGGATCCCAGAAGACGACGGCGGTGCGGAAAGGGGATCATTACGTAGTAAACGGCACCAAGAACTTCATAACCAACGCTCCCGAGGCGGACATCTGCATACTCTTCACCATGACGGACAAGGAAAAAAGGCACAAGGGGATCACCACCTTCATCCTTGACATGAAGTTGCCGGGCGTATCTATCGGCAAACATGAGAAAAAAATGGGCATAAAAGCCTCCCCGACCTCGTCGATAGTGCTGGAGGACGTCAAGATCGCCGCGGCGGACCGTCTCGGGAACGAAGGCGACGGATTCAAGGTCGCAATGAACACGCTCGACGGCGGCCGGATCGGAATCGCCGCGCAGGCCATCGGGATCGGGCGGGCGTCGCTGGAGGATGCGCTCGCATATGCCAAGGATCGAAAGCAGTTCGGCCAGCCCATCTCGGAATTCCAGGCGATCCAGTGGATGCTGGCGGACATGGCAACCGAAATCGACGCCGCGAGGCTTCTGGCATACAGGGCGGCGTGGCTGAAGGACCGAAAGGCAAGGCATTCCAAGGAGTCCGCGATGGCCAAGCTGTACGCCTCCGAGGCGGCCATGAGGGCCGGCGTCAAGGGGATACAGATCCACGGGGGCTACGGGTACATAAAGGAATATCCGGCGGAGCGGCACTTCAGGGACGCCAAGATAACCGAGATCTACGAGGGGACCTCGGAGATCCAGCGGATGATCATCGCCGCCGCAATGCTCAAGGACTGATCCGATGCGCTTCGATCTTACGGACGAGCAGCAGCAGGTGCAGGACATGGCGAGGTCGCTGGCGCGCAAGTCGTTCGCGCCCAAAGCCGCGCAGGTGGACGAGGAGAGCCGCTACCCGGAAGAGAACATGCGGCAGCTTGCCGAACTCGGCATGCTGGGGATGCTCTACCCGGCGTCCTTCGGAGGATCGGAGTCGGGCGCCGTCGCCTACAACATCGCCCTGCGGGAAGTCGCGGGCGGATGCGCCTCCACCGCGGTCGGCATGGCGGTCACCAACATGGTGGGCGAGGTGATCTGGCGGTTCGGGAATGACGACCAGCGAAGCAGGTTCCTTCCGAAGCTTGCGTCGTACGAAAACGGGCTTGGCGCTTACGCCCTGACGGAGCCGTCGGCCGGATCGGATGCGGCGAGTTTGAAATCGACCGCCGTGGAGGACGGCGACAGCTACGTACTCTCCGGGAACAAGATATTCATAACGAACGGCGCATACGCCGGCGTGACGATAGTCATGGCGCTGACGCAAAGGGAACCCAGGAGGATCGGTGCATTTCTCGTGGAAGCGGGGACGGCCGGATTGTCGATCGGCAAGGCCGAGCGCAAGATGGGTCTCACCGGCTCGCACACCGTCTCCATGACTTTCGACGAATGCAGGATCCCGAAGCGGAACCTGCTGGGCGGACCCGGCGACGGCTTCAGGATCGCCATGGCTGCGCTGGACGGGGGCCGGATCGGCATCGCCTCTTCATCGATCGGGGTCGCCAGGGCGGCCCTGGAAACCGCAACCTCCTACTCCAGGGACCGCAGGCAGTTCGACAAGCCGCTGGCCGATTTCCAGGCGATCCAGTGGATGCTGGCCGACTCCGCGACCGAGCTTGACGCCGCCCAGCTGCTGGCATACCGGGCCGCATTCCTCAAGGACCGGGGAAAGCCGCATACGCGGGAGGCATCGATGGCGAAGATGTTCGCATCCGAGGCCGCCAACCGGGCGTGCAACAAGGCGGTCCAGATCCTTGGGGGCTACGGATACATACGGGAATACCCGGTGGAACGGCACCTGCGCGACGTAAAGGTCAGCACGATATTCGAGGGGACGTCCGAAATCCAGCGGATAGTCCTCTCCCGATCGCTGCTGAAGGCGTAAGAGCCGTGAACCCGGCAAGCCTGGGGCGGGGGTACATCCAGGTGTACACCGGCGACGGCAAGGGGAAGACAACGGCGGCCCTGGGCCTTGCGCTGCGGGCTGCGGGGCACGGGCTTCACACGGTGATAGTCCAGTTCATGAAGGGGTGGATCGACTACGGGGAGCTCGAGGGAGCAAGGAAGCTTGCCCCCTGCGTGGAAATCATCCAGGCAGGCAGGGACACCTTCGTGAACCGCAGGAACCCCGATCCGGAAGACGTCCGGCTGGCGCGCGAAGGATGGCGCACCGCGAAGGGGATCATAAGCGAGGGGAAGGCGGACATCGTGGTCCTCGACGAGATCAACTGCGCGATGGACTTCGGGCTTCTCCCGGTCGATGAGGTACTGGAGGCGCTCCGCAACAAGCCCGACGGCATGGAGCTCGTTCTTACCGGCAGGGGGGCGCCGGCGGCGGTCCTTGAAATCGCCGACCTTGTTACGGAGATGCGGGAGATAAAGCATTACTACGCAACGGGCGTCGACGCGCGGGTAGGCGTGGAGCGGTAACGCGCGAGGAGGGCACTATGTACGACAGGAAAAAGGTCCGGAAGATTTCCGAAGATAAAAGACGTTGGGAGACGGAGACCCTTTCCCGGGTCCTGTCACGTTCGCCGGAGCGCCAATCCCGGTTCTCCACGGTGTCCGACGAGGAGATAGCCGCACTCTATTCGCCCGACATGATGGAGGATTTCGACTACGGAAAGCAGCTCGCGTTCCCGGGGGAGTACCCGTACACGCGCGGCGTGCAGCCCACCATGTACCGGGGCAGGCTGTGGACGATGCGGCAGTTCGCGGGCTACGGCTCTGCGGAGGACACGAACGCCCGGTTCAAGTTCCTCCTCGCGCAGGGGCAGACCGGGTTGTCGACAGCGTTCCACTTCCCGACCCTTATGGGGTACGACTCGGACTCCCCGCGCGCGAAGGGAGAAGTGGGCAAGTGCGGGGTCGCCATCGACTCCCTGAAGGACATGGAAATTCTGTTCGAAGGCATCCCGCTGGACAAGGTCACCACATCGATGACGATCAACGGGCCAGCGGCGATGATATTCGCGATGTACCTGGCCGTCGCGGAGAAGCAGGGCGTCCCGTTCGACAGGCTCGGCGGAACGATCCAGAACGACATCCTGAAGGAGTACATCGCGCAGCACGCCTGGGTCTTCCCGCCCGACCCGTCGATGCGGATCATCACCGACATCATCGCGTACTGTTCCGATTTCGTGCCGAAATGGAACACGATCAGCATCAGCGGATACCACATACGGGAGGCGGGTTCCACGGCCGTCCAGGAGCTGGCGTTCACGATTGCCGACGGTATCGCCTACGTGCAGGCCGGCATCGACGCGGGGGTCCCGGTGGACAAGTTCGCCCCGCGCCTGTCCTACTTCTTCAATGCGCACGTCGATTTTTTCGAGGAGATAGCGAAATACAGGGCCGCCCGGCGGATGTGGGCCCGGATCATGAAGGAACGGTTCAAGGCGAAGGACGAAAACTCCTGGAAGCTGCGGTTCCATACGCAGACGGCGGGATGCACGCTTACGGCGCAGCAGCCGATGAATAACGTCGTGCGCGTAGCGCTTCAGGCGCTCGCCGCCGTGCTCGGCGGGACCCAGTCGCTGCACACGAACTCGATGGACGAGACGCTTGCGCTGCCGACCGAGCATGCGGCCACTATAGCCCTTCGAACCCAGCAGATAATCGCCGAGGAGTCCGGGGCGGCGAACTCCATCGACCCCATGGGGGGGTCTTTCCTCGTCGAGAAGCTTACGGACGAGATGGAGGAGAAGGCCATGGCGTACATCGCGAAGATCGACGCCATGGGAGGCATGGTCAATGCCGTGAAGCGGGGATACCCGCAGCGCGAGATCGCCGACGCGGCGTTCCATTTCCAGCGGCTCGTGGACGCAGGGGCCAAGAAGATAGTCGGCGTCAACTGCTACGGGATGCAGGAGGAGGTCCCGATCCCGCTTCTGAAGATCGACGAAGCCGTCGAGAAGAGGCAGGTCGCAAGGACCCGCGAGGTGCGCCGGAAGCGCAACACGAAAAAGGTGACGTCGTGCCTTGACGCGCTGAAGGAAGCATCGCTCTCGAACGCGAACCTCATGCCGCTTCTTCTCGATGCGGCGAGGGAATACGCCACGCTCGGCGAGATCTGCGACGCCTTGCGGGAGACGATGGGCACCTATACCGATCCGGCGATGTTTTAAACAAACGATAAGGGGGACGAGATGGCTAGCGCCGCGGCAAGGATCAAGGAAACGGCGGGACGCAAAAAACCGGTGCGCAAGGTACGCATCCTCATCGGGAAGCCCGGCCTGGACGGCCACGACCGCGGAGCGAAGATAATCGCGAGGGCGCTTCGGGACGCGGGGTTCGAGGTCATCTACACCGGCCTCCACCAGACGCCGGAGATGATCGCCAACGCCGCTTCCCAGGAGGACGTCGACGGGATCGGGCTCTCCATCCTTTCCGGCGCGCACAACTACCTGCTGCCGCGGATCGTGGAGATGCTGCGAGACAAGAAGATGGGCGACGTCGTGGTCTTCGGCGGCGGAATCATCCCCGACGACGACATCCCGAAACTCAGGAAAAAGGGAGTCGACCGCGTATTCACGCCGGGCACGCCGCTGCAGGAGATAGTCGACTACGTAAGGGAACGGGTCAGGCCCAGGAAATAGGTTCGAATTCCGCCAGGAGGATATAACGTGAGACCTGTCTACATGGTATCGGGGGGGGTCAGCAAGTTCGAGAAGGCCCGGCCCGACGCGACGTTCCAGAAGATGGTGAAGGAAGCGTTCGACTACGCGATGGGCGACGTGCCGAGGCTCAAGGCCCCGATGATAGACGGCTCGGTGGGGTCCTATTTCTCGGACCATTTCACGCGCCAGCTGATGGCGGGGATCATGGCCACCGACTACCTCGGGCTTTGCCCCAAGCCGAACAAGCGGATAGAGGGCGGCGGGGCCACCGGCGGGCTCTGCTTCCAGGCCGGATGGGAAGCCGTCGCATCGGGGAGGATGGACGTCTGCCTCGCGTTCGGCTTCGAGACGATGTCGCGCGTCCAGACCTGGAAAGGCAACGAGTTCATCGCGCTGGCGTCCGACGTCAATTTCGACTATCCCGTGGGCGGATTCTACTCGGGATACTACGCGATGATGGTGAACCGGCACATGCACGAGTTCGGGACCACCGTGGAGCAGCTCGCGATGGTGTCGGTCAAGAACCACATGAACGCCTACAACAATCCGTACGCCCAGAAGCGCAAGCGGCTCACGATTCAGGACGTCCGCAACTCGGAGATGGTCGCCTATCCGTTGACTCTCCTGGACATATGCGTAATGTCTGACGGCGCCGCGGCATGCATACTGGCCAGCGAGGAGATGGCGTTCCGGCTTACGGACCGGCCTGTGAAGATCACCGGAGTCGGTACGGGGACGGACATGATGCGCATGGCCGACCGGCCGCACGGGGAGGTGATCCTCGCCCCCAACGAGAAGAAGAGCGACTACAAGAACCTCAAATACCCGGGCGTCCACTCCTTCCGGGCGGGGCGGTCCGCCGGCCTGCAGGCCTACAGGATGGCGGGGATCACCGATCCCGTAAGGGAGATCGATTTCGTCGAGCTGCACGACGCCTACACTTCTTCCGAAATCCAGACGTACGAGGACCTGGCCCTCTGCAAGTACGGGGAAGGGGGGAAATTCGTCGAGGAGGGGCACCCTTTCATGCCGCAGATAGACTACGGGCTCAAGCTCAAGACCAAGGGGACGATTCCCGTCAATCCGTCGGGAGGCCTGATCGCATGCGGGCATCCGGTCGGGGCCACCGGTCTCATGCAGGCGGTCTTCGCATTCTGGCAGATACAGGGGAGCATCAAGAAGCACTACGGGTCGCCCGAGCTGCAGCTTAAAAAAGCGAACCGCGGTCTCATACACAGCCACGCCGGCACGGGCACCTACGTCACCGTGTCGATCCTGGAACGGGGGTGGTAATCATGGCGAAGAACGATACGGGAAAGAAAACCACCCGGCGGCTGAATCCCGCGGCGAAGCTCGAAGAAGTCATGACGGGAACCACCGTCTTCAACGTGCCGCTGCCGAACGACCTGAACGCCTTGAAGTCGATGTCTCCCATCGTCATAAAGCATCCCTACTACGTCGAGTACGTCCACTCGTACGGGCAGGACTCCCCGTTCTTCGCGGGGCTCGCGAACAAGAAGATATTGGGGACGCGATGCGGCAAGTGCGTCTACACCTATGCGACGCCGCGCATGCATTGCACGAAGTGCGGCAAGGAGACCAGGTGGGTGGAACTCCCCCAGGAAGGCAGGGTGCACACTTTCACGACCTGCTACTTCGGCAGCGAGGAATTCCTCAAGGAGACCCCGTTCCACCTGGTGCTGGTGGAGTTCGACGGGGTGGATACGCTGCTCCTGGCCCGGCTGATAGGCGTCGAAGGCCCGGAGGACATCAGCATCGGCATGAAGATAAGGGCGAAGTTCCGCCGGAACTCCCAGCTCAAGCCGACCGACGTCTACTTCGTTCCGGCCGGATAAGATGGATTTCCGGCTTAAGCCCGAGCACGTCGCCTTGCGCGACATGGTGCGTTCATTCGTCGCGAAGGAAGTGCGCCCCAACGCTGGGAAGTGGGACGAGGAAGGGAAGTTCCCCTTCGAGACCGTCGCGAAACTGGGGGAGCTGGGCCTGATGGGCGCCATGGTGCCGGAGGAATACGGCGGCTCCGGGATGGACACCGTCGGTTACGCGATAGCGGTGGAGGAGATCGGCAGGGGAGACGGGTCGCTGGGGCTGACAGTCGCCTCCCATAATTCGCTGTGCACCGCCCACATCCTCGCGTTCGCGTCGGAGGCGATAAAGAGAAGGTACCTTCCAGGGCTTGCCTCCGGAAAAATGCTCGGCGCATGGGCGTTGACCGAGCCGGGGTCGGGCTCCGACTCGCTCAACATGCGCACGAAGGCGGAATGGCGCGGTGACCGCTGGGTTCTGAACGGAAGCAAGATGTTCATAACCCAGGGAAGCGTTGGCTCCGTCTTCGTGATCCTCGCGGTCACGGACAAGGAAAAGGGGAGGGACGGCGTGACCGCCTTTCTCGTGGAGGCAGGCGCCGAAGGGCTGACCGTCGGCAAGAAGCTGGACAAGCTGGGCATGCGGTCCTCCGACACGGCAGAGCTCGTGTTCGAGGAGCTGGAGGTGCGCCCGGGCAACGTCATCGGCGCCGTCAACTCGGGTTTCAGGGACACCATGCGCAACCTCGCCGGCGGACGCATCTCGATCGCGGCGCTTTCGGTCGGCATCGGCCTCGGCGCCATGGCGGAGGCCGCCGCGTACGCCAGGGAGCGCAGGCAGTTCGGGCAGGCGATCTCCGAGTTCCAGGCGATCCAGTGGATGTTCGCGGACATGGGAACGGAGCTCGAGGCGGCGCAGCTTCTCACGCTGCGCGCGGCGTACCTGAAAGACGCCGGGAAGCCGTACGTGCAGGAGGCCGCCATGGCCAAGCTCTTCGCCTCGGAAGCGGCGATGCGCGCCACGATCAAGTCGGTGCAGGTATTGGGCGGCTACGGGTATATAGCCGAATACCCCGTGGAGCGGTTCATGCGCGACGCGAAGCTGTGCGAGATAGGAGAAGGCACTTCGGAAATCCAGCGCCTCATCATCGCCAGGCGGCTGGTCCGGGAGATCTGAGGCAGTGGCGGTATCGCTCAAGGACATCCTCGCCGGCGACGTCCGCGCGGCGGCGCGCCTCATGCGCGACCTCGACGACGAGATCCCGGCCGCGCACAGGGTCCTGAAAAACCTTTACAAGCATACGGGGCGCGCCTATATCCTCGGGATCACCGGGGCTCCCGGCGCCGGCAAGTCGACCCTGGTGGACGGCCTCGTGGAGCTCCTGCGCAGGCAGGGGAAGACCGTGGGGATTGTAGCCGTAGATCCGACCAGCCCGTTCACCGGCGGGGCGATCCTCGGCGACCGCATCCGCATGCAGAAACACGCCCTCGACGAGGATGTTTTCATCCGGAGCCTCGCCACCCGGGGGCACCTCGGCGGCCTCTCGAAGTCGACTATAGACATCGTCAACGTCATGGACGCGATGGGCAAGGACATCGTCATCATCGAGACCGTCGGCGTCGGGCAGGACGAAGTCGAGATCGTCAAGGTGGCGCACACCAACGTCGTGGTGGTGGTCCCGGGGCTGGGCGACGACATCCAGGCGATCAAGGCAGGGATACTCGAAATCGCCGACATCTTCGTCGTCAACAAGTCGGACCGCGAGGGGGCGGACAAGACCCGCAGGGAGCTCGAGACGATGGTCTCGATGAACGAATACGTGGAAGGAGACTGGGTTCCCCCGGTCCTTCCCGCGGTCGCGCAGAACTCGACGGGGCTGCCCGAGATGCTGGAAGCGATCGACCGGCACCGCCTGTTCGTCTACAAGGAAGAGAACCTGGGGCGGTACCGCGCAGGAAAGGCGCGGGTGGAACTGCTGGAGATCCTCAAGAAGAAGCTTCTCGAGAAAGCGATCGACGACCTGGACCGGCACAACCTGCTGGATCCGCTTCTGGACGGGATCGCGAGGAAGGTTACGGACCCCTATTCCGTAGTCGAGAAAGTCGTCGACCACAGTTTCGCTTTCCACCTGATGGAGGGCGGAAGGCGCCGCCCGGGGAAGGGCAGGAAAAAGTGAGCCGCATCCGCAAGGAAGGCAAGGTCGAATACCGGTTCGAACACCCGGACGAGTTCCGGGAGTTCGTGCGCGAAAGCAAGAGCCGCAAGCCGACGGACAAGCTTTGCGCGGCATCGGATGCGGTCTCGCGGCTGGTCAAGGACGGCGACTACATCGTCTACGATTTTTCGAGCCTTACACGCGGCCCCCAGGCGCTTATCCGCGAGGTCATCCGGCAGAAAAGGAAGGATCTCTGGATCGGGGCAGAGTTCACCTTGCACGAGTCGGCGCTGCTGGTAGGCGCGGGCTGCGCATCCCGCATCGACGTGGGATTCCTGGGGTACGGCAACTACATCGGCCAGGCGGTGTGCGACGGCCGCGTCAAGGTGTACGAGTGGACCAACGGGGGACTGGCGCTGCGCATCCTTGCGGGGGCCCGGGGGGTCCCCTTCCTCCCCACGAGAGACCTGCTCGGATCCGACAACCTGGCCGTCTCCGCGGCGAGGGTGATCGAGGACCCTTACACCGGGACGCCGGTTTGCCTGGTGCCCGCTTTGAATCCGGATGTCGCGTTCATACACGTCCACCAGGCGGACGTTTACGGGGACGCCCGGATATTCGGCACGAACCTTTTCGCCCTCGAGGCGGCGATGGCATCGCACCGCGTAATCGTTTCGGCGGAGGAGATCGTCGCACCGGACGAGTTCCGCAAAGACCCGATGCGGACAACCATACCGTACTTCCTGGTCGACGCCGTGGTCCACGCGCCGTTCGGCGCCTACCCGGGGGCCATGCCGGCGCGCTACGAGATAGATCTCGAGCACGTCGACCGCCTGAACGCGATACGGAGCGAAGAACAGATGCGGAGCTACCTCCGCGAGAATGTGTACGGCGTGGCCGACCACGAGGAGTTCCTCGACAAGCGGGTCGGCGCCGCCAGGATGAAGGAGCTCCGAAGCAGGGCGACGATCATCGAAGGGTACAGGTGAAAGGGATGGCGCGCACGATCGAGTTCACCGACACGGAGTTCATGATCGCCCAGGGCGCACGCCTACTGGAGGACGGCAAGACGTTTTTCGTGGGGTGGGGGATCCCGCAGATCGTCGCGATCCTCGCGCAGAAACTCTACGTGCCGAACGTCGTCCAGCTCTTCGAGTTCGGGGCCGTAGGGCCGCAGTCGGTCCTTCCGTTCGTCCGGGGGACGATGGGCGGGCCGCAGAACACCTACCGTTCCCTCCAGTGGCTGAACATGAACTGGGCGTTTTCCTACTCGGCTTCGGGGTACATGGATTACGGAATGCTTGGCGCCCTCCAGGTGGATCCGTACGGGAACATCAACTCCACGTACCTCGGGGGCACTTTCGAGAGGCCGGAAAGACGTTTCGCCGGGAGCGGCGGGGGCAACCAGGTCGCGTCGCACTGCTGGAGGACCGTGATCATAATCAAGCACGAGGGGCGGCGGTTCGTCCCGAAAGTGGAATTCGTCACTTCGCCGGGATTCCTGACGGGGCCAGGGGCCAGGGAGAAGGCAGGCCTGCCGAAAAATACCGGCCCTTATCGCGTCGTGACTTCCAAGGCGCTCTTCGGCTTCGACGAGGGCACAAGGGAAATGACCCTGCTGTCGGTCCTGCGCGGGCTCTCCCCCGAAGACGTGATTGCCGACATGGCCTTCCGTCCCATCGTGCCCAAGGACGTAGGCGAAATACAACCTCCCACCGCGGACGAATTGCGCCTCCTCAGGGAAGAGATCGACCCTTCCAGGATCATCATCAGGGGAGAAAGAATGTCTGCTTCAGCCTGAGCAGGACCTCCACCGCGCCGCCGTTGTATAGCACAAGCCGGATGCTATAATGAAAAACTATGCCAAAGCGCGTCTACATCGAGACGTTCGGCTGCCAGATGAACGAGGTGGATTCCGCGAGGATGATTTCCCTCCTTGAATCCGCGGATTACCGGCCGGCGAACTCCATCGCGGAGGCGGACCTCGTCCTTTTGAACACCTGCAGCATCCGCGAAAAAGCCGATCAGAAGATACGCAGCGCGCTGGGAGAACTGCGGCGGTGGAAGAGCGGCCGCAAGGGGCGCCTGGTGGCAGTGGGAGGGTGCCTGGCGCAGCAGCAGGGCGCCCGCCTGGCCGAAAAAGCTCCCCACGTGGACATCGTTTTCGGTACCCACAACATCGCCCGCCTTCCGGACCTTGTCCGGATGGCGGAAAAATCGATTCCCTCCATGGAAATAGACTTTTCGGGGGACACGAGCCATTGGGATGCGCCCCCGTACATCCCTTCAGGCGCGTCCAGCGCAATGGTGACAATAATGCAGGGATGCGACAACTTCTGCGCGTACTGCATCGTCCCATATGTGAGGGGGAGGGAGATCAGCCGTCCCACCGGGGAAATACTGGACGAGGTCCGCAGTCTTGCGGACAGGGGAGTGTCAGAAGTGATCCTGCTGGGACAGAACGTAAATTCCTACGGAAGAAAGGAAGGGGAGATCGCGTTCCCCGCGCTGCTCCGGCGGATCGCGGGCGTCCCGGGAATCGCACGGATCAGGTTCGTCACTTCGCACCCCAGGGACCTGGATCGGGAAACGATCGACCTGTTCGGCGATATGGAGGCGCTTTGCCCCCACATCCACCTTCCGGTCCAGTCCGGCTCCGACCGGATTCTCGCGGCCATGGGACGGGGCTACACGCGCAAGGATTACATGGAGAAGATCTCCGCGTTGCGCAAGGCCAGGCCCGGGATGGCGTTCTCGTCCGATTTCATCGTCGCCTTCCCGGGTGAAACGGAATCCGAATTCGAGGAGACGCTCTCCGTCATGGAGGAGGTCCGTTACGATTCCGCATTTTCCTTCAAGTTTTCCCCTCGCCCCGGGACACGCGCCGCATCCTTTGCGGGCGCCGTTCCGTCCGAAACCGCGGGCAGAAGGCTTCGCCGTCTCCAGTCCCTGCAGGACGAGCACACGCGCGAGCGCCTTGCCGCCTGCATAGGAAGGGAGATGGAGGTGCTGGTGGAGGGTCCGAGCGCAAGGGACGCCTCGCAATTGTGCGGACGGACCTCCTGCCACAAGTTCGTAAACTTTTATCCAGAAAAAACCCGGACAGGGTCGCTCCGGAATGTGGCCATACGTTCCGCCGGAGCCCACACGCTTTCGGGTGCGGAAGGAGCCCCCCGTGGCTAAAGAGATGCAGATCGTGGGAATTACGATAGATCCGGCGACCCAGTCGCCGATAGTCATCCTGCGGGACCTGGCCAACCAGAACATTCTCCCGATCTGGATCGGCATCCTCGAAGCCAACGCGATCGCCGTGGGACTGGAGAAGGTCCAGCTCCCGCGCCCGATGACCCATGACCTGCTGAAAAGCGTCATGGACAAGACCGGAGTCCGGCTGCTGAAAATCGAGATCACGGACATCAAGGACAACACCTACTTCGCCGAGCTCCACCTGGAGGCGAACGGGAAGGCGCTGGTGATCGATTCCCGGCCGAGCGACGCGCTTGCCTTGTCGATCCGCCTTGGAGCCCCGATCCTCGTCCACGAGGCGGTCATCGAGAAGGCAGTCCGCGTCGATGCGGAGGCCGGCCCCGGGCAGGATAAGGACAAATGGGCCGAGCTTCTGGAGAAGATGGACCCGGAAGAATTCAGCAAGTACAAGATGTAGCCGTCCGGGAGACCATGGACGCAACGCGCATATTGGTCGTTCAGGAAGACGCCGGCGCGTCGCGTGAAATGCGTCTCGTCGTCCGGGACCACCCGGTCGAAATAGAATTCCGCCCCCCCTCCCTCCTCGCCGCAGGAGCGACGGACATGTCGGCGTACTGCGCCGTAGCCGCGTCCATGGATTGCGCCCGCGCCGAGTTCCTCGATGCCTTCCGCCAGTGCGGGAAAAGCGGCCCTCCCCTGTTCTTTTTCCGGGGAACGCCGCCGCTGCGCGAAGTGGCCCGATGGGTCCTTTGGACGGACCTTTCCGAGGAAGGCGCGGTAACCGCCGAACGCCGCCTCCTGTCGGAAAGCCTCGAGTATTACTCGCTCGCCTCGCTCTACCAGCAATGCCTGAAGATCATGACGTCGCAGGACGAGGAAAAGCTCCTCGCGCAGATTACCGACACCTTCGTACGCGAGCTGGGCGCGGAGAGCTGCGTGATCTGGCTCGGCTCCTCGTCCGATCCCGACGAGCTGATGATCGCCTCCGTCAGGGGAGTAATCGGCATCGACGGCGAAGGATCGCGGTTTTTCCTTTCCCAGATGGAATGGGCCGAGTTCGTCTGGAAGGGGAAACCGTTCATCACGCCCTCCGGGGCCGCCGGCCCGGACGCCGCCGCGAGAGAGACGGCTTCGCCGCTATACGTCCCCCTGGTCTTCAACGAGAAGGCGATAGGCCTGGTCAAGCTTGGCGACAGGGCCGACCGCAAGCCGTACGGCGAGGGCGAGATGTACATGGCCAGGATAATCGCGGATTACGCCGCTTTCTCGCTGAGGACCGCGGACAGGCTGTCGCGCATGGAGAAGGTTTCGCTGCGCGACCCGGAGACCCGCGCTTATTCCGCCGCGTTCCTGGCGGACTACTTCGAGAAAGAGCGGTACAAGGCGAACCGTTTCCGGCGGCCGCTTTCGCTTATCTTCTGCGCGATAGACAACTTTTCCTTCCTGATGGAGCAGACCCGGGAAAGCCTCGTGGCGGGGGCCCTCGCAAGGATGGTCGACGCGATCCGCAAGGCGCTGCGCGACTCCGACCTTATCGCGCGCCTGGACCCCGGCCGGTTCTGCATCGTCCTTCCGGAGACGGACTACTTCGGGTCCATGCTTGCGCTGAGGAGGCTGCGGAAGGCCGTGAAGGACGTGGGGGGCATCCAGTTTCTCGGCGGGGAATTCGCCCTGCAGCCTTTCTTCATGTCGGCGACGTACCCGCGCGACGGCAGGGACTTCCAGGAGCTGTTCCGACTTTCGGAGGAAAAATACCTCCGTCAACAGAAGAGCCCGCTGCACAAGCTGCGGCTGATGGAGAAATCGTTCTGGGATGCGTTCGACGCCCTTGTAGGCAAGCCCGAATGCTACGACCTTCTCCGGAAAGGGGAGGACGTGCCCTATTTCAACCGCATCCGCAAGGACCTCGGCCGGAACGGCCATTTCTCCCTTCCCCGGGAGATGTTCCTGCGGATCGTCGAATCGGTCGCCCAGGACGTTGCGACCGGCGGCGACGCCAGGGGGGTGGTGATAGCGGCGGGGCCCAGGCCGGAGATCTTCAAGCAGATATTCCTCTCCTTCGGCACCGATGCTCCCGCAGGCCGCAACATCTACATCCTTGGCCAGTCGGGAAGCACCCGGTTCGACGCGAAAAACCTCCTCTACATGGCTGCCGACGACGACCGCCTCAAGGAAAAGGAGATCGTCCTCTACCTGAAGGAGAACGGCGCATACGGTATCTTCGCGATGGGCGGCCAGGAAGACGTGTGCGGCTTCAATACCGCCGACGAATGGCTGGTCGAGGCGATGATGGAGAAAGTGCAGGAATTGTACATGCTGCAGGGAAACTTCTGACCGGGGGAGACATGCCGGCGGCCGTCACTGCGAAAAAGATCCTGATAGCGGACCCCTCCGAAAAATCCCGCAACGCCCTGAGCCACTTCCTCAGGGAAAAGGGGATGGACGTCATCGAGACCGTCGACGGAAGCAAGGCCCTCGCCGAGTCCCTTCTGCGCCACCCGGATATCCTGCTGATAGACCTCTCGGTCGGAGTTCTCGCCCCGGACAGGCTGGTGCAGATCCTGCGCACGAATCCCAACACCAAGTCGATCCCGATTTTCTTTTTGAGCGACAAGGAGCAGAGCGTCTCCGGGTTCCGCCCAGGCCTCGACGAGTTCATACGCAAGCCGTTCCACGATGAAGAGGTCCTTCTGAGGATCCAGAGGTCCCTTTTCCAGGATTCGCTCACGGACGTGTTTTCCGGCGATTCCGAGATCAGCGGAAACCTGGCGCAGGTCTTTCTTCCCGACCTCTGGCAGATGCTGTCGCTGAACCGGAAGAGCGGAATCATACAGGTGGAGGGAGACGGGATCTCCGGCTCGATCTACATCGAGAGGGGGGACATCGTCTCCGCCGTGAGCCAGAACATCGCCGGGGAAAAGGCGCTCTTCCGGATGATTCCGCTGCGTTCGGGAAAGTTCCGGTTCATCCCGGGAAAGGTCGGCGTCCGCCGCACGATCCATTCCCCGAGCCAGCGCGTGGTCATGGAAGGGATGCGCCAATACGACGAGCTGGAGAATCTGGGCAGCCTGAAACCGGCCCCGAACGAGTCGATAGTCATCTCCCGGGACGCGCGGTCGATCGGCGGCGCCGGCGGGGCGGTCAGGGAGATACTGCTGCTGGCCGAGTTCTGCAACCGCGTGGAGGACATCGTCAACAACTGCAGCTTCCCCGACCTCGTCGTCTACGAAACGCTTCTGCAGCTCAAGAAGCGGGGGGTGCTGAAGATAGGCGCATTCGACGTCCTTCCGGCGAAAAGCGAGTTTCTCCCTCCCGAGGACCTTGCGCGCCTGCGGAACCGCATGGAGGAGCGCAGCGCGTACGCCCAGGCGGCGATGGGGCGGATCGCCATATTCCTCCCGGATTCCTCGCTTCTGGAAAGCATCGTCATGGCGCTCGGCCAGTTCCGCGAGTTCGAGGTCGACAGCGCGTTCTTCGCCCTCAGGCGCAAGGAAGGATTCCCGATCGGGATGTTCGGGAGGATCCGCGTCGGGGAGCGGAACTCGCTCATGCTGTACGCATTCCCGTACCTGCGGTCCACCTCTCCCGTGTGGTACGCCATCGCCCCCCGCCCGGCCGGCATCATCGCCTTCCTGAAGGACGAAGTGTCAAGCTCGCTGGAGGGGCTGCTCGCGGTGTCGGACTATACGCGCGGCGCGGAAGCCAGGGTGGTGCTGGCGGTCATGGGCAAGACCTTCACCAATTTCGGCCTGGGGGAGAACACGCTCAGGCTGTTCCAGAACCGCGTTGAAAAGCTGGGTTGCTCCCTGAAGGTGCAGGAGATGGAGAGGCTGTCCCCCGAAGAGATCCGCGACGCCCTTGCGCGAGTCGTGAAGCAATACCTCGAAGAGGAGACCAAATGATAGACCTGCACGTGCATTCAACGTTCAGCGACGGCGAACTCATACCCTCCGAGGTGGTTTCACGCGCGCTTTTCGCCGGATACACGCATCTCGCGATCACCGATCACGCCGATCCGTCGAACCTCGATTTCGTGCTGGAGCGCATTTCGCATGTCTGCGGGGAGCTGCGCGGAAAGGTTCGAGCAAAGGTCTATCCCGGGGTCGAGATCACGCATGTCCCGCCCGGCATGATCGCCTCGCTCGTAGACAGGGCGAGGGAGAGGGGGGCGAAGGTCGTCACCGTGCACGGCGAGACCATCGTGGAACCGGTCCCCCGTGGGACCAATATGGCGGCCATCGACGCGGGAGCGGACATACTCGCGCATCCGGGCCTTATCACGGAGGCGGAGGTCCGGCTTGCAAGGAAGAAAGGGGTCATGCTGGAAATCACCGCCCGCAAGGGCCATTCGCTCTCCAACGGCCACGTGGCTCGGTTGGCCCTGAAATGCGGCGCCCGCATGGTGTACAATACCGATTCGCATTCGCCGGGCGATTTCACTCCGTGGGAAACCGCGGTGCGAATCATACGCGGCGCGGGCCTTTCCGACCGCGACGCCTCCCGGATGCAGGAAAACGCCAGAAACCTGGTTGAAGGAAAACGATAAACGGGGAGAGTGCATGGCGGAGAAGATCAGGTATACGCGCAAGGATCTTAAAGGGCCGGACGAGTTCATCTCGGCCTTCAGCAGGGCGGTCGCATGGTCCAGGGAAAACCGCGCGAAAGTGCTGGCAGCCGCGGGCGTTGTGACGCTGATGGTCGTGGGAGCCTTAGGCGTACAGGCTTACTTTCGCTGGGAGGAGAACAAGGCGAACCGGGAGCTGTGGCCGCACATGAACAGGGCCAGAGAGGTCCTTTTGTCTCCATCCACGGCGGACCGGGACAAACTCGCCGGCCTGGAGCAGTTCCTTTCGGCGCACGTAAACAAGCATCCGGGGACAGCCGCATCCGTCTACGCGAGGTATTATCTCGCCGGCATCGCCTTCATCGGCGGGAACTACGATGGAAGCGCGGCGCAATACCGCGCCGCGATCGACGCGGGCAAGGCCGAGGGGATCATGCCGTTCCTGCTTCGGACGGGGCTTGCCCAGGCGCTGGAGGCCAAGGGCGACTTCGCTGGAGCGGTGGACGCTTACCGGGAGGCCGCCGCTGCCGGTGGGGGCGAATTGAGGACGCAGGCGCAGCTGGGAGAGGCAAGGGTTCTGCATCTCTCGGGGAAAAAGAAGGAATCGGCGGCGCTGTATCGCCAGATACTCACGTCCGCGTCCGATCCGCGGACCAGGGAACTGGTCGAGATAAAGCTGGCCCAGGCGGAATAGCGGAAACGGGCGCCGGATGAAAGTCTCCGTCTGCTTCCTCTGGCACATGCACCAGCCGTACTACAAGGACCCGGAATCGGGGACCTACATCCTTCCATGGGTTCGCCTGCACGCGATAAAGGACTACGTCGCCCTTCCGCGGATCTTCAGGGAATTCAAGGCCGTCCGGCATACGTTCAACCTGGTTCCATCCCTGCTCATACAGCTTCGCGACTACGCGGAGAACGGGGCGGAGGACATCTTCCTCACGATTTCACGGAAGAACGCCCTGGACCTGTCGCGCGACGAGGAGGAATTCATCCTGCGGAATTTCTTCTCCGCTTTTCCTCCCACCATGATCCTGCCGCAGCCCCGGTACGCCGACCTCTTCATGCGCCAGGAAGCGGCGCGGCGCGCGGTGGGGAAGCAGAGCATCCACGGCGGGTTCGGCGCGTCCGAATACACCGACCTCATGACGCTCTTCAACCTGACGTGGTTTCACCCTCTTCTCCGGGAGGAGGATGAAGAACTTTCCCGTCTATGGAGGAAGGGGAGGGGGTACACGGAGGGCGAGAAGTCCTACGTTTTGAACCGGCAGGTCGAAGTGATCGCCACGGTGATACCGGAGTACCGCAGGCTGCTGGAGGAGGACGGCGGGGAGCTGTCCTCCACTCCGATGTATCATCCGATCCTGCCGCTCCTCATAAATACGGACGCGGCGCGGGATGCCCTGCCGGGGGCGATTCTGCCCGATGTTCCGTTCGCGTACCCCGCCGACGCCTTGGAGCAGATGGTAGAGGGACGCGAAACTTTCCGTTCGCTTTTCGGTTCGTACCCGGACGGAATGTGGCCTTCAGAGGGGTCGATAAGCCCCGCCGCAATCGATCTGGCAGCAAAAGCCGGCTTCAGATGGGCGGCAACCGACGAGGCGCTCCTGTCCAAGGCTTTGGGTGGGAAACCGATTATCCGCAACCCGGAAGGCGTGCCGGCGAACCCCGAATGGCTCTACGCCCCTTATCGGGCGAATACCCCATCCGGGCCGGTCGACATCTTTTTCCGCGATCATCATCTCTCCGATCTGATCGGTTTCGAATATTCCAGGTGGGGCGCCGTGGAGGCCGCAAATAATTTCGTTCATAATATCGTTGAGATAGCCAAAAAATTGTCATCCTTGCCATCCAGGCAGCGCAAGAAATCATACGTTATTCCAGTGATTTTGGACGGGGAGAACGCATGGGAATACTTCTATGACTCCGGGCGGTTGTTCCTGCGGACGTTGATGGACCGCCTCGGAAAACTTTCGCCTGAAATATCATGCGTAACATTATCTAAAGCACTTCATGCTATCGATCACGTTGAGGTAATGCCCGATATTCCCACCGGGTCATGGATAGACGGGACATTCAATATATGGATAGGGCATGAAGAGGATAGAACCGCCTGGGTGATGCTGTCGCGGGCGCGGGCCCTTTGGCAGATTCGCCACGACCATGCCGTAAAATCGGGAAAACCGTTGCCTCCCGAGCTGCAGCGGGCGAAGGAGCACCTGTTCGTCGCCGAGGGCTCGGATTGGTGCTGGTGGTACGGCGACGACCACTTTACCCCGCACGGACCCGAGTTCGACCGTCTGTTCCGCAACCACCTCAAGGCGGCCTACAGGGAAATGGGCGAAGACGCGCCCGATTCCCTGGACATCCCCATAATCCGCCCGGACCGGATGCCGGCCGGAACGAGTTTCCTCGCGAGCCCAATGACCTATATCCGCCCGCGGATAAACGGCAACATAACTTCCTATTTCGAATGGAGCTCCGCCGCAAGGTACATCCCAAATCCGGGTTTCGGAACGATGCACAGGGCCGGCCACGGAATCCTTGCATGCCTGTACTACGGCTTCGACGAATCGACCATATTCATAAGGGCGGATTTCGTGAACCTCGCCGTCGAAAGCTGCCCATCGGTCGAAGTGGAGTTCCTTTTCCCTTCGAAAAACCGCAAGTATTCTCTTGTCATCGGAATTCCGGACAGGACGCTGGCATACACGTCCGGGCCGATCGGGGAAACGGCTACGGATAATCATGCCGATTCCAGGCCGGAAAAAATCATCGCCGCATTCGACAAGGTTCTCGAGCTTGGCATTCCTTTCGCCGAGCTGGAATGCGAGCGCGATGAAAGGATCGACTTCTTCATTACGCTTTCTGCGCCGGGCTTGATAGGGGAGCGCTGGCCGATGTACGGCACCTTCCTTGCCGAACTGCCCGGGAAGGACTTCGAGGAAAGGATGTGGGAGGTTTAATTCCTTACCTTAATGGACTTTCTTACCTGAAAAATCCGGTTGCATCTTTTCGTAGCATTCGGGGCATATGCCGTGGCTGAAACGAGTATCTGTCTTAGCTCCTATATATGTTTCTATCTGTTGCCATGATTCGATCTTCTCGGGATCCGCGTCCGCCTTCCTGATCTTCTTGCAATACGAACATATCGGCAATATCTTCTCCAGCTTCTGAATCGTATCAAGGGCGTTGTACAGGTTGCGGATGTGCGTGAGCAGAAGCCCGAACAGAA
>JBLNEW010000028.1:0-7148 GCA_050263095.1 Deltaproteobacteria bacterium | reverse complement strand
GCCGGATTCCCGCCGGAAGGCTTCGACGACCTCCTCGTTTTCCTCGCGCAGCGGCGAGCAGGTGCTGTAGACGAGCAGTCCCCCCGGTTTCATCGACAGCCAGGCGTTCCGCAGGATGGCGCGTTGAAGCGCCGCCATGCGGGACGGGTCGCCGGGCTCGAACCTCCACTTCGCATCGGGGTTCCTGCGTATTACCCCCATACCGGTGCACGGAGCGTCCACCAGCACCTTGTCGAACCGCTCCGAAGCGTTCGGCAGCGGGCCCGCGGAAAAATCGTGCACGGCGGTCTCTATCCCTTTCGCGCCAAGCCGCGCCACCGTCTCCTTGAGCATCCTCACCCTTGAACCGGTGACATCCACGGCCAGTATGCGCGCCTTGCCGCGGCAGAGAGCCGCCATGTGCGTCGTCTTTCCCCCGGGAGCGGCGCAGGCGTCGAGCACATTCTCCCCCTCCGCGGGGGACAACAGCGGAGCGACAAGCTGGGCTCCCTCGTCCATCACGAGGTATTCCCCCGAGCGGAAACCGGGATCGGCATGGACCCCGCCGGGCTTTCCCAGGATTACCCCTTCGCCCGCGAACCGGCAGGGGACCGGGCCCATTCCTGATTGCGCAAGCCTTGCAACGAGCTCGTCGCGCGTGGTCCGGAACGTGTTCGCGCGCACGGCGAAGGGCGGTTTTTCAAGGGAGGCTTCGAGGAAGGAGACCGCCTCCTTTTCCCCCATGGAGCGTGAAAGTGCCTCGACAAGGGGAAGCGGAGCGGAGCGCTCCACCGAAATGCGCAGCGGGCCTTCCTCGATCGGGGGAGGAGGCGTCTTTCCGGCGCGGACCATCGCACGGAGCACCGCGTTGACCAGTCCGGCGGGCTTCTCCCCGCGGAGACTTTTCATCGCCGCGACGGTCTCGAAGATCGCCACCCGCTCGGGGATGCGCGTATACATAAGCTGGTAGGCGCCCAGCCGAAGGGCGTTGCGCACCAGGGAGTCGGTCTTTTCCAGCGGGCGGGACATGTGCGGGGAAAGGGAATGGTCCAGCGTTCCGCGCCGCCGCAGCGTTCCCATGACCAGCTCGGTCAGGAGCGCACGGTCGCGGACGTCGGGCATATCGCCTCCGCGAAGCGCGCGTTCAAGGAGAATGTCGGCGTACGCCCTCCCCCCGTCCACGCGGGACAGGATCGCCAGCGCGGCATCCCTTACCGGGATAGCCGGTCTCCCTTCTTCACGCGGCGTCCCCTGGCGTAGTCCGTGGAGGGCATCGCCCTGCCGCCCTCCGGCTGCACCAGCCCGAGCGCGAGCGCGCCTTCGCCGCAGGCGACTACCATGCCGTCGCGGCCGGCCTCGAGGACCTCCCCCGGCTCTCCGTGCCCCCGGCGTACCGATGCCGAGAGGATCTTGAGCGCCTTTCCCTCGTGGGACGCCGTCGCCGACGGCCACGGCGTCATTCCGCGGATCAGGTTGCGCACCTCGGCCGCCGGCCGGGTCCAGTCTATCTCTCCATGCTCTTTTTTGAGCATCGGGGCGTAGGTGGCCAGCGAATCGTCCTGCGGCGTCTCATGAAGCGTCCCCGCGTGGAGCTTTTCAAGCGCTTCGGCAAGCGCCTCGGCTCCTAAAAGGGAGAGCTTGTCGTAGAGCGTCCGCGCGGTGTCCTCGCCGTCGATCGGCATTTCCCGGACCAGGAGCATCGGCCCGGTATCCATCCCGACGTCCATTTTCATTATCGTCACGCCGGTCACGGTCTCTCCCCGGGCGACGGCCCAGTTGATCGGGGCGGCTCCCCGGTACTTCGGCAACAGGGAGGCGTGCACGTTTATGCAGCCGAAAGGCGGGATGTCCAGCATCGGCTTGGGAAGGATGTGCCCGTAGGCGGCCACTACGATCAGGTCGGGCTTCTCGGCCGCGATCCGCGCCACCGAATCGGGGTGTTTCGCCTTCTCGGGCTGGAACACCGGCAGCCCCAGCCGCTGCGCCTCCGCCTTCACCGGCGGCATCGCCAGCGACTGGCCCCGGCCGGAAGGGCGATCCGGGTTGGTCACCACCAGCGTTACGTTTTCGGATTTCGCAAGGGACGAAAGGGAGGGGACTGCGAACGCCGGCGTCCCCATGAAGACCGCCCGGAAGGGGGTCACTTATTTACGGTATTCAAGGGCCGCTACCTCGCGGGAGCGGCCGCGGCGGGAATCCGGTCTATGAACAGGATCCCGTCGAGATGATCTATCTCGTGCTGCAGCGCCCGGGCAAGGAAGCCGCTCGCGGGCAATTGCAGCGGTCGCCCCTGCTCGTCCAGCGCCTTAACCAGGACGAACTCGGCCCGGGGGACCACGCCCTCGACGCCGGGGAGGCTTAAGCACCCCTCCGTCCCCTCCGCCTGCCCCCTGCTCTCGACGATCTCGGGATTGACGAGCGCGATGGCAGGGGCCTTCTCGTCCACGGGGGAGACGTCCAATACGATCACGCGCTTGCCGACGCCGATCTGCGGAGCCGCAAGCCCCACGCCCGAAGCTGCGCGCATCGTTTCGAACATGTCCCTGATCAGCTCCCGGATCTTGTCGTCAACCCGGGAGACGTGACCCGCTTTTTTGAGGAGGAAGGGGTCAGGATAGATAAGAATGGGCCGCTGCATCTTGATCCGCTCTTTTCGCCGGATAGAACCGGATGACGTTTTTTCCGCTTTCCTTTCCCCAGTATAGCGCCCGGTCGGCGTTGCCTACAAGGTTGTCCACCGACAGGTCCACCCCGGGGGAAACCGAAGAGACTCCGAACGTCGCGGTAAGACGAACGGGCTCCGTCTCCGCGCCGAAGACGCACTCCCTCACTACCTCCTGGGCCCTGGCCGCCGCCTGGATCGCCTGCGAACGGTCCGCATCCACCAGGAGCCATGCGAACTCGTCGCCGCCCAGCCGGGCCACGGAATCGTAAGTCCGTTTCGCCCTGAAAATCAAGGTTCCGAACTGGCGGATCACGCCGTCCCCCGCGGTATGACCATAGGAATCGTTGATCTTCCTGAAATCGTCGATATCCACAATGATGCAGGAAAGGGGTCTCCCGATGCGGCGGGCCATCTCGATATGGCGGGCTGCTTCCATGGAGAAGCGCCTGCGGTCGGGCAACCCGGTCAGCTCGTCCAGCATTGCCTTCTCGAGCAAGGCGTTGTTGGCGTCCTGGAGGGACCGGTAGAGAGCGCCGTAATGCAGAAGCGGGGTCGCCTTCCCTATCAACAGTTCAGGCGAAACGTCGGCGGCGACCACGAGGTCCGCGCCGGCCGCCCGGAATCCCGAGGCGCGCATCAGGGCGTTCATTCCTCCGACGACGACGACAGGGACGCCAAGCGCCCCCACACGCTCGCGGAACCGCCGCAGGACGGCGATTTCCTCCGCGGCGGCGCCGTGCTCGCCAAGAAAAACGCCTGCGAGCGCCGGGCTGGACAGCCGGACGTCGGCCAGCCGCGACCAGGAGGACGCCTCCTCCACCTGGTACCCTTCCGCGGCCAGGAGCGGGGCTATGCGCCTCAGCACCGGCCACAGGGGGCGCGCTATCAGTACGGTGGCCACCCGCTTTACCTCTTCTGCCCTTCTTCCCCCAGGATGTGCGCGTTCTTCAGCGCTACCGCGGCCGCGTTCCCGAAGGCGTCGAGCAGCTCCAGGTCCTCCTCGGCGAATGCCGCCTCTTCGTAATGGTCCAGGTTCAGCACGCCCACGACCTCGTTCCCCCACTTGATCGGGACGGCCATTTCGGACCGCACCTTGGGATTCGCCTCGACGTACCTGGGATCCTGCCGGACGTCGGGGACAAGGACGGGCTTGCCCTCCTGCGCCACCCATCCGGTGATGCCCCGGCCGACCGGAAGCCGCATCGCCTCCTTGACGCCCTCCCCGAGCCCCTTCTCGGCCTCTATATGCAGGATCCCGGACTCCCGGTCGACCAGGATCACCGAGCCGCTTGTCGCGCCCATGAGCTCCGTCGCCCGGTCGACGATGAGCTGGAACAGGACCGAAGGGTGCTGCTCCTCGTTCAGCGCCCGGCTGATCTCCAGGATGGCCGCGATCTTTTTCGCCTTGCGGTCGAGACGGGACACGAGGTGCGCATTCTCCAGCGCCACCGCCGCGAAGTTGGCCATGACCGACAAAAGCTTCAGATCGACGTCCGAGAGCTGCCTGCCGTCCAGCGGAGTGGCCGCCGCAAGCACCCCCACGACCCCGGACGATCCCTTGATCGGAGCGGCGAGAAATCCCCGCACGTCCAGGCGGCGCATCAGGCGCAGGAGCTTGCGCTCGGGCCCCAGCCTCGCCTCGGAGACTATCATCCCCTCACCGCTGTCGAGGATCTGCGAAAATATGTTGTCGTGGACCTCCTGGCGGTACTTGTCGAACTGCCTGCCCCGCGGGGTCCCGGCGATCGAGCGCGGCACCAGGTACTCCTGGCCGGGCGTCTTAAGCATCAGTACGGCCCGCTCGACGCGCAATATGGATGCCGAGGCCGAGACGATGAGGTCGAGGCTGCGCTGGACGTCCCCCGCCGGCGTGCTCATCGCCTGCGAGACCTCGTATAGCCCGGCGGTAAGCGCGCCTGCCAGGGAGATCTCCCTCGGAGGAAGCGTGGTATGCCTCTTCCCCCGCAGCGCCTCGAACAGGACCGATAGGACCGTCATTTGCTCCCCAGGAGCTTGCGCACCGTCTGCTTCAGCTCCGAGACGTCGGCCGACTTCACGATGTAGGCGTCCGATGCCCAGGTGCTGAAATCCTGCTTGAACTCGCCGAACGCGGTCAGAAGGAGGACGGGAACCGACGTGTTCTTCTCGCGGATCCTCCTTAAGACCTCGATGCCGTCCATGCCGGGCATCATCACGTCCAGCGTCACGAGGTCGGGCCTGAACGACTCGAACTTCGCCAGCGCCTGGGGGCCGTTCTCCGCAAGCTCGACCTTGTACCCCTCCTCTGCCAGCTCGTCCCGGTAGAGTTCCCTGATGTTCACCTCGTCGTCAACCACCAGGATCTTCTTCATCGGCGCTCCTTCCGCGTCACCGGCTCAGGCGAAGCCAGGCTCGCCGGTCCGGCTCTCCTCAACTTGCGCTCTTCTTCTTCCCCGGCGGCTTCCCCCCACCTGGGATACAGGGCGGAGCCTACCCCCACCCGGGAGAGTATGCGCGATACCACGAAATCGACCAGGTCCTCTACCGAGGCCGGGCGATGGTAAAAGCCCGGGCAGGCGGGAAGGATCTCCGCCCCGGCTCGCGAGAGAGCCAGCATGTTCTCGAGGTGTATGGAGGAAAGCGGGGTCTCGCGGGGGACGAGCACCAGCGGCTTTCTCTCCTTGAGCGCCACGTCGGCGCACCGCTCGAGAACGGACGTCGATACGCCGCAGGCGATCCGGGCCAGCATCCCCATCGAGCACGGGGCGATGACGACCGCATCGGGGGGGTTCGAGCCGGATGCGAACGGGATGCGGAAATCGTCCTCCGGGTGCAGGCGGCACATTCCCGGAGGCGCCGACATGAGCCGCGCGATCCACCGCTTCCTGGCCGGCAGCGACGGGGGAGGCGGCCCCCCGGGTATCTCCTCGGTTATTATCTCCCACGCAACCTTGGTCACGAGGAGATGCAGCTCCGCTCCGGCGGCCAGGAGGGCCCTGCCGGAGCGTATGCCGTAGACGGCGCCGCTCGCTCCCGATATGCCCAGCAGGACCTTCATGGGGGTTCCTCTTTCGCCTTGTCCCGACCGGGCGTCGCTCTACAGGGCCAGGTCAAGATAGGTGAACAGGCAAAGTGCGATGCTGACGGCGCCGTTCAGGTTGAAGAAGGCGACGTTCAGCCTCGACAGGTCGTCCTCCGAAAGGATCGCGTGCTCGTAAACGAGCACCGCGGCGCAAAGGCCCCAGCCGGCAAGGTACCACCAGCCCAGCCTGAAAACATGATATCCCAGCAGGAGAAGCGCCGCCATCGCGAAGTGGAAACCGCGCGCCACCCAAAGCGATTTCCCCACCCCCAGGAAGCGGGGGATCGAATGGAGCCCCGCCGAACGGTCGAACTCGATGTCCTGCAGGGCATAGAGGACGTCGAACCCCGCCACCCAGAAAAGGACCGCGAAGGAGACGGCGAGGATGCGGGGGTCGAACGCCCCGGTGACCGCTATCCAGGCCGCCAGGGGCGCCGCCCCCAGGCACATGCCCAGCACGACGTGGGACGCCCAGGTGAAGCGCTTCGTGTAGGAGTATGAAAACAGAAGCAGCAGCAGGACCGGGGAAAGCATCAGGCACAACGGGTTCAGCTTGGCCGCCGAAAGCACCAGCAGCAGGACCGAAAGGAAGATGAAAGCCGCCGCCATCGGCTTGCTCACCTGCCCCGCGGGGATCGCCCGGTCCTTCGTGCGCGGATTCCTCGCGTCGATGTCGGCATCGATCACGCGGTTGAATCCCATCGCGGCGCTGCGCCCCCCGATCATCGCCAGCACGATGTAGAAGAGCGTCTTCCACGGCGGCATCCCGCCTGCGGCAAGGAAAGCGCCCATCAACGCGAACGGCAGCGCGAACACCGTGTGCGCCACCTTGATCATCTCGAGGTAGACGCCTATGCGACCCAGCATCTAGAACCCGTACTCCTTCCATCGCCGCGTGACGAGCGCTACTATCTCCTCCGGCATCCTGATGTCGTCGGGCCACTCGCGCGCGAATCCTTCCGAAGCCCACTTTCGCGTGGCGTCTATCCCCATCTTTGAGCCGTAATGCGGGATCGCCGAGGCGTGCTCCAGCGCGTCGACCGGCCCCTCCACTATCATCACGTCGCGCCGCGGATCGACGTTGTTCCCGATCCTCCAGATCACCTCGGAGAGGTCCTGGACGTTCACGTCGGCGTCGAAGACGACAACGAATTTCGAGAACATGAGGAGCCCCAGCCCCCATACCGCGCTCATGACCTTGCGGGCGTGCCCTGGGTACCGCTTGTCGATCGAAAAAAAGGCGAAGTTGTGGAAGATCCCCTCGATCGGCAGGTTCATGTCCACCACTTCAGGCACTATCTTCCGCAGGAGCGGCAGGAATATGCGCTCCGTGGCCTTCCCCAGGAAGACGTCCTCCATGGGGGGCTTGCCCACTATCGTGGCAGGGTAGACCGGATCCTTGCGCCTCGTGACGCAGGTCAGGTGGAACACCGGGTACTTGTC
>JBLNEW010000027.1:0-123270 GCA_050263095.1 Deltaproteobacteria bacterium | reverse complement strand
TGTCCCCCAAGACCCGGGCGATCGTCGCCTCGTCGTTCACGATCATCAAGAGCTCGGACGACGTCCTGAGGTTCGGCTCCTCCGACTTCATCCTCGACCAGAAGGAGCTTCTGGACCTGCTGAGAGCGGCGGGGGAGGAGCGGCCGCCGGTGGCGGTCCCCGTGAGCGACGATCGCATGAAGCACTGCCTGATCGAGACGATCGACGTCCTGGTCGGGCTCCTCGAGGTGAACGACCCGTTCTTCGGCGGGAACTCGCATATCACCATGGAGTACGCCCGCTCGGTCGCGGAGGAGCTGAAGCTCGGGCAGGAGATGGTCGACGAGATAGTGGTGGCGTCCCTGCTCCACGACATCGGCAAGATCGGCATCAAGAGCGAGATCCTCACGTCGAAGAAGGAGATCACCGAGTCGGACTTCAAGACGATCAAGTCCCATTGCGAGAACGGCGCGAAGATCCTCGATTCGATAGATTTCCCCTGGAAGATACGCCCGATCGTCATCCATCACCACGAGCGTTACGACGGGAAGGGCTATCCGAGCGGTTTGAAGGGGCGCGAGATCCCGATCGGCGCCCGGATCCTGTCGGTGGTCGATGCCTTCGCCGCTATGACCGCGAACCGCCCCTACCGCCGCAGCCTCACGAAGGACGAGGCGATCCAGGAGCTCCACAAGAACGTGGGGACCCAGTTCGATCCGGAGGTCGTGGAGATATTCACAAGCGTGATCGAGCGGAAATACTACTTCCGCGGCGTAGGATCAAAGCCGAAGGTGCTGATGGTGGACGACGAGGTCGACTATCTCACGCTGCTGAAGCTCAAGCTGGTGAACGAGGGATTCGACGTCATCGCCTCGGACAACGCCGAGGAGGCGATGAAACTGATGTCGAAGGAGAAGCCGGACCTCTCGGTCGTGGACGTCGTCATGCCCGGCATGGACGGCCTGGCCATGTTCCGGAAGATGCGTGAGGCGGGAAGCGAGCTCGCCGACATCCCCGTCATCTTCCTTTCGGCCAGGGACGATACGCAGATGAAGGTGGAAGCGCTGTATCTCGGCGCGGAGGACTACCTGATCAAGCCGGTGGAGCTCAAGGAGCTGGCCGCGAGGATCCGAAACATCATACGGCGGGATTCGCGCTTGAGGAAAGGCGCGGCGGGGCCAAGCCAGGGCGTGGTGGGGGACCTGAAGAACCTCGGAATACCCGACATCGTCCAAACACTGCACCTCGGATTGAAGACCGCCTGTGTTACCCTGAAGGGCGCCGGCATGGAGGATGGACGCATATTCTTCGAAAACGGGCGGATCCGCCATTGCGAGGCGGGGGCGCTCTCGGGCGAGGAGGCTTTCTACAAGCTGCTTTACCGGCAGGAAGGCCCGTTCGTCATCGCCCACGGCCAGACAACCCAGCTGCGGACCATCGCGATGGACGAGATGCAGCTCATGATGGAAGGCCTGCGGCGCATGGACGAGGAGAAAAAGGAAGGAGTGCCCGAGTGACCCTGTTTTCCAGGGAGAGGAGAAGAAAGGAGAGACGCAAGAGAATGGCCACAGTAGTCTTTACCGTCCAGAGCGGCCGGGATCCGGCAAGGGTCTCGTCCCCGGTGACCGGGACCGTGAAAGATCTTTCCGTGAACGGCATGTCCGTCGTCACCCCGAAGATAGCGCCCGACGGCATCCACGTCATGTACGACACCCTGATGACCACGCGAAACAAGGTCGACGCCACCGTCTTCGTCGAAGGCGACCCTCCCGTCCGGGTATCGGGAAAGGTCGTCTGGTTCCGCGGGGCGGACGAGCCGATGGGATCCTACATATTCGGGATGCAGTTCGACCTCCCCGCCGAGGCGTTCGAGGAGGGGCTGGACCTCCAGTAGCGCCTTGAAAGCGATCGACATCCACGCGCATCCGAGCACGCGCCCGTGGTACGAATCGATGCGGCCTTACTTCGAGGCCCTCGATGCGTACTACAAGACGCCGTTCCGCGTCCGCACGGACGACGAGATGGCGGAGGAGTTCCGCGGGGCGGGAGTCGGCGTCATGATAATAGCCTGGGACGCGGAATCGACGACGAAGCTGCCCGCCACGACCAACGATTACGTGGTTTCCCTGCGCGCCCGCTTTCCCGACGCGATCGTGGGCGCTTGGGCCTCGGTCGATCCGTGGAAGGGGGAAGATGCCGTGCGCGAACTGGATAGGGCGGTAAGGAGCCTGGGAATGGCCGGCGTCAAGTTCCAGGGCGTGGCGCAGGCGTTTTTCCCGAACGACCGGCGGTTCTATCCCCTCTACGAGAAGTGCGTGGAGCTCAAAGTCCCGGTCCAGTTCCACACGGGCACGACGGGACTGGGAGCGGGGACGCCGGGTGGGATGGGATTGAAGCTCAAGTACACCCAGCCCATCCACCTTGACGACGTCGCGGCGGATTTCCCGAGGCTGAAAATCATCGCATGCCACCCTGCGTGGCCGTGGCAGAGCGAGATGATAGCCATCCTTCTCCACAAGGCCAACGTCTACATGGAGACGTCGGGCTGGTCGCCCAGGTACTTCACCCCGGAGCTCAAGAAGGAAATCGCGGGGCGGCTCCAGGACAAGGTCATGTTCGGCTCGGACTACCCCGTTCTTACCCACGAGCGGCTGTTCCGGGACTGGGATGCGGAAAACTACCCGCCCGCCGTCATCGACAAGATCTTCATGTCGAACGCCCGCCGGATCCTGCATCTCCCCTGAGCGGGGGACACTTTGCGCTTGCGTTGGGGAACCTTCCGGATATACTGTGGTTTTCCGTTCATGCATGCTCACTTGGGTGCGAGAGTGGCGGAATGGCAGACGCGCCGGACTTAGGATCCGGTGGGCAACCGTGAGGGTTCAAATCCCTCCTCTCGCACCACCGAACGGTGCGGCGCTATCTAAATATAAAGCGAAGGAAAGAGAACGGAGACGATGAAAAAGAGCGTTGAAGCGGTAAGCGGCGTGGAGAAGCGAATCAGGGTCGAGGTCCCTCCGGATGAAGTGGCGAAGCGGATCGAGGAAGGGTATGCGGAAGTGCGCAAGATGGTTCCTCTCCGCGGATTCCGGAAAGGCAAGGCCCCGATGTCCATGGTGAAGCGGCTTTTCAAGGACCACGTAGAGGGCGAGGTCGCCGAGCACCTGGTGAAGGAATCGATCGCCGAAGCGGTCAAGGAGAACAACCTGCGGGTGCTCTCGATGCCGAGGATCGACGGCGCGAAAATCGCCGAGGGGCGGGAGTTCGCCTTCACGGCCACCTTCGAGGTCGTTCCGGAGGTTACTCCGGCGGATTACAAGGGACTGCCGGCGGTGAAGGAGAAGGTGGAGATAAAAGAGCAACAGGTTGACGCCGCGCTCGAGAACCTGCGGGAATCCTTCGCCAGTTACCATGGGGTGGAGGGACGCGGGGCGGCCGACGGCGACCTCGTGGAGGTGACATTCTCATCGACCGCCGGCGGAGAGGCGATCGAGACCGGCCAGCCCGCGAGCCTGATCCTGGGCGGAGGGGTCCCCTTCGGGAAGGATTTCGAGTCGGCCCTGTCGGGAGCCGCGCCGGGGGACCGCAGGACGGTTGAGGTGGAATATCCGGATGACGCCCCAAACAGGAAGTACGCGGGAAAGAAGGTGGGTTTCGACGTCGTGGTGAACGGCGTCCGGGAGAAGCGGCTGCCGGAGCTGAATGAAGATTTCGTCAAGAATTTCGGCGACATAAAAAGCATGGAAGAGCTCCGGTCGAAGCTTGCCGAACGGCTGCGGGCGGAAGGCGAGGAGCGGTCCCGCAATCGCGCGGAAGAGGAGATAAAGAAGGGGCTGACGGAAAGGAACGCATTCGAGGTTCCCCGGTCGCTCGTGGACCGGCAGGTCCTGAGCATGATAGAGGACACGGCGAACCGGCTCGCCTCCCAGGGAGTCGACCTAAATAAAGTGAACATGGATTTCGAAAAGATGAAGGAGAGGTTCGCCCCGAACGCGGAACGAACCGTACGGGTTTCCCTGCTGCTCGAAGCGATCGCGAAGCAGGAAGCCATCGACGTCCAGTTTTCCGAGATCGAGTCGGAGATGAAAGATATGGCGGCGGCGGCCCGGATGAGCTATGAAAAGGTGAGGGAGCTCTACGGGGAGGAGGACCGGATGGACGCTCTCCGGAACCGGCTCCTCGAGAAGAAGGTAATGGCGTTCCTTCTGGATAACGCAAAAGTCACCGAGGAGGTCCCGGCCGAATGACCCTTGTGCCCATAGTCGTGGAACAGACCAGCCGCGGCGAGCGTTCCTACGATATCTTTTCACGGCTGCTCAAGGACCGGATCGTCTTCATCGGGAACCAGATCGACGACGACATAGCGAACCTGGTCATCGCGCAGCTCCTGTTCCTGGAGGCCGAGGACCCCGACAAGGACGTAAACCTGTACATCAACTCGCCGGGCGGGCTGGTGACCGCCGGCATGGCCATCTACGACACGATGCAGTTCATAAAACCGAAGGTCTCCACCGTGTGCATAGGGCAGGCCGCCTCGATGGCGGCGGTGCTCCTGGCCGGCGGCGCGGCGGGAAAGCGGACTGCCCTGCCCAACGCGCGGATACTGATCCACCAGCCTATGGGCGGGACGAGGGGCCAGGCGACCGACATCAAGATCCAGGCGGAGGAGATCCTGCGGATGCGTGAGGAGCTCAACAAGATCCTGGCGAAGCACACAGGGCAGATGCTGGAGCGGATCGCGGCGGACACGGAACGGGACTACTTCATGTCGGCGGAGCAGGCGAGGACCTATGGTATAATCGACCAGGTGGTCGACAAGAGACTGGCGGCCGCAAAGCCGCTCGTGGATTGACGGAGGCCTCCGGTGACGAGGAAATTCAACGACAAGGCGAACCTTCTGGTCTGCTCCTTCTGCGGCAAGGCACAGAACGAGGTGCGGAAGCTGATAGCAGGGCCGACGGTCTACATCTGCGACGAGTGCGTCGAGCTGTGCAACGACATCATTTCCGAAGAGACCGAGGTAGAACATTCTTTAGACGAGAAGCGCCGAAGGCTTCCCAAGCCGGCCGAGATCAAGAAGATCCTTGACGAGTATGTCGTGGGTCAGGAGCGCGCCAAGAAGATCCTTTCCGTGGCGGTGTACAACCACTACAAGCGGATAGAGTCCCGCACAACCGACGGAATCGAGCTGCAGAAGTCAAATATCCTCCTGCTGGGGCCGACGGGCAGCGGCAAGACGCTGCTCGCTCAGACCCTCGCCCGCATCCTGAACGTGTCCTTCACCATCGCCGACGCGACGACGCTGACCGAGGCGGGCTACGTCGGGGAGGACGTGGAGAACATCATCCTCTCCCTCCTGCAGGCGTCCGATTACGACGTGGAGAAAGCCCAGAAGGGGATCGTCTACATAGACGAGATCGACAAGATCGCACGCAAGTCGGAAAACCCCTCGATCACAAGGGACGTCTCCGGCGAGGGCGTGCAGCAGGCGCTCCTGAAGATCCTGGAGGGGACCGTCGCGAACGTCCCTCCGAAGGGCGGCCGCAAGCACCCGCAGCAGGAATTCATAAAGGTGGACACCACCAACATCCTGTTCATCTGCGGCGGCGCGTTCATAGGCCTTGACGGGATCGTCGAGCGGCGGACCGCGAAGAAATCGATGGGGTTCGGCGCCGACATAGTCTCGCGCACCGAACGGAACCTGGGAAAGCTGCTCGAGGCGGTCCAGCCCGAAGACCTCATCCGGTTCGGGCTTATTCCCGAATTCGTGGGGCGCCTCCCGGTGCTGGCCACCCTTCACGAGCTGGACGAGGACGCGCTGGTCCAGATCCTGACGCGGCCTAAAAACGCGCTGGTGCGCCAGTACCAGCGGCTGTTCGAGTTCGAGAACGTGAAGCTGGAATTCTCGGACCCGGCGCTCCATACCATCGCCCGGCAGGCCATCGATCGCAAGGCCGGGGCGCGGGGGCTGCGGTCGATCCTGGAACATATAATGCTCGACGTGATGTACGAGATCCCCTCCCAGAGCAACATCAAGAAATGCATCATTTCCGATGACGTGGTGAGCGGCAAGGTCCCCCCGGAGATAGTGCAGGGAAAGAAGGCCGAACTGGCGTAGAGCCGGAAGGCCCCTTCGGTTCGGGGCCGGCTTTCGCCATGGAGGTTGTCATGGAAGACAGGAAAAAGATCCTGCCGCTGCTTCCGCTGCGCGACATCGTCGTGTTTCCACACATGGTGGTGCCCCTGTTCGTGGGACGCGACAAGTCGATCGCGGCGCTCGAAGCCGCCCTGTCCATGGACCGCCTAATCTTCCTCGCGGCCCAGGAGGACGCTTCCACGAACGACCCGGCGGAGGAGGACATCCGCCGCATCGGGACCGTCAGCCACATCGTCCAGCTGCTGAAGCTCCCGGACGGGACGGTCAAGGTGCTCGTGGAGGGACGGGCCAGGGCGAAGGTCGTCCATTATCTTCCCAACGACCGCTATTTCCAGGTCAGCACCGAGGAGATAGTCCCCGAGCGGGTCACGGGAGCGCACGCCGAGGCGCTGATCCGCAACGTGCTCGCGTCCTTCGAGAGCTTCGCCAAGCTCAGCAAGAAGATCCCGTCCGAGGTGCTGTCGCAGGTAGGCTCCCTCAACGACCCCTCGCGGGTGGCCGACACCGTGGCGGCGCACCTGCCCATCAAGCTGTCGGACAAGCAGACGGTCCTGGAGATCGAGTCGGACCGGGAGCGCCTGGAGAAGATCCTCGGCCTTATGGAATCGGAGATAGAGATCCTCGAGATCGAGCGGAGGATCCGGGGCCGGGTCAAGAAGCAGATGGAGAGGACGCAGCGGGAGTTCTACCTTAACGAGCAGATGCGCGCCATCCAGAAGGAGCTGGGGCAGGGGGACGAGGGGAAGACCGAGCTTGACGAGCTCGAGGAGAAGGTCAAGAAGAAGGGGATGAGCAAGGAGGCGGTGCAGAAGGTCCAGAAGGAGATCAAGAAGCTCCGCATGATGTCCGCGATGTCGGCCGAGGCCACCGTGAGCCGCAACTACGTCGACTGGCTGATCTCCATCCCCTGGCAGGAGCGGACGGAGGACAAGCTGGATATCGAAGCGGCCGAGAGGGTCCTGAACGAGGACCACTACGGGCTGGAGAAGGTCAAGGAACGCATCCTCGAGTACCTGGCCGTCCGCAAGCTGGTGTCGAAGCTGAAAGGGCCGATCCTGTGCTTCGTCGGGCCTCCGGGCGTGGGGAAGACCTCCCTGGCCCGGTCGATCGCCCGAGCGATGGGGCGCAAGTTCGTCAGGATGTCGCTGGGCGGCGTCCGCGACGAGGCGGAGATCCGGGGGCACCGGCGCACGTACATCGGGGCGCTGCCCGGCAAGATCATCCACCAGATGAAAAAGGCGGGGACGGTTAACCCGGTGTTCCTGCTCGACGAGGTCGACAAGATGTCCATGGACTTTCGGGGGGACCCTTCGGCGGCGCTCCTCGAGGTGCTCGACCCGGAGCAGAACAACTGCTTCAACGACCATTACCTGGACGTCGACTACGACCTGTCCGACGTCATGTTCATCACCACTGCCAATATGCTGCACGGTATTCCTCCTCCCCTGCAGGACCGGATGGAGATCATCCGCCTTCCGGGGTACACGGAGGTCGAGAAGCTCAACATCGCCCGCGATCACCTGCTGAAGAAAAAACTGGACGAGCACGGGCTGTCCCGCGACAAGGTGTCTTTCGCGGATCCGGCGATCATCCAGATCATCCGCTACTACACGCGCGAGGCCGGAGTGCGCAACCTGGAGCGGGAGATCGCCTCGATCTGCAGGAAGATCGCCCGGGAGGTGGTCAAGGACCCGTCCGTCGTGAAAGTGCGCGTGTCTCCACAGGCGGTTCGCGGCTACCTGGGGCCGGCCAAATTCCGGTACGGGGAAGCCGAGGAGAAGGGGCAGATCGGGCTGGTGACGGGGCTTGCATGGACCGAGTTCGGAGGGGAGCTCCTGCTGATCGAAGCGGCCCTCATGCCGGGGAAGGGGAACCTTAAAGTTACCGGCAAGCTCGGGGAAGTGATGCAGGAATCGGCGCACGCCGCCCTCTCCTACATACGCACCCGCGCCGACCGCATGGAGCTGGACCGCTCCTTCTACCAGAAGATCGACATCCACATACACGTGCCGGAGGGAGCGATCCCGAAGGACGGCCCGTCCGCCGGGATCACCATGGCGACGGCGCTGGCTTCCGCGCTCCTGCGTGTGCCCGCGAGGAACGACCTCGCGATGACGGGCGAGATAACGCTGCGCGGGCGGGTGCTGCCGATCGGCGGGGTCAAGGAGAAGCTTCTTGCCGCGCACCGCGGCGGGATCAAGACCGTGATCCTTCCCGCCGAAAACGAGAAGGACATGGCGGATATCCCCGCCAAGATCCGCAAGAGCCTGAAGATCCTGTTCGTGCGCCACATGGATGAAGTGATCGAGGCGGCAATCGACATGTCGGGCGCTGGGAAGCCGGCGGAACCCGTCGTGCCCCCCGAGCCCGAACCGGAACCTTCGGCTGCCCCGCCCGGATCATCCGGCGAAGAGGTCATCCGGCACTAACCGGCGAGAATCGTTCCGCCGCCTTCGCCCGCGATCCTTTCGGCCTCCTCCCGCCCGATCAACCGGTGCAGCGGCAGGAGGCCTTTTTCGCCCTTGGCGCCCGCCGCAAGCCGAAGCGATGCCTCCGCGAGCAGAACGCCCGCGAGCCGCCCCCGCGGATCCTCGACGGCCGCGCAGGCCGTGCCGGCGTCCTTGACCGTCCACACCCCGGCCGCCGAGGCAGGCGTACCTTCCTTGGCATTCATGTAACCGCGAAGCCAGAAAAGGAATGCCGCGGAAAGCTCCTGCCCTACGGGCCCCAACGCCGCGATCCTGCGTCCCAGACGACTGTACAGCCCGGACGGCCGTCCGGGCGGCAGGCCGAAGAGATCCTCCCCGGCCGCGAAATAACATCCGGGGCGGGAGCCGGGCGGAGCGGCCGTTTCCGGCCCCGGAATCCTTGCCGCCCTTCGGAAGAAAGCGTACCCTCCGAACCTGTCGAGCGAGCAGAATAGAAACCGGCGCGTCCGATTCCCGCGCTCCACGGATCCCGCCGGGCCGCCCGGGAGAAAATGGGCGGACAGGATTTCCGTCCATCCCGGCATCATTCCGCAGCCGGACACGCAGGCGGCCCCCTTGCCGCGGAAGGCTTCGTGGATTTCCCGCAAGTCCTCTGCGGAGAGAGTCCCGTCCCCGACGCTGGCTGCCGGGGCTGCCTTGTCCGCGCAGGCAAGCAAAATCCTTTTTTCGTACTCGGAGCACGGGCCTACGGCGTTCGCCACCGCGTCGACTCCATCCAGCAGGCGCTCCAGTTCAGGGGCGCGGCCGGCGTCGGCCATCGCCCATCGGCACTTCGGCGAAAGCGCCTTGGCGAACCGTTTCGCGTCGCGGATGTTGTAATCCACAAGGAGAAGATCCCGGACTTCAGGCCGGGCGGAGAGCGCCTGCGCCGCGATCCTTCCCACGAACCCGGCCGCTCCAAGAAGGGCGATCTTCATGCCCCAATCTTAGCAGAAGAATGTCCGCATCCGCGTTGACATTCGGGGAAGGGATTTGTTAACTTATTAGGTCTTCGATCTTTGGAGGCAGTCACCTGGGCGGATAGCTCAGATGGTAGAGCATCGCCCTTACAAGGCGAGGGTCACAGGTTCAAGTCCTGTTCCGCCTACCAGTCGCTCACGAATCGGGGTGGTAGTTAAGCTGGTTATAACGCCGGCCTGTCACGCCGGAGGCCGCGGGTTCAAGTCCCGTCCACCCCGCCATTCATCTCCGCCCCCCCCGGGGTATTCCCCGGGGGGGCGTTTTTTTCATCCCCCTGCCGCCCGGCGATGCGAAAGTCAGTCGTCCTTACGTATCCGGACCACCTGGCTGACGCCGGGCAGGGCTTCTATCTCGCGCTCGTCCAGCGATTCGGTGTCGCCGATCACGCCGATTATGGTGCGGTTCGCTCCCGTCGACTGGTGGATGTCGAACCCGTGGCCGATCAGGTATTCCTTGATGGCGTCCAGCGCCTCGTCGGGGGCGTTCTTCTTCGTTATTATCAGCATTCTTCCCGTCCTTCCCCCTGCGACATGATTCGTTCGAGGCGGCGAGACTCGTCCACGACCCTCTCGAACAGCCGAACGATGGCGCCGCCGTCCAGCGGACCGGGGTTGTCCCCCTTCATCCGCGCGAATATGCGCTTCTCCCGCGCCGGATCGAACACCGGAAGGCCCAGGCTTTTTTTCCGGTTCCCTATTTCGAGGGCCAGCCGGGCGCGCTCGTTGAAGATCCGCAGCAGCACGTCGTCCAGGAGATCGATACGCTTCCGTATCTCGTCTATTTCCACGTCCACCTCGCCGTAGCTGTTTCGTAGCGGCGGGCGTTGCGCCCGGCCCGCGTTGAATTCGCCTGACGCAATGATATAGTCTCCGTTGCTTCCCGGCAATGCGGCGGATGGGCGCTGCGAAAATGCGGGAGGAAAGGGAGGAATCGATGCCGTCCTTCGATATCGTTTCGGTGGTCGACATGCAGGAGGTCGACAACGCGGTCAACCAGGCGATCAAGGAGATCGGCCAGCGTTACGACTTCAAGGGCTCGAAGTGCGAAGTCTCGCTGGACAAGGACGGCATCAAGGTTCTGGCCGACGACGACTTCCGGCTGAAGGCGGTCGTGGACGTGCTCCAGTCGAAGTTCGTGAGACGGGGGGTATCGCTCAAGGCTCTCCAGTACGGGAAGGCGGAGCCCGCCTCGGGCGGCAGGGTCCGGCAGGTCATCACGATAGTACAGGGGATATCCAAGGAGAAGGGGAGGGAGATAATCGCCCTCGTCAAGGAGACGAAGCTGAAAGTCCAGTCCCAGATCCAGGACGAGCAGGTGCGCGTGTCCGGGAAGAACATCAACGACCTGCAGGAGGTCATCGGGATGCTTAAATCCAAGGACCTCGGCGTGGAGATGCAGTTCGTCAACTTCCGGTCATAAGGGCGTCGTCCCTGGACCGCCTGGAATCCTCATTTCCTGCGAAATGATCCGACCGCGCAATCCCGTTTGCGCGCCGCCTCTCGCGGGCCGGTCCGGACATCTAATATCCAGGAGGGCGGTGTATGGGGCTGGCGGAAAAGACGTGCGTGCCGTGCCGCGGCGGCGTTGCTCCCCTGGCGGAGGATGAAGCGCGGCGATACCTTGCGGAAACGCCCGGCTGGACGATTTCCGCCGGCGGTGGAAGGATCGAACGCAGGTTCAAGTACAAGGATTTCGCATCCGCCATGGAGTTCGCACGGGCGGTCGGCGAGCTGGCGGATCGGGAAGGGCATCACCCGGACATAGCGGTCGGGTGGGGTTATTGCAACATCTCCTTCCAGACCCACAAGATCCGCGGCCTTCACGATAACGATTTCATCATGGCCGCCAAGGTGAATGAACTGGCGGGGGAGGGCGGGTGATGCAAAAAGGGCAGGGGACGCGAATCCCCTGCCCTTGGCCGTTCTTTTCCCTTTGTGAAGGGAGTTACTTCTTCGGCGCTGCCGGAGGAGCCGCCGGGGGTGCCGCCGGAGGCGCTGCAGGCTTCATTTCCTCTTTCTTCTCTTCGGCCTTCTTGGCTGCCTTCTTCTTTGCAGGGGCCTTTTTCTTCGCGGCAGGCTTCTTCTTCTAGGGCTTCGCGGCTTCCTTCTTCATCGTGTTATCCGCTGCCGGAGCCGCCTTCGCGGGAGCGGCCGGGGCCGCCGCCTTCGGATCCGCCGCCATGACCGTGCCGAAGCAGGTCAGGGCGAAAACCACCGCCACCATCAACGCCAGGAACCTTTTCATACTCCCACCTCCAGAGATTGGAAAATCGATCTGGGGTAACTATCTCAAGTACCATGCCAATTGCGTTGCTCATGAAACATATTGAAATTAAAAAGGATATTTTTTTGCCCCATGCATCGGGCCTGTTTTGATTACCCGAATAGGGAGCCGATTCCCCATTTGGAGAATACCCGATCCATGTCCACCGGAAGCCCCCGTGCTTCTGCTGCACCTTATTACCGATTGCGGGGGTATAAGCGCGTGTAGAATTTCCCTTTTCCCCTTGCAAAGCGGCGGACGGTCGTTGTAACATCTCTATCTTTCAGGTTGCGGATACTCCCAACAGGGGAAGAGGTGTGACCAGGCTCAAGCTTTTCTCGGGTACCGCGCACGTCGAGCTGGCGAAGGAAATCTGCGCGTTCCTGTGCGTCCCGCTGGGAGCCGCCGAGATCAAGCGTTTCAGCGACGGCGAGATCAACGTGGAGATCCGCGAGAACGTCCGCGGCGTGGACGTTTTCATCGTGCAGCCGACCTGCCCGCCGGTGAACGACAACCTGATGGAGCTGCTCATACTGATGGACGCGCTCAAGCGCGCGTCGGCCAAGCGCGTGACCGCGGTCATCCCGTATTACGGATATGCCCGGCAGGACCGCAAGGTGTTTCCCCGCGCGCCGATTTCCGCCAAGCTCGTGGCGGACCTGCTGACGGCGGCCGGGGTGTCCCGCGTGCTCACGGTGGACCTGCACGCCGGCCAGATCCAGGGATTCTTCAACATCCCGGTGGACCACCTGTACGCCGCCCCGGTGATGCTGGAATATATAAAGAGCAACTACAAGGACGAAACGGTCATAGTTTCTCCCGACGCGGGCGGCGTGGAGCGCGCAAGGGCCTTCGCCAAGCGGCTGAACACCACCCTGGCCATCATCGACAAGCGCCGTGTAGGGCCCAACGTCGCCGAGGTCATGAACATCATAGGAGAGGTTGAAGGAAAGACGGCGATACTGCTCGACGACATGGTCGACACGGCGGGAACGCTTGTCCAGTCCGCCGAGGCGTTGCGCAAAAAAGGGGCAAAGCGCATTTTCGCCCTGGCCACCCATGCCGTGCTATCGGGGCCGGCGATCGAGCGTCTCGAGAAATCCGCAATAGAGGAACTGGTGGTCACGAACACCATTCCCCTCGGCGCAAAATCGGCCTGCAGGAAGCTTCGCGTACTTTCGGTGGCCGGCCTTCTGGGCGAGGCCATCAAGAGGATACATTTCCAGGATTCAGTCAGCTCGCTGTTCGTCTAGGAGGAGAGAGGAAATGGCGATATTGGAACTTTCGGCGGCGCGCCGCCTGAGCACCGGGAAGGAGAAGAACCGGAAGCGGCTCGGCCAGGGCATGGTCCCGGGGGTCATTTACGGCAAGGGGCTGGAGACTCGGCCGCTGGAGTTCGAACGGCGCGACCTCGAGAGGTTTCTTGCAACCGCCCGGCGGGGGACGGTGGTCGTGAAGATGAGCGTCACGGACGGCGCCGACGCGAAGGAGTCGTTCGCGGTTCTGAAGGAATTGCAGACGGACCCCCTCACCGACCGCGTGATCCACGTCGACTTCTACGAAGTGGCGCTGGGCCGGAAGTTCAGGATCGAGGTGCCGCTCAAGCTCCGCGGCAAGGCGGCCGGGATCGAGCTGGGGGGCGTCCTCGAGCAGGTCGTTCGCAACATCGAAGTCGAGTGCACACCGGACAACGTCCCCGAGCTCATCGAGGTAAACGTGTCGCACCTGGGCCTCGGCCAGTCGCTGCACCTGGGGGATGTCGTTTTCCCGGCGGGCGTACAGGCCGTCGAGAAGGACCTGAAGATGACCATCGCCTCGGTGCACACGCCGAAGGTGGAGGAAGTGGTCACCGCGGCGCCGGAGGAAGGCGCGGAAGCGGCGGCGGAAGGCGCCAGCGTTGCGGAACCTGCGGAGAAGGAGAAAGCCTAGCCGCCCGGAGCTCCTGGTCGTCGGCCTGGGGAATCCGGGGCGCAGGTACGGCGGGACGCTCCACAACGCCGGGTTCATGGCGGCGGACCGTCTGGCGCGCCCCCTGGGGATACGGTTCGCCAGGGAGGGGGAGCTCGAGTGCGGCGTCGGCGACGCGGAAGGCGTCGCGGTCCTCCTGGCCAGGCCGCTGACGTACATGAACCGTTGCGGCGAGGCGGTGGCGCCGATATACCGCGATTACGCGGAGTCCCCCGAAGGCCTGATCGTGCTGCACGACGATCTGGACCTCCCCCCCGGCCAGGTAAGGCTCAAGCGCGGCGGCGGGACGGGCGGGCACAACGGATTGCGATCTTTGCAGCAGGAGCTCGGGACCCTGGCGTTCCTGCGGGTCCGGATCGGGATCGGCCGCCCTACCGAGGGCGTCGATCCGGCGGACTTCGTTCTCTCGCCTCCGCCGCCGGAATCGCGGGACCTTTTCCTTGGCGGCGTCGCTTCAGCCGCCGAGGCCGTCCTGGAGATACTGCGGGACGGCTTCGACAAGACGATGACGCGCCGGAACGCCCGGCGCGCAACACCCCCTCCGCCGTCCGCGGAGGGCAACATACTCCTTGCTCCCGGCGAAAAGTCCGGGGGCTCGATCAGCCGAAAGGAGGCAAAGAAACACAATGCCGAAAAAGTATGAAACCGCGGTACTGTTCGACCCGGAGCTTCCGGAAGAGCAGCGGAAGGAATTCCTCTCGAAGCTTGCGGGCGTCATCGCTTCCTACCAGGGGGAGATCCTCAAGCAGGACGACTGGGGAAACCGGAAGCTGGCCTACCAGATAGGAAAAAGAGTAAACGCTTATTACACGTTCCTCCTCTACACCGGCAACCGCGGCGTCGTGGAGGAAGTCGAGCGCAACATCAAGATCTTCGACGGTATCCTGCGCCACCTGACGTCCCGCGTGGAGGTCGAGCTGAAGCAGAAGGCCGGAACGGTCCTTCCGGCAGCCTCGGAGGCGCCGGCTTCTCCGGAGGGGCAGCCGCCGGGGGGCGATGCGCCGCCTCCCGCAACCGTTCCCTAGCGGAAGGGAGAACATCATGGTCACCTTCAACCGCGTCATCCTGGCCGGGAACCTTGTGCGGGACCCGGAAATACGGTATCTGCCCTCGGGCCTGTCGGTGACGAGCTTCGGCATCGCGGTCAACTCGCGGTACAAGCAGAACAACGAGCTCAAGGAGGACGTGTCGTTCTTCGACATCGTGGTCTTCGGCAAGCTCGGGGAGAACTGCGCCGAATACCTCTCCAAGGGACGGCCGGTCCTGGTGGAGGGGAGGCTCCGCCAGCGCAGGTGGGAGTCCGAAGGGACCAAGAGGAGCAAGATCGAGGTGGTCGCGGACGGCGTCCAGTTCCTGGGCTCCCCCAAGGGCGCCGCGCAAGAGGCGGGCGCCGGCGGGTCGCAGCCGCAGGGCCCCGAAGGGCCGGATGAAGACATTCCATTTTAAACCCGGAACATCGACAATATTCGAGGAGGAACAGCAACGATGGCCACCCCAATGAGACCCCACCGGAACGGCCCGCGCGAGGGCGGCGGCCCCGGAGGGCCGAGGAAACGGTACGTACGCAAGAAGTTCTGCCGGTTCTGCGCGGAAAAGGAGCTGCAGCTCGACTACAAGAACGTTTACATGATCAAGCAGTTCGTCTCCGAGCGGGGAAAGATCGTCCCGCGGCGCATATCCGGCACCTGCGCCACACACCAGCGCAAGCTGACGGTGGAGATAAAGAAGGCGCGGGCAGTGGCGCTGATCCCGTTCACCGCCACGCAGGTCCGGTAGGAGGGCGGCGGAGATGAAAGTAATCCTGCGCGAAGACGTGGAAAAGCTGGGGAAGGCGGGCGACGTCGTCAAGGTCGCGGACGGGTTCGGGAGGAACTACCTTATTCCGCGGGAGCTGGCGGTGCCGGCGAACCTGCGCAACCTGAAGGCCCTCGAGCACGACCGGCGGGTGATAGAGGCCAGAGCGAAGAAGACCCGCAAGGGAGCGGAGTCCCTTGCCGAGAGGCTGGCGTCCGTGTCCCTGACCATATCCGCCAAGGCCGGCGAGGAAGGGAAGCTGTTCGGCGCCATTACGTCGCGAGACATCGCCGAGGCGCTGGAAAAGGCCGGCGTCGCGGTAGACCGGAAGACGGTCCTGCTGCAGGACCCCATCAAGCAGATCGGCGACTACAAGGTGAAGGTGAAGGCGGGGTCCGATCTGCATCCGGAGGTCTCTGTCAGCGTGGTGGCGGAATCGTAGCGACTCGCCTGGAAGGGAGGTGCCAATGAACGGTACGCGCGCGACGCCCGCAGCCGGCTCCGAGGCCTCCCTTCTCCGCGTTCCGCCGCACAATCTTGCGGCGGAGCAGGGTGTTATCGCTTCCGTCCTGCTCAATAACGACCTGATGAACGCCGCGGTGGAGATTCTCCGTCCGGAGGATTTCTACCAGGGCGCCCACCGGACGCTTTTCTCCGTGATGATCGACCTCTACGACCGGGGCCGCGCGATCGACCAGCTTACCCTCTCTTCGGCGCTGCAGGACCGCGGGGTCGAGGGGGAAATCGGCGGGCTGGCCTACCTCTCCGATCTCATCCAGAACGTTCCCACGACCGCCAACGTGGCCGAATACGCCCGCCTGGTAAAGAACGCCTCGATCCTGCGGAGGACGATCTCCGTCGCCCAGCAGATCACGACCTCTGCGTTCCAGGGTGTTTCCGAGGTCGACGATTTCCTCGACAAGACCGAGCAGGCGATCTTCGCCATCGCCGAGGAGAAGATCAAGCCCTCCTACTTCACGATGGCCGAGATGGCCAAGGAGTCGATGAAGGAGATCGAGAAGCTCTTCGAGCGCAAGGAGATGATCACCGGCGTCCCGTCGGGATTCAGGGACCTCGACCAGCTCACCTCGGGATTCCAGAAGTCGGACATGGTCGTCGTAGCTGCGCGGCCCAGCATGGGGAAGACCGCCTTCTGCCTTGATATCGCCCGGAACGCTTCGATCAAGCACAAGCTGCCCGTGGCGATCTTCTCGCTGGAGATGAGCCGCCACCAGCTTGCGCTGCGGATGATCTGCTCGGACGCTCGCGTCAACTCCAAGCGGCTGCGCAGCGGGTACCTCGCGCAGGACGAGATGAACCGGATCGTCGCATCGGTGGGAAGGCTTTCGGAAGCCCCGATCTACATCGACGACTCGGATTCCCTGACCGCCCTCGAGCTGCGGGCAAAAGCGCGAAGGCTCAAGAAGGAGAAGAATATCGGGCTGGTGGTGGTGGACTACCTCCAGCTTATGCGTGGGAACTCTTACCGCTCCTCCTCGGACAACCGTGTCCAGGAGGTCTCCGAGATTTCCCGTTCGCTCAAGGCCCTAGCCAAGGAGCTCGACATCCCGGTCCTCGCGGTCTCCCAGTTGAGCAGGAGTGTGGAAAACCGGAATGACAAGCGCCCGCTGATGTCGGATTTGAGGGAGTGCGTTACGGGGGATACCCTCGTCATGACCACGGACGGCTGCCGTATTCCTATACGTGACTTGGTAGGGAAGCAGGCGGAGGTCTGGGCGATGTCAACCGAAGGGCGAATTGTTCCCGCGAAGAGCGACCTCGTCTGGTCGATGGGCGAGAAACCGGTTATGCGCGTCGCTTTGGCAAGCGGTCGCACCATCAGGGCAACAGCCGAACACCTGCTTTACGCTGCCGGCGTATGGTTACGCGTTGCGGATCTGAAGCCAGGCGACAGGGTTGCGATTGCTCGCAGGATTCCTGAGCCCTCCAGCACCATCCGCTGGCCGGAAGAAAGGATCATCCTGCTGGGACAGCTCATCGGTGACGGCAGCTATCTCAATAATCAACCGATGCGGTACACAACCGCTTCCGAAGAAAACAGCCATGCCGTAACAGAGGCGGCTCAAAACGAATTTGGAGCGAAGGTGACCCGCTATCGAGGGCGAGGGAAGTGGCACCAGTTGATGATCAGCGGTAACGGTAACCGCTGGCATCCGGCCGGGGTCAACCTGTGGCTGCGTGAGTTGGGGATTTTCGGACAGCGGTCCCATGAAAAGCGACTGCCTGAGGAGGTTTTTAAATTAAGCAACGATCAGATAGGGCTACTGCTTCGGCATCTTTGGGCAACGGATGGGAGCATCTGTTGCCGCAAGGCCGGAACCAAAGGTTCTTCGAATATTTATTTCAGCACATCGAGCGAAGGATTAGCGAGAGACGTGGCGGCGCTGTTGATACGCCTTGGCATAGTTGCCCGAATCGGAGCTTTCTGCAAAGAGAATTACCGACCGGTTTTCTCTGTATCGATCTATGACTCCGTTCAGCAGAAGCGTTTTCTTGAAACCGTGGGAGCATTTGGACCGCGCGTTGCTCCTGCGGAAAGGCTTTGGAATGAACTGGCATTCGTGGAGTCAAATACTAATGTGGATACCCTTCCGAAGGAAGTTTTTCTTCAGGTGCGGGAAGCAATGACGGCAAACGGTATAACGCATCGGGAAATGGCAACCCTTCGTGGCACTTCTTACGGGGGTAGCTACCAGTTCAGTTTCGCCCCCTCGCGATGCTTGCTGATGGAGTATGCGGACCTCCTGGACAACAATACCCTGCGGGGGTGGGCAACAAGCGATTTATTCTGGGATCGTGTAGCTGACGTGAAGCCGGACGGGATTGAGGAGGTCTTCGACCTAACTGTTCCTGGTCCATCTTCCTGGTTGGCGGACGGCATCGTAAGCCACAATTCGGGAGCGATCGAACAGGATAGCGACTTGATATTGTTCATCTATCGGGAAGAAATGTATACCAAGGGGGAGACCCCGGACGACAAGAAGGGGGTCGCCGAGGTGATAATCGGCAAGCACCGCAACGGCCCGACCGGCGAGATCAGCCTGGCATTCCTTTCCCCGTATACGCGCTTCGAGGACCTGGCGAAGGATTACGAATAAGCGTCTACCGCGATGCGGCGGCTTCGATCGCGCTCCTGATCGCTGGCAACGCCTCCTGCGCCGCCTTCTCGCCTTCCAGTATCGCCTCGTGCCGCTTTGAGAAATCGCTCGACCCGATGTGCCCCACCTTGGGCCTGATCACGACGTCGGCCCGGGAAAGCTGAAGGGAGGCGAGCTTCGCGTACATTATCCCGATCGACTGGAGCAGGGTCTCCATTGTGCTTTCCGGCGCCTGCCCCCCGTCCCCCGCCGAGATGTCCACCGCGATGACGACGTCCGCTCCAAACCTTCTTGCGGCGTTCACAGCCACCGGGCTTACCACCCCCCCGTCCACGTAGGTCCGGTCGGAAATATGGACGGGCCGGAAGACGCCGGGGATCGAGCAGCTTGCGCGGACCGCCATCCCGGTATTCCCTTTCCCGAAGGCGAATTCCTGCCCGCTCTGGATGTCGGTCGCTATCGCATGGAATGGAATCCTTAAATTTTCCAGAGGAGTATTCCTGACGGCCCTGTTTACATACTCCTCGAGCTTCTCCCCCTTGATGAACCCGTTGTCCGGAACGGTCAGATCGACGATGTCGCCTTTTTCGATCGAAAAGGCGAGTTTCTGAAGATTGTAGGAGTCGTAGCCGTATGCGTACAGGCTGCCTACGAAGCTGCCCACGCTGGTCCCGACGATCAGGTGCACCGGAATATAATTGGCCTCCATGATCTTCAACACGCCGATATGGGCGAACCCCTTCGATGCCCCCGCGCCGAGCACCAGGGCAACTTTTACCGTCTTCGGGGCGGGAGGGGCGAATGCCGCCTCCCTGTGGGCGCAGGATGCCAGCAGCAGGATAGACGGGAGAAACGGCAGGATGGATCTGGAAAGGCGCATCGTTTTTCCTCCGTCAGCCGAAGAGCGTCCAGCGTCCCTCGAGCGATGGAAATCCTTCCGCGATCCATCGCGCAAGGATTTCCTTTGCGCTGCGGGCAGCGTCCACCAGCGTTTCTCCGAGAGCCATCCTCGCGGCAAGAGCCGATGCGAGCGCGCAGCCGGTCCCGTGTGCGTCGACCCTCCGTATCTTCGCGCCGGGGCCCAGGAGCGTCACACGGCCCTCCTCGAAGACTATGTCGACCCCGCGTTTCCCCTTCCAGGGGAAGTGACCCCCCTTGAGCAGTACTGACGCGCCGGTGGCGAACGAGATGTCCCGCGCGGCGACGACCGCCTCCCCGAACGCGCCGATCCGCCTGTCGAGTATCTTCTCGCTCTCGGGCAGGTTGGGGGTGATGACCGACGCGCGCGCCAGCAGCCTCCGATAGGCAGGGAGGCCCCCGGTCGCAAGAAGGGGCGCGCCGGACGAGCTTCGCAGCACCGGATCCAGTACGAGCGGCATGCCCGGGAACCGGGCGAGGAAATTATGTATCGCTTCAGCGGCGGCCCGGGTCCCGACCATGCCGATCTTGACGGCACGTATACGGAAACTCTCCGCCGCGCAGGAGAGCGCGCGGTCGATGGCGGAGCGCGGAAGCGGGACGATCCTGTCGAATGTCGCCGTCGACTGGACGGCGAGGCAGGAAGGCACCGCCGCGGCGTATCCGCCCGCCGCGTGCACCGCTTTCGCGTCCATGAGGACGCCGGCGCCTCCCGTCGGGTCGAACCCCCCGAAGGCGAGGATCACGGGCGGCCGGCTTTGTCTTCCCATATCAGCCGGACTTCCTTTTCCTCTTTTTCGGGATGAGCGACATGTCCTGGAGCTTCTTGCGGAGCGTGTTCCGGTTGATCCCGAGGATGCCCGCGGCCTTGATCTGGTTCCCCCCGGCCGCCTCCAGCACCACCTTGATCAGCGGCTTCTCCATCTGGCGCAGGAAAAGGTCGTGGAGGTCCTCCTCGTCCTCTATGGCGCTCCCGAGCCGCCGGACGAACTCGCGGACGCGCTCCTCGATCACCAGCTCCAGCGGGGCGGTGGCCGGGTCGGGGGCGCCGTCCGCCTTTGCCAGTTCGCGGGCGACCTCTTCCCGGCGCAGTAGCTTCCCCGATGAGAGGACCGACAGCCGCTGCACGAAGTTCTCGAGCTCGCGGACGTTCCCCTTCCAGTTGTGCGCGCCGAGCACCTCCAGCGCCTCCCTGGAAAATGAGCGCGGGGGCCGTGAGAGGAGGGCGCAGTATTTCTGAAGGAAGAAATCGGCCAGCAGCGGGATGTCCTCGCGCCGTTCGGAAAGCGCCGGGACGCGGATGGGAAATACGTTGAGCCGGTCCAGGAGGTCCTCGCGGAACTTGCCGTCGGACGCCAGGCGACGCAGGTCGCGGTTGGTAGCGGCGATAATTCGCCCCCGGAACTTCTGGGGCCTGTTCGATCCCAGCCGGGTGAACTCCTTTTCCTGCAGCACGCGCAGAAGCTTGGCCTGGAGCTCCAGCGGCGTGTCGCCTATCTCGTCCAGGAAGAGCGTCCCTCCCATGGCGGCCTCGATCTTCCCCTCTCGGGCGGCGTCCGCCCCGGTGAAAGCCCCTTTCTCGCTGCCGAACAGCTCGGCCTCCTGCAGCTCCCTGGGGATGGCCGACGTGTTGACCGGGACGAACGGGCGCTCGGGGGAGCCCAGCTCGTGGATGCAGCGCGCCACAAGCTCCTTGCCGACCCCCCGCTCGCCCAGCAGAAGCACCGTGGCGTCCGAGTCGGCCACCTTCCCGGCGCTCTGGAACACCTCGAGGATCGCCCGGCTGCGCCCCACGAACCTGGCCGATTTCCATTCCTCCGCGTCCTCGGCGCGGAAGGGGCGTTCGCGGGAAGCGGATTCCTTCTCCAGGTCCTTCAGGAGCTTCTCGATGTGCGCGATGTCGAACGGCTTGGTTATGAATTCGGCGGCGCCCGCCCGGGCCGAGCGGGCGGCCGCGTCGGGCCGGCGGACCGCCGTCATCACGAAGAACCGCGTAGGGGATTTTTTCGCCTGTATCCGCTCGAGGACCTCGATCCCTTCCATCCCCGGCATGCGGATGTCCACGAAGGCGGCGGAATAGGCGTGCTTGGACAGAAGCGAGAGAGCCTTCTCACCGTCCTCGGCGAGATCGGCCGAGAATCCCATCCCGGTCACCGTCTTCTGGAGGACCCAGCGGATGCTCTCGTCGTCGTCTGCGATCAGGACTTTCTTCAACTCGGCGGCTTCTTCCCGGGATCGACTGGAAGGGATATTTTAACCGTCGTTCCGGCCCCCCGCACGGACTTTATTTCAAGCTTGCCGCCGTGCCGGCTTATGGCCTGCCTTGCCATGACCAGCCCGAGGCCCGTACCCCTGGCTTTCGTGGTGTAGAAAGGAAGGAGGGCCTTGCGGACATCCGCCTCCGACATGCCGGGGCCGGTGTCCGCTATCGCCAGCTCGAGAAAAGACCGCTTTTTCCCCTTTCCACGGCTCCAGCGGTAGCTGAAATTCATCCGGCTTTCGATCCGGATCGTCCCCTTGCGATCGATCGCCTCCACCGCGTTCTTGAGGATGTTCACGATCGCACGGAAAATCGTGTCGGGATGGCCGGAAACGTCGGGGAGGCTAGGGTCCACCCGCAGCTCGAACGCGATCTCCTTGCCCTGTGCGCGGACCTCCGCGCTCAGGAGCTCCTCCGCCTGCCTCAACAGGGGCAGGAGCGGGAATGGCCTCGTGGAAGGCGGGGATTTCCCCATTTCGAGCATCTTTTCCACCAGCCCGTTGATCCGTTCCGCCTCCCTTATGATCAGCCGGATCCCCTCCCTTCGCTCCTCCTCGGATGCTTCCCGCCTAAGGATCCATTGCCCCGCTCCGAGGATGCCGCCCAGCGGATTCTTGATCTCATGAGCGATGCCGTAGGCGAGCATTTGCATCTCCTGCGCGCTCGACGCCGCCTGCTCTTCCTGTTCGACCATCGTGAGGATCTCCGCCGGCTTGATCGACAGCACCGCGCCGCCCGATTCCCTGTCGGGACCGTAGAGCGGAGAGGCCCCGATGATGACCGAAAGCGGAGGCAGCCCGGCGCTCCGGTGGGCCAGCTTGAGCTCGACGTCGAATCCCGTCACGGCGACGTTTTCCGTCAGGGCTTTCCGCGCGATGCGGGCGGCGGAGAGGCTTCCGCGGAACAGGGTCCGGTAGTGCCTTCCCTTGAGCGCCTGCGACGAGCCCTGGAGGATTTCCTCCGCGGCGGGGTTCAGGTACACGAGTTTCCCGCCCCTGTCGAACACCAGGATCCCTATGTTTACCGATTCGAGCGTGTGCTGGAAGAGGTCGCTCAAAAGAAGCGCCTTACGGCGGATCGGAATTCATCGAGCGTGGAAACCCGCACGAGCTCGCCTCGGAACGCCGCGGCGCCCGGAATCCCGCGGCTGTACCATGCAAGGTGCTTCCGCATCTCGAGTATCCCCGCGTCTCCACGGCGGCGGTGCATCTCCTCCCCGTGCCGCAGGATAAGCTCTCCGCGGGACGAAGGGGGGCCGCCGGCAATACGATGCGCGGTTTCCGGGCCGGCCGGGGCGAAAAGCTCCCGCCGCATCTGCCCGAATATCCATGGATTTCCCAGGGCGGCACGGCCGACCATCACCGCGTCGCACCCGGTTTTTTCGAACATCATGCGGGCGTCCGAAGCGGTGCGGACGTCTCCGTTGCCCACGATCACCCGGTCGGGAAATTTTTCTTTGAGCGCGGCTATCTGCCCCCAGTCGGCGCGGCCGGAGAACATCTGGCCGCGGCTGCGTGGGTGAAGGGTGACCGCGGAAGCCCCCGCCGCGAAAACCTCCCTCGCCACCTCCAGGTAAGTCTCCGTATCATTCCCGAATCCCGAGCGGATCTTGACGGTGACGGGTAACCTTCCGCCTCCCCGGACCGCCGACCCTACCAGTTCGCCCGCCAACCCCGGGTCGGAGAGGATGGCCGCGCCCGCTCCCCCGGAGGTGACCTTTCGGACGGGGCATCCCATGTTGATGTCCACGAAGTCGAAGCCCAGGTCCCGGATCATGGCGGCAGCCTCCGCCATCTCCCCGGGGGAGGCCCCGAATAGCTGCGCGCCGACGGGCCGCTCCCCTTCGCAATATTCGAGAAACCGCCGGGTCCGTTCTGGCTGCATCAGCAATCCCTTCGCGGAGGCCATCTCGGTCAGGACGACGTCGGCACCGTTCTCCCGGCACAAAAGGCGAAATGTCGTGTCGGTTATCCCCGCCAGCGGAGCGAGGATCAACTTCCCCCGGAAATCCATCTCATCAATATAACACCGCTTTCGCAGCCGATGGGGGGTGCTAGAATCGGGTGGAGGATACTGTATACGTTTCCCCTTGACCCCCCGGGGAAGCCGTGGTATTAATTCCGAGTTTAATTTTCCTCGGAGCGTCTCCGGAAAACGCGCCGTCCGTATTTTCCAGGGGGATTTCCCGTCACGAACCGCATATATAAATCAATTGCAGGGAGGGGCATGATGGTATCCACGGCTAAACGTCTCAAGCGTTCCACGATTGCGCAAAAGCTTGCGTTTTTCGCAATCCCGCTGTTCATCCTGCTGTTTGCCGCCGTCGCGAACGCCAGCGAGGCGGAGCTCAAGATCCCCGATCTGGGAAGCGTGTCGTTCATGGGGGTGTCCGGGCACAACCTCCTGGTGGGGGGGCTGGTCATATGCCTCCTGGGGATGGGCTTCGGTTTCATGCAGTTCCAGCATATAAAGAATCTCCCCGTACATCGGGCGATGCGTGAAATCTCGGAGCTGATCTACGAGACCTGCAAGACCTACCTCATCACGCAGGGCAAGTTCATCGCGATCCTGTGGGCGTTCATCGCCGCGATCATGGTGGTCTACTTCGGCTTCCTGCTCCACTACGCCACCATCCAGGTCGTGATCATCGTCATCTTCAGCATCATCGGCATCCTGGGGAGCTACGGGGTGGCCTGGTTCGGCATCCGGATCAACACCTACGCCAATTCCCGGACCGCCTTCGCGGGCCTGCGCGGCAAACCCTTCCCGACCATGGAGATCCCCCTCGGCTCGGGGATGAGCGTCGGAATGATGCTGATCAGCGTCGAGCTGGTGATAATGCTCTTCATCCTGCTCTACGTCCCCGGCGACTACGCGGGACCGTGCTTCATCGGGTTCGCCATCGGCGAGTCGCTCGGCGCCGCGGCGCTGCGTATCGCGGGCGGCATCTTCACCAAGATCGCCGACATCGGATCGGATCTCATGAAGATCGTCTTCAAGATCAAGGAGGACGACGCGCGCAACCCCGGCGTCATCGCCGACTGCACGGGCGACAACGCGGGCGACTCGGTCGGCCCCACCGCCGACGGCTTCGAGACCTACGGCGTCACGGGCGTCGCGCTCATCACCTTCATAATTCTTGCGGTCCCCAACCCCGTCACCCAGATCATGCTCCTTGTCTGGATCTTCGTGATGCGCATCGGCATGATCGTCACCAGCGCCGCCTCTTACTACATCAACGGGATGATCGCGAAGGCCAAGTACGGCGAGGCGAAAAAGTTCAACTTCGAGCATCCCCTGACCTCCCTGGTGTGGCTGACCTCGTTCATCTCCATCGCGATGACATACCTCCTCTCGTACCTCCTGGTCCCCAGCCTCCAGGGTGATGCCACGCTGTGGTGGAAGCTCGGCACGATCATCACGTGCGGCACGATCGCCGGCGCCCTGATCCCCGAGCTCGTCAAGGTCTTCACCTCCACCAACTCAGGGCACGTGCGCGAGATCGTCACCGCCTCCCGCGAAGGGGGGGCGTCCCTGAATATCATCTCCGGGATCGTCGCCGGGTACTTCGCCTCATACTGGCTGGGGATCGCAATCATCGCCCTCATGGCGATCGCCTACTTCGTCAGCACGGCGGGAGTGGGCACGATCATGGCGGCCCCCGCGATCTTCGCCTTCGGGCTGGTCGCCTTCGGATTCCTGGGGATGGGGCCGGTCACCATCGCGGTCGACTCCTACGGCCCGGTTACCGACAACGCCCAGTCGGTGTATGAGCTCTCCACCATCGAGACCCTTCCCAACATCTCCGAGGAGATAAAGAAGGATTTCGGCTTCACGCCCGACTTCGAGGAAGCCAAGGTTTACCTCGAGGAGAACGACGGAGCGGGCAACACCTTCAAGGCCACCGCGAAGCCGGTGCTCATCGGCACGGCCGTGGTCGGCGCCACGACGCTCATCTTCGCCATCATCCAGTTGCTGGAGAAGATGTTCGGCGCCGCGGACGTCGCCGCAGGGCTGTCGATCCTGAACCCGGTCTTCCTGCTGGGGCTGATCACCGGCGGGGCGATGATCTTCTGGTTCTCCGGCGCGGCCACGCAGGCCGTCGCCACGGGCGCCTACCGGGCGGTGGAGTTCATCAAGCGCAACATCAAGCTGGAGGGCGGCGGGGAAAAGGCCTCGGTGGCCGACAGCAAGAAGGTCGTCGAGATCTGCACGCAGTACGCCCAGAAGGGCATGTTCAACATCTTCCTGGCGGTGTTCTTCGGCACGCTGGCTTTTGCCTGCGTCAACCACTACTTCTTCATCGGGTATCTCATCTCCATCGCGATCTTCGGCCTGTACCAGGCGATCTTCATGGCCAACGCGGGCGGCGCCTGGGACAACGCGAAGAAGCTCGTCGAGACCGAGCTCAACATGAAGGGCACGGATCTGCACGCCGCAACCGTCGTGGGCGACACCGTCGGCGACCCGTTCAAGGACACCTCGTCGGTCGCCATGAACCCGGTCATCAAGTTCACGACCCTGTTCGGCCTGCTGGCGGTCGAGCTGGCGATAACGATTACCGACAAGACGATCACCGCGGGCCTGGCGACCGTTTTCTTCCTCATCTCCATTGTTTTCGTGTGGCGGTCGTTCTACGGCATGCGCATCCCGATCGAAGAGGGCGCCGCGGCAATGGCGATCAAGGCCGAGGAGGCGAAAAGCTAGGCGTTCTTCGGAGCATTTGACTTTCGGGGCGCGGCCGGAAAGCCGCGCCCCGTTTTTATTTTATGATCGTGATCGCTTCGGGGGACCGGACCACGATCTCCGGCCTTCCGTTGTAATCGGTGACCTCTCCGCACACTCTCACGGTTTTCCCCATGTATAACTTCTCCGGGTCCCCCGGGAAGCGCGTCATGTCGACGCCCCGAATCACAACGGTTACGTACTTCTTCCAGTTGGGATGGAAGTTCAAGTAGAGGACATTTTTCGTCCGGTGCGCGCGCACAAGCACCCCTTCCGTCACCACCTCGAGCCCGATGTGCCTGTGCGCCTCTTCCCAAGGAACGATCCCGGAGGCGGGCGGGGGAGCGGGAGCGTCCGACCCCGCATTGCGGCGAGGCGTTTCCGCGGCCAGGGGGAGGAATCCCGCCGCCCTTGCCGCCTTTTCGAATTCCATGTCCGTATATTCGGTTCGCCATCGGAGGACTTTTCGCACGGTCTTCGCAAGTTCGTTCCCGGTTACTCCGGTTTTCGCCATCGCGCCGCAGACGATCGCGAACCTGTCTCCGGAAAGGGGCAGTATGTCGACGCCGGGAGTGCCTTGCGAAAGCAGCCAGCGCACTTCCGCCATTCCCTTTTCCCGCCAGATACCGGCCTCTTCCCTGCGCGCCTCTCCTTCCGCCCTGGAAAACTCGGCTTCACGCGAAAAGCGGAACCTCCTGTTTACGCGCGCGTATCCCCTGCGCACCATCTCGAGGTTGACGAGCCTGCCGTCGGGTTCGGGGAGATACACGTAGCGGAGAAGCCGCCCGTGGCGGTCGGTGTCCTCGTCTCCGGTTTCCATGCGGACGGTTTTCCCTTCGCACATGGAGGAGAGGGCCGCCGCGGCCTCGTCGGCGAGATATTCCCTGGGCCTCGAAGGGTGGGAGCGCTCGGGTGCGTCAATGCCGACCAGGCGGACTGCTCTTGTCTCCTGCCCGGCCAGGACGTTCAGGGTGTCGCCGTCTACGACCTCCACTACCTTTCCGGTCTCGTATGCACGGATCGCTGCGGGGAAAAGAAGCCCGGCCGCGAGCAAGGCGACGAGCGGGCCGATGAGCCGGGGAGTTGCCCCATCCATTTATTTGAGAGCTTCGGGGTTGATCTCCACCTTGGCCTGCGAGCGGCGATAGGCGATGAAGGCTTCGATCATCTGGCTCTTTTTCTGCTCCGCCACGGCAGTGAGAACGGCGTCCTTCCTTGCAGTCCACTCTTTCGCGTCCGCGCTCTGCTCGTCGATGAACGCCACGGCCAGGAAACGGCCCGATGATTCGACGCTCTTGCCGTACACGGGAGCGCTCTTCGAAAGAGAGAGCAGTATCTTCCGGAAGTCGCCTGTCTCGGGGAGGCTTTCGGGATAAGGGCCGGAAAGCGGCGGAAAGAAAGCGGTGGAGGCGGCGGAGAATCCGGCCTTCTTCGCATTGCGTTCGAGCTCGGCGGCGGACTTCGAGGCCGACAGGATCCTGTCCAGTTCCGACCGAACGGACGCGCGCTTCTTCTCCCGCATGACCGCGGAGTGGACCTTTTCGCGCACTTCGGACAGTTCAGGGATGCGCGAATCTTCCTTGGCGGCCACCTGGAACAGGAAGTGGGTGTCGCCGACCGTCTTGACCTGCCCGATCTCCTTTACCGGCAGAAGCAGCGCTTCCTGGACGACCGCCGGAGGGACCGCGTCGTCCTTCGCGTCCCCGGACGTCCATCCGGTTTCGACCGGGGTTATGCCGTAGGCGGCGCAGGCCCCTTTCAGGTCCTTCCCCGCCGTGGCCTTGGTATGCGCCTCGTATGCCTTGATGACCGCCATGTCCTTGCCCTTCTCGTGCCGCAGCAGCGAGATCACCCGGTCCCTGGCCTGCGAAAGGGGGAGGGCTTCGGGGAATTTGATCCGGTTTATCCTGACGAGCAGGAACCCGCCGCCCGTGTCGATCGGTCCGACGACCGCGTCCACCGCCGCCGAGAAAACGGGGCCGACCATTTCCGGCTTCGCCTCGCTGCGCCGCAGCCAGGTCTCCCCGGATTTGATGCCGGAATGCTTTCTCGCAAGCTTTTCGAATTCCGCCTTGCCTTTTGCGGCCTCGGCAAGGATATCGGCCGCCTTCCTGCCGACCGTCTCCTTGTCTTTCCTCGAGTACGGGAGATAGATCTGCGACACGAGCCGTTGTTCTTCCGTCCTGAACTTGTCGGCGTTCCCTTCGTAGAACGTCCGTATCTCTTCTTCGGTCACCGCGGCGTTCCTCGCGAAGTGCCCCGGATCGAAGCGGGCCGCCAGCAGTTTCACGCGTGCCGGGACCCTGTAGCTCTCGCGCGCCTGCGCGTAGCCTGCGGATATTTCCGCTTCCGTCGGGGGCTGGACTCCCTTTCCCTTGTCCGGGTCCGCCGCAACGACAAGCAGCCGCACTTTGCGGGCGGTCAGGTTGAAGAGGTCGCGTGCCTCGCTCTCGGGGACCCGGGCGTCGGCGGCGAACAGCCCTTCCATTTTTTTCAACGTGATCTCCTGGCGTTTCGTTGCCTCGAATGCCGCCGTGCTGATGCGATTGTAAGAAAGCAGGCTGCGATACCTTTCCTCGCTGAACCGGCCGTCGACCTGGAATGCCGGGTCGGAGGCGATCTCCTGCTGGACCTCCGAGTCCGTGGCGCCGAGCCTCATCTTCCTGGCTTCCGCGAGAAGGATCGAGCGCTGGATAAGGGTGTCGAGCGCCTGCTTGCGCAAATTGAGGGACTTGGCCATTTCCGGAGTGAACGCGGCGCCGTATACGTCCCGGTAGCTCTTCTCCAGCCCGGAAGACGCCTCGGCGAGCTCCGACATCGAGATGTTTTCCTCGCCGACCGTTGCGGCTACGTCCCTGCCCCGCTCGGAGTAGGTTCCGACCCCCCACCAGACGAACGTTATGGCTATGAAGCCCAGGATGATCTTTATGGCCCAAGAGCCGGCGTTCCGCCGGAGTACGTCGAGCATGGCGTGTCGTTTCTCCTGTGAGGGGGAGGAATGAAAAGCAAACAAATCATGTTAATGCGTCCCGAGGGGTAAATTCAACGGATTTCGCCCTTTATCCCCAATCGATTGCAATGGCAGGGTCCGCTTGTTAATATACTGCGATATCTTTCGAGCCCCTGGAACTCTCAAGACATTCGGAGGGACGGATGATTTTCGACAGGCTGCTCGGTTTGTTCTCCAACGACCTTGCCATCGACCTCGGAACGGCGACCACCCTCGTGTACGTAAAGGGAGAGGGGATCATCTGCTCGGAGCCGTCCGCGGTCGCAGTCCACAGGGACAGCCGGGGCGCCAAGAAGGTTCTGGCAGTAGGGATCGAGGCCAAGCGGATGATAGGGCGCACGCCGGGGAACATCGTAGCCATCCGCCCCATCAAGGACGGCGTGATAGCCGATTTCGAGGTGACCGAGGCGATGCTGCGCTACTTCATACGCAAGGCGCACAAGCACCGCACCCTGGTGCGCCCGCGTATAATCATCTGCGTCCCCTACGGCTGCACCGAGGTCGAGCGCCGGGCCGTGCGCGAGTCCGCACAGAGCGCTGGGGCCCGGGAAGTGTACCTGATCGAGGAGCCGCTGGCCGCAGCCATCGGGGCGGGGCTGCCGATCACCGAGCCTTCCGGGAACATGATAGTCGACATCGGCGGCGGCACCACCGAGGTGGCGGTGATATCGCTCGGGGGGATCGTCAAGAGCCAGTCGGTCCGGGTCGCGGGCGACAAGATGGACGAGGCGATCCTGCAATACGTGAAGCGTAAGTACAACCTGCTTATCGGCGAGCCCACCGCGGAGTACATAAAGGTGACCATAGGGAACGCCTTCCCCGGATTTTCCGAGACTGCGGAGATCAAGGGGCTCGACATGGTGTCCGGGGTGCCCAAGGCGCTGACGCTGCAATCCGACGAGATCCGGGAAGCGCTTTCCGAGCCCGTACGGATCATCGTGGACGCGGTGAAGGGCGTGTTCGAGGAGACGCCTCCGGAGCTCGCCGGCGACATATACGATCGCGGCATAGTACTGGCCGGGGGGGGCGCGCTTCTTCGCAACCTCGATTCGCTTCTGAGGGAGGAAACCGGGCTGCCGGTAACCGTCGCCGAGGACCCGCTGTCCTGCGTTGTGCTGGGATCGGGGAAGGCGCTGGACGAACTGGACCTTCTGCGCCAAGTGGCTCTCCACTGAGACGCCGGCCGGGTTCCCGGCGGATTGTGTTGTAAGATCGTTTTATGGGATCATTTTTCAGAAAGTGGTGGCGCCTGCTGACGGCGATCCTCCTTCTCTCCGTCGCGATACAGTTTTTCGTACGCCCCCCGCTGGCCCTCTCACGCGCCGATTCGGCTCACGCCGCCGGCTCCGTAGTGTTCCGCCCCGTATATGCGACCGTCGATTTCGCCCGGCGGGGGATCCACACGGTCTGGTCGCATTACATAGCGCTCGTGGAGGTGTCCCGCGAGAACGACAGGCTTCGGCGGGAGGTGGCGGCCCTCCGCGAGAAGATACACGAGAACAGGGACGCCCTCCTCGAGAACAGGCGCCTCAGGGAATTGCTTCATTTCTCGGAGGCCGCCGAGAGGAAGACCATCGGCGCGCGCGTGGTCGGGCACGACGTCTCCCCATGGTTCCAGGCCGTATTCATAGATGCCGGCATCGAGGCGGGCGTTGAGCCCGGGATGGCGGTCGTGACCCCCGCCGGCGGAATAGGCCGGATAAACAAGACGTACAGCGGCCTCGCCGAAGTCCTGCTCATCTCCGACGGGCGCTTCGCCGCGGACGTGATCGTCGAGCGCAGCCGCGTGCGCGCGATAGCGGAGGGAATGGGCGGCAACCTGTGCCGGCTCAAATACGTATCGCCTACCCAGGACGTCGTGGCGGGCGACCGGATCCTGTTCTCCGGCTTCGACGGGAGCATGCCGAAGGGGATCCTGCTGGGGACCGTTGTGAGCGCGGACCGGCCGCGGGAAGGGCTGTTCCAGAAGATCAAGGTGCAGACCGCGGTGAACCTTCAGGCGGCGGAAGAGGTGCTGGTGGTGCTTTCCCGCCCCTCGATCCCCTTCCGGGCGGGAAAATTGTGAGGCAGTTCCTGGTTCTTCTCGCGGTGTCCTACTCCGGCGCCGCGGCAAGCGTATGGTGGCTTTCGGGCTTCTTCCCGTGGTTCCTCCTGCCTGACTTCCCGTTCCTGGCGATCGTATTCGCGGGGCTATTCATGGGCGGGCCCGTCGGATTCCTGGCGGCCATCCCGCCGGCGCTGTTCCGGGAGCTGACCGTATCCGCCCCCCCGTGGACATTTTTCCTGTCCTCAATGGCGCTTTACTTCTTTTCCCGCGAGATCGGGCTTCGCATTTTCGTGCGCGCGGAATACTACATACTGACCATCGTCGTGGGCCTCCTGCTGACCGAGTCGCTGTCCATCGTGGGGCTGATGCTTGTCGCCGGAAGCCGCCCGTTCTCCCTGCTCTGGGGAGCGGAGGAGGCGGTGCGCATCGCCTGGACCGGGCTCCTGGCCGTTCCGCTGTACATGGACCTTTCCGGGCGGTGGCAACGGGTGAAGGAATGACGCAGCGGATCCGGAAACGCGAGCAGGACCCGATGATCGGCGCCCGCATCCGCGGCGTGCTCTGGGTCGCGTTCGCCCTGTTCGGCCTCCTCCTCATCCGCCTCTACTGGCTCCAGGTGGTGCAGTACGACCGTTTCCAGGCGCTCTCCGAAAACAACCGGCTGCGCATCAGGACCATTCGCGCGCCCCGCGGACAGATCCTGGACATCAATTCCCGTGCGATCGCCGAGACGCAGGCCTCGTTCGACCTCGTCTGCACTCCCGTCGACGTCAAGGACCTGGAAGGGGAGATCCGCCTGCTGGAGGAGATCGTCGATTTCGACAGGGAAGAGATTCTCGAGAAGCTGCGGGACGCCAGGAAGTCCAACCCGTTCAGCGCGGTAACCGTGGCGCGGGATTTGAGCTTCGAGCAGGTGTCGGTCGTGGAGTTCAACCGGGAGGAGCTGTCGGGGTTCACCGTCCAGGTAGAGGCCAAGCGCAGCTATCCGTTCGGTCCCGCCTTTGCGCACGTTCTGGGGTACGTGGGCGAGGCGAGCCCGGAGGAACTGGAGAATTCCGAGGACGATCTGCTCGCCATGGGCGACATAGTAGGGAAATACGGCATGGAGCGCCGCAAGGACGAAGTCCTGCGGGGCATCAACGGGGGTCGCAGGGTGGAGGTCGACGCCGCCGGAAGGGACAAGCGGCTGGTCGAGGAGGTTCCGCCCCGGACCGGGGGAATAGTCTACACGACGCTGGACGCGGACCTTCAGAAGGCGGCCGAGGAGGCGATGAACGACCGGGCGGGTGCGGTCATCGCGATGGTCCCGAAGACGGGAGACATCCTTGCATTCTTCTCCGCCCCCGCATTCGACCCGAACGTCTTCTCGCGCGGCATACGGAAGAACGAATGGAAGGCCCTTGCCGAAGACATCCGCAAGCCGATGCAGAACAAGGGGCTTCAGGGGACTTACGCCCCCGGCTCCACGGTCAAGCCGTTCGTTGCGCTCGCCGCGCTTATGGAAGGCGTCCAGGACCCGAAGGCGGTCGTCAGGTGCCCCGGCTATCTCCAGATAGGGAACCGGAGGTTCCGTTGCTGGCGGGAGAAGGGGCACGGGACCGTGGACATGTACAAGGCGATCGTGCAATCGTGCGACGTTTATTTCTACACGATGGGCCTGAGGCTGGGGCCGGACCGGATAGCCAAGCTCGAGAAGGACGCGGGGCTAGGCACGATCACGGGGATCGACCTGCCGGGAGAGAGGAAGGGGCTCGTCCCCGACACGGAGTGGAAGCAGAAGGTGTCGAAGGAGCGATGGTACGATTCGGAGAGGGCCATCCTGGGCATCGGCCAGGGGGCGGTCCACATCACACCGCTGGAGATGCTGGCGGGCTATTCCACGATCGCGACGGGCGGAGAGGTTATGCGCCCGCGCCTCGTCAAGAAGATCGTGTCGATGGACGGCAAGGTGACCGAGAACCCCCCGCAGCTCCTGCGCAAGGCTTCGTGGAAGCCCGAAGAGGTGGCATTTATCCGTAAGTCCCTCGCGGGCGTAGTGAACGACTACGGGACGGGGGGCGCGGCAAGGCTGCCGGGAATCGAGGTCGGGGGGAAGACAGGGACGGCGCAGGTGGCGGCGGTCAAGGGAAAGATGATCAAGTCCGAGAACCTGCCATACCTTCTCCGCGACCACGCATGGTTCGTGGCATTTGCGCCGGTGGCCGAACCCGAGATCTGCGTCGTGGCGATGCTGGAGCACGGCGGCCACGGCGGCTCCGCCGCCGCTCCCGTCGTCAAGGCGGTCATGCAGGAATACTTCAGGAAGAAGCAGGTGGAGCAGGCGAGGGAGGGCAAATGATCAAGCGGGGCAAGATGGCGAGGCTGGATTGGCAGATCCTCCTGCTGGCCCTCCTGCTTTCCGGCGTAGGCCTGCTGAACGTCTACAGCGGCACGCGGGTCATCGGAACCGGCGGAACGCCGTTGTTCGTCAAGCAGCTGGCATGGATCTGCCTTGGAATAATTGCCTTCTTCGCCTGCTATTTGACCAGCGACGGCTTCATAGAAGAGATAGCCTGGCCCGTATTCTGGGGGTCCCTCGTCATACTCGTCGTCGTGCTGGCCGTCGGCAAGGTTCGCGGCGGCGCCCAGAGGTGGATATCCTTGGGGGGCTTCAATCTGCAGCCGTCGGAATTCGCCAAGGTAGCGGTCGTGCTCGTGCTCGCGAAGTATTTTTCGGACCGATACCATTACGGGGGAATCGGATTCTACGAGACGGTGCCCGCCGTGGCGCTGGTGTTGATTCCCTTCCTGCTGGTCGCGCTTCAGCCGGACCTTGGGACCGCAGGGGTGTTCATGATCGTCCTGGTCGGAATGATCGTCGTCGCGTGCGTGAAGGGCAAGGTGCTCCTTCTGATAGGGGGCGCCGGCGCGCTGGCGGTCCCGGGACTCTGGATGATGATGAAGGACTACCAGAAGCAGAGGATACTTACGTTCCTGGACCCGGAGCGGGACCCGCTGGGGGCTGGTTACCACGTGATCCAGTCGAAGATAGCCGTCGGTTCCGGAGGGTTCCTCGGCAAGGGTTATCTGCGCGGGACGCAGGGGTCGCTGAGGTTCCTCCCGGAGCAGCATACGGATTTCGCGTTCGCTGTTTTGGCGGAGGAGTGGGGATTCATCGGGACCATTTTGCTCCTGGCCCTCTTCGTGTGCCTTGTTTACCGGGGATTTCACCTTGCATCCAGGTCGCAGACACGGTTTGCGTCGTTCGCATGCGGCGGGCTGACCGTTTATTTCCTGGCCCACATCTCCATAAACCTTGCCATGGTGTGCGGGCTGTTTCCTGTGGTAGGGATTCCGCTGCCGTTCGTAAGCTACGGCGGGTCCTCGATGCTTACGAACATGATGGCCCTCGGAATCATTGCCAACCTCGCCAGGAGCAGATTTACATTTCAAGGAGGGGGGGAGCGCTCGATAAGCGCTTGATCTCATTGGCTATATCGGCGGAAAGAGCGGACGAGGCGCCGGCCCATCGCTTGATCACTTTCCCTCCGCGGTCCGTCAGCAGAAGCAACGGGGCCTGCGCCGGTCCGAACTGCTCCTTGAAGGCGCGCGGCAGGGCGACCACGGTAGTGACCGGCAGGGTTCCCGCATCGGGGGGCGCGGGCAGCCGCAGGGGCGCGACCTCGTCGGTCCCGTCGCCGCTTATAACGCGCTCCCTGTCGAAAAGAATCCTGTAGACGCGCACCGACCCTTCGGGAATCTCCCGGGAGGCGGCCTTGATCGCTTTCCATGCGTCCGCGCACGGCGGGCACCAGACGTAATCGAGAAGGACGAGCCGGAGCGGCTCCTGCGATTCGGGCAGGCCAGCCTGCGGCTGTCCGGAGGCATCCGCGAAGACCGGCTTTTGCGCGGGGAACGGGACCGATCCCACGGAAATGACATTCCTGCTGCATGCCGCAAGGAGGATTGCGGCGAGAACGCTTGCGAGAGCAGCGGGGAATCCCCCCGCCATTACAGGTTCTTCTGGATCAGCTGGACGATATTGGACTTCGGGTTGACGCCCACCATCTGCCCCTTGATCTGTCCCTCCTTGAACAGGATGAGCGTGGGAATCCCTCGAACGCCGAACTGCGAGGCGATGTCGGGGCTGTCGTCCACGTTTACCTTGGCGATCCGCACCTTTCCCTCCATCTCCCTCGCGACTTCCTCCAGTATGGGGGCTATGACCCTGCAGGGGCCGCACCAGGGCGCCCAGAAGTCCACGAGAACCGGTGTCGGGCCGCTGTCCACTGTAGACTTGAAGTTTCCGCCGTTAAGTTCCAGGATGTTGCCGGCCATTCGCTCCCTCACTTTCCGCGTTTCGCGATTTCCTTTTTGATGCAAAGGTCCATAACCACGGGTATCCCCGCTCGCTCCAGCCGGTCCCTGGCGTTTTCGCTCACGACGCCTTCCTGCATCCAGAAAAACCGGGCGCCGATGCGGATGGCTTCCTCCGCGATCGGCGGGACGTCCTCGGATTTCCGGAAAACGTCGACCAGGTCCACTTTCGCGGGGATGTCCGACAGCGATTTGTAGGCCTTCTCTCCCAGCACCTCGGTCAGGAGCGGATTCACCGGTATGATCCGGTACCCTCTTCCCTGCAGGTAGCGGGCAACCGCGTTGCTCGGGCGCTCCGGCTTGTCGGAGATGCCGACGACCGCCACGGTTTTCGCCTCCGAGAGGATCCTGTCTATCAACGCGCTCACGGTATATTCCATTCTTTCGATATTTATAGATGCCGATCATGCTACAACGGTTTTCCCGTAAAATAAAGGCGACGGTGTCAACGCCGGCGCGGCGATTCTTGACAGCGACCGGCAGGAAAAGCGATCATTATTCCCTATCCCTTCCGGAGGGGCCTCCTTGCAGGAAGCAATCGCGAAAATGCTTAAGGAAGGGGCGGACCTGCGCCTGCAGATGATGGAGACTATGACAGGCGCCATCCTGGAAGCGGCCCAGGCCATCGCCCATGCGTTCAAGGCCGGCCGGAAGGTACTCCTGTTCGGGAACGGCGGCAGCGCCGCGGACTCGCAGCACATAGCCGCCGAGTTCATGAACCGCTTCCAGATCGAGCGCCCGCCGCTTCCCGCGATAGCGCTGACCACGGACACGTCCATCCTTACCAGCATCTCGAACGATTACGCGTTCGACGAGGTGTTCAGCAAGCAGATAAAGGCCCTCGGCAGAAAAGGCGACATCGCGATCGGCATCTCCACGAGCGGCAATTCGTCCAACGTGCTCAAGGCCGTGCGCGTGGCCAAGAAGATGGGCATGGTCACCATCGCGATCACGGCGGAGGGGGGAAAGATGGCCTCGAGCGCCGACATCGCACTTGCCGTCCCATCCCGGAGCACCCCGCGCATCCAGGAGGCGCACATCGCCATCGGACACATCCTCTGCGACCTGACGGACACACTCCTGTTCCGGCAGGTCGGCAAGCGATGACCGGCATAGACCCCGCGCTCCTGCGAAGGACTTCGCTCTTTTCGAGAAAGAGCAAGGTCACGTTCAAGGGATTCGGATCCGGGGTCCGCAAGGGAATGTCGCTCGGCGCGTTCATCGACGGGCTTCCCGATTACCTCGCCGCGAAGGACTTCCGGGCCGTAGTGGAGGCGGTGGCGGCAGCCAGGAGGCGGGGCGCCCCAGTCCTGCTGGGGATCGGCGCGCACTTCATAAAGGTCGGGCTCTCCCCCCTTCTCATACAGGGGCTCGAGAAGGGACTTTTCGACTGCGTCTCGATGAACGGCGCAGGCGTTATACACGACACCGAGCTGGCGCTTGCGGGCAAGACCTCCGAAGACGTGGCGGAGCAGCTCTCCGACGGCTCTTTCGGGATGGCCCGGGAGACGGCCTGTTTCATCCATTCCGCCCTGGCGTCGGGGGTTCCGGCGGGCCTGGGATTCGGCGAATCGGTGGGGAAAGCCATCGCCGCCTCGCGCGCCCGCCACAGGCATAAGAGCCTCCTGGCGGCGGCGTACCGCCTTAAAGTGCCGGTTACGGTCCACGTCTGCATCGGATCCGACATCATCCACATGCACCCGGAGGCGGACGGCGCCGCGATGGGGGAAGCGTCCCAGAGGGATTTCCGCCGGTTCTGCGAGATGGTCGCCGGCATGGAACGGGGGGTCTATCTCAACGTCGGCTCCGCCGTGGTCCTGCCCGAAGTCTTCCTGAAGGCCGTGACCGTGGCAAGGAATTTGGGCAGGCCTCTCTCGCGGATCACCACCGTGAACATGGACTTCATCCGCCATTACCGTCCGGACGTAAACGTCGTGACCCGCCCCACCAGGCCCCGGGGCAAGGGATACCACCTGATCGGACCTCACGAGATCCTCTTTCCGCTTTTCATGGCGGCGGTGGCGGAAAAGTTGTGGTAGCCACGCTCCACGCCGGGATCATGTCGGGCACCTCGGCCGACGGTGCCGACATCGCCTTCGTCTCCTTCATGCCCGTGCGCGGCAACATCTCCTGCCATGTCCGCAGTTTTTTCACGGTGCCGTTTCCCAGGGGCATTCGCGAGAGGGTCCTGCGGGTTTCGGCGGCCGGGGAAGTGGACAAGGAGGAGTTGTGCCGCCTCTCGATGGCGCTCGGGGATTTTTATGCCGCGGCGATCGAGAAGGCTCTTGCGTTCCTCGGGATCCGGGCGGAGGATGTGGCGGCCGTCGGCTGCCACGGCCAGACGGTTGGCCACTTCCCCGAAAAGCGGCGCGGCTTCCGCGCGGAAACCGGGGCGACCATGCAGGTGGGAGAGCCCTCCTTCATCGCGCAGAGGACGGGGATCACCACTGTGTCCGACTTCCGGCCGGCGGACATGGCGGCGGGAGGCATGGGCGCGCCGCTCGTGCCGGCTTTCCATGGCATCCTCCTGCGCGGCCGCGGCTGTTTCTCGTCCTTCCAGAACATGGGAGGGATCGGGAACGTCACGGTGGCGAGTCCGCAGGGAAAGGTCCTGGCCGCATTCGACACGGGGCCGGGTAACATGCTGATCGACGGAGCGGTCCGCCGGTTCTCCGCCGGACGCAAATCGATGGACAGGGACGGCGCGTGGGCGCTGCGGGGAAAGGCGCATGAGAAGTTCCTCGCGCGCCTGGTCCGGGACGACCGTTTCCTCTCGCTTCCGCCTCCCAAGAGCACCGGCCGGGAGCGGTACGGCCGGCAGCGACTCGATAAGATAATAGCCGCGGCGCGCAGCGAGGGGCTCTCCAGGGAGGATCTCGTCGCCACGCTCACCGCCTACGCCGCAGAGACGGTGCGGTTGGCGTTCGACCGCTTCGTCCTGCCGAAATGGCCCGTGAAGGAGATATTCCTGGGAGGCGGAGGAGGGAAGAATCCGGCCCTTGCCGCGTCGCTGGCGGCCAGGATGCCGGGGCTCAAGATCCGGTCTCCAGAAACGCTCGGGCTTCCCCCGCAGTACGTCGAGGCCGCGGCGTTCGCGTACCTCGCCTACCTTGCGCTTTCCCGCCAGCCCGGCAACGTCCCGGTCGCCACGGGCGGCCATCCTGCGGTTCTGGGCAGAATATCGCCCGGCCGCTCCCGGTAGAGGCTACAGCGCGGTCTCCTCGCCGGGGCTCAGCACGACGACGCGGGTCCCCGGGGCGACCCTCTTCATTTCAGCGACGAACCTGTCCGCGTTGGGCTCGAGGATCGGGAATGTCCCGAAGTGCATCGGGATGACCGTTTTCGCCTGGAGCAGGGAAGCCGCTTTCGCGGCCTGGCGATAATCCATGGTGAAGACCGATCCGATCGGCAGAAGCGCCGCGTCTATCGGGTAAAGCTCGCCGATGAGCGACATCCCGGCGAAGATGCCGGTGTCCCCGGAGTGATAGATCGTGGCGCCGGAAGGGGTCTTTATGACGTAGCCGACCGGAGCGCCCAGCGAGCAGGAATGCCTCGCTTCGGTCATCGTGAACGAGAAGCCGTCGAGGACGACGGTCCCGCCGACGTTCATGCCCACTCCCCCGTGCAGGAGCTGGGATTCCGGAACCCCCTTGGCCTTCAGGTCTCCGACCAGTTCGAAGATGCCCACGACGAGCGCCCCGGTCCGGCGGGCGAGCAGGGCGGCGTCCGCGGCATGATCGAAGTGGTCGTGGGTGAGAAGGAGGAAATCCGCTTTGGCGATGCCTTCCGGGCCGCTCGGCGCGGAAGGATTTCCCTGGAACCAGGGATCTACCAGTACGGTCTTGCCGGAGGGGTCCTGGATGGAGAAGCCGGAATGTCCGAACCATCGGATCTTGACGGGCGGCATGCGGAGATCCTCCCAGCGCTTTGGATGATTTCATTTATACCGGTGTTGTCGCGTCCCCTTCAAGAAGGAAATGGCGCCTTTCGCTGACCGGGGCTACCATGGTAAAACGACGATGGTGCGAGACCCATGTTAACCTCTTCACGAATCAGCGTGGTCGTCCCCAACCGCGTGGATCTGGCGGGGGGCACGCTCGACATATTCCCGCTCTACCTCCTCGTCCCGGGATCGATGACGGTTAACGCGGCGATCGGGATCCGCAGCCGCGTGGAGGTGACGCCCGTCCGCGGCCCCGCCCGCCTGCATTCGGAGGATTTTTCGATCAAGGCGAGCGCGGCCGACACGCACCGGTTTTCGGCGGAGGGCAAGCTCGGCCTGATCGCCGCCGCGCTGAGGTTCTTCCCTCCGATCGGCGGAGTGGAGCTCCGCTTCCGGAACGAGGCGCCGCTGGGATCGGGGCTGGGGGCGTCGTCGTCGCTCCTCGTGGCTACAATGATCGCCATGGACGCCTATCTCGGCCTCAGGCGCGGCTGGGAGGAGACGGCGCTCGCGGCGATGGAAATCGAGGCGGGGCACCTGCGGTGCCTTGCGGGACGCCAGGACCACATCGCGGCGCTGCGGGGCGGCATCCAGGGGATCCGCTTCCTGCCCGGCCGCGTTGAGGCGGAAAGGATTTCGCCGGCCAGCGACGCCGGCAGGCTGCTCGAGTCGCACGGGTTCGTCGCGGGATCCGGGAAGGCGCACCATTCCGCCGAGGTCAACTGGCGTATGATCCGCGGGGCCATGAAAGGCAATGCGGAGATCCTTCGCAGGTTTCGCGGAATCGCGGCCGCCTCGCGCGACGCGTGGGACGCGGTGAGGGACGGCCGGATCGACGCCGCGGGGGAGGCCGTAGCGCGCGAATGGAGGATCCGGAAAACCCTGGCTTCCGGGGTCTGTCCGATCAGGGTGGAGAAGACGTTCGCATCGAGGGAATTCAGGAAACGCGTCACCGGCGTCAAGTTGTGCGGGGCAGGCGGGGGAGGGGTGGCGTTCGGCCTTCTTCGCGCCCCGGAAGAGCGGGGAAAAGTGGAGGCGTTCCTCGCATCCGAGGGATTCGCCGTGCTCCCATTCCGTCTTTCGGGAGGTCCGCGTGTCTCCAGGCGCTAAAATCTGGGACGTCATCGTCATCGGCGCCGGCCCAGCGGGCCTGTTCGCCGCGAAAGCGCTGTCCGGCAGGCTTTCCGTCCTGGTGCTCGAAGAAAAGGGCCGCACGGGCGGCTCCGGGGCGATGACCGACGGGAAGCTCAACCTCTCGCCGCAGATCGGGCTCGACCTGGAGGAGCTTCGGATTTCGAAGGAGGAAGCGGGCGCAAGGATCGCCCTGATCGACGAGGCGTTTCTGGAGCATGGCGCCGACAAGACCCTTTACGGCGTCGACACGGACCGGATCAACCTGTGGCTGGACAGGGTATCCTGGGTCCGGCGCGCCACGGCGAAGGGGGAGTGGGACATCACGCTCCTTCCTGCGCGCCAGCGCCACATGGGGACCGACATGGCGCACAGGGTCGTGGCCCGGATGACCGAATCGATCGCCGGGAACGGCGTGGCTTTCTCTCTTCGGACGAAGGTGGAGGATATCCGGCTGGACCGCGGCGGACCGTTCAGGGTCATTACTTCCAAAGGGCGCTTCGCGTCGCGATACCTTGTCGCCGCGCCGGGGAGGGAAGGCGCGTACTGGTTCAGGGAGGTCGCGCGTTCCCTCGGCGTAAAAACGCGGTGGGGGGCGATCGACATCGGGTGCAGGGTGGAAGTGGCCCTGCCCGTCTACGACGAGATCACGCACGTCCTTTACGACCCCAAGTTCCTTTTCGTCACTCCGACGCACGGGGACAGAACGCGCACCTTCTGCACGAACCCGGGCGGCAGGGTGCGCGTGGAGATAAGGAACGGTTGCCGGCTGGTCAACGGGGACGCGCTCAAAAAACGGAAGACCAATTGCACCAACTTCGCGATCCTCAACACGGTCTCGATGACGGAGCCGCTCCAGGACACAACGGAGATGGGGCGGAAGATAATGGAGTTCGCGAATTTCTGGGGCGGAGGGGACAGCCTTGTGGTCCAGCGGTGGGGGGACTTGACCGCCGGAAGGCGCTCCAAGCCTGAAACGTTCAACTCCGCCGCGCTGGGCTTCGACAAGATGGAGCCGACGCTGCCGCCGGGGCCCGGAGTCACTCCGGGGGACATATCGTTCGCGTATCCCGGCAGGATCGTCGACAACCTGCGGGAGAGCCTCCTGCTTCTGTCCCGTGTCATCCCGGGCGTATCGCACCCGTCCACGACCGTCTATGTGCCCGAGATCAAGTTCTACGACACCAAGTACGAGACGGACCGGCACCTTGAGACGAACGTCCACGACCTGTTCGTCGCGGGGGACGGCGTGGGCAAGTCCCGAGGGATCGTCGGCGCCGCCCTCAACGGGATGCTCGCCGCCGAGGGTATCCTGCGCAAGGAAGGAAAAGCGTAGCCCTCAGTTCCCGTTCGCCGCGGCCGGCTGCGTTCCCTGGTCCCGCTTGATTCCTCCCGGAGGGCTCCCCGCCGCGTAACGCCCCGTCAACGGAAGGCGCGAGACGCCGATGGCAGGTCCGGCGCAGCGGGTCGCCGAGGCGGAACCGTCCGGTTCGGCATTACCAGTCTTGGAACAAACCGGCTTGGTGGACCGCACAGGGTGACCGAAGAGCGGGGAAGTATCGATTGGCACGTAATACCCTATGCAGGGGAGCCGAAGGCGAGAGCGAGCACGGAGCTGCCGGAGGCGCAGCGACTTCCGTTTGGGCGAGTACCCGTGGCACTGAGTGCGCCGATTGCGGACTCGGCGCGTCAGGAGACGACGAGGACGCCCGTGCCCTGGATCTCGTCGGCCTTGAGCATCTGGAGGGCGCGGTTGGCCTCGGCGAGCGGGAAGAGGATCGCCTTGGGGCGTACCGGGATCTCCGCCGCCTCCCGCAGAAGATCGAGGCCGTCCTTCCGGGTGTTTGCGGTGACGCTGCGCACGTTCTTCTCGTAAAAGAGGCATTCCCCGTATTTCATGGAGGGGACGTCGCTCATGTGGATGCCCGCCAGCGACAGCGTCCCGCCTTTTTTGAGCGCCCGCAGCGCGGGCGGCACAAGCTCCCCGGCCGGGGCGAAAATGATCGCCGAATCCGCGGGGACCGGTATCTCGTCCGGGTTCTCACCCGCCCAGGAGGCGCCCATCCCGAGTGCGAGCTTCCGGTGGAGTTCCCCGCGCGTGCAGACGAATACCTCGCAGCCCCTGTGGAGCGCAAGCTGGATGACGATGTGCGCGGAAGATCCGAATCCGTAGATCGCCAGCCGCCCTCCCCGGGGAAGCTCGGCGCGCCGCAATGCCCTGTATCCGATGATGCCGGCGCATAAAAGCGGCGCGGCCTCCGCGTCGGAGAACGCCGAAGGGATCGGATAGGCGAACGCCTCCGGAACGACAGCGTACTCAGCGAATCCCCCGTCCCGGTGATAGCCCGTGAACAGCGGCGCTTCGCACAGGTTTTCCTTCCCCGCCGCGCAGAAGGCGCACGATCCGCAAGTGTGCCGCAGCCACGCGATCCCGACCCTCGCTCCCGGGGGAAAGCGATTCGCGCCCTCTCCACGCAAGTCAACCGTCCCGACTACCTGGTGCCCGGGGACCAGCGGGAGCCGGGCCGGGGGGAGATCGCCCTCGATCACGTGCAGGTCGGTCCGGCAGATGCCGCAGGCAGCCACCTTCACGAGGATCTCGCCCGGCCCGGGCGAAGGGACGGGCAGCTCCGCAAGCGCCAGGGGCGCAGCCGCCACCGGCTTGATTGCGGAAAGCAGCATCGCCTTCATAGGTGAAAGGACAACGGATCGAGTATCTGGAATCCCGCCTCCTGGATCGCTTTTTTCAGCGGGGCGACGTTCAGCGTGGCGACGCGGAAGAAAATGGCCCGCTTTCCTTCCTCGGCGTGCCCGGTGGTCAGGACGCTGGTGATGTTGACCTTGAATCCCTTGATTATGGAAATGATCTGCGCCAGCCCCCCCGGACGGTCCGGCACCACGACTTCCAGCCTGGAGCTTATTTCTCCGACGCCCAGCACCTCTATGAACGCCTTCAGGACGTCGGTCCGGGAGATGATCCCCGAGACCCGTCCTTCGCTGTCGAGCACCGGGAGGGAGTTCACGCGGAAATCGTGCAGGAGGACAAGGGCGTCCTCCAGGGTGTCCGCGAGCGTGGCCGTGACGACCTTCCGCGTCATCACCTTCTCGACGAGGGTCTCCTTGAGGAGGTCTTCGGCCTCCTTCTCCGTCGCGCCCCGCAGGAGCGCGACCGGCAGCGTCGCCTCCCGTATGTCGCGGTTGGACAGGATGCCGATGAGCTTGCCGTTCCCGTCCGCCACCGGGAGCTGGTGGATGTTGTGGCGCCGCATTCTCTCGCGGGCCTCGAAAAGCGACGCGATCGGGGATATCGTGACGACGTTTCGCTGCATTCTCCTGACGACGAACATGGCTTATTCCTCCTCTTTCCGTAGCATATCCCCGAACAGTTCCTGCAGATGCGCTTCCACCGATGTTGTGACGGATGCGAGATCGTATCCCCCCTCGAGCAGGGAGACGACTCTTCCGCCGCAATGCCTGTCGGCCATCTCGACGACGAACCGCGTCATGAACCGGAATCCTTCCTCGGTAAGCTGGATGTCGGCCAGCGGGTCGTCCTTGTGGGCGTCGAACCCGGCGGAGACGAGGATCATCTCCGGGCGGAAGGCCTCCATGGCCGGGCGCAGCATCTGCTCGAACGCCAGCCGGTACTCGTCGTCCCCCGCCCCGGGCGCCATCGGCGCGTTCAGCGTCGTTCCCTCTCCCGCCCCCCTGCCCGTTTCCCACCTCCTGCCCGTTCCCGGGTAGAGAAAGGAGGGGTGCTCGTGGATGCTGAAGAAGTAGACGGAAGGATCCTCCAGGAAGATGTTCTGCGTTCCGTTACCATGGTGCACGTCCCAGTCCACGATGAAGATCCGGGAAATTCCGTGCCGCGCCTGCAGGTAACGGGCCGCGATGGCCACGTTGTTCAGGAGGCAGAAGCCCATGCCCGTCCGGCTGTCGGCGTGGTGGCCGGGCGGGCGTATCGCGCAGAACGCGCGGCGGGTTTTGCCGGTGGCCACGGATTCCGCTCCCGCAATCGCGCCGCCCGCCGAAAGCAGGGCGACCGTGTAGGAGTTGCTGCTGAGATAGGTGTCTTCCGCATCCAGCGTCAGGTCGCCGCGCCGGCAGGCCATCTCGATCTTGCGAAGGTAGGAAGGATCGTGGACGCGCAGGATGTCGGTTTCGTCCGGGTAGTCCGGCGTCACGGGAACCATGTTGTCGAGGAGTCCCCTGTCCGCCAGGTGCCGGTTGATGGCCTCGAGCCGTTCCGGGGACTCCGGATGCTCGAAGGGGGGAACATGCAGAAGATAGTCGGGATGATAGACGAACGCGACGCTGTTCATCGGATCTCCATGCGGGCCTTTTCACTATAGCAGAATCGGATATAGTGAAGAAATGAAGACGTACCTGCTGCTGGCGCTGCCTGCGCTTGTCCTGTCCCTAGCCGCGTCCGCGGCGACGGCGATCAGGTCCTCCCTTCTGATCCTGGGGGAGGAGGGGCTGGCAGAGGAAAGCGTGCGCGGCGACGGGAAGGCTGCGCGCCTGCTCGCAGCGGTGCGCGATCCGTCGTTCCGGCACCCCTTTTCCCTTTGGGCGCTGGCATGCGTCCTGAAAGCAGCCTCGGCGCTCGCGGCAGGAGCGTCGTCCGTTGCGCTGGGGCACGCCCTCGGAGGATGGACCGGCGTCGGCGCCGGGGCCGGCTGGCTGGCTGCCTACCTCCTTTTTCTCTTCTTCCTGGAAAACGTCGCGGCATGCGGGACGATGGCGAACCCGCGGCGGTTCCTGCGCTGGGAAGGAGTCTGCCTGGCGGCGCTGCGCGCTTCGGTCCTGCCTGCCCGCCTCTTCGACGGCCTGGGCAGGCTTCTTTTCGGCGGGCGATACTCCCCCGAGGCGCTTATGGACATCCGGTTCGGATCCGAGGAGGGGATCCTGGACGTCATCGAGGAGGGGGCGGAGCACGGGACGATCGACGCCACCGAGGAGAAGATGATAGAGGGTGTCCTTCGGTTCGGGGATACAACTGTCGCGGAAGGAATGACGCCCTGGGCGGCGGTCGTGTTCCTGCGGGAAGGCACTCCGCACGACGAAGTGACCGGGATCGTCGGGGAATCCGGCTACTCGAGGTATCCGGTGCTGTCCCGCAGCGGAGAGGAGGTGGTGGGAATCCTGTCCTCGTCCAGCCTGTTCCGGCTGCCGCCGGACGGGCGTTGGGAAGGTTTTCTCGAAAAGCCGATGTACGTTCCCGGGTCGATGAAGGTTTCGGACCTGTTGCGCCGGTTCCAGCGCGCAAACGTGCACATGGCGGTGGCGATCGACGAGCACGGCAAGCTTTGCGGCGTTATCACGATCCACGACCTGCTGGAAAAGATCGTAGGCAGGCTCGCCGACGGAGCAGAAACGCAGGACGGGCCTGAGTGGGAAAAGGACGGGGCCCTGTCGGTCCCCGCTTCGACGCCGGTCCGGGTGCTCCGCGAGGAGTACGGCATCGACATACCCCAGGGTGCCGCGTACGAGACCGCGGGAGGGTTCGTGATGGATTACCTGCAGGATGTCCCGGAAGGCATGGTGACGTTCCTTGCCCACGGATACCGGATCACGGTTGCGGAAACCGAGCGCTACCGGATCCGGCGCCTCCGGATCGAGAAGACGGCTCCTACCGGAATTCCGTGACCTCGGCAGCCGGCTTGCGGGGGGGTTTCGACGGAGGGGAGTCCGGCTTACCGATCGCGATCATCGAGAGGAGCTCGTCGGGGAAGCGGATCGACAGGGCCGATTCCAGCTCCGCCTTCGCGATAAGCGGCCCGGTCATCCAGCACGTCCCGTATCCCAACGCATGCGCGGCGAGAAGGAACTGCGTGACCGCCGCCGAGACGCTTTGCAGCCCGGCGTTGACCTGGAACCGGCGTGTCCGGTGCCTCTCAGGGTCCTTTTCGCGCAGCAGGCGGTCGGTAGCGGATTCGTACGGCGATCCGACCGCGCAAACGGCTGCGGGAGCGCCCCAGAACAGGTTGTAATTGTTTATCTTGTCCTGGGCGATGGACTTCCCTGTGGTACGTGACACCACTTCGTCCACTATTCCCTTCATCCTGGTCAGGAGTTCCTTGTCCTCGACGATGATGAACCGGACGTTCTGCGCGTTGCCCGCCGACGGCGCCCACGTCGCCGCCTCCACCATCTTGAGCAGAAGCGGCCTGGGGACCGGATCCTTGCGGAACTTGCGCACGCTTTGCCGACCCTTCATCGCCTCGAAGACATCCATCCCCGCTCCTCCTTAACGGATGCGATTTCGCGACTTCCCAAAATAGCACATAACGTACGCCGGGGGTTAAGGGACCAGCAGCAGAAGTTCCGCGCCCTTTTCCTTTTCCCGCACCCTTGTGAGTATGCGATCCGGCGGAATCTTCCCCGGATTGGCCAGTGCCGCCCGGATATCCCCGGCGATCTTCTTGTTTCCCGCCGAAATGACGATCGAGGCCGAGGGGAACTCCGTCGCAACCTTGCCTACCGAGGCGGCGACCTTCCTGCCGGTTTCGGAAAGGACGGTCTTGCCTTTCTGAAACAGCAGGTTTTCCGGAAGTGACACGCTCAGGGAGGGTCCCAGGACATGTACCGCGGCGTTGCCGGATATTTTGCCTATGGACCCGGCGAGCGCGGCGAACCGGTCGTCCCTGCGCTTTTCCTCGTTCCTGTGCTCCTCCGTGAGGCGTTCCACGCGTCCCAGCAAGGTGTCGCGTTCCCTTTTCAGCGCCTCGTTATCGACGGGTTTCCCTTCCTGATCCCGTAAATGCCCCAGCTCGGTGTCGCGGGCCGCGGCTTCCCTGCGAAGCGCTTCCAGAGATGCCTCGCACGCCTGCGCTTTCGCGTTCAGTTCCTGGATCCGCTTGCCCGTGGCCTTCTCCTTCTCAAGCAGCTCGGTGATGAACTGCTCGCGGGTTATGCGGGTTCCCTCGTAGTTTTTACGCGCCGAGGCGAACTCCTCCCCGAAACGCCTTATCTCCTCATCCTGCGCCTGGATGCGCGCCGAAAGCGCCGCTTCCGAATTCTTGAGGTCGGCAAGCTGCTTCTGGAGCGCTTCGTTCCTTGCAGCCAGAACGGTTTTCTCCTTGTTGGCCGAGGCGACCGCGTCCCGGAGGGTGTCGGCCTCCTTGGTCTTCATCTCGTACTTGGAGCTTGTGACCATGCAGCCGCCTGCCGCAAGACATGACGCAAGGATGTAAACCACGGCCCGCAACATATTTCCTTTCACTCTTTTCCTCCGGAATTCTGGCGGTTTGGCAGAATAGTAATCATTTTACTTTCCCCCCCCTTTTTTATAAAGTTGAAAACAACGATGAAAAGGCGGGCCGACGTGGGCGGATCCCAAACGGAGCTGCTGGAGACGTTCCTCAGGCTCGGCTACATCTCTTCCGATGCAGTCCAGGCCTTGAAGGTCAAGGCGGCCAACCGCGGAATCGACCCTGTCGAGGCCGCGCTGCTCGATAACCTCCTGGATCAGGACGCCAAGGGATGGGTGCTGGCCGAAAGGCTGGGCATCTCCTTCCTGGAGATAGATCCCGAGTCCGTCCCGCTGTCCCTCGGCGGCATCCTGCCGGAATCGCTCGCCCGCGAGAACCTGGTGGCGCCGATTTCGAAGGAGAACGGCCGGCTGACGCTTGCGGTGGCCGACCCCTTCTGCCACGAGGTCTTTTCCGCCATCGAGTCCAAGACAGGCCTGCGCGTCCGGATCGTGGTCTGCCCGCGCCGCACTATCGCCGCGATCCTTGGACGGTTCTATCCCGACTCCTTCCAGCTTTCTTCGGGCGACGTCTCCGGCGGCCTCATAAGCGGCGAGGAGGCGGAAAAATGGGTTTCCCAGGGAGGGGCCAGGCGGGTCGTGGAGAAGGTGCTCCTTCATGCCGCGGCGATAGGGATCACGAGCGTCAGGCTGTTCCCGGCCGGGGAGAAGGCGCTGCTCAAGGGCAGGAAGGAATCGGGTTCGGAGCTGCTCCTGTCGCTGCCGCTGCGTTTCCGGCGCCTCCTGATAGACGCCTTCGCGGAACTGGCGCAAATTGCGGCCCCGATCGGAGGGGTTTCCGAACGCATCTTCCAGCTGGAGTCCGCTTCGGGCGTCTCCTCGTTCAAGCTCAGTTTCGTGCGCGGCCTGTCCGGGGTGGAGGTGATCGTCAAGATGCTGCCGAACCAGAGGGCGGGGATCACGCTGGATTCCGTAGGCATGAACCAGGAGCAGATCGACATCACGCGGAGGGTCCTGGCCAAGGCAAGCGGGCTATACCTCCTGTCGTCGCCGGGGCCCGAGGGCATCGCCACGACCCTGTTCGCCCTGCTTAGGGAGGTCTACCGTCCGCGGACCCGCGTGGTGACAGTCGAGGAGCAGTTCCGGTTCCGGAACGAGGGATTCATACAGCTTGAGCGACGCGACGTAGACAAACAGTTCGCCGGGAACTGGGTGCGCCTCGCCGAATCGCTGGAGCCTGGCGCCCTGATGATAGAGAACGTATCCGATCCGTCCGACTTTTCGGACCTGATACATCTGGCTCAAGGCGGCGTGACCGTTTTGTGCGGCATTCGCCGGTTCAATTTCGACAGGACGCTGCGCACCCTGCTCTCCCTGGACGTGGACCCGTTCATCATGGCGCGCGTAGTGCGGATCGTCATGCACCAGCGGCTGGTGAACCTCCTCTGCCAGGAGTGCCGACGCCCCGTCCCGGCGAAGCCGTCCCTCCGGATGGTGGGGGAGAGATACCGCGACCAGCTCGAGAAGATCGTCGAGGGGTCCTCGTTATACATCCCCGCGGGCTGCCCGCATTGCGGAGGGACGGGATTCTCGGGGAAGATGGCGCTCGTGGACCTGCTGCCGTTCACGCCGGCCGTCGAGAACCTCGTGGCCTCGGACGTGTGGCTGGAGGAAAAGCTCGGGCTCCTGCTGCAGGAGGAGTTCTACTCGGGTCTCGAGTCGGTGAATGACCTGCTGCGCCGGGGGATGGTAACATACGATGACGTATTGCCGTTTTTCAGATAGGCGACGGAGCCCGATCGGATGAAGGAAGCAACGATTGCAAGGATGTTCCTGAACCGGATAAAAGAAGGCGGCGACGCTGTCCGCTACCTCGTTCCGCGCGACGGGAAGATGGAGCCCATGACGTACCGGGAGGTCGGGGCGGCGGCGCGGGAAATGGCCTGCGGGCTTTTGAGCCTGGGGCTGGCCAAGGGGGAGAAAGTCGCGATCCTCTGCTCGACCAGGGTCGAGTGGACGCTCGCCGACATCGCCGGGATCCTGTGCGGATTCGTCACCGTCCCGATCTACCCTTCGAACCTGCCCGACCAGGTGGAGTACATACTTGCCCACTCCGGCGCCCGCGCGGCGTTCGTCGAGGACGAGTACCAGTGGAACAAGGTGGCCGGAGCGAGGAAGAGGCTGCCGGAGCTGTCCGCCGTCGTACTTCTCACGGGAAGTCCCGAGGGAATGGATGGGGCCGTCGGCCTTGCGGAGTTCCGCGCGAAGGGCGCCGAATACGCGGCCGCGCACCCCGGCGCACTGGAGTCGCGGGCGGAGGAAATCCGCCCGGAGGACGACCTGACGATCATCTACACTTCCGGCACCACGGGCCCGCCGAAGGGCGCCGTGATCCGCCACAGCAACGTCGCCTTCGACGTTACGTCCGCACTCGAGGTGGTCCCCGTTCCGAGAGGATCCGTGATGCTCCAGTTCCTCCCGCTTGCCCACGTCCTGGGGCGGTTCGAGCATTTCCTCTCGTTCGACGCCATGACCGTGACGGCGTTCGCTCGGGGAATCCAGACGGTGGCCGAGGACCTGCCGGCGGTCCGCCCGCATATCATGGTCAGCGTCCCGCGCCTGTACGAGAAGTTCTACGCCGCCGTGCTGGCCAAGGTGAGCCAGGACACGGGGCTTAAGAAAGCCATCTTCGGCTGGGCGCTTGGGGTGGGGCGCGAGGTTTCCGCGCGCAGGCAGCGCCGGGAGCCTGTCGGGGGATTGCTGGGGGTGAAGTTCTCCATCGCCGACCGGCTCGTGTTCGCCAAGATCCGGGAACGGCTGGGGGGGCGGCTCCGGTTCTTCGTCTCAGGCGGCGCGCCGCTCTCCCGCGAGATCGCGGAGTTCTTCCACGCCATGGGCATCCTGATCCTCGAAGGGTACGGCCTGACGGAAACCCCTTCCGTGACGTCGGTCAACCGCGTCGACGACTTCAAGTTCGGGACCATCGGGAAGCCCCTGCCCGGCGTCGAGGTGAAGATCGCTTCAGACGGGGAAATCCTCATCCGCGGCCCGCACGTCTTCAAGGAATATTTCCGCGACCCGGCGGGAACGCGCGAGGCGATCGACCCGGAAGGGTGGTTCCACTCCGGGGACATCGGCACGATGGACGCGGAAGGGTTCCTCAGGATCACCGACCGGAAAAAGGACATCATAGTGACCTCCGGGGGGAAGAACGTCGCGCCGCAGAACATCGAGAACCTTCTGAAGACCGACAAGATGGTCAGCCAGGCGTTCGTCTACGGCGACAGGAAGAAATACCTCACAGCCCTGATGACGCTATCGGCGGACGAAATCGTCAAGTGGGCGGCCGAGAACGGCGTGGACGGGAGGGATCCCGCCGCCCTGGCCAAGGACCCGCGGACCGAGGCGATGATGCGCGCCCGGGTGGAGGAACTGAACCGTTCGCTGGCCCCGTTCGAACAGATCAAGAAGTTCGTCCTGCTCGGCACGGACTTCTCGCAGGAGACCGGCGAGCTTACCCCCACGCTGAAGGTCAAGCGCAAGGTGGTCATCCAGAAGTACGGCATTCTGCTCGACGCCCTTTACGAGAAGGACTAGCATAGCCCCTTGCCCACATCGGTCTACGAAATCAACAAGATGGAGGAAAAGGAGCGCGAGCGGCTGCTGTCCGCACTTATCCCGGCGCGCTTCCTCGAGCTGTTCTCCATAGACGCGGAAACGTACCTGAATCCCGCGGGGGAGCGGTGCGTGAAGTTCGCCTGCCCCGAGAACATGCCTTTTTTCCAGATCGACCTGCGGCGCGATCCCGGCGACAGGGACGCCGCCTACTTTCTCGACGTATCGAACTCGCCGTTCGGCCAGATGGAGATCTCGTTCATCATAATAAACGACCCCGACGGGGAGCGGTACAACATCGACGTCGACGAAAACGGGCAGGACACATACTTCGGGACCGCGCGAAGGAACCTCCCGGAAGAGATCCGCGCGATGGAGGCGGGCCTGGCTCCGGCCCAGGTGCGGCGGGGCCTGCGGGCCATGCGGGACCTCATCGCGTGCTGGGACGTCTTCTTCGACCGCGTCGGGCACAGGTTCTACTTTCTTGAGCCCTTGAGCTACAACAGCGCCATCCTCTACGAACGCGGCGGCTTCCAATATGTCAAGGGAAAGGACAATATGGAATATATCGACCGGGAATTCCGCCCGGGGGGCGCGCTCCACGCCCGGCTGGACGGGAGCACGCCGTTCCGCAAGCCGGAGTTCTGGAAGACGGTCCGAGGCAGGAGCTGGGCGATTCACGACGGCATTCTGGACGAGCCGTGGGAAAGCCCGAAGATGTACAAGACCGTCGGAGTGAACGGGGGAGTATGCACTTTCACGGGGGAGGGATATTGAGGGCGGCGATATTGGCGGCCGGAGCCGCGGTTCTGCTTCTGTGCTCCGCCGCGATGGCGCAGGATGAGGATCGTCCGAAAATCTTCCTTGAAAAGAAGATCTTCGCGGACACCTCCGAGGGGAAGAAAAGCTTCTACGAGGTCCACACCGTCTCGCAAGGGGAGAGCCTCTGGAGAATCCTCAACCGCAAAAATCCCGTCCGTCCCGCGGATTACGCCTCCCTGCTCAGGGAGTTCAAGCGGGCAAACCCCGCGATCGCCGATCCGGGAAAGCTAAAGCCCGGCCAGAAAATCCTGCTTCCGGCTCCGACTCCGGCGCCGGATATTCCTGCCCTTGCGGGGAAGGCGGTCCCGCACCGCGTTGCAAAGGGCGACAACCTGACGAAACTGCTCAGGAAAAAAGGGGTCCAGCGCAGGGATCTTCCCCGCTACCTTGAGGCGGTCAAGGAGATAAACGAATCCGTCCGCGACGTGAACAGGATACTTGCGGGATCGACAATCCTGTTGCCGACGGACGAGTACTTCGGCGGGGGGGATGAAGCGCCTCCAGCGACTGCGTCGGCCGAAGCGCCGAAGGACGCGCAGCCCACGCCTGCATCCGGAGAAGAGCCGGCCGTCGTGCTGTCCCGGGACGTTCCGCCGGAGCCGGGCGCTGCGGCAGCGGAACCGGCAAAGCCGGAGGCGCAGATTCGCCAACCCTCGACGCCCCAGGCGGCCGCGCCGGCGATGGAAACATCGAAGGACCTTGCGAAAACCGAGCCCGCGAAGAAGGAAGATATCGCGGCCCCTGCCCCCAGGCCTCCCTACCGGGGTCTGCTAACCGATATTCTCGCTGGCCTTGGGGAGAAGCTGGTCGACCGCGGGACGCTTTACCTTCCCGTTCCGTCCGGAGGGGAGGTGATCCTGAACCTGGAGGATTTCCCCGTCGCACGGTTCTCGAACGGCACGCACGCATTGATGGATTTCCGGGGATCGCTCCCCCGGAACGTTCGGGCCCTCATAACGGAAACCTGGAAGAACTACAGGGTGGTTTCAATGGAGGGGACCCGGGACGCGGGGGAGATCATAAACAGGCTGCTGCAGGCCGCCGGGTATCATTCGGTCAAGGAGGGGCTTTCCCGCCCCCTGGTCATCGGCGAGGGGGTATCGGTTACGCTGCCGGCGGGCTGGGTGGTGCTGAGGACGCCCAAGAGCCTTCTGACCGGCGAGGTGATCCTGATCAAGGAGGTCCCCGAGAAGCCCTCCGGCGATCTTGCCTCCGTGCTCATATATGCCGACAGGGTGGGCATCCGCGTGCTGCCGTTCTCCGCCGACCCTTCGGCGCTGGAGGGATTCCTGGTCGGGATCGACGACGAAGCCGGGGCCGGCGAGCCGCCGCGCGTTGCGGTGCCGCCGGGGGGCCTTGCCGCACTCGATTTCGCGCTGGACTACGCGGGCATTCCGAAGAAGGAGGACGAGCGCCTGAAGATAGGCGGGAGATCGGACGCCTTCCAGTTGATCGTCCAGCCGGAGCGGATTTTCGAGACCGGAGGACGGCGGTACGTGGCGGACACCGGAAAGCTGTCGCCCGCCCTGAAAACGCTCGTCAAGGACTCGGGGTACACGGTTTTCGGGATACATAAGGACGAGACCGGGAAAGGGATCTTCCAGAGGATTCTGAAGGAGGCGGGCGTCTCCACGGAGGCGCGCAGTGACTTCCTGCTCTCCGGCGGGGAAAAGGACGGGTACGCCGTCAAGGCCACGGGGTCGTTCATAACGTCGAAGGAATGGTTGGCGGGAAGGAATGTGCGGGAAGTTTTATTCTTCGGCGGGAGGGTGCACTCCGCGACGAGGGCGCTTATGCGCGACCTCGGGGTGGAAATCGTTGAGTGGTGATCCGGGGGCCCAGCGGTCTTCGCTTTTCGGGCTGGTTAACTTCCGGCCCCGCATGGCGGTCGTACTGATCTTCCTGACCCTCACCGTCGCCGTCGTCGGCTATCACGTCACGCGCGATCCGGGGACCCGGAGGGTGGAGGGGATGGCTGCGGAAGCGCAGCACATCTTCGCCGCGTCCCTGAAGGCGGAAGCCCCGGGCGACTCCGCGGATGCCGGGGAGATCGAGGAGCGGATCAAGGGCTGGCTGGGGGTGAGCGTGGAGCTTCCGAGGGACGAGCACCTTTTTTCCTACGGGAGCGCGACCCGCGAGCGGATAGGGAAAAAGGACGCCGCGGCGGTGCGCCTGACCTTCGCGGAAGACCGCTACCTGCTGGTGATCGTGCGGCCGGGTCCGATACGCGAAGCGGAGCCGTCGCCGTTGTTTTCCGAGTCATCCTTCCTCTCCTGGGAGAGGGAGGGGTACTCTTTCGTGTTCTGGGAGAAGGAAGGAGTGATGTACTTCCTTGTATCCGGGGCCGACCTGACGCGAACGTTCGACCTCGTCAGACAATATTTCACCTGACCGGTGCTCATTACGGCGGGACACCACAGGAGGACACCATGATCGTCGCGAAGCGCATGATGCGGAACCCGGTGTTCGTCGATGAAAACGACTCGATGAAGAAGGCCATGGACCTGCTCAAGGACCGGGAGATCCGGCACCTCCCGGTGCTCAAGGACGGGGAAAAGCTGGTCGGGATCGTCACCGAGCGCGACATCAAGCAGGCCTCGCCGTCCCCTGCGACCGCCCTCGAGATCCGGGAGATCTACTACCTGCTGGACAAGGTCAAGGTAAAGCAGATAATGACCCGCCGGCCGTACACGATATCGTCTACCGCCCCCATCGAGGAGGCAGCCCTCATAATGCGCGAGAAGAGGATTGGCTGCCTGCCGGTGGTCGAGGAAGGCAGGCTGGTGGGAATCCTGACGGAGACCGACATCCTGGACGCGTTCATAGAATCGATGGGCGTCAGCGGGCCGGGCTACCGCATGGAGCTGGCCCTGGCTAACAAGCCGGGGATGCTTTACGAGGTTTTGAAGCTCATGAAGGATTTCGACGCCAACGTCGTCTCGGTGGCGACGGCGTCGCACGACGAGCAGGGAAAGAAGATCCTGATCCTTCGCATCGAAACGAAGAATTACAAGCTGTTGAAGGCCGCACTGAAGAAGGGCGGATACGAAATACTGTCAGCGGATTGATTTTCGTCAAGGAACGTCGGAGCGTCGAATGACATCGTATAATCAAGTAAGGTGCGGAAGGGAGGCATTTACATGAAATTGGAAGTCGAAAAGGTATTGGACAAGATTCGCCCGGCCCTCCAGGCGGACGGGGGAGACGTGGAACTCGTGGACGTCGAGGGGGGAGTGGTGAAGGTGCGCCTGACAGGCGCATGCGGTGGGTGCCCCATGGCGACGATGACGCTTAAAGGCGGCATCGAGGCGGCGCTCAAGGAAGAGATTCCCTCGGTTCAGCGGGTGGAATCGGTGTGAACCAAAAGACATTCTAGGGAGGCGAAATGGCGTACAAGATCACGGAGGAATGCATCGCCTGCGGCGCGTGCGTACCGGAGTGCCCCGCCCAGTGCATCGCGGAGGGGGACCCCATCTACATCATCGATGCGAGCAAGTGCACCGATTGCGCCGCGTGCGCGGGCGTATGTCCCACCGCTGCGTGCGTTCCGGCGTAGCGGCTCATTCCGCGAACGGAACACCGACGGGAGGCGAAAGCACACCTTTTCGCCTCCCATCGCTTTTTTAAAGGAGTTTCCGGACCTCGCGCTCGAAGGTGTCCTTGTCGATGTAGCCGACGTGGACGTTCCTGATCAGCCCGTCCTTGCCTACGAAGAACGTGGTGGGAATCGAGCTTACGCCGCCGTATGCCCGGGCGGTGGCCACGTCGCCCATGAGTATGCGGTACTCGATCCCGTTCTGTACCAGGAACGCGGGAAGATGCGACCTGGTTTCCAGGTCGAGCGATATCCCGACAAGCTCGAATCCGCTTCCGCGGTACTTGTTGAACACTTCCACGAACCCGGGGATCTCCTCCCGGCAGGGAGGACACCAGGTGGCGAAGAAGTTGATGACGGTCGGCTTCCCCATGAACCTGGAGGAGCTGACGCTGTTTCCGCTTATGTCCGGGAGCGAAAACGGCGGGGCCATCCTGCCGGCGTTCGCACCTGCGGAAACCGGGCTTTCGGCGGATTCACGCGATGAGGGCGTACAGCCGCCGTGCAGGAAAAAGGATGCGATGAACGCCAGCGCGAGGATCCCGGCAAGGTCCAGGGGGAGTTTCTTCATCCGAACAATTGTACAACAACTCGATCCTCAAGTATCCTATTAACGTAAACGGCAAACGCAATCGAAGAACCAGTCGCAACGGCAAAGACGCGCCCGCTTCAGCCGGATCACCTAAAGGGAGGACACCGATGGCGAAATGGAGCATGGAGGAAGTGCTGCGCATGGCGCTGAGGCTCGAGCTGCAGAACTACGGCGAATACCAGAAAGGGGCGCAGGAATCCGATATCCCCTCCTTGAAGGCGATGTTCGCGTTCCTTGCCGAAGAGGAGAAGCATCACATCAAGCTGATCCGCGACAAGATGGCCGAATTCAAGGTGAAGGAATAGCGTCCGGAGACCGTCCATGGCGCGAATCTTCTTCGACCACATCTCCGCCACACCGCTTGACCAGCGCGTTTTCGAGGCGATGAAGCCGTATTTCCTGGAGTTTTACGGCAACCCTTCGTCGCACATACACGACCAGGGGCAGGCGGCGCTAAGGGCGGTGGACGCGGCAAGAGCGGAAGTGGCGTCGCTGATCCATGCCGCACCGGGGGAAATAGTCTTTACCTCCGGGGCGACGGAGTCCAACAACCTGGCGGTAAAGGGCGCCGCGGAAGCGGGCGGGAGGAAAGGCAGGCACGTGGTCGTCTCGGACGTGGAGCACTTTTCCGTGCATAACGCACTGCTTCCCCTGCGCAACCGCGGGTACGAGGTGACCAGCGTCAAGGTGGACTCCGACGGCAAGGTGGATCCCGGCGACGTCCGAAAGGCCATACGCGACGACACCGTGCTGGTCTCGGTGATGCACGCCAATTCGGAGATCGGCACGATCGAGCCGGTGGCCGAAATAGGCCGGATCGCCCGGGAGCGCGGGGTCCTCTTCCATACGGACGCCGCCGCCTCCGCCGGGCATATCCCGCTCGACGTCCGGGAGGTCGGCGCGGACCTTGTCACGCTGTCCGCGCACAACTTCTACGGCCCGAAAGGGACCGGCGCGCTCTTCATACGCGAGGGGGTGCAGCTGGTTTCCCAGATCGACGGAGGGTTCCAGGAGAGGGGGTATCGCGCGGGCACCGAAAACGTCCCCGGCATCGTCGGCATGGGCGTTGCGGCCAGGATCGCCAAGGGCGAGATGGGGGAATGGGATACCCGGCTGCGCCGGCTCGGCAGGCGGCTTTGGGACGGCGTGGCGGCCGGCGTCGAGCATCTCCATTTCACGGGGCACCCGACAGACAGGCTCCCGGGGCACGTGAGCTTCTGGGTGGAGTACGCGGAAGGCGAGTCGCTGCTGCTGTTCTTGAACGTCCACGGGGTCATGGCGGCGTCGGGATCGGCATGCAGCTCGAACCTGCGGGGGCACGACGAGGAGGACCTCGTGGCCTCGCCCGTGCTGCGGGCGATCGGGGTCCCGTCCGACATATGCACTGGCTCGATCACGTTCAGCATGGGCAAGGGAAATACCGAGGCGGAGGTCGAAGAGGTATTGAGCGTTCTTCCGGGTATCGCGAAGCGGCTCTGGGAGATGTCGCCGACGTATCTGGATTACCAGAAGCAGAAAGCCCAGGGAGGCCGATAGCCATGGCGGGCGGACCATACAGCGCGAAGGTGATGGACCACTTCATGAATCCCAGGAACGTCGGGGAGATCGAGAACGCGGACGGGATCGGCGAAGTCGGCAACCCCGCCTGCGGAGACATGATGAGGCTCTATCTCAAGGTGGCAGAAGGGAAAATCGTGGAGGCCAAGTTCCGCACCTTCGGGTGCGGCGCGGCGATCGCCTCCAGCTCCATGCTGACCGAGATGATCAAGGGCAAGACGCTCGACGAGGCGCGCGCCATCACGAACCAGCACGTCGCCGATGCACTGGACGGGCTCCCCCCGGTGAAGATCCACTGCTCCGTCATGGCGGAGCAGGCCGTCAAGTCCGCGCTGGACGATTACGCGAAGAAAAATCCCGGCTGATGGAGGCGTGGCAGGCATGATCGACCTCAACGAGACCGAAATCCTCCAGGTGGCGATCATACACGAGGAGAGGGCGCGTAAATTCTACGAGCGCCTCGCCTCCCGACATTCCAAATATCCCGCCGGAGACCTGTACGCCTTTCTTGCCGGCGAGGAGGAGGGGCATATCAAGAAGCTCTCCGCCAAGTTCGGCGTCCCGCGGTTCGAAGCGGGCTGGGAGGAGAAATATCTCCCCTACCTGATCGACCTGGACAGGCTTGCGTGGGAGGATGGCGTGGAGGCGGAAGCCGCCGCCGGTTTCGAAGCCGTCCGCAAGGGGCTCCTGATCGCCAGGAAGGCGGAATCGCACGCCATCGATTTCTATGGCCGCGCCGCAGTCGTCGTGGAGGACAGGAACACGAAGGAGCTGTTCGCGGAGCTGGAAGGCGAGGAGAAAATACACCTCGCGAAGATCGAGGGGTATCTTAAGGAGCTGTAGTACATCAACGAACAGTCATCACTGGAGGAAACCATGCCGAAGACTCCGATCGAGATCATCCAATTGGCGCTGGGTAGGGAAAAGGACGCGGTCCGCGACTACACCGAATACGCCAAGACGGCGGAGGAGCCCTCCATCCGCGAGATGTTCCTTTTCCTCGCGGCTGAGGAAAAAAAGCACGTGAAGCTTCTCCAGGAGGAGATCGAGAAGGAGATCTACCAGGAGATGTGACCGGCCGGGGGAAGCGTGGCGCTCTCCCTTTACGATACCGCTTCGAGGAAGAAAATCCGTTTCGAGCCGCTTCGCCCGGGAAGGGCGGGTATCTATACCTGCGGCCCGACCGTCTACCGATACGCCCACATCGGAAATCTGCGCACCTACCTGTTGACCGACCTGCTGGTCCGCGCCCTCAGGTTCGAAGGGATTTCCACATTCGCCGTCCAGAACATAACCGACATGGGGCACATGCACGAGGAGGCCCTGGACCGACTGGAGGACAAGGTGATCGCCGCCGCCAGGACGGCGGGCAAGACGGCGCGCGAGATCGCGGAATTCTTCACCGGGGCGTTTTTCCGGGACTGCCGGCGCATGAACTTCCTTCCGGCCGACGAATACCCTAGGGCGTCGGCGCACGTCCCGGAGATGATCGCAATAGCGCGGGAGCTGGAGGGAAGGGGCGCTGCGTACAGGGAAGGCGATTACGTCTACTTCGACGTGACCCGTGCGAAAGGGTACGGAGAACTGTCGGGCGCGCAGCTCGGCGAGGGGGAGGCGGCTGCACGAACGGACGTCTCCATACACACGCACAAGAAGCGGCCCGAGGACTTCACGCTGTGGCTTCCGGCCGAGCCGGGCAGGGAGTTCAGCTGGGACAGCCCCTGGGGGCGCGGGTGGCCCGGATGGCACGTTGAATGCGCCGCGATGGCGGTAAAGTACCTGGGGGCCGAGTTCGACATACACGTCGGCGGGATCGACCTTCGCTTCCCCCATCACGAGAATTCGCGGGCGATGGCCATGACGGCCACGGGCGGGCGGTTCGCCGCGCTGTGGATGCACGCGGCCCACCTTCTGGTGGAGGGGCACAAGATGTCCAAGTCGCTCAAGAACGAATACACGCTGGACGATCTTGAGGCCCGCGGAGTCTACCCGATGGACTTCCGCTACTACTGCCTCACATTAAATTATCGGACCCCGATGAACTTCACATGGGAGGGGCAGGCGGCGGCCGCGAGAGCGTTTTCCCGGCTGAAGGAATCCCTGGGCAGGCCGGCCGCGGGCGGAGTGGCGGCTCCCGAGGCCGCGGAGTCCTTCAGGCGCCGGTTCCGGGAAGCCGTGGAGGACGACTTGAATCTTCCCCTGGCGGTAGGAGTGCTGCACGAGGCCGCGCACGCCGGGCTATCCGGAGAAACGCTTCGGGAGCTCGCCTCTGAATGGGATGGTGTGCTGGGATTGGGGCTGCTTGACGCTTCCGCAACAGGTACGGAGGCGCCGGTTCCCATGGAAGTGGCGGATCTCGCCGCTCGGCGTGAGGCAGCCCGAAAGGCGGGAAACTACGCGGAAGCCGACGCGCTCCGCGCAAAGATCCGCGAGGCCGGGTACGATATCGTCGACATCGGCGGCGGGCATGCCCGCCTGAGAAAGCTGTGAAGGGAGCTATCGGATGATTCCGTTGAAATCGCTGGACGACCTGATGGAGATGGCGCACGGGTATCAGCGGTCGATGGCGCTGTTCGTGGCGCTGCGGCTCGATGTGTTTTCCGCGCTGGCGGGGGGCGCGGCGGATGCGCGGACGCTGGCCCGCAGGGTTTCGGCGGAGCCCGGCAACCTCTCCATCCTGCTGAACGCGCTGGTCGCGATGGGGCTGCTCGAAATAGAGGGGAAGAAGTACCGCGGCACGCAACTGGCCCTGGAATATCTTTCGTCGGGGCCACGATCGAAACGGTCCATCCTGCTTCACCACCTGGACTGCTGGGGAGAGTGGTCAGGGCTCGAAAGGAAGGTGCGCGGGGGGCGCAAAGGCGGACCGGACCGCGCCGGTTACCAGGAAAATTTCATCCGGGGGATGGAGGACAACGCCCGCGAGCGGGCTGTCCTCGTTGCTGCGGGCATTCCCATCGGCAAGGGCGAGCGGGTCCTGGATTTGGGGGGCGGCCCCGGCACCTACGCGGTGGAGTGGGCGAAGAGATATCCCTACGCGGAAATAACGGTATTCGACACGCCGGAGACACTGCGCGTAACCCGGAAGATCCTTCGCGAGAAAGGGGTTTCCCGCCTGGTGCGGCTGCGGGAGGGGGACTTCCTCAAAGACGCGCTCGGCGGGCCGTACGAGTTCATCTGGATCTCCCAGATTTTGCACGCCTTTTCCGAAAAGGAGTGCCGCGCCCTTCTGCGCAAGGCCCGAATGGCTCTGGCACCGGACGGCAGGGTGGCCGTGCAGGAGTTCCTGCTTGAAGAAAACAGGACCTCCCCGCCGGGACCCGCATTCTTCTCGGTCCACATGGCGGCGGTAACCGAAGGCGGCAGGGCCTACACCGCCGGCGAGATCGCCGCGATGCTCCAGGCCGCCGGATTCCGCAAGGTGGCCGCCGACAAGCCCGACCTGAGGGGGGTAGGCATCGTCTCCGCCAAGCTGTGACAGTTCCAGTTATGGCCGGACAAATAGGGATTGTGGTATCCTTCCCCGGATGATTCGACGACTGATTACCGCTTTCCTTTGCTTTTTTGTCCTGGCAGGGTGCGCCCAGGAGGCGCCCCCCCCGAAATCCGAGACGGTTCCGCGAAAGACTTTATTGATCGGGCTTATCCCCGAGCAGAACATATTCAACCAGCTCGAACGATACGAGCCGCTGGCCGGTTATCTCTCCATGAAAACAGGCGCGAAGGTAAAGCTAAAGATCCTGCGGCGATACGGGAACATCATCGATAACTTCAAATCGGCCGGGCTGGACGGCGCCTTTTTCGGCAGCTTCACCTATGCGCTTGCCCACGCGAAGCTCGGCGTGGAAGTCCTCGCACGGCCAGTGGCTAACGATAATACCTCCACGTATCATGGCCTGATCATAGTTCGGAAAGACAGCAGCATCAGGAATATCGGCGGCATGAGGGGAAAGCGTTTCGCGTTTGTGGACAAGGCGACGACCGCCGGCTATCTTCTTCCGTTGGAATACTTTCGCAGGCACGGAATATCGGATTACAAGGTATACCTCAAGGAGGCCTATTTCGCCGGCACGCACGAGGACGCCATATACGACGTGCTGAACAAGAAGGCGGATATAGGAGCGGCGAAAAACACGGTTTTCAACCGGATGGCAGCGGAGCATCCAAGGATACGGGATGAGCTGTCGGTCCTGGAACGGTCCCCCGACGTGCCGGAGAACGCGATCGCCCTGCGCAAGGACATAGATGAACCGATGCGAATGCGGCTGAAGGATGCCCTCCTGAGCATGCACACGGACCCTGAAGGGAAAAAGGCGCTTGAACGCTTGGGAGCGCTGAGGTTCACGGAGACCACGAACGAGGATTACGACGTCGTAGTGAAGTATGCCGAAGCCATACACCTGAACCTGACCTCCTACGATTACACCAACGACTGATGAAAAGAAAAATCGTTCTCGGACTGTCCATTTATTCCGTCATATTCCTCCTGGCAGGAGTTTATGTCGTCCAGACGATCCGGTCCGCCACGGCCGACCTGGACAAGTTGATAACACTCCATCAAGTCGAAATCCTGAGAGAGCACTACCTTCTGCAGATCAAACGGGTGCAGTCGGACCTCACCCTGATGGATACGCGCTATTCGAGAAGCTTCGAAACCGTTGTGATGAATGTCATGAACATGGGCAGGACCATCGACACCTGTTTCGACTGCCACCACTCGCCCCGCGGGACGGAGCGGCTTAAGGATCTCAAGGCCGAGACGGAAAAGTATAAGGACGAGCTGAGCAGGGTGTTGACCATAAGGGCCAACGCCTCCAGGTTCTCCGCGGAAAAGGACGCCGCATTCAGGACCGGCGACAAACTGATAGTCAAGGTCCAGGACATGATCGCTATAACCACGTCCCGGCTTGCTGAGAACACCCAAAAGGCGATGGACCAGATCTCCCGGACGAAATACATCCTCTACGGGCTAGTGGCGATCGGCCCGCTCGTTTCGGCGCTGCTGGGGTTTATCTTCATAACGGGCCTGACACGACCGGTCAAGGTGCTTGTCGAATCCACCAGGAAGTTGAAAGGTGGGGACCTGGACCACCGAGTGGTAGGCTTGAAGGACGAGTTCGGGGAATTGGCGTCCTCCATAAACGAGATGGCCGGTTCGCTCAAGGAGCAGATGCACAAGATGCAGCGCACGGAACAGCTGGTGGTTGTAGGCGAGCTGGCGGCGGGCCTGGCGCACGAGATCAAGAACCCGCTGGCGGGGATCAAGGTGGCGATGCAGGTCCTGTCCGAGGAAGCGGGGTTGTCGGAGGAAGATCGGGGCGTCGTGAAAAAGGTCGGCCAGGAGGTTGTGCGGCTCGAATCCCTTATGAAGAACTTCCTTAATTTCGCCAAGCCGGCCAAGCCGCGGCTTGCGGAGCTGAACGTCAACAATCTCATTAACACCATTCTCGCCTTTTACGTGAAAAGCCGAACGGCCGCGCCGGAACGCCCCAACGCCATGGTCATCGCGAAGGACCTTCAGCCCGTTCCGGAAACGATGGCGGATCCGATGCAGCTGCAGCAGATATTCCTGAACATAGTGCTGAACGCCGTCGACGCCATGCCGAACGGCGGGACGCTCGGCGTCAGGACATACTTCGAAAAGGGGCCCGATCTGATCCACGTAGAGATTTCCGACACGGGCAAGGGGATCAGCAGGGAGCACGCCGACCAGATATTCCAGCCGTTTTTCACCACGAAACCGAAGGGAACCGGGCTGGGGCTGGCGATTTCGAAGCAGCTGGTCGAGCAGCACGGAGGAACCATTTCGGTAGGATCAAATACACCCGTCGGCACGGTTTTCAGGATCAGGATCCCCTTGAGCATCAAGCCCGCAGAGCAAGAGGCATGAGGAAAAAAGGCCGGGTTTTTCTCATGGATGACGATGAGCTGATCGTTTCCATGCTCGCGCGCGCATTGAAAGGCGAGGGGTACGAGGTCCAGCCGGAGACAGACCCGAACGAAGCCGTCGACAAGATCCGGACTTTCGCCCCGGACGTCGTGATGCTCGACCTCAAGCTGCCGGGGAAAAGCGGCATGGACATCCTGAAGGAGATCAAGGAGCGCGGGATAGGAGCCCAGGTGGTGATGCTTACCTCGGACGACAGCGCCGAGAGCGCCGTGAAAGCGATGAAGATCGGCGCGGCGGATTACCTGACCAAGCCGTTCGACATGGACGAGGTGAAGATCGTCATCGGCTCCATCGTGGAAAAAGGGAACCTGAAGAACGAAGTGGAATATCTCCGAAGGATCAGCGCGGACCTGGTCCACAAGGAGATCGTCGGCAATTCTGCAGTCGTCAGGAAGCTGAAGGAGAAGGCCGAGAAGCTGGCGCAGGCAGCCGTTCCCACGGTTCTCATCACCGGGGAGAACGGGACCGGCAAGGAGGTATTCGCGAGATACATCCATCGTGCGATGCACGGGGAGGAGTCCGGTGAATACGCGCCGTTCGTCGGCATCAACTGCGCCGCGCTTCCCGAGCCCTTGATCGAGAGCGAGCTCTTCGGCCACGAGAAGGGATCGTTCACCGACGCGAAGGCGGAGAAGAAGGGGATCTTCGATCTGGCCTCGCACGGCTCGATACTCCTGGACGAGATAGGCGAGATGAAGCCGAATCTCCAGGCGAAGCTCCTGAGGGTGCTCGAAGAGCGGAAGGTGCGGCGCATCGGTGGGCAGCAGGACATCCCCATCGAGGCGACGGTCTTCGCAACAACCAACCGCAACCTCGAGCAGGCGGTGGAAAACGGCGAATTCAGGATCGACCTGTACTACCGCCTGAACGTCTTCTCCCTGCACATCCCGCCGCTGCGTGAGCGGCAGGAGGACCTGCCGCTGCTGGCGCGGTATTTCCTGGCATTTTTTTCCGCGAAATACAATCGCCCGTCCATTGCGGAAATTTCCCCCGAAGCGGAGAAGCTGCTGGCCGCCTACAGATGGCCGGGAAACGTGAGGGAGCTCCGAAACGTCGTCGAAAGGATTGTCGTCCTCGAGAGCGGCGAAACGGTCCTCCCCGAGCACCTGCCCAAGGAGATCCTTTACCAGAAGGGATTCGGGGCCGCCGGCTCCTCCCCATCGGGCATTACCTTACCCGAGAACGGGCTCTCGCTCGACGAAGTCGAGAAAAACCTCATCCTGCAGGCGCTCGAGAAGTCCGGGGGCAACAAGACCCAGGCGGCGAAGCTGCTGGGTGTAACGTACGACTCCTTCCGTTACCAGATCAAGAAATTCGGGCTGGAATAGATCAGCATTACAGGAATTTCAGCCCTGCGGTTATGCCCTCCTGGGATGGGGCCACCCACACCACCTCGGCGTCGGCTTCCGAGGGGACTAGTTTAAGGACCGGATCGTTTCCGGCGGAGACGTACGCCCGGACGTTTTGTCCCACTTTCAACGGATATTCCGTGCGGAGTCTCAAGCCCCCCGAGCCGACATCCGCGATCAGGGCGCTCAGGTTATGAAGGTCGTATAGCGCTTCTTCAGGCGCGGGTTCCAGGATGGAAATACGGAGGGGAGCGCGGCAGATGTGCCTCGGGTGCTTCCGTTTCTGCACGTATACGCCGCTTGTACTGTTGAGGATGCCATGTACTTCGGACAGGTCGAACGGTTTTTCGAGAAACTGCAGAGCGCCGCCCGACAATGCCCGTTGCCGGTTCGATTCGCTGGCATCGCCGCTCATGATGATGATCTTCGCATCCGGCGCGATCCTGTTGAACTCTCCGAGTAGATCTATTCCATTCGAATCGGGCAGATGGATATCGAGAAAGACGATGTCATAGGGACGCCGCCGAAACTCCGCCAGCGCATCCTCCCCCGTTTCGACGACATGGGTCGAAAGGCCCAGGCCTGCGAACTCCTTGTCGAGCGCCCAACATATCAGCATATCGTCGTCGACGATGAGAACCCGATTACTGGGCATTTCAGGCATGCTTAAACCATGAGCAATTTACATGCCTTAATAATCAATTCATTTAATGTCAGCAAGCAACGTTTCAAATCGAACAGTTAGGTCTTCCGGGATAAAACCAGATTCAATTATCCATATGGATCTATGGTGATAACACCCATGAATATATGGTGATATTACCCATTCTAACGTGCGATTCTTCTACCTGACGCACGCGAAGTAAGCTTTCCGCTTGCCTGACCTGCTTCATTCACACAATTGGTGATTTCCCCGGGGGAGATAAGGATTTCCACCAACTCATGCTTTTCTGCTGTTTCTCAATGCCGTAAATGGCTTATATTGCTGGTTATTTTGCATGCTAAGTTGTGGCATGTCCATTGCAGAATCATACGACGCCATGCATGCTGCTATAAATAATGCGACTCGACTTTTTCTTTCACTTATGTGGGTCCCGTTCATATTTTCGATATTTCCATCTATCGCTCAATCGGGAATCACGGCCAGATATCTTTATAAACTTTCTGATTTTTCCGGCACTATTCCATACAGTCAGGTGAGGGTCTCCGTCGATAGCCAACACAATGAGGTCTACGTTGACGACGGGGGATCGGTCCGTATTTTCAACGAAAGCGGCATGGAAATCTATTCTTTCCTTGAGACGCAGGAACTGGGCGGGATTTACGGGATTGTCGTAGACGAGGATGGCGACATCTATCTGCTTTCCTATGATTATCCCCCTTCCGACTACCCTTCCGCGGAAGGAATCGCGAAGCGCAGGTTTTACCTTTGCAGGTGTAATTACCGGGGAAAACTTATAGAAAAAATCACGTTATCGAACCTCCCCCCGGAATATTCCGAATATGGACCGAACTGCATGTATTACCGCAATGGGCGATTCTTTTTCGCCAACTTGAGAGGGATGACGGCGATAGTTACGGATAAAAGGGGAGTTTTCGAAAAGGGTTTCAATTTCGGCGCGATTATCGGGGTTGATGAGAACGAGCGCCCCGATACCGAATTTTTTGGTTTCTATGTCGACCGGGAAGAAAACTTCTACTTCACGGTGCCAGTGAATTTCAAGGCATACAAGGTTTCCCCTGAGGGAAAAGTATTTTCTTTCGGAAAGCCAGGCGGCGCCCCCGGAATGTTCGGCGTTGTGTCCGGTATCGCGGTGGATAACGACGGAAATATTTTTGTGACCGATAAGTTGAAGTGCGTTGTGATGGTCTTCAACCGAAACTTCAAATTCCTCACGGAGTTTGGATTTAGGGGAAGCGCACCCGGCAACCTGATCGCTCCTGCGTCCGTAGCGTTAGGGAACAATGGACAGGTCTACGTCACGCAGTCTCCGAAGGCTGGAGTCAGCGTTTTTTCCGTTACCGCGAACTGATTGATTGAAGGCAGTGGAATCCATGTCATGAGGGAGAGGGGGTGGCTTGCAGGGGAATCGAGATTCTCGTTCAGAGGAGAAAGAGTCATTGAGGGCGTGGTTACCGGCATTCAACCCAAGACACTCCTCCGAAAAGGGTAAACCCATCGAGAGGTGGGGGCGCAAAGCCGACGGGTCCTGGATAGGCTGAAAGGAAGGACGGCCGGGCTGCCGGAGCGAAAGAGGAGGGGAAATGAAAGCGATGAAAGTAAGCGTCATCATCCTTGCGGCGGCCTTTTTGGCGCTAGGGGCGGGCACTACTTACGCATTTCACGGGGGCGGCGTTGCCGATTGCGCCGGCTGCCATAGCATGCATTCCCCCGCCGCAGGCAGCGGAACTTTATTGCTGAAAGGCAGCGATCCAAGCTCCACTTGTCTTAACTGCCACATGGTAGCGGGCGCTACTACGCCCAGCAGCTATCATATTCTCACCACCGATGCGGACAGAATCGCCCTGGGCGGGAAACCCGCCAATTATACGCCGGGCGGAGATTTTCAGTGGGTTCGCATTCCCTTCACCTTCACCGCGCACGGCGAAACGACGAATGAAACAGGTGACAGCCACGGACATAACATCGTTGCCGTCGACCATGGTATGACCGCCGACGCCACGAACGCCCAGGCTCCCGGCGGGTCATTCCAGTCCAACGCGCTTCACTGCAATTCCTGCCATGATCAGCACGGACAGTTCCGCAGGCTGGTTGATGATACTATCGTCAAGACGGGATATCCCATTATGGGCTCCGGCTCCACGACGAAAGCGGCTCCGACTGCTACAGCAGCCGTAGGTACATATCGTCTGCTTGCCGGCTCCGGGTACTCGACGACTGCGGCTGGCGCGATCGGCTACCTTGGAGCTCCTGCGGCGATATCGCCCAGCAGCTATAACCACGATGAGTCGGACAACCAGGTGCGCGTCTCCTACGGAGTCGGCAACGCAGCCGGCAATACCACATGGGGCAATTGGTGCAAGACGTGCCATGCGGGCATGCACAGCTCGGGCAATACCGTCCACCCGGTCGACCAAACATTGAATAACACATTTGCAAGCAACTACCAGACGTATATGAGCTCGGGGAAAATGACGAACACCAGCGACAACTCGTATCTTTCGCTTGTACCGTACGCCGTAAACTCCGGTTCATACAATGTGATCAAGTCTTTTGCGAATGACAATGACTCAAACTTGACCTATCCCACACAAGGCGCCCAGGTGATGTGCCTTTCTTGCCACCGCGCCCATGCCTCCGGATTCCCGGAAATGCTGCGTTGGTACGGTGAGAGCGAGTTCCTTACCACTGTATCTGGCGGCAACGTGCTTTGGCCGTCTAGCTCGATTGGCCGCAACCAGGAGCAGGCAAATGCCGCATACTATAACCGCCCTGCATCCAGCTTTGGCGCATATCAGAGAGTTCTTTGCAACAAGTGCCACGCGAAGGATTAAGTTCGCGGGCTTGCCGGAATTAAACAATCCGGCGAGGAAGGCATAATCAAAGGGGCCGGCCTTGTACGCCGGCCCCTTTTTATTAGTCGATAACCTTTTATCAATTGCCCGCAAACGCTCTGTGGGATAGGCTTGTTACATCGCGTCATCGAATGATTGGCGAAAAAAACCGGAGCAAGTCTTGAAGCGCATTGCGATCATTCTTGCTGTATTTCTGCCGTTATGGGGATGCCAGGCAAAAAAATCCCTTGTCAGACCTGCACTTGAGGACGATGGAGCGATTTATCTGTATATCGCCCCTCTCTCCCAAGAAGCGGGACGGCTTTCATTCCGCATCGGAGGAATTTCCGCGCTGCGCGAAGACGGGGCGGAATTTCCTATGGTTCTTTCCTTAACGGACGTGAATCGAATCGAGGTTACGAAGGAGCGAATGATCGCCTCCGGTACGCTTCCTCCCGGGCGGTATGCTGGCATCGCCTTTAAGATCGAGTCTGCCTCGCTGAAAGGGGAGGAAGGGGAAGCTGTGGTGCTTGTGCCTTCGGAAGCCACTCGTACAGTGATCCCCTTCACGGTTGGCAGGAAACGCGGCACCGTCCTTAAACTTTCATATAGATATCAGGATTCCCTTCACGGCGGCTTCCGCATATCACCCGTATTTGACATCGACATCCCGGGTAAAATTCCAAGTGGATTGATTGGGTATGCTTCCAGCCGCGACTCGAACACGGTGACGATATTTGACAAGCTGACCGGACATGTGATTTCCGTGGTCCCCACCGGAACGGCACCTTCCGGGTTGGCGCTGGACCGAAGGAAAGCAAAATTATATGTCGCCCTTTCCGGAGAAGATGCCGTCGAAGTCATCGACGTCCTCACGGGCGAGGTCGACAACCGCCTGCATCTCGCCGGCGGAGATTATCCGCGCGAACTTGCATTGACGCCGGATGGAGGAAAACTTCTTTCCGTAAATGTCGGATCGAACACGGTAAGCGTGATCAACACCGCGTCCCTGATTGAAGTTTTGCGAATCAATGTGGGGAAAGGACCGGAGTCGCTTCAAATAGATCAGAACGGCAGAAGAGCGTACATATTGAACCGCTTATCCAACTCTGTTTCTGTGATCGACCTGCCAAGCCAACAGGTGGCGGCAACGATATCCACGGATTCGGAGCCCGTAAGTGGGGGATTCAATCGGGACGGGAGCCGATTTTATGTCGCTCATCGATCTTCCCCGTATTTATACGTGATTAATCCATTTTCCTTTTCGATCATCAACAAGATCCGCGTGGGAACAGGAGCGACCGCGTTGAAGGTGGATCACCAAAACAACTGGATCTACCTGGCGCGACAGCATACCGGCAAGATTGATATCTACGATCCCTTCTCGTTTCTTCCCATCGATTTTATCGCCGTGCCGGGCGAGGTCGCCTTTATGGCGATCGACGGTGAGGGGAACAGCCTTTTCCTCGTGCTTCCGGGAGAAAAAACGGTCAAGGGAATCCGTTTGGTGAGCAAGGAAGCCTTTGCGGAAATCGAAGTAGGAGAAGAGCCGTTCCGGGTGACAATCATGGGAGAAAGGTAGGTTGGGTGCGAAAGGAAGCAAGGATACCATCGGGAAAAAGGAATTTCCCTGCGCTGCGATTCTCTGCTGTATTATTTATGATTTCGGTCCTTATCGTTGAGCAAGTCGCAGCGGATGGGATGAACGGATATATGGATTTCATATTCACGAAGGCGGCTTCCAAGAACGAGGATGCAGCCGGACTTACAACCGAATCGAAAAGCGATTCGTTCATCCAGCGGTATTCTTTGACGCTCGACAAACGTATTTTCCCCAATCTTGGCGTAGTCGCAGGCGGGCTGTTTGAGCGGAATGCATTGATAACGGAACTTGAAGGTCGTGAGAACAATATTGCCGATACGAAAATGAGGCCATTCATAATCCTGAACCTTAGAACGCCTCTATATCAGGCCGAAGGGGGATACAGCCGGACGGAACAAGAAGTCAAGACCTCTACAACCACACCGCTAACGACAGTGAGACAGACATACTTCGCAACCCTGGGGTGGAGGCCGGATGGGTTTCCCGAAACATTTTTCCGATATTTCCATACGGACACTTTCGACAAGGAACGCAGGATAAACGATGGTACCGATGACAGCTTCCAGTTGACCGCGAATTATCAACCTGTAAAATCGGTTAGTCTACGATACGGCGGAGCAATAAACAAAAACCGCAACAATCTGCAAAATATCGAAAGCCGGAATACGTCCCACGAGGGCAGCGTGACCTATTCGGAATCGTGGTGGAAAAACCGGATCTCGATTAGTTCGAATTATTATATTTTTCATAGTGATACGGAATTTTCCAAAGGAGGTTCAGGCGAGGTAAGCTTTCCTCTTTCTCCGGTCGCCGGTCTTTCATCGATAAACGACACTCCATTGCTGATTACTCTTGACTCCAATCCGGCCCTCATTGATGGGGATTTCGCCGCCGGGACGGGAATCAATCTCGGACTGCCACCGCCTTCGGGGGACTCCCGACCACGAAGCATGGGCTTGGATTTTTTTCTGGATACACAGGTGAATTCCCTCCTTGTTTGGGTCGACAGGGATATTCCGCAAGATATCGCCGGAACGTTTTCCTGGGAAGTCTATACTAGCGAAGACAACAGGACCTGGAATCTCCACAGGGCGGTGTTCCCGGCGGTTTTCGGGCCGTTCGTGACCAGGTTCCAGATCGACTTCGATACAGTGACAACCCGATACATCAAAGTCGTTACCAGACCGCTGTCGTCGGCCGTTCCGTTTGCGAACAACTTCCCGAACATCCTCGTGACGGAACTCCAGGCTACGCTGAGGAGGCAGGCCGCCGATATAAACCCTAAGGTGGTCAGAACCAATCATCGCTACAACTTTAATGCACGCGCGAAGCTCTTGAAAAATCAGAACCTGTATTACGAGCTTTCGTACTTCCTGCTTAAGAATTCCTCCTTGCCTTCGGCATACGATCTATCCAACGGGCTTTCATTCAACCGCGAGTTCGGGCGGATATTTTCAGGATTCGCAAGGGTTTCGCGGGAGGACAGCAAGGATCAGACAGGGGAACAGCAGTTGGGTTACACATATACCGCTTCGATCTCGGCGACCCCGTTGCAAACGCTCCACCACTCTGTCGTATACACGGGACAGACGCGGGAATCCGGGCAGGAAAAAAACGAAACGAACTCCATCACCTTTGTCAATAGTGCGCATTTATATGATGGTGTGGATGCAAATATAGGAGCGGGAGGAAGCGTACAGAAATCGAGTACGGCTGCGAAGATCGAGACCATTCAATTAAATGCAGGACTGACGTTGGTTCCCCATCGAACGATGACCGTCAATCTCGCGTACTTTGAGTCGGACACGATGCGGACGCTTGGGGGTAACTCCGATGAGACTACTGATAAACAGCGGACTGGCGGGATTTCGGTTACCTATAATCCACTCCGCACTCTCTATATCTTCGGCTCATTGCAGAGAACCAGGAGTACGAGTTTGGGCAATTCGACCAATACAACAACATGGAATTATTCGGCGAACTGGTCACCTTTCCCGGACGGGACACTTAACCTCAACTTTAATTACAACGAGACGATCCATACGGAAGACAACAGCAGGGAAAGGAGAATCATCCCCAGCCTTCGGTGGAATATAGGCGGCAACAGGGGTAGGTATGTTGATTTGTCCTATCAGTATCTTAACAACGATGCTCCTTCCCAAAAAAATAAGAACGAGGTCGTGAGTACGAATTTGCATCTTGCTTTCTGAGCATGCGCGGGGTTTAGCGGAATATAATGGTAATTATCTCGACAGAAACGAGGGACAGGATGAAAAAAATCGGAATCATCCTCGTCTTTATAGTGGTTTCAGTCGGATGCGCTTCCACCCTTGGCACGACTCAGGGATCCTTCCGGGACCCGAACATGGATTTTGGGCTTGTGCAGAACGTGGCCGTAATGCCTTTCGCCAACCTTTCGAGGGAAACATCCGCCGCTGACCGTGTTAGAGATGTTTTCATCACTATGCTTCTCGCTACCCAGGGAGTCTACGTTATACCCCCCGGAGAAGTGGGGCGCGGGATATCAAGGGCAGGAATTACTGCTCCGGCAGCGCCGACAACCGAAGAAATACTGAAGTTAGCGACGATCGTAAAGGCAGACGCTGTGGTTACAGGAACTGTGCGGGAATACGGAGAGGTTCGTTCTGGAACGAGCGTGGCCAATATAGTCTCCGTCAGCCTTCAGATGATCGAAGGCCGCACTGGAAGGATTGTGTGGTCTGGTTCTTCCACCAAAGGCGGAGTCTCCACAGCAGACCGTCTGTTCGGTGGAGGCGGCGAGCCGATGAACATCGTTACTGAAAAGGCGGTCAACGATCTTCTTGATAAACTATTCGGCAAATAGTTATCTCTGCCTACTGATAGCCACCGTTGTTTTGTGCGGTTGCGCCTCCTCGCGGGCAACACAACTGCCTTCGCGGGAAATCCCATCCGTTCTGGCGGTGAAACTGCATTCGCCGGACAAGGTGTCTCCGCAAGCGGCAACGATGACGACAATCCTTTGGTCGGCCTCGGCATCAGGAGGGGAAGCGCCATATACATTTGCATTCCATACCCTTAAGGGGACCGAAGAGTCTGTAGAGCAGCAGGATAGTTCCAATATCTGGGGCTGGAGACCCTTGCATGCGGGTACTTATCGCGTGAAGGCGGTTGTGCGGGATGCACTGGGCAATATCGCAGACAGCGGCTGGATGCCGGGATATGAAATTTTCCCGGCGCTAAGATTGAAAACGATGAAACCCGACAAGGCTCCACCACAGGCGGCATCCTCCTCAAAAATCAGATGGACGGCGTCTGCAGAGGGTGGGGTAGGCCCATTCACATATGAGTTCCATACCATGGCAGGCGACAAGCAGACTATGGTTCAAAAGGGGCCTTCGCCGGCATGGGACTGGATTCCAATGGATGCCGGAACGTATAGGTTGAAAGTGATCGTTCGGGATGCGCTGGGAAATACCGTAGACAGCGGCTGGTTATCGGAGTTTGAAGTGGCCCCCAAGGTTGAAATAGTGTCATTGAAGCCGGACAGAAATTCTCCGCAGGCTGCGGTTTCGTCACAGATTCGATGGTCCGCTGTTGCATCCGGCGGTATTGGCGCGTTGACTTATGAATTTCGCATTTTAAATGCGGTCGAAGAGACGCTGGAACAGAGGGGCCCGTTACACGAATGGCGCTGGTTGCCTAAAAAGGCCGGAAGCTATCGTGTGATGGTTGTAGTACGGGATTCAGCCGGTAACATGGCCGACAGCGGCTGGTCAACGCCTTTCGAAGTTGTTCCACCGTTGTTTATTGAGTCGTTACGATCAGATAATATGTCTCCGGCGGTAGCTTCGAATCCGTTCAGGTGGGTTGCGGCAGCTTCTGGCGGAATCGGGACGCTCGAATACGAGTTCCATATTACACGGAACGGCAAGGAAGTTTTCAGAAAGAAAGGGCCGTCACCGGCCTTGGATTGGATACCGTCGGTGGCCGGAACCTGTCGTATAAAAGTCATAATTCGCGATTCGCATGGCAATACCGCGGATAGCGGATGGTCCCGGGAATATACATTTATTCCTCCACTCTCGGTTTCTTCTCTTGGATCAGACAAGGCATCGCCACAAGTTGCGAATGCAGCCAAGATACGCTGGATCTCGGTCGTCGACGGAGGGATGGGCGCCCGGACTTACGCCTTCTATCTCCATAAGGATAACGAGGTCGTATTAATGCAGAAGGGAGAGTCGCCCACATGGATATGGGTACCTCAAGATGCCGGCATCTACCGTGTGAAGGTGTCTGTCAAGGATTTACACGGCAATGTCGCGGATAGTAGTTGGTCTCCGGAATACGAAGTTGCCCCGCCGCTTTTGCTGAAATCATTTAATCCGGACAAGCCCTCCCCTCAGACTGCGGTTACCACAACGATTAATTGGAAGGCCGACGTGTCGGGCGGTGCCGGCAGCCGATTATATGAATTTCGAAGCTTTGATGGAACGGAAGAGGTAAGCGAGCAGAAGGGTTCTTCGCCCGTATTGGCGTGGACGCCGATGAAAGAGGGACTACACCGAGTAAAAGTTATCGCGACGGATGCCCTCGGGAACAGGCTGGATGGAGGATGGTCTCCGGAATACATGGTGATGCCTCAACTGAAAGTCGATTTACTGGCACCCGACAGGCAACCCCCTCAAGCCGCCGGAACAACAACCATCCGTTGGACTGCAAAGACATCGGGGGGGGTAGGTGAAAAAAGATACGAGTTCCGGGTATCCGACGGGAAAGAAGAAAGAATATTGCAGGAAGGGCCTTCGTCAAGCTTGGAATGGGCGCCTCGGGAGCCTGGCAGTTACCGGGTAAATGTGATTGTGCGTGATGCCCTGGGCAATATCGCAAGCAGCGGTTGGTCGCCGCCGTACGCGGTTGTGTTGCCTCCCGCTGTAATAAACCTCGTTCCTGACGTGTCGTTTCCACAAAGAGCGGTATCCGCAGTCATCCGGTGGACCGCAGTCGCTTCCGGAGGCATCGGCGCGTACGTCTACGAGTTCCATGTTTCTAGAAGGAACAAAGAGATCATCGTGCAGAAAGGGCCGTCGCCGGTGTTGGAATGGAGACCCGAGCAACCCGGTTTCTATCGGGTCAAGGTGGTACTGCGTGACGCCCTTGGAAATACCGCGGACAGCGGCTGGTCTTCGGGATTTGAAATTACAAGAGAACTCGGGTTGGATTCGTTGATCGCCGTGTTCCCGATTGAGAACCTTAGCGGTGTCGCCGCTCCTGTAAAAGAGATCAATCAATCCGTTATAACTCGAATGAAAAGGAACGGGATCAAGGTGGTCGATGAAGTAATCCTTGAAAAGTTCATGACACGGCATCGGATCCGTTATGCCGCCGGTCTTTCGAAGGATACAGGGCAGGCCTTGAGACAGGAAACCGGCGCGGCCGCGGTCCTTGCCATATCGATCGATTTATTTTCGGAAGACTACCCACCAAGAGTAGCCCTGACATCCAGACTTATCTCTACCGGAAGGAAAGCCTCCATTATCTGGATGGACAGCATCGTCGTGGCAGGAAACGATGCTCCCGGAATCTTGGGCATAGGTCTTGAAAGAGATTCACGGATACTCCGAGACAGGGTCGTAAACAAAATACTAGATTCCATGAGCGGCCATCTTTTATCAGGAGAGACTGGTGGAATCAAAAAAAATACTGGACGCAGCTCCGGTGTCGGCAGAAGTGAACGATTCCATCCGAAGGAGTTCTTTCGCAATAAGGACTTTGCGCTAGGCACCGGAAAAACGCTATCGGTCGCGGTCCTTCCCTTTTTCAACGATAGTTCCCGTAAAAACGCCGGTGAGATCATGCGTCTGCATTTTTTGAAACATCTTGCAGAAAGAGGGGATCTTGTCGTGATCGATCCGGGTGAAGTTCGGATGGCCATATTGCGTTCTCGGATGATCCTTGAGGGAGGACTATCCCTTCCACAGGCGGCCTTGCTGCGTGAAGAGATGGATGCCGATCTGGTTTTTTACGGAAGCGTGAGGGATTATCAGGATTCGATCGGTCCGGCAGGCTTTCCGCTAGTGAATTTTTCAAGCCAGGCGATCGACACGAATAAAAAAAAGGTGGCGTGGTCTTCCACCAGTTATAATACCGGGAGCGACTGCATGTTTCTATTCGATTGGGGAAAAGTTTCTACATCCCATGCCCTCGCTGCGGAAATGACCGATAAGGTAATCGAACGGGCGCTGGGATCAGCCGACAGCGACTGAATCTTTTTATAAACGATTTTTTAGTTTCCATTCCTGCGACAAACTTGTCGGAGGACGGCATCAAATGATGTCGTCAGGAAGGAATCCATGAGGAAATCTACTCTATCGGCATCGATTGCGCTTGGATTGTTATTTGTTTTTTTCGCTACGGGATTCACGAGTTCTGCCAAGGGGCGGGGGAGAGGCGGTAATGTTGCGCTTGCCACCGTGAACGGTGTACCGATAACGCGCGAAGCATTCGAAAAAGCGCTTGTTTCCCTGCATGAAGGCGTGTCCGAGGAAGAAACAACGGTACGGAAAACCCAGTCGGAACTTCTCGACCGGCTTATTAATATGGAATTGTTCATTCAAGAATCGAAAAACATCGGTTTGGACCAACTCGATGAAGTAATAAAAGATATTGCGACGTATCAAAATTCTACGCTCAGACAGATGCTGTATTCATACCATATAAGGGGCATAAAAACTCCGGACAAAAAAGAGGTCGGGAAACTATATCGGGAATCGATCAAGGAAGTGAAATTGTCCTCCGTTCTCATTAACACAGAGGAAGATGCAAGAAAATTCCAGGATGATATTAAATCAGGAGGGAATTTCGAGTCTCTGTCGAAGAAATTGGCCAGTGAAGGGAAAGCCAAGGGCGGGCAAGAAGGAGTGTATATTAAACATAAAGATCTGCTCCCGGAAGTCGCAAAAGCAATATCCATGATTGAAATAGGCGCGATTACCTCTATCGTAAAAATCGGAAACGGGTTTTCCATAAGCATGTTGGAGGATGTCCGCTTTCCAGAAAACAGCGATGCGCTTGCCCTTGCACGCGAGGAAGCTTTAAAGGCAAAAAAACTGCGCGCATTAAAGGCGTACTCGGAAGCATTGAAGAAAAAATATGTGAAGCTGGACAGGAAACTCCTCGATGGCTTGGATTATGATGTGCCTGAGCCGGATTACGGGACGCTTATGCGAGATAACCGGATCATTGCCAGGATCAAGGGAGGCAAGCAGGTAACAGTCTCAAGTCTTTCTGAGAGCTTGCAAAAGAAATTTTTCCACGGGGTTGAACGGGCAAGCGAAAAAAAGAAAGTGAACAGGAGAAAAGCGGAAGTTCTCGATGAAATCGTAATGAAAACGGTTTATGAAATGGAAGCGAAACGACTTAAAATTGATCGGATGAAAATATACAAATATAAGGTTGAAGAATACAGGAGAAGCATCCTGTTTGGTACATTCATCAGAAATGTTATTGTTCCAGGGATTAAAGTCGAAGATGAGGAAGTAAAGAATTATTTCGCAGAGCACATCGCGGATTATACGCTTCCGGGATCTCTAAAAATTAAGAGCCTGGTTTTCGTAAATAAGGAATATGCCTTGGATGCTGTCGAAAAGCTCAGGAAAGGAGCCGATTTCCTCTGGATAATGGAGAATGCTTCCGGGCAAGTATCAAAGGATATTGCGGTAAATCTCCTGAAATTTGATGAAGAAGCTTTACCGCTTGACGAAATTCCGAATGACGTACGAAAAGCAGTATCGGGGGCAAATCCTGGAGATTTTCGGATTTATACGAGTCCCGAAGGGCATATATATGTTTTCTATATTCGTGATGTCACCCCCTCCAGGCCGAAGCCTTTCAATTCGGTGGAAGGGGACATCAAAAGCAAATTGTTTAATAAAAACCTTCAAATCGCAATTGAAGAGTATGCGGCAAAACTGCGAGCGGCATCGGAGATCAAGGTGCTTGCCGGCGATACCCAAATACAGGATATAATCTCAAATTTCGTGAAATAATTTTTCTGCACGCCAACGGGGAGAGATTATGCTTTCATGCGGATCCAGGAGAATTTTATTCGTTGTCGTAACACTCGCTCTGGTTTCCGGAGGAACATTTCTTGTGTACGACGTCCCTTCGTGGGCGCAGGTGAGAACTTTCCAGAAAAAAGGGTGCCTGGACTGCCATAAAAAGTTTTCCGCAAAATATTTTCCCATGAAGGCGATCCATCCGAACGTCAAGGAAGGGAAATGCGAGGAATGTCATCTCCGTCACGGGCTTGTTCCCAGTAACCTGCTGAAAAAACAGGGAAACGATCTTTGCTTGTCTTGTCATGACCGGGGGAAAATAGGCATGAACAAGTCCAAGGTGCATTCAGCCATGAAAACCGGCAAGTGCACGCAATGCCATAATCCGCATGCCTCCGAGGAAAAGCACATGCTGAAGGCGGAAGGCGCGGAGATGTGCTTCCAGTGTCACAAGAAAGAATCGTTCAAGGACAAGATAAACCATGAAATCATGATTAAGGAGGGATGCAAGGCCTGTCACCTTGCGCACAGTTCCGACCAAGATAATCTGCTGACAAAGGCTGCAACTCCGCTTTGCCTTTCATGTCACGGCCCCGGCAAGTCAAACTTCAATAAGGCTCATGGAAATTACCCTGTAGAAAAATCGAATTGCTCAGGTTGTCACAATCCACATTCATCAGGCCAGCCAAGGCTGCTGAAATCGAGTGCCCATAGCCCCGTCGTAGAGGGAAACTGCGACTCCTGCCATGCAAAGCCCGGCTCGAAAACTCCGTTCGGCGTGAATGAGAAAGGAAGCGCTCTATGTTATCAATGTCACGATGATCGCAAGCTGAATGCCGGAGGAGAATTTTTACATATCCCGTACAAGGAGGGGGATTGCCTATCCTGCCATAATCCCCACTCTTCCGAAAACCCTGCCCTTCTCGCGGAGCCGGGGAAAACGCTGTGCCTTGGGTGCCACAAGGAAAAGGGAGAAACGGTGGCCAGGAATCATGGCGCTGTTACCGGAGGGAAAGGCTGTCTTTCCTGTCATGCCCCCCATGCCGCGAAGAACAAGGGGCTCCTGCTGGAAAAAGGGAGTACGTTATGCTTCACATGTCATCCCAAGACGATGGCAGCACAAAAGGCGAAAATCCGACATCAGCCATTCATTTCGGACAAATGCACTGCTTGCCACAATCCCCACGGGTCCAATTTCAATGCATTGGTCAAGGATCGTCTCGATAAGGTTTGTTACGCGTGTCACGCCGACGCCGAAGTGAGTTTTTTAAAAACCAACTCTCATAAACCGGTAATTAAGGGGGATTGCGATGGCTGCCACAATCCCCATGGTTCGGAGGAGAAAAAGCTTCTCCGTCTGGCTGGAGCGGCGCTATGTTCGAAGTGCCATGAAGACCTGACGAAATCGTCAGTCGGTGGATCAACTCATGAGCCTTTCAAGGGGGGGGAATGCTTGACCTGCCACGATGCCCATGGGACGAACTTGCCTGGCATGATACTGGGAAAGCAGGAGAAGATTTGCATCGAGTGTCATTCCGAACTCGGCACAGGAATGAAGAGCGGTAAAAGCACGCACTCGCCGGTTATGACCGGACAATGCACGAAGTGCCACAATCCCCACCAATCCAAATTAGGCAAACTCCTCCTCGTTCAAGGTCCCGATCTGTGCCTGGCATGCCATAAGGACATAAAAGAGAAGCTCCAGAAGGAAACGCCGCACTCTCCCGCATCCCGGGATTGCCTGAGATGTCATTCCCATCATTTCTCCAGCGAGACGACTTTGCTCTCCCAACCTCCGGGTAAATTGTGCGGGGAATGCCACGATCTAAATGCGGCGTCCTTCGCAAAAGGACATATATACATCGATGCTGCGGTAATGGATTGCCGATCCTGTCATGACCCGCATGCCTCGAAGGATCCGAAGTTCTTCAAGAACAAGGTTCACCCCCCGTTTGCCGGAAGGTCATGCGAGGATTGTCACATCGTGGATAAGAAGTAAAGGAGAAATCATGAATTTGCGACTGAAAGCTGTCCTGCTGTTTCTAGTTCCCGTTTCCATTCTGTCGGTATCCCCGTCATATACCCAGGATAAGTTCAAATTGAAACCGGGAGCGAAAGGGAAAATCTGCGTCGCTTGTCATACGGATTTCGCCGAGAAAATGAAGCTGCCGTTCGTTCATTCCCCCGTGAAGTCGGGAGACTGTTCAAGCTGCCACAATCCGCATACCTCGGGTCACGGGAAACTGACAGCCCTTGGCGCAAATAAAATATGTATTTCGTGTCACGATGGCATACTGCCTTCCAAGCCGCAAAGTGTCCACCAGGCGGCAGCAGATGGAAACTGCATGACCTGCCACGACCCACATGCATCCAATAACAAGTTTAACTTGCGAAGTTCGGGGAACGAGCTGTGTTACAGCTGCCATAAAGGAGTATCCGAGGCCGTTAAAAAATATAGGTTCAAGCATGGCCCCGTAGGGACGGATTGCTTGAATTGTCACAATCCCCATGCTTCCACACGTTCCGCGTTCCTGCTGAAAAATCCTGTGCCATCCCTATGTATCGATTGTCACAAGACATCCAATCCCGCATTTGCTAGGCAGCATCAGGCCTATCCGGTGGCCAAGTCGCGATGCACCTCCTGCCATGATCCACACGGCTCCAACAGGGGAGGGCTTTTCTGGGGGAATGTCCATAGACCCGTTGCCAATAAGATGTGCAACCAATGTCACTTTGAAGCGTCTTCGACGAATGCGCTCAAAGTCAGGAAGACGGGATATGAATTATGCCGCGGCTGCCATAATTCCATGCTTAACGATACGTTTGGAAAGACCCGGGTTCACTGGCCTTTGCTGGGTAAGGAGGGTTGTCTGACCTGTCATAATCCCCATTCCTCCAAATGGGATGGCCTTATGAAAGAGCAGGTGAAATTGGTTTGCGGGGCATGCCATGCGGATTCCATGGCTAGACAAGAGAAGTCGGTTGCGAAACACAAACCTGTCGAGGAAGGGAAATGCTCGAGTTGCCACTCCCCGCATTCCTCGAATAATGTTTTCTTGTTGGATAACGCATCGACGATCGATCTTTGCGGAACCTGCCATGACTGGCAGAGACACAAGTCCCATCCGATCGGCGCGAAGATCGTCGATCCGCGTAACCGCAATCTCAGCCTCGATTGCCTTAGTTGCCACCGGTCGCATGGAACCGACAAGAAACTTTTCGCTTATTTCGATCCTAAAATGGATCTTTGCGTCCAGTGCCATGTCAAATTCACGAGGTGATGAAGTGAGAAAATATTTAAAATATGTCGCCCCCGCATTGATTGCCCTTTTTGCTCCGGTTCCTTCGTTTTCGGCGGAAACGATGAAATTGAAGCCGGCGATATCCGGTTATACGGATGAGGGCGGAACGGGTCTGAAACATCCGGAAGGTGTGAGCTGCAACGAGAAGCCTCTTCTGGTGGTTGCTGACACTGGTAACGGTCGTCTTATACGTTTCAATTTCACAGGGGAGACCCTGAATCCGGGTTCCGAGATTTCCTTGCCTCAATTGCCTTACCCCATACGGGTCCAGATGAATTCAATAGGGGATATTTTTGTTCTTGATGGGAAACATCGCAAAATCGGAAGAATTTCCTCTGGAGGAGAATTCAAGGGATATATCGACTTTTCGACTATAACGTCGCAGCGGGGCATCGTGCCGAAAAGCATGACCATAGATAAAAAAGATAATTTATACGTCCTCGACATATCGTCTGAAAAAGTGATAGTTCTGCAGCCGGATGGCAAAGTGCAACGGGAGATCTCCTTTCCGGAAGATTACGGATTCTTTTCCGATCTCACGGTAGATTCATCAGGCAATCTTTACATTATCGATAGCACCGGGAGGAGGGTCTATACGTCAGTCGCCGGTTCTTCCTCAATAATACCCCTCACGGAAAGCCTGAAGGAAGATGTAGATTTTCCCGTTGCAATTGCAGCCGACAATCGAGGAAACCTTTTCTTAGTTGATCAGAACGGCAGCGGCATCGTTATTTTGGGACGCGACGGTTCCTTCAGGGGACGTCAATTGAACTTGGGGTGGAAAGAGGGGCTTCTGCACTATCCTTCGCAAATTTGCGTAAATGACAATGGATTCATATTCATCGCAGATCGTGGAAACAGCAGGATTCAAATATATTCTACATCCCAGTAGCCGTGAGTATAGCTTTCATTCTCCTGTAGACCGAATTCATTCGGAAGATGAATTTAATTATGGAGTTTCTCACGTACTCCTCGCAATCGATACGGGATGCATTATTAAAGGCATTTAATTGTAAGGTAATCCCGGCAATAGTGCTTATATTATTAGGCGCTATCGTTTATTCTAATACTTTCAATGTGCCTTTTATATTGGATGATGAAACCCAAATCGTCCGCAATCCCGTCATTAAAGATCCCAAATTTATTTTAGATCCATTGAAGCTGAAGCATGATCATCATGATTTTCCAAATTCTCAAGACTATCAAGGTATTTCCAGGAATAGGATTATTGGATACATTACATTTGCGGTTAACTATAATATTAACGACCTAGATGTCGCCGGATACCATTTTGTTAATCTAGTAATCCATGTTATCAATTCGTTACTAATCTATTATTTACTTATAATAACATTTAAGACCACATATTTTATGGATGCAACTGGGGAAGACCATCTTAATACGTGTATATTATATAATGTAATATCGTTTTTCGCCGCGGCGCTTTTCATTGTTCATCCAGTGCAAACTCAGGCCGTAACTTATATCGTTCAACGGTTTACATCACTTGCCACGACGTTTTACGTTCTTTCATTCGTCTTGTATGCAAAATTCCGTCTATCTGGATCAACTCCTAAGGCCGTCATATATTACCTACTATCAATAATGTCGGCTGCGCTAGCAATGATGACGAAAGAGATATCGTTTACATTGCCGGTGTTAATTGCTTTATATGAATTTATACTTTGTAATGGTGATTTCAAAAAAAGATTACTATACGTCGCTCCATTTTCGCTTACGATGCTAATAATACCAATAAACTTAATCCAAACCGGTTATTTAAGTGGTAATTTCATAAACTCCGTTTCAATGGCCGCACAAGAAACTACGGAGATAAGCCGTTTCGATTATTTAATTACACAATTTAGAGTTGTTATTACCTATATAAGATTATTATTTATTCCCGTATGGCAGAACATTGATTATGATTACACTATTTTCCGTTCGTTGATAGATGTGCAAGTATTTACATCATTGTTATTTCATTTGTTGATTATCTGCATTGCGATATACCTTGTAATTAGAGGTCGAAATAAACAGAATGGATATGCGTTGTTAATATCTTTTGGTGTTTTTTGGTTTTATATTGCCAATTCTGTTGAATCAAGCATCATTCCCATACGGGATGTTATATTTGAGCATCGAATATATTTGCCTTCGATAGGGTTCTTTATTGCAATCGTCACGGCCGTCGTGAGCATAAGACATACGAATATAATTAGTCATACGTATATAAATAAACTAATGTTATTTTTTACTTCAATTATAGTTATTTTTGCCGTAATGACTTATTCACGGAATACATTATGGCAAGATGAAGTTGGATTGTGGAAGGATGTGGTAAGTAAAAGTCCTTCTAAATCCCGCCCATATAACATGCTTGGGATGTCCTATTATAAAAAGGGGCTTTATGAGGACGCCATAAGATCGTATAAAAAAGCGATCGAGATAAAACCTGATTATTACGATGCACATAACAACCTTGGGATTGCATTTATAAAAACAGGTCGATTTGAAGAAGGTACCCGCGAGATTCAAACCGCATATGCCAAAGGCCATTACGATGCAGGCAGATATTATATTGAGAAAGGACAATACGAAAATGCGATTAGAGAATTTAAACTTGCAATAAAAGGTATGCCTTATTATGCGGAGGCGCATAATGACCTTGGTATCGTTTACGGAGAAACGGGCCGTTTTGAAGAAGCGAAAAGTGAATTCAAGGCCGTAACGATGCTGGATCCTGATAACCCTGAAGGATATAATAATCTTGGTAAATCATATGCGGAACTTGCTCAATATGATGATGCTATAAAAGAGTTTGAAAATGCCATAAAGTTAAATCCAAAATACGCTGAAGCGCATTATAATTTGGGCATCACATATAAACTGCAGAGTCGATATGACGAAGCATTGAATCAATTTAATATAGTTGTTAAATTGATTCCAAATCATTCTGGTGCGATAAAACAATTAAATCTATTGATGAATAAATAATGACGCATTAAAGCCAATAATTATAAAAAAATTATGCCATCTTCATTAATGCTGCCCCAATAGTTCACGTGCCTGTTGTGCTTCTTTGAAATCGCTTGAAATTCTCAAGGCTTTTGATAGATGTTCTCTTGCGGAATCATACTTCCCCGTGGCGTTATAGGCTGCTCCTAAATGGAAAAGAACTATAGGGTGGTTCGGCAAAAACGAAGCTGATTTTTTAAGTGCATCGATAGCCGGACCATATTTTTTCTGTTTAAAAAGAATCCATCCGTAGGTATCGAGGAAAATACCGTTTTGGGGCTCGATTGCAACCGCCTTCTCTGCCAGCATTAATGCCTCTTCAAGTTGACCTTTTTCTGAAAGCTTATAAGCAAGATTGTTTAGTGTAAGGACGTCGTTTGGAAGTTTTTCGAGTGCCATGCGATAAAAATTTATCTCGATATCCTGGCAGAATGTCTCGTGGTCGGGAAATTCGCCGGCGAATTCCAGATTCATGAAATAACTTACAGTTCCGTTTCCCGGCATCGTGCAATATGCATGATATAGATCGGATTTGCTTTGAAAAAAAGCGTACCTTGCCAAAAACTGCGCAACGATCTGCTCCCTACGGACGTCGACGTGCATGTTTTCGTTTGCTTGTCCAAGATAGGGCAGAACACTTGTCTGGAAATATGGCAGTTGCCATTGCGGTTGAGCCGGTTGTACGGCGGATTGCTTGTCGAAGAAATGGGAATCGTCGGTATTTACTCTCGTTTCGGAGCCGATCATTCTCTTCATCGATGAATCATCCAACCAAAAAAATCCGGCGATGCGAGGCGCAGTGTCGATCTGGTACTCCTTTGCGCGAAACCATTCGGGCAGCTGATTCAGCTTATTCTGCAATTCCCTGATATCCAGCGAGAAAGGCTGGGGGGTAGCCAGAAGAAACGCCTGATCGGAGCCGTAGATATACCAAAAAGTCGAGTTCGGGAACACTCGTCGGAACGTATTCAGATGTATCTTGAACAGATCTCCGCGCATCGAGCCGAGCACCGGCACCCACTGCGCAAACACGCCGCCGGCAAGTAGACGCTTTCGGACAGACCTGTAAAATTCTTCGGTGTAGAGTATCCAGCTATCGTAAGCTCTGGGATGTGTAGAGTCGGCAATGATCAAGTCATATTTCTTGTTGCTTGTGACCAGGAAGTTACGTCCGTCGTCGTTGATGAAATGGAAACGGGGATTGTGGAAAACATCTCCGTTTACATCGATAAACAAATTGTTGATGCCTTCCACATCCGGATTGAGATCTACGACATCAAGCGATGAGACCTGACTGGAAGCCAATACGGAGCCTGCCGTTATTCCGGCGCCGAATGCAATCACCAATGCCTCTTTTGGTTTTGTGGGATGGGACTCATGAGCCAATACCGGAAGTATTCCCAAAAGTTTGAATAACTGGGTATGCCAATAACGCGTAGAAGCTTCCTCGACGCCGTTTAGGTACATGTCGCGGTAAGTACCCCTTTTAGGGTCTTTCTGGTCTATTACCGTGACGGTTGCAGCCCGGCCCTCGTGTACAAGTCGAATTTCAGCGGAATGGGCTTGCGTCGATTCCGCGATCTTTCCCGCATACATATATATCATCCCGGGAAGGATCCCCGCCAAGCCTGCCGATATCGCCAAAACACTTAGGAATGCAATTGCCCAACGCAAATAGCTTGCACCGAGCGATAGAAGATAGATGATGCCCACGGCAAAGCAGATTGAAGTCAGGCATATCAAGACTCCTTGAATTCCTATAAGCGGGACAAGGTAATGGTTTACCAATCCTGCGCCCAATAGGCCCCCCGCGGTATTAAGCGCATAAAGGGTGGATGCCTCTCTAGTTGCGTCACCGTACTCGCGCGGTTGGAGAGTTCTAATCGCTAGAGGCAACAGGGCGCCGATCAGAATCGTAGGAGCGATGATGATTCCCAAAATAGGCAATGGATTTACAGGAGGAGAATCCGCAAAACGGGCATACTTGACCCCCCCAAATACCCAATCAGTCAAGAGAAGGTACGGTGTCAACAATACGAATACACCCGCCCCCAAGGCGGTGAAGCCGAACAGGTTGTTGCTTTTGCTTGAAGTGCGCCGCAAGATGTCATAAAGCCAGGTGCCCAATAAGGCGCTTATGCCCGTTCCAATAAGAAAGCCCGTAAGAACAAGCGGGAATACCGATACGGTATTGCCCAAATATAAAATACTGAGCCTCGTCAGAAGAACTTCGTATGCGAGTGCAACGAAACCTATCCCGAGAGTCGCGATATTCAAGAAGCGTCGCAGGCGAACATCTGCGAAAGAATGATCCGCGGTGCAAGGAATATTTTCCGGAGCCTCTTCGGATTTAGATTTAGCCATAATGATGGCCACAAGTGCGCACAGGACCGCACTCAGATAAACGCCGAATGCAATGACCAAAGTGGTCTTGACGCCAAACTCAAATAAGAGGTGGTATCCCGCCGCGTAGCAACCTATGGCAGCGCCGAGAGTGTTTACGCTATAGAGGTAGCTTGTACGTGCTGTTCGTTCCGACGGTTTATACAGGGTTGCCCCGGAGATCATTGCCGGGAAAGTCAATCCCATCATGAATGCAGGCAAGATAAGCGCGCCAAAGCTTACGATAAGTCGTATGATCGTCAAAATGGACCTGTCGTTTAAACGCTCCGCGAATGACGTGAAAAAGTAGGCAAGAAATTCGAAAAGCGTAGGCGAGAGAAGGACATATATGCCGATGATTATCTCCAATAAAAGATAAGGTACGAGAGATGGACGTCTATGACCAAAGATCTTTCCTCCAACATAGCTTCCGAGTCCAAGCCCGCCCATAAAAACGACGATGATCATCGACACCGCGCTCATCGAGTTGCCGACAACCACAATAAGCATCCGATTCCATGTAACCTCCGCGATAAGACAGCCTGCGCCTGATGCAAAAAAGGCGACATAGATTGAAACCAGGAATAATAAGGATTTCAGATTAGAGATCATTGTCCTGCCTCATTTGCGCTGGATATAACTTCCAATTATTAATTATTAAGGCCCAAACCTGCTTCCCTTGGAAGGACGCAGTGTGAAAGAAGGAATTGAAACAGCAAATCCGGGTTGCCATCCATTAATAACACGGGCCTGTAACTGGACCAGAAACGGAAAGCCTCCTCTTTATCCTCCAGGATTAGAGAGCCAAGCATGCCGGAAGCGACAACATATTTCAATGCAATAATCTCCTTTATTTCCCCGCTTCTCAATAGTGTTTTTGCGCCGTCGACCATCGCTTTGGCGTCTCGATTCCCAATCGCCTTGAATAAATAAATCCAATTTTTCTCTACGGGCGTAATGAATGATGCACACGAATTCCGTTCGATTATCCCCCAGATATAACCTAATTCTCGCGGTGATAAATATGGGGTTATAGCAACAGCCGTATTAAACAGGACAGATATCCTTTCGGGAACGCTTTGCCCAGAATCGCATTCGTTATATTGACGCTTGAGCAGTACAGCTTCCTTCTTAATCACCTCCGGAACATTTCGGTATTTCTCGTCAAACCTTCCGCACAGGAAAAAATCCCTTATTCCCATAGCGTTATGGGCGAGTTGCGTTTTGGAAAGGACTACAGACGGTGTAACAATCGTTTCCCACGGAGCAGTCCTTCCTAGAATCATATCCATCGTCGGCAAAGGCTCATGAGATAAATTATGCAAAGCATATGCATCTGCATTGAGAAAGCGTGCACGGGCAGCATTTTGACCGAGAATCGGGTAATAATCGGAATTCGCTTTTATGGGAGACGACTCCACCAGCTTGTGTAGGAATTTCTTATTTCCTATCTTCCGAATATCGATGTCTTGCATGCTTTCGATATTGATTCTTCTCAAATCCTCGGCGACTTTTTGGTTCCTGAAAATCCATGAGTCCGCGCCCGAAATAACTCCATTCTCTTTTGCAACGATGATCATGTCGCCATTATGTGCTGCGTATGCGATGAAATCCGAGAAATGCAATGACATAGCTTTCAACACCGACATGATTAGGTTTACATCTATTTCGTAAAGCTGCAGCCACTGAACGAATAATCCGTTATCTGCAAGATTCCGCTTGATCAAATGATAGAATTCTTCGGAAAAAAGTCCGGCGACGCCGCTGACCCATGGATTTGACGGTTCTGAGATAATAATGTCGTATTTTGTTTTTCTTGCCGAAAAGAACGTTTTTGCATCGTCGATGTAGATTCTGCTCCTCGGATCCGTATATACAGCCTCTACGCGACGACCGATAAGTTTCGCAGCCTTGACCATCTCTGTTTCTATTTCAACGGTGTCTACCTGTGTAATGCTGTCAAAACTTAGCAGCGTCTGTGTTGTCAGGCCCGTGCCGAGTCCGATATTTGCTGTAATCTTTGCGTTGGGGTTAAGTGACATAGGTATAACCGCGAGAAGGACTGTTGTATTTTCGTCGATTTCAGGTTGGCCTTTCGAATCCACGTTGATCGCTCCATCCGACTTGCCATTCGTGCGAACATTGATAATGCCATCGCTTCGCAATGATAAACTGACGGTCGCCGTTTTGCCATCTTCGTGAAAGATGAGCTTGCTGTCTTCCGCTGTCAGCAGGCTGCCGTAGCGATAAACTCCCGACGCCATTTTGTAGGGATCGAGCTTAACGAAATACGCAGTTGCCATTACTACGCAGGCGATTGCTGCCGTGGCTGCAGCTGGAATTCGCTTGCCGCTATAAGCTGATGCCTTCCATAAAAGCAAGAGTCCAAGAGCCATGTCCAGAGCGGCCCCGAGCGTTATTAATCCCTTAAGCCCCAACAATGGCATGCCGAAATGAATGGCAAAAAAGACACCAGCGATTGCGCCGATCGTATTCGCCGTATAAACTGCACCAATGCTTTTTTCGCCGTATCCTTGACGAATCATGAGGAAGGTTATAATCGGCAGTGTCATCCCCGCACAAAATGTTGCGGGGAGCATGACGGAGATGGCGATGGCATGACTGGCCAGGTTAAATGCGAAATATCCGGTCTCGGACCGATCTATAACTTTCATCAGCCATTGCATGACAACGAATGTATGTTCATAAACGAGGAGAGTAGAAAGGGCAAAAAGTCCCATAAAGATCTGAACGTACGACAGGAAACGCGCGGGATCGGCAATTCTGTCCAGCCGGCCCTTGATCCAAAACCCGCCGAGCGCAAGGCCCAGGATAAACGCGCTAAGCATTAATTCAAATGCATGCGTGGAGCTTCCCAACACTAAGCTCAGCATCCTTATCCATCCAATTTCGTATATGAAAGACGCCGACCCGGTAACCAATGAAACCACCAGGAAGCCCGGAATCCAACCGTCCATCGCAGGCTTTCCCGGCTTTTCAATTTCAACGGAATGTGCTTGTTGAAATGGAGAATTGTTTCTGGCCATCCACAATATGATTGCTGCCAAAACCAGATTGATGAATCCGGCAACCATGACGGTCCCGGGCAGGCCCGCAAAACGAATTAGGGCAAATCCGCTCGCCAATACCCCGATCGATGCCCCGATGCTGTTTGTAAAATAGAGCATGGCTATGATCTTGCCGGGCCCTTGCGTGGATCCCCGAAGAATTCCTCCGCTCATCAGGGGAAATGTCATTCCGAGCAGAACGGACTGAGGCGTTATTAGCAAAGCGGATAGGATCCATTTGAACAAAATTATCGTCGTAGCGGACTCCAGACGTGGAATGGCGTCCTCATAGGAATAATTAATTGCTTGGACAAAAATGGAATGGAAAAAAATGGCAAACAGTCCGATTGCGGCTTCAGCCAAGCCGTATGCGGCAATAAGATTTTTCCAGCGAATGGAATATTTGGCGCAGAGCCAGGAGCCAAGCGCCATTCCCCCCATGAAGATCCCCAATACCAATGTTTGAGCATACGCAGCATGACCCAAAAAGAGCTTTAAATAATGCGTCCAGATCGATTCGTAAATGAGGCCAGAAAACCCCGAAACGGCAAACAGCAGGAAAAAAATATTTTCATGTTTTTTCTTCATTGGTCTCTTCCCGTTCGGCCTCTTATCCCATGGCGGTTTAGCAAGTTTTTAGAATTGGCATCGCCGCGTTTTTCCAAATCAAGCGGGTCCTGGCGCGTGCCAGACGGTTTATTTTCCTCTCTAGATGGCCATTTTCGGGTGTGAAGGTCATGTCCTGTATACGGAGAGCGCGGGCATGGGACAAAGCCATGGTGGGCGCTACAGGACTTGAACCTGTGACTTCCACCGTGTGAAGGTGGCACTCTACCGCTGAGTTAAGCGCCCGTCCAGAAGAACCATTATTTTACCCTCAGCTTCTGCCATGGCAAACATTTTTTTCTGCGTGAGAATTCATGACGTCTTCGCGGGTCATCGAACAGGTTTGGTATGGCACCTCTGGCATTCGATGATGGGAAACGCAACCTTGTCGTGGCATACGCCGCAATATTCACCGTTTACTATTTGAAACATTGTGTATTTCAGCGTCCCCTGTTTTGTGCTGGGGAAGATCTCGGGGTGACAGACTTCGCAGCCGTTCCACACTGCGTGTTTTTTATGGGAGAACATGACATCCGACATCCAGGTTACCCTGGATTCTATGGAGATCTCTTTCTCCATTTTCAGAGGTGACCTCTTTATCGATACGCCTTCCATGAAATCAAGCGGCCTGATAAATCCTTTCGCCTCCGCCTCTTCCCAGTCAACCGTGTTTCCAAGCCCTTTCTTGGGAAATTTCCCTATGAATTCGCCGAATTGTTTTTTACTGTTGGTTTTGTCCTTCACGGAATGACACATGTCACAAAGGCTTGACCCCGCACGGGCGGAATTATCCGCGCATGAAGGGAAGATCGTTTTCCCCTTGTACGCGGTTTTTCCGTTATGGCACGCGCCACAGTGAAAGCCGTCCCGATTGGTGGCCGCCTTTATTTTCGTGGCTCCGCCTTCCATTGCGAAACCGATGTCTACGTGGCATAGCCGGCAGGTAAACATGGCCCGGTGAAGCCAGTGGTCGAATTCCACAGGGGCGATGCCTGCACTTCCTGAAAAGTTGTTAAGTATCACCCGGCCGTATTCGTGCGGAGGGGTGATTCTCATGGAGGGCGCGGAAATCGGGTAAAGGAGCAGGAGCAGGTAACCTAGACTCTTTAAAAACTTCATCGACCTACTGCTTTTTCTCCCTGGATTCCAGAACGAAGAAATACAGATCCCTGCACATATGAAGTCTCTTCAAATAAACCTTCCTTTGCGATTCATCGAGTTTTTCGATTCGCGGTTTCAACTTGTCGCATCTGTCCACGAGATTTTTCAATTCGCCGGAAGAAATCACCATGGCGTCCTGGGTTCTGGAACAGACGTCGTCGAACTCCTTCCTCCAATCCTCCTGTGCGTGAGCGATTCCTGCCCGGAAGATGCCGATGTCCCCTTCATCCGCCGTGACGAGGCAGCATATCAGTGCAAACAAAATCCAGATCGCAATTCTCCTTGGCGATTTCATCCCGTTGTCGCTCTTCTACTTGACCGGTTTCGTGTGGCAACGCTGGCAATCCAGCAATGGGAATGCCACCGTCGTATGACATACGCCGCAGGATTTCCCTTCGAATATGTCCACCATAGAGTATTTCGACGCTCCCTTCTTCACGCCGATGAATATTTCCGGATGGCAAAGCTCGCATCCGTTCCACACGGTGTGCTTCTTGTGGGAGAAGATGATATCGGGCATTCCTTCCACCTTCGCTCCGAGTGCGAAGTCCTTCTGCTCGGAAATGGATTTCCGCTGAATGGAGATCCCCTCCAGAAAATCCACGGGATTGATCCATTTCCCCTCTTCCGCCTTCTCCCAGTCGATGCCGTTTCCGAACCGCCCTTTGGGGAAGTTTTTCGTGAATTGATTGAAATCGTACTCCGGCTTCACGTTCTTTCCCAACGAGTGGCAGCGAAAGCAATTGGCCCGGTCCTGGCTTATCGACAGCTTGCCGCAGGAATCGAACACCTTCTTGTTATCGGAGACCAATTTGCCGTTGTGGCACGCCCCGCAATAGTAACCGTTGATGTTGTCGGAAGCCTTGATGCCGGTTGCCCCCGCCTTCATCGCGAAGCCGATGTCCACGTGGCAGAGCCTGCAGGTATATTTCGCCCTGTGAAGCCAATGGTCGAACACCACCGGCGCAAGTCCTGACTTTTCGGAAAAATTGCTTATGACGACCTTGCCGAATTCATACGGGAGGGGTCTCTTTTTCTTGACCACCGTTTGAGCGAAGGCAGCACTCGAAAACACGAAGACCAGCATCAGGAGCAAGAGCGCCTTTTTCATCGATCCCCTCCTCCGAAATTGTTCTATAACGGATAGATGGCGATACTATATCACCGGATATTTATTTATGTCGCCGATATCTGCTCCTTTCTCAAGTACTTGAAAAGTCATGAATTTACTTGCTGTCGCCTAGAAGGAAACCTGCGCGCCCACATACGGGCCCTTAAGTTTCAGCGTCGCTTCGATGTCGTCCTCGTCGATCTTCAGATCGATGAGTCGATACCCTCCCTGGATCGCGACGAACGGGAGCGGGGAAAAGGATGCGAAAACGTCCCCCTCGAACAGGTGGTTGCCGGAATAGGAAATCCCGGTGACGCGCGCGTCGGCCCGCAACATGTCCTTGATTATCCCTACCCCCGCCGCAACGCCCACCATCGGGATGGGGGCCTTGAAGTCCCTCGTTTCGGTCGCCGTCGTGCTTCTGAGCTCGACGGTGCCGTCCACGTATTTAACTTTCAGGATGAGTCCCAGGTTGAAGCCGACGACGGCAATGTCCGGCCTCAATAGATCGAACTGCACCTCCCCGTCGATCATCTTCAGGTCCAGTTGCGAGACGACGTTGTCGTTGACGTTGAACGTCTGGTTGTTGAAGACGATCTGGCGGGTCAGCTGCTTGTTGCCGTCGAACTTGACCGGGGTGTATCCCACCCGGAAATGGAGCCGCCCGAAGCGCACGAAGGCCTCTCCCGAAGGGAAGTTCTCGTCTCCCACGTTGAGGTCGTCCTTGATGTCGAACTTTGTCCCCTGGACGCCGGAAACCTCGGTCTGCACGTCTCCGGAGAGGTCCGGGAACCAGAACATAGCTCGAGCGCCCACCTCGCCGTCGACCAGGGCGTTCGCGGGTACCGCCGCCATGAGGGACATGACCGCCGCAAGGATCAGGATTCGTCTCATCGTTCCTCCCTTCCCTTTGCTATAATGTCCGCGCCTGTATCCAAAGATTTGCGCGGGGGTTCGCATGACGACCGAACGTAAACGGGAAATCCGGCGGCGCCGGCACCGGAAGGACAAGTCGAAGAAACGGCGCGCCAAGGAAGCGACGAAGCAGAAGTAAATCCCTTTCCCCTGCGGGGGATCGGCTCGCGCACGACGGAAGCGGATGGGGCGCTGGTGGCCCCCCCGGACTTCAAATCCGGCCGGGAGGCAGAAATGTCTTCGGAGGGTTCGATTCCCTCGCGCTTCCGCCAATCATTTCCAGCCATGTGATCGTTATCGGCAAGGTGGGATTGTTTCTTCATTTCCTAACCGAATAGCGGCATCCGCAGAAGTCCTGGCGGTATATTCCCAGCTTTTTGGATATTTCAACGCTTTTGCGGAAACCATCGTTCTTCTTCATATCGGCTTCGATGAAGAAAACGCCCGCGAGCTCACCCTCTTCTCGTCCAATGCGGTTAACCATTGCGGCGTCCTTTTTCGGGCTTACGGTAAGGACGGTGCAGAAGGCCGGAATACCTTTTGTTTTTGCTTCACTAGCCGTGCGGCGCAGGCGCATCCGGATGCATTCCTCGCATCGCCGCCCCTTTTCCGGCTCCCCTTCAAGACCTCGGACGGCCGCGTCCCATTCTTTATCCCCGCCGCCGACCACTTCGAGAGGGAAGGGGAGAAAGTCCCGCAGAAGGCGCGTGCCGTCGAGCCGCCGCTCGTACTCTTCGCCCGGGTGTATGTTCGGATTGAAGAAAAATCCAGTGACGCGGAATTTCTCCTGCATCGCCGGCACTCCGTATGAGGCGTCCGGCGCGCAGCAAATGTGGATGAGGACGTTTTCCCCATCCGCGGCAGGCCTGATGAGCTTCATATCAGGAACCCAACCTCCATTCTTCTTTATCATATAATCGAAAAAGGAAAAGAAGGAGGAAAAGCTGGTGGGGGCACAGGTCCTGCTGTTCATATTGACGTTCTGCACAACGCTGGTCGCCGGATCGTTCCTGGCCGGAGGGAATCCGGTCCGCAATCCGGCGGACCTGGCGCTGGGCTTCATGTTCTCGATCCCGCTGCTGGCGATCCTCTCCATACACGAGATGGGGCACTACGCCGCCGCAAAACGCCATAAGGTTGCGGTGACTCCCCCGTACTTCATTCCCGCCCCTTCGTTCATCGGAACGTTCGGAGCGTTCATAAAGATCAAGTCTCCGGTACCCCACCGGAACGCGCTTCTGGACATCGGCGCCTCCGGGCCTATCGCCGGCGCCATTGTCGCGGTCCCCATACTATTAATAGGCCTCCATCTGTCCGCAATCCGGCCGTCGGCGGGATTGTCGGGAATCCCCCTTGGGGAATCGCTGCTGTTTCGGGCGGCCTCCCGCATCGTTCTGGGCGAGGTTCCGTCCGGTTACGACGTGGTTCTCCACCCCGTGGCATTCGCAGGCTGGATCGGGCTCCTGGTCACCGCGCTTAACCTGCTTCCGTCCGGCCAGCTCGACGGCGGGCACATAGCGTACGCACTCTTCGGGGGGTCGTATTCGAAGATCGCAAGGGCGGTCCCATTCGTCCTTCTCCCCATGGGTTTCCTGTGGGGTGGGTGGGTCATCTGGGCGGCGATGCTCTTCGTGCTCGGTACGGCGCATCCCAGGCCCGTCTACGACGAAGTCCCGCTTTCCCGGGGCCGTCGCCTGGTCGGCATCCTGGCGGGGGCGCTTTTCCTGGTCTGCTTCACGCCGAACCCAGTTCCCATGTAAGGGGGGTGTGAGCCATCGGCGAGCTCATCACCCTCCGCCCATACCTGGAGCGCCACCGGACGGCCTTCGTCCTGTGCGCCCTGGGCCTTCTCGTTTCCAGCACGTTCGGGCTGCTGATCCCCTGGATGACGCGGGAGGCGATCGACGGACTTTCCGCGCCCGACGGCAGGGAGCGGCTTGTCCGGGCCGTATCCTGGATGTTCCTGTTCGCGGCGCTGCACGGCTCCTTCAGGTACCTGTCCAGGCGTGGGATGCTCGTATCGGCGCGGCGGGTGGAGCTTCGCCTGCGCAGGGACATATTCGACCACGTGATCCGCCTGCCTCTTTCCTTTTTCGGGAGAACGCCGACCGGCGACGTAATGTCCCGCATGACAAACGACGTCTCGGCCGTATGGCTCTTCCTCGGCCCGGGGCTGCTGACGCTTGTCGGAACGGTCATCTCATACGTGCTCGCGCTATTCTTCATGTTCCGGATCAGCCTGCTCCTGACGATCGTTTCCCTCGTCCTTGCGCCGGTCATCATCCTGGTGTCGCGGGAATACGGCAGGGTCTTCCATCGTCTCTATCGCAAGGTGCAGGAGTCGCTCGCCGCGATGAACGCTGCCCTGCAGGAAAACGTAAGCGGCATCCGGCTCGTAAAGGCGTACGGCATGGAAGAGAAGGAGGAGAACCGGTTCGCCGGGATCTGCGAGGGGTATTACAGGCAGAACATCGCGGTCTCAAGGACCTCGGCGGTATTCCACGGGGCGATCGGGTTCCTCGCCGGAACGGGAATCGCGCTGGTTCTTCTGCTTGGAGGCTGGCTCGTCATCCGGGGGAGCCTGACCCTGGGCGGCTTCGTCGCGTTCAACGCCTACCTTGCGATGCTTTCGTTTCCGACCATGGCGCTCGGATGGGTCATAAATCTCGTCCAGCGGGGCGGAAGCGCCATGGGCCGCATCAACGAGTTCCTTCGCCTCCCCATTGATCCGGCCGTTACAGGGGATTCGCCCTCGGAACCGGCTAACCGCCAAAAGAAGGATCGGACTGCTGCGCATGAGGCCTCGCTACCGAAGCTTCGGCTTGAGAACCTCTCTTTTTCCTACGAGGCCGGGAACGGGAGAGGAGAAGTACTCCGGAATGTCACATTCACCGTGGAAGCCGGAGAGGTTGTGGGGCTCGTGGGTCCGACAGGCAGCGGGAAGAGCACGCTGCTGTCCCTGATCCTGCGGCTGTACCCGGTGCCCCCCGGCGCGTTGTACCTTGACGGCAGGGACGTCAACGCCATCCCGCTGGACGAGCTGCGGCGCTCCGTGAGCATGGTCGCGCAGGACCCGTTCCTTTTCTCCGATACGGTCCTCGAAAACATCTGCTTCGCACTCGACGCCCAGGACGCCGGAGCTGCACGGCTTGCGGCCGGGCAGGCGCGGATCCTGGCCGAGATCGACGAAATGCCGGACGGCTTCCGGACGGTGATAGGAGAGCGGGGGATCTCCCTTTCCGGAGGGCAGAAGCAGCGCGCAACCATTGCCCGCGCCCTCTGCGCCGGGGCGGAGCTCCTTCTGCTGGACGATGCGCTCTCATCCGTGGACGCAGAAACCGAGCAGGAGATATTCCAGGAAATCCTCGCCCTGCGGGCAGGACGCACGATCCTGTTCTCCACGCACCGGATGGGCTCGCTCTCGCGCTGCGACCGCATCCTCGTGCTTTCCGAAGGGTCGATCGCGGAGGAGGGGACGCACGACGAACTGCTTTCGCTGCGCGGAGCGTACTACGACCTTTACTCCCGCCAGATGCTCTCCCGTGAACTGGAGGCGTCGCCTTGAGCAACGGGCAGGAATATTATTTCACCGAGGACCGGGTGGATGCGCAGGGAGTGGACCTGCACCTGCTGCGGCGCCTGCTCTCGTATCTCAAGCCGCATAAGGGCCTGGTCGCCCTTGCGCTCCTGGGACTCGCGTTGGGAACGGCCTGCCAGCTTGCAGGGCCCTACTTCATCAAGGTGATCATCGACCGGCACATAACGGCGGGCCGGTTCCCGGGCATGATCGGATGGGTCGCCCTTTATCTTGGGTCCCTGGCCGGCGCGATGGGATTCCTCTATGTTCAGATGCTCTCGGTGTCGGTGCTCGGCCAGCGGATTATCCTTTCCATCCGGAAGGAGATGTTCTCCCGGCTGGAGCGCCTTCCCGTCTCCTTCTTCGACCGGACGCCGACGGGCAGGCTGATGACGCGCCTGACCTCGGACGTTGAAGCGCTACAGGAGCTCATCTCATCCGGGCTCGTGTCGACCGTAGGCGACGTGACGGTCCTTCTTGGGATCGCGGGGATCCTGCTCTGGATGAACCCGACGCTTGCCCTTGTCGTTTTCGCCGTCCTGCCCGTGCTGGTCATGTTCGTCGAGGTATTAAAAAAATTCATAAGGGAGGCCAACCGCGAGATGCGCAGGAAGCTCGCGCGGCTGAACGCCTTCCTCCAGGAGCACGTCTCCGGCGTGGCGGTCGTGAAAGCGTTCGTACAGGAGGGAAAATCGGTCAGGCAGTTCGACGGGCTGAACCGGGACTACACGCATGAGAGCGTACGGCTCACCAATTACTACTCCTTCTATTTCCCGGGAGTCGAGCTTTTTTCCTCGATAGCAGTCGCGCTCCTGCTGTGGAGGGGTGGCTTGCAGGTAATATCCGGCGCCATCACGTTCGGCACGCTGGTGGCGTTCCTGGAGTACGCCCAGAAGTTCTTCAACCCCATAAAGGACATGAGCGACAAATACAACATCCTCCAGTCGGCGCTGGCGTCATGCGAGCGGATATTCCACATCCTCGATCACGGAATTGCGCCCGAATACGCCAAAGCAAGGCAGGCAGGGGAGGAAAAACTGGTAGAGGACGACTCGATGCGTCCGACTCCTCCGCCCGCAATCGAATTCCGGGACGTCTGGTTTTCGTATGGAGAAAATTCGGGCGCGGGATCTTCCCGCGGGACGGAGCCCGTCCTGCGGGGGGTGTCCTTCTCCATTCATGAAGGGGAGATGGGAGCTATAGTCGGCGCGACCGGTGCGGGAAAGACCACGATCCTGAACCTCCTGTGCCGTCTCTACGAAATTTCGCGCGGCAAAATCCTTCTGTTCGGCCGGGACATCCGCGAGATCCCCAGGGAGGAGCTGAGGGAGACTCTTTCTCTCGTCCTGCAGGATCCCTTCCTGTTTTCGGGGACGATCCGCGAGAACGTGGAGGCTGGAGGACCGGCGGTGGAGGAAGCGGTTTCGGCGGCGGGAGTCGCAGCGTTCGCGGGAGAGTGGGAGGAGGGGTTGGAAACAACGGTTGGGGAGAGGGGCGGGCGGTTATCCATCGGTCAGCGACAGCTTGTGGCGTTTGCGCGGGCGCTTGCGCGGAACCCGAAGGTGCTCCTCTTGGACGAGGCTACATCCAGCGTGGACCCGGTCACCGAGCACGAGATAAGGAAAGCGCTGGTCAACATCCTTTCCGGGCGCACATCGCTGGTGGTGGCGCATCGGTTATCCACCATACTGTCGGCGGACCGGATCATTGTGCTGCACAAGGGGAAAGTCCGGGAGACCGGCACCCACAGGGAGCTCATGGAAGCCGGCGGGATCTACCGGCGCCTGTACCTGCTCCAGTTCGACGGAAGCGCGGTTTCCCCGGCCGTACCTCCGGGGGTAAGCCCCGCGGGTTGAAGGCGGCCGCCGGCACGCCTTTCTGTACTGACCGCTTCATATATACTAGGATAACTATTTTAATTCCCCTCCGGAGGGACAACACGTGACGACCCAGGCTGTCGTGGAGACCAATCTTCCGGGGATGAAGTTCCTCGGGCGCGGCAAGGTGCGCGACATCTATGAAGTGGACGGCAAGCTTCTCCTCGTGGCCTCCGACCGGCTCTCCGCGTTCGATGTGGTGATGCCGGACGGAATTCCCGGGAAGGGGCAGGTGCTGAACCGGATCTCCGCGTTCTGGTTCACGAAGCTTTCAGGGATAGTTCCCAACCACATGATATCCATCGAGGTGGGAGAGTTCCCGCCTGCGGCCCGGGCGCACGCGGATGCGTTGCGGGGCCGATCGATGTTGTGCCGAAAGGCCGCGCCGCTCCCGGTGGAGTGCGTCGTCCGCGGGTATCTCTCCGGCTCCGGATGGGCCGAGTACAAGGAGCACGGTGAGGTGTGCGGCATCCCCCTGCCGAAGGGGCTCGTGGAATCTGCCCGCCTGCCTGAGCCGATATTCACGCCGGCGACCAAGGAGGAGAAAGGGAGGCACGACGAGAACATCTCGTTCGACCGGATGGTCGAAGTCGTCGGCAGGGAGAGGGCCGCGCAGGTGCGCGACACGGCCGTCGCCCTCTACAGGTCGGCCGCCGAATACGCTCTCGGGCGCGGAATTATAATCGCCGACACGAAGTTCGAGTTCGGCATGGCGGACGGTAAGCTGCTTCTTATAGACGAAGCGCTGACCCCCGATTCCTCGCGCTTCTGGCCGGCCGCCGATTACCGTGCCGGCGGGCCCCAGAAAAGCTTCGACAAGCAGTTCGTCCGCGATTACCTGTTGACCCTTCCGTGGAACAAGACCGCGCCGGGGCCGAAGCTTCCCCCCGACGTTATCGAAAAAACCTCGCAGAAGTACCGCGAAGCCCTCCGAATCCTGACGGGGACGGATATTTCTTGATGGCCTGTTCCGGGATCATGAGAGGCGGACGCAGGGCGCAGCGGGGGGTTCCGTTTTCGCGGCGTATGGAGCGAAGGGAGAGATTGCGTCGCAGCGGAATCCGCAGCGACGAGGATCCCGCTGCAATCGGAGTAGTGGGCGGGAGCCGAGTCGGAGGGGCCGCCGACCGAACAGGGAGGAAAAGCGCGAGCGACGGTGAGCGCGGCAGGCCCCGAGGCGGGCGGCGCAGCGACACTTGGAATAGTGTGAGCGTGAGCCGCCGGGCGAAGGTCGCGAGCGTAGCGAAAACGGAATCCCCCCGCGAGCCCGGAGTCCGGCTGTTATGAAAGGCAAGGGGCCATTCACGAAAATCTTCATCGCGAACCGCGGCGAGATCGCATGCCGGGCCATCCGGCCGTGCCGCGAGCTGGGGATAAGGGCCGTCGTGGGATATTCCGATTGCGACGAGCTTTCCCTCCACGTGAAGCTCGCCGATGAGGGTGTGCGGCTGGGGCCGTCCCCCGCCAGCATGAGCTACCTGGACATAGAAGCCGTCCTGCGTGCGGCAAAGGATTCCGGCTGCGACGCGATCTTCCCGGGATACGGCTTCCTGGCCGAGAACCCCGATTTCGCTGAGGCAGTCGAGCGGGAGGGGATGGTCTTCATAGGACCCTCGGCCCGCGTCATGCGGATCCTGGGCGACAAGATCTCGGCGCGCAAGGCGCTGTCCGCTTCGGGCGTCCCGGTGACGCCGGGACTGACCGACGTCGAGGACGCCAACCAGGTCATAAAGTTCGGAGACCGCGTCGGATGGCCCGTCATCATCAAGGCGACCGCCGGGGGCGGCGGGAAGGGGATGCAGAAGATCTCGTCGCCGTACGAGGTCGAGGAGAAGCTGGAGGCCGCCCGCTCGGTCGCCGAGAAGGCGTTCGGCAAGGATACGGTATACGTCGAGAAGTTCATCGAGGGGGGGCGGCACATAGAGTTCCAGTTCCTGGCCGACCGGTACGGCAGGGTCATCCACCTGGGCGAGCGGGAGTGCTCGATCCAGCGGCATCACCAGAAGCTGGTGGAGGAAGCTCCCAGCTCCCTGCTCGCACCGGAGGTCCGCAAAAAGATGGGCGAGGTTGTCGTCCGTGCGATGAAGGACATCGGGTACGAGACGGCCGGCACGCTCGAATTCCTCGTCGACCGAGCGGGCAAGTTCTACGCGCTCGAAGTGAACACTCGGATCCAGGTGGAGCACACGGTAACCGAGATGATCAGCGGATTCGACATCATCCGGAAGATGTACAAGATCGCGGCGGGGGAGCGGCTGTCCCTCGCCCAGGAGGACGTCTTCCTGCGCGGCCACGCGATCCAGTGCCGGATCAACGCGGAGGACCCGAAAAACGGTTTCGCCCCGTCGTTCGGGGGGATCTCCTTCCTTCGCCAGATCAGCGGTCCTTTCATACGTACGGAGTCCGGCATCTACCAGGGTTGGCAGGTCCCTCCGTTCTACGATTCGCTGCTGGCCAAGATCTGTTCGGTGGGCAAGGACCGCAAGACCGCCATCGAGCGGATGCGCCGCGCCCTGCGCGAATACGAGATCTGGGGGGTCAAGACGACGATACCGCTGCTGCGCAGGATCATGGACCACCCCGACTTCGTCAAGGGGGAGATCCATACGGGATTCATCGAGCAGAACATCGCCGGGCTCACCGAGTACGCGGAGGCGGAGGAGGAGATCTTCAAGATCGCACGGTTCGTCGCCGAGGTGTCGGCCTTCGGGCGCAACGTCCACGGGGCATGACCGAGAAGGCGTTTCCAGGGGGGGGGATGCGGGGAAGCCTCGCGAAGAGGGGGACGAAGAAGTTTCTGAAAACCCTGCGCGAGAGCAGGGAGATCTTTTATACCAACACCGGCCCTCGGGACACAGGCCAGAGCGACTTCAAGAACCGTTTCACTCTCCATGACATGGCCAGGCTCGTGCCTCTCTACAACGAGACGGGCTACTTCTCCGTTGAAGTCCACGGAGGAGCGCGCTTCCACCAGGACCTGCTGAACAACAAGATCGATCCGTTCGAGGAAGCGGAGCTGTGGGCGCAGCGTATGCCGAACGTCCTCACCCAGACGCTCATACGGTCCACCAACGTCTGGGGATACCGGATGTACCCGCGCAACGTCGTCCGGCTAGCGGTGCGCGCGTTCCTGCCGGCGATCGACGTATGGCGTTGCTTCGACTTCCTTAACTACATTCCGAACATGGCTCCGATCGCCGAGGAGGTGCTCTCCGGGGGGAAGATATTCGAGCCTGCGATCTCGTTCACGGAGTCGCCTGAATGCTCCGATGCCTATTACCTGCGAACGGTCAAGGAGATCGTGGCGATGTGCGGGGGGACGGGAGGGATAATCCTCTGCATAAAGGACATGGCCGGGGTGGGCAGCCCCGAGCGCATCAGGCGGCTGGTCGACGCCATCCTGCAGAAGCACACGGGTCTCGTGGTCCAGTACCACAGGCACGCAACCGACGGGCTTGCGATTCCGGCGATGGCGGCTGCGGCCGCCGCGGGCGCCAGGCTCTTCGACGTCACCGACGACGCATTCTCACGTTTCTACGGCCACGTCCCGGTCCGGCCGCTTACCAGGTACCTGCGCGAGCTGGGATATTCGGTGCGCCTCGACATGTCGCGCGCCGGCGAGGCCTCGGACGCCGTTCGGGGATTCATCCGCAATTACGAAAAGTTCGAGTCGCAATACAAGGGTTTCTCCCACGACGTGACGGATCACAGGATGCCCGGGGGGGCGTTCCCTTCATCGTTCGAGCAGGCGGAGAAGGGGGGCTTCCTGGAACTTATGCCCGACATCCTGAAAGGGATGGCGTACGGAAACAGGATCATCAAGTACTTCGACGTGACGCCGGGATCGCAGATCACCTGGACCACCTGGGCCGGGATCATCCAGCGTCTCCACAAGGAGGGGGGGAGCAACAGCGTCCGCAAGCTGTTCCATGCGCTCGAGCGGTATTTCCATGCGGGAGAGCGGCTGGAGGCGCTGACGCAGGCCGACGAGCACATGCTTTTGCGGCTCTATTCGGGCGCGACCGACGACCTCAAGAACCTTCTCCTGGGTAAATACGGACCCCTGCCGTTCGGGTGGCCGAAGGACTGGGTATATCGCAGCGCGTTCGGGGACGGCTGGGAGGAGAGGGTCAAGAACGAGCGGATAGAGTCATCGCCGCTTGCCCGCCTCGCGGACGAGGAGCTGGAGAAATCGCGCAAGGCCATGGAGGATGAGCTGGGCCGCCCCGCTACCGACGAGGAGTTCATCCTATATCTTATGCACCCGAAGGCGGCGGTCGACTTCCTCAAGTTCCGGAAGGATTACGGGGACACGACCAACCTGCCGACATCCGTATGGTTCCGGGGCTTGCGGCGGCCGGGCGACTCCGTGTCGATCCCGCTCGACGGCAAGCCGCACGAGATCAAGCTCGTCTCGATCGGGGAAGGAGTGGGGGGCGTAAAGCACGTGGTCCTGTCGGTCGACAACATCATGCACGTTTTTCCCGTGGAGCTGCCCGAGGCGGCGCTCGCGCGAAAGGCCGTAAGAAAGGCCAGCCCCGCGGTCAAGGGGGAGATCGGGTCGCCGGTCACCGGCACCGTCTGGCGCATAGGTACAAAGGACCGGGTCCTGAAAGCCGGCGACCGCGTAAAGCGGGGCGAAGAGGTCATGAACATCGAGGTGATGAAGACGGAGAACGCCGTCAAGTCTCCCATAGCCGGCGTGATCCAGGAGATCTGCATCAAGGTGAACGAAAGGGTCGAGGAAGGCCAGCTCCTGGCGGTCGTCACCCCGGCAGGAGAGTAGGATCTAAGGAAATGTCGTCGGTCGGAGGGGATATCCGGGGAAAGACCGTGGGAATCATCGGGGGCGGCCCCGGCGGCTCCGCGACCGCCATCCGCCTGCAGCGGCTCTCACGCGAGAGGGGACTGGGAGTCCGGGTGGTCCTTTACGAGGGGAAGGACTTCGAGCGCCATTACAACCAGTGCGTCGGCGTTCTTTCGCCTCCCATCGAGGAAATTCTGCGGAGCGGACTCGCCGTCGAGCTACCCTATGAAATATTCAAGCGCCAGATATACGGCTACCGACTCCATGCGGGCGGGAAGGAGATACTTCTCGTCGGGCCGCATCGCGCCGGGGCGACGTACGCCGTCCGGCGGGTGATGTTCGACCGCTACCTGCTGTCCTGCGCCGAGCGGGAGGGCGTGGAAGTGCACCGGAGCAGGGTTACCGGCATCGATTTTCCGAAGGGCGACCGCAAGCAGGTATTCCTTTATACGGAAGGAGGGATGCTCAAGGCGGACGCCGTCGTAGGGGCGTTCGGGATCGACGACGGCATGATCGACATCTTCGAGGCGGCCACGGGCGGGAAGTACGGGCGTCCCCGCAAGTTCATACAGACCTACGTAATGAAGCTCCATGCGGATCCCTCCTTCATCGAGAAAAAGCTGGGAAGCATAATCTATGCTTACCTTTTCCCGCCGGGCATCCCAAACCTCGAGTTCGGGGCGATCACGCCCAAAGGGGACCATATAAACGTCAACGTGGCGGGGACGGACGCCACCGTCGAGGACATGTTCGCCTTCCTTGCCTCGGACGTCGTCCGGGAGCATCTGCCGCCGGTATCGATCGACGAGCAGGAGGTGTACCGGGGGAAGTTTCCCGGGGCCCCGGCGGAAGGGGCCGTCGGGGATGCTTACCTCACGGTGGGGGACACCACGGGCTGGCTGCGCCCTTTCAAGGGGAAAGGGATCAACATGGCCATAGAGACGGGGATCCTGGCGGCGGAAACGCTGGTGGAGCACGGCATATCGCCCGCCTCCTTCCGGAAGTACGAGGAGGTGACGCGGCCGCTGCGGGAGGACTACGTATACGGCACCTGGATGCGGAACCTGTGCAAGGCCGGGGACATGGTGGGCATGCTCGGGACCGTTCTTTCCATGGCCAAGGTGGACCAGGGGATGCATGACGCGCTTTTCAACGCGGTTTCGGGGCATGACTCGTTCAGGAACATCTTCCGGCGGTATGCCAGGCCCTCCATGCTCGCCGACGTGGTCCGCAACTTCGCGAAGGACCGGAGGAGGAGATCGTGAGCGTTACGGTGAGGCGCATGAATGCGCAGGATACGGAAGCGGTCCTTTCGATCAACGAGAAGATCACGGGGCATCCGCACGAGGCGCAATGGGAGTCCCGGATCCTGGACGCTTTGACGCGGAACCCCCTGGGATGCCTTGTCGCCGAGACGCAAGGCAGGATCGTGGGATTCATCCTGGGGGATATACGCGGATGGGAGTTCGCCATCCCGAAGAGCGGATGGATCGAGATAGTCGGGGTCGACCCGGATTTCCAGGGGAAGGGAGTCGCGCGGGACCTGATAGGGAAACTGGGTCTTTATTTCCGGAATCACAACGTCGAGCGGATCATGACGATGGTCAACTGGAACGAGGGCGGGCTGGTCGGCTTCTTCAGGGCGCTCGGGTTCGAACGGTCGGAATTCATCCTGCTGGAGAAAGGGCCGGGTTGAAGGCCGGGAGGAAAATTTGCAGCGCGTCGCATCGGCGGACGGCTTCTTCGCCCGCCTGAAAGGCGTCTTGAGGCCCCTGCCGCACCGCGTTATCCCTCCGGAGGGGCTGCGATCCGCGGGCGTTCTCGTTCCGCTTCGCGTTCGGGGCGGCGAGGTGGCCGTCGTGCTCGCCCGGCGGACCGAGCTGGTGCCCCACCACAAGGGGCAGGTCTGCTTCCCGGGCGGGAGCCGCGACCCGGCGGACGCCGATCTTCTGGAAACCGCGCTCCGGGAGTCGGAAGAAGAGCTTGGAATCCGGCGCAGCGACGTCGAAATCCTGGGGGGTATGGATCCGGTGATGACCGTGACCGGGTTCTGGATCCAGCCGTTCGTCGCGGACGTCTCGCGGACCGCCGGCTTTCAGTTGGACGAGTTCGAGATGGCGGAGGTTTTCGAGGCCCCTCTACGGGTCTTCGAGGATTTCGACCGATACCGTTACGCCGAGGCCATGTTCCGCGGGGAGCGAAACCGGGTCTACTTCTTCGATTTCGGGACCCATACCATCTGGGGCGCCACCGCGAAAATCCTGCATCGGCTGGCCGAGCTGGCGGTTGAATGCGAGTCCGCGGCCGGATAATATACTCGATTAAGCCTGAAGTTCCGCATCCGGGAGCAGGGGAAGCGAATGCCTCACAGGAAAGAGCCAGGCTCGGTCGGGCTGGCCAGGAAGAAGTTTTTCACTTTTTGCGAGCCTCCTCACGAGATGGAGCTTGAGGGTGGAGGCCGGCTCGGGCCGGTTACGCTTGCCTACGAAACGTACGGCAGGCTGAACCGGGACAAAACGAACGCCCTTCTCATCCTGCACGCGCTTTCCGGGGACTCCCACGCCGCGGGGAAATATTCGGCGGACGATCCGAAACCAGGCTGGTGGGACAACACGATAGGCCCCGGCAAGGCGTTCGACACGGACAGGTTTTTCGTGATCTGCTCTAACGTGGTCGGAGGGTGCCAGGGCAGCACGGGGCCCTCCTCGATAAACCCGTCCACCGGGAAGCCGTACGCGCTCTCCTTTCCGATCATAACCGTCAACGACATGGTGCGGGCGCAGAAGCACCTGGTCGATCACCTGGGAATCGAGCGGCTGTTCGCGGTTGCGGGCGGTTCGATGGGTGGGATGCAGGCGCTCCAGTGGGCGGTTTCATATCCCGATTGCGTGCTGGCCTCGATCCCGATCGCCACGACGGCGAAGCATTCCCCACAGCAGATCGCCTTCAACCAGGTCGGGCGGGCGGCCATCATGGCGGACCCGAATTTCAACGACGGGGATTACTACGGCGGGGAGGTCCCGAAGGACGGACTGGCGCTCGCCCGGATGGTGGGACACATAACATACCTTTCCGACGACTCGATGCACGAGAAGTTCGGCCGCCGGCTCCGGGGGAAGAAGACGCTCGGATACAGCTTCAACCTCGACTTCGAGGTCGAGACCTACCTGCGATACAAGGGGGACGCCTTCGTCAGCCGGTTCGACGCGAACACGTACCTGTATATCACGAAGGCGATCGACTACTTCGACCTGTCCCTGCCGTCGGGATCGCTCGTAAAGGCGCTGGAGAAGGTCAAATCCAAGTTCCTGATCATCTCGTTCAAGTCGGACTGGCTTTATCCGCCCTATCAGTCCAAGGAGATCGTGAAGGCCTTGATGGTGAACGGCGTCGACATCACGTACTGCGAGATAGACTCGCGTTATGGCCACGACGCCTTCCTGATGGACGAGCGGGAGATGCCGAAGATCATCCGGAACTTCCTGGAGAACGTCGCCGTCCGCAACGGCATTTCGGTTCCGGCGGCGGGTTCGTGATGCCGGAAGGCACGAGGATCGACTACAGCGTCATCCTGGACCTGGTTCCTCCGGGGACGAAGGTGCTCGATCTGGGTTGCGGCGACGGTTCGCTACTCGCGGGTCTCGTCCAGTCGAAAGGGGTCATAGGCCGGGGCATAGAGATATCGGAGGATGGCGTCCACGCCTGCATCGCCAAGGGGCTGACCGTCCTCCAGGGTGACATCGACGAGGGGCTTCGCGACTACCCGGACCGCTCCTTCGATTACGTCATCCTCAACCAGACGATCCAGGCCGTGAAAAAGCCCGATGTTGTCCTCTCGGAAATGCTTCGGGTGGGGGACAGGGGCGTCGTAGGCATTCCGAACTTCGCTTTCTGGAGAATGCGCCTGTACCTGATGTTCAACGGGCGGATGCCCAAGACCGAATTCCTGCCGTACGAATGGTACGACACTCCCAACATCCACTTCTGCTCGATCCTGGATTTCGAGGAGTATTGCAGGAAGAAATCGATCTCGGTCGAAAAAAGGATCTACGTTTCCACCGACCGCGGGGGCAGGGTGCTCAAGGGCGTGCGGCCGAACCTGTTCGCGGAGAGCGCCGTCTATCTCCTCGCGAAAAAGTGAGAGATCCCGGATAGAAACGCTATGGGTCCGCTTGCAATTTGATGAACGATCGGGTATTCTTCCTCGCTACATATCGTGGGGCTGTAGCTCAGCTGGGAGAGCGCCTGAATGGCATTCAGGAGGCCGACGGTTCGATCCCGTTCAGCTCCACCAGAACATCCAGGGGGTAGCTGATTACGCTACCCCCCTCTTTTTATCCCAACCGGTTATAATCATCGGAGATTGAGGCCTCTGCCGTTGGTACCGAATCGATAGTTGAGCATGGAGGCATTCGGATGTTACGGAACTCAATTGCAGGGGTTGTCATCGCACTAAGTATTTTCGGTGCTGTCGGGCGCACGGCAACAGCTTCACCTCCAAGGGAACGGGATCCCGGGCCAGCCGCCCAGATTCTATCGGGAACGGTGTCCTTGGGTAAGACGCCTTATAACGAACGTATGGCGCTTCCAGGAATGGCTGTAGTTCACGTCGAGCTATTGGATATCTCGGTGAAGGATACACGCACTGCGATCCTGGGAGGAGAAACCATATGGCTTGCCGGGAGCAAATTGCCCGTCGACTTCCGGATCGCGTACGATCCTTCACGGATTGATCCCACCCACAAATACATAGTTCGGGCGCGAATCATGGAGGGGGAGAAGGTTTTGTTCCTCAACACGACACCTTATTATGTTCTTACGAAAGGTTCCCCCGGCAAGGTCGATATCGTTGTGGTTCCCGCCCAAGTTCATGTCCGTTGAAGATCCGTCCTTGTGACTTGCTTTCCGGTCACGGAAAACGCTAACAAGAGGCGATCATCATGCGAGTCCGGCACTTTCACGTCCGCCCGAACATCCCGCAGGAGCTGCTTCCGCTAGTCGATATCGCAAGGAACCTGTGGTTCTCCTGGAACTGGGACGCGGTGCAGCTGTTCATCCGCCTTAATCCGGCGCTATGGGAGAAGTCATACCAGAACCCGGTGCTCATGCTCGGCTCCCTGACCCAGGCCGAGCTGGAAGCCGCAGCGCGCGACGAGAGCTTCGTCGCGAACCTTAGGCACGTGCATGATAACTTCACGACCTACCTGAAAACCCCGGGGTGGTTCCGCGAGGAGCACGGCGACGAGAAGGATTTCCTCGCCGCGTACTTCTCCTGCGAGTTCGGGATAGACGAGGGGCTTCCCATATACTCGGGCGGGCTGGGAGTTCTTTCGGGGGACCACCTGAAGTCGGCGTCCGACCTGGGGCTGCCGCTCGTCGGCGTGGGGCTCCTGTACCGGAAGGGATACTTCCGGCAGCAGCTTAACCTGGACGGGTGGCAGCAGGAGCTCTACCCGGACAACGACTGGTACAACATGCCAGTCGCCCTGGAATTCGACCGGGAAGGGAAGCCGCTCCTCATCGAAGTGCCGATGGGCGGCGAGAAGGTGAAGGCGCGGATCTGGCGGGTGCAGATCGGACGCACGCCGCTGTATCTCCTCGACAGCAACGTCAAGGACAACTCGCCCGGAATGCGGGAGGTCACCTCCACACTTTACGGAGGGGACAGGGAGATGCGGATCCGCCAGGAAATCCTGCTAGGCATGGGCGGCGTGCGGGCCCTGCGCGCGCTGGGACTCTCCCCGACGGTCTACCACATGAACGAGGGGCACTCGGCGTTCCTGGCGCTCGAGCGGATCCGGACGCTTATGGCGGAGCACCGCATATCGTTCGCCGAGGCGAGAGAGCAGGTGTTCGCGTCGAACGTATTCACCACTCACACCCCGGTTCCAGCGGGGAACGAGGTGTTCTCTACGGAACTTGTCCGGAAGTACCTCCAGCCCGTGACGGAGGAATTGAAGCTTCCCTGGCAGGAGTTCCTGGGGATGGGGCAGCTTGCGGCGAGCAGGTCGCCGGACTTCGGATTGACGGTGCTGGCGCTGCGGATGGCGGCCTTCACGAACGGGGTATCCCGCCTGCACGCGGAGACCTCGCGGAGAATGTGGCGCGACCTCTGGCCCAACCTTCCCGAAGCCGACATCCCGATCCGCAACGTCACCAACGGGATCCACACGCGCACGTGGCTGAGCCACGAGGTAGGGGAGCTTTTCCTTCGCTACATGGGCCCGAGGTTCTTCGAGAAGCCCGCCGACCATTCGGTATGGGAGAGGGTGGACGCCATTCCCGCGAGCGAGCTGTGGAGGATCCACGAGGCACGCAGGGAACGGCTCGTGTTCTTCGTGAGGAAGAGGCTGAAGGGCCAGCTCCAGAGGCAGGGCGCGGGCCCGGCGGCGCTCCGAGCTGCCGAGGAGGTTCTCTCGCCCGAAGCCCTCACAATCGGCTTCTCCCGCCGGTTCGCGACCTACAAGCGCGCGAGCCTTCTTCTCCGCCAGCCGGAGCGGCTGATCCGGCTGCTCACGGACCCTGCGCGCCCGGTCCAGATACTTTTCGCGGGAAAGGCCCATCCGCAGGACAACCCCGCGAAGGAGATCATCAAGTCGGTCATACATTTCGCGTCGGACCCGCGGCTGCGGGGGCGGCTCGTGTTCATCGAGGATTACGACATCAACGTGGGCAGGTACATGGTCCAGGGGGTGGACGTGTGGCTAAACACCCCCAGGCGCCCGCTGGAGGCCTCGGGGACGAGCGGGATGAAGGCGGCGGCGAACGGCGCGCTGAACGTGTCGGTGCTGGACGGCTGGTGGAGCGAGGGGCACGCGCTCGACACCGGGTGGGCGATAGGAAGCGGAGAGGTGTACGACGACCCGGAGGAGCAGGACAAGATCGAGTGCGAAGCGCTGTTCAACCTGCTGGAGCAGGAGATCATCCCCATGTTCTACGAACGCGACAAGGCAGGCTTGCCGCGCGGGTGGATCGCCATGATGAAATCCTCGATGCGCAAGCTCGGGGCTTTTTTCAACACCCACAGGATGGTCAGGGAGTACGCGGAGAACTGCTATCTTCCGGCGCACAGGGCGGGCGTTCGACTGAAGGAGAACGGGTTCGCGGGGGCCAAGGCGCTTGCGGATTGGCGCGCGCGGGTTACCGCCGGCTGGTCCCGGCTGTCCATAAACGTCGAGGACACCCGGAAGGAGAAGGAAATACCCGTCGGAACGGCGGTGGGGGTCCTGGTGCGCGCGAACCTGGGCACCCTTTCCCCCGAAGACGTATCCGTGGAGATATACCACGGCCTGCTCGACGCTACGGGAGAGATACGCGACGGAAGGGTGGTCCCGGCGAGGCACGAGCGGCGCGACGGGGACGGCGACGTCTTCCGCGCCGAAATCCCGTGCGGGGTCACGGGGCGCTACGGCTACACGGCGAGGATCCTGCCGCGGCATCCCGACCTCGTGAACCAGTTCACGCCGCTGCTTTTGACCTGGGAGTAGGGGGCTTAGGCGGCCTGACGGTCGCGACCAGGATCGCCGCCATTAGCGCCAGCAGCGCGGCGATATGGAACGCCGACGCGTAGCTGTTCGATGCGTCGAAGATCTTCCCGCCCAGCATCGGCCCGATGATTCCCGCCGTTCCCCATGCCGTCACCACGACGCCGTAATTGTTTCCCAGGTTGCGCACCCCGAAATAGTCCGCCGTGGCTGAGGGGAAGACGGCGAGCTGGGAGCCGTAGCAATACCCAATAAGGAAAACCGAGGCGAAGAGGAAGAGCCGCGTTTCCACCTGGGGCTCGAAGAAGAGCAGCAGCGCCGTCACCCCCATGACGACCGCAAGCGTCCTCGTCCGTCCGAAATGGTCGGACATCCACCCGGACCCGATCCTGCCGCACCCGTTCCCCACGGACAGGACGCCTACCGCGATGGCCGCGTCCGGCCGCGAGAACCCCGCCCCTTGTGCGAACGCGGCAAGGTGCCCTATGACCATGAGCCCGGCGGTGGTTCCCAGCGCGTATGCGGGCCACATCCGCAGGAACGTCCCGGTGCGCATCATTTCGAAAGGCGCGTACTCGTGAATTGTCCGAAAACCCCCTTCACCAGCAGCAGGCGGTTCCCACCCTTCGGGGCGCCACCCCTCCGGGGGATTGCGGAGGAAAAAAGAGCCGGCGACCGTGACGAAGAGAAATCCCGTCCCCAGCATGGCGAAGGTCTGCCTCCATCCGTACCAATGGATGAGGAGGCCCGCCAGCGGGGCGATCAGCGCACCGCCCGCGCCGTATCCCATGACCATGAGGCCCGTGACGAGTCCCCTCTTGTCGGGGAACCATTTCATTCCGACGGCGAGCGGGCAGGTGTACCCGACGCCGCTCGAGAATCCGACCATCACGCCGTAGAAGACGTAGAGCCACCAGAGGGAGTGCGCGTATTGGGAAAGAAAGATGCCCGCCGAGAAAAGCAGCGCGCCCGTCAAGGCGACCGGTGCCGGCCCTTTACGGTCCTGCCATCGCCCTCCTATCAGGACGCCGGTCGCGATGCAGGCGATGGAGAGCGTGAAGGCGACCGACACTTCCGCCCGCGTCCAGCCGAACTCCTTCTGAAGGGGCCCGAGGAACACGCTCCACGCGTACGCCGCCCCGAAGCATAGGTTCATGGCGACGCCGCCCGCCACGCGGAGCCAGCGATTCCGCATGCCTGGGCCCTTTGCGGTCACCTTCCCCGGCTCCAACCGTAGATCTCCGCGCAGCGGGCGGGGGACATCCCCAGGCGATGCGCCAGCCGGATCCCCCACATCAGCAGGATGGTCCGAACCGGGCCGGAGGCCTCCCATCGCCTGCCGGAGGTGGTGATCCGCGCGGGAAGCAGGAGCGTCTTTCCGATGCGGGCGAGCCGGCGGGAAAACTCCACATCTTCCATAAGGGGGACCTCGGGGAATCCGCCGGCGGACTCGAACGCGTCCCTGCGGGCGAAAATGCCCTGGTCTCCCGTGTATGCCCTGAAAAGCGCCGAGCGCACGCCGATCATCCGTCCGGTAAGCCGGAGAATCGCCCTGCGGTACGCAGAGGCTGACGGGGAAACCGACAGCCGCACTGAAAACGCCCCGCCCACGGATCCCTCCTGCCGCACGGCGGCCCTTACTTCGTCGATGGACTCCGGCGGAAGCACGGTATCGGCGTGCAGGAAAAGCAGGATGTCGCCCGAAGAGGCGCGAGCGCCGGCGTTCATCTGGGCCCCCCTTCCGGGCGAATGGCGAAACACCTTATCCGCCAGGGGACGCGCGGTTTCGACGGTGCGGTCGGCGCTCCCGCCGTCGACCACGATCACCTCGTCCGCGCCCGCGCCGCGGGCGGACCTTATGGCATCGGGGATGGCGTCCTCCTCGTTCAGCGCAGGCAGTATCACGGAGACCGAATGTCTTTCCATCAGCCGTCGCCCGGGATTTCCGCCTCGCCCCGCGATTTCCGGATGCGCTTGACGGCGGCGGGCAGGAAGAACGAAAGGACGAGCAGGGCCGCGGGAACGAGGATGTCGGTCTGGAGAAGGTCGGCCGGCCCGCGGAACGAAGCGGCGATCTCCCTCAGGTTCCCGAAAAAGAAGGAGACGATCGCCACGCCAGGCAGGATTCCGAGGAACGTCCCCCAGAAATAGTCCGGGAACCGTATGCGAGTCGCCCCGGCGGCGTAATTGAGGACTATGAAGGGAAACCAGAAGATGCGCATGTAGAAGATGACCGTGAAGCCGTGCTCCCCGGCTTTACGGTCCAAAGACGCAAGTTTTCCTTTGAGCAGATGTTCGGCGAAATCGCGCAGGAAGTAGCGGCCCAGCAGGAATGAGGCCGACGCCCCCGCCATGCAGCCGAGTATGTTGCACGCCGTCCCGATATATTTCCCGAATATCAGGGCTCCTGCCGCCGTGAACGGCGTCGCAGGCAGCGCCAGCACTCCGAATGCGTACAGCAGGACGAAAACGGCGGGCCCGAACATCCCGGCGGCGCTGACGATGCGGTCCAATCGGACCGCCAGCTCTTTCCTTCCCTCGGGGGAAAGGAAAAGGCCCCCCAGGGGAGTCATGAATAGCACGTAGGCCGCCAGACCGGCGAAAACGAGGAAGATCGCGATTTTCAGAATGACGGACCTTTTGACGGCCAAACACCGCTCCTCCGCATGATTTCCATATATTACGGGACGGCGATATCGAAGGAAAGGCGGGATTCCCCATTATCACGTTGTGGGCGCGTGCTCCGCGCACTTACAATGAAACGATACTTAAACGGCTTTATTGGAGGCAGTCATGCGGTTCCCTCGCCTGTCGACCGCCGACCGTGGTCTTCAGTTCAAGCTCACCATGGTCATGCTCATACTGCTGGCCTGTTCCATGGGATCGGTCTTCATCCCGTATTACTTCGGGCGCGAAAGCCTGAAGCACGACCTGGAGGAAAGCTTCCTCGAGCTCTCCAACGCGATCCGCGTGAGCATAGACCAGCTCACGGCCCCCGCGGCCTCCGAGGAGGACCGGCTCCGCGGATACATAGAGTCCCTCAAGAAAACGGGGATCAGGGAGGTCTCGATCGTCGGGGAGGACATGGGGATTATCGACAGCACCGACCCGAAGGCGATCGGCAAGATGTCCAGGATCAAGCTCCCCAAGGAAAAGCTCGTCATAAATGCCACATTCGGCGAGGAGTCGCTCGGGGGACGGACGAAGGACCTTGTTATCCCCGTTACGCTCGGGGGCGACACCATGGGGTACATACACGTCCGCATGCGCATCGACGACTTCACCGACACCATCCGGAAAAACCTGTACCTGAGGTTCTTCAGCACCCTGCTGATCTTCTCGCTGGGGCTCGTCCTGGCGGTCAGCATTTCCTCCCACTACGTCCGGCCGGTGGAGGACCTGGCGCACGCGGCCGAAAAGGTGGCTGCGGGCGACCTGTCGCAGGAGCTGCCCGTGCACGGCAAGGACGAGGTGGGGCGCCTGACGAAGTCGTTCAACGAAATGATAGCCAAGCTGCGCCAGAACCGGGAGCTGGAGGAGAAGGTCCGCGAGACCCAGTACCTTACGCAGCTCGGGCGCCTTTCCTCCGGAGTCGCCCACGAAATCCGCAACCCGCTGAACTTCATAGCTCTGGCGATAGACCACCTCGACGCGCTTTCCGCGGGAGGCGGGACTCCGGAGACGGCGAAGGAGAAGGCGCAGATCATCGGGCGGATAAAGGAGGAAATCCAGAGGCTGAACGAGCTGGTCATCAATTTCATAACCTACGGTCGGCCGCAGGCCCCGTCGCTCGCCACTGTGCAGATCCCCGAAATCGTCGAGAGCGTTCTCCGGATGGCCGACGGACGGCTTCGGACGCAGGGGATCGACTGCCGGCGCGAATTCCGGGCATCCCCGCCCGTCCAGGCCGACCCCGACATGATCCGGCGCGCAGTGGTGAACATCGTGGGAAATGCGATCGACGCGATGCCCGATGGGGGGGAGCTGTACATTTCCGCCGGCCCGATCGAAGGCGGCGGGTACGAGCTCGTGGTCGGCGACACCGGAGTGGGCATATCGGAGGAGAACCGCAGCCGGATCTTCGAGCCGTATTTCACCACGAAGCCGTCCGGTTTGGGGCTCGGGCTCGTTCTGACGCGAAAGATCATGGAAGCGCACGGGGGGGAAATCGTGGTAGATTCGCACCCGGGGAAAGGGACCCGGATCCGCGTCGTGCTGCCGGGGAACCCTGCGGGGTGAGTGCGTGAAGGGAACGATCCTCATTGTAGACGACGAGCGGAACCAGCGGGAAATACTGGGCTCCATCCTTAAGAGCGAGGGTTATTCTCCGGTCCTTGCCGGGAGCGGGACGGAAGCCCTCCGCGCGCTTGAACGCGAGCCCGTGGACCTCGTTCTGACCGACCTGGTGATGCCGGGGATGACGGGCGTCGAGCTGATCGACGCTGTCCATGCGAGGAATCCGGGCGTTCCGATCCTTCTCACAAGCGCCTACGGCACGATCCAGACGGCCGTGGATGCGATAAAGAAGGGAGCTTACTACTACTTCGAGAAGCCGGTGGACAAGGCCAGGCTTCTAATCATCATCGAGAGGGCGATCGAGACTCTCCGCCTGCGCGAATCCCACAGGGTTCTTTCCGAAAAGCTTTTTCCGGGGGCGCCCCAGATTATCGGGGAAAACACGGAGATCCGGGAGATCAAGCGGATCCTGCCGCGAATCGCCAGGAGCGAGGCCACGGTGCTGCTTCGTGGCGAGAGCGGAACCGGGAAGGAGGTCCTTGCCCGCAACATACATTCCATGAGCGACCGCTGCCACGCTCCGTTTCTCGCCGTCAACTGCGCTTCGCTGCCGGAAAGCCTGATCGAAAGCGAGCTGTTCGGTCACGAAAGGGGATCGTTCACCGGCGCGCACCGGCGGGAGATCGGCCTGTTCGAGGCCGCCGAAGGCGGAACGCTCTTCCTGGATGAAATAACGGAGGTAAAGCGGGAGGTGCAGGCAAAGCTCCTTCGGGTCCTTCAGGACCGGGAAATCCGCCGCGTGGGCGGGAAGGAGAACATCACCGTCGACGTCCGCATCATCGCCGCGACGAACCGCGACCTGGAGGAGGCGGTGAAGGCGGGAAGATTCGGCGCGGACCTGTTCTACCGGCTTAACATCCTGAAGCTGACCCTTCCTCCGCTAAGGGACAGGATCTCCGATATCCCGGCGCTCGCGGATTACTTCCTCAACAAGCACGGTGATAAGGGAGTTCCCCCCGTTCGCGAGATAACGAAGGAGGCGATGCGCCTCATGATGTGCTACTCCTGGCCCGGAAACGTCCGGGAGCTTTCGTCGATGGTCGAGCGCGCGGTCGTGCTGGCCGAAGAAGGGAAAATAACTCCGGCGGAACTGCCTCCCGAGGTCAGGGGGGAAAAAGATCCCTCCCCGACGGGCCCTTCGCTGGGCAATCTGTTCGAGCTTTCTCCCAAAGGCATCGACTTCGAGAAACTGGAGGAAAGCCTCCTAAGGCAAGCCGTCGAGATTTCGGGGGGAGTCAACACACGCGGAGCGGAATTGCTCCGGATGAGTTACAAGACCTACATTTACCGCCTGAAGAAATTCGGAATCATCCCTTCCTGATTGCCTACCCATTTGGGGAAACCGCTGCCCATTTGAGCAACGCATCGAAATCCATCCGGTGGTTGTAAAAGCTAACTTGCTATAATAATTGGCGATATAGCCAAGTCATAAGTGGCATTGTTCTTGGATATCCTGTCCTTGAATAATTTTATTCTCCGTCGAGGGAGGAATGAGGATGAAGAAGTTTATTTCGTCGTTCGTAGCGGTGGCGTTCGCCCTGTCGCTCGCCGCCATGGCGATTGCAGCAGAGGAGAAAAAGGCCGCCCCTGCCCCGGCGGCTCCGGCCAAGGCTGAACCGGCGAAGAAGGAAGCGGCGCCGGCTCCTGTAAAAAAGGAAGTGGTCAAGAAAGCCAAGACGAAGGTGGTCACGGGCACGGTCGAAGCCCTTGACGCGGCGAAGGGCACATTCTCGGTGAAGGGCAAGAAAGAGACATTGCAGCTCAAGGCCGGTGAAAAGGTGAATATCAGCGATATCAAGGTCGGCGACAAGATCACGGCGACCTATTCCGAAGGTGTTGCATCCAAGGTCGTTGCGGCGAAGAAAGCGGCGCCCGTTAAGAAGGAAGCGGCTCCGGCCCCGGCGGCTCCGGCGAAGAAGGAAGCGGCTCCGGCGCCCAAGAAATAGCGATCGCGCAAAGCCAGGACCGTCCCGCCCCACAAGGGCAGGGGCGCCCCGGGCAGGGGGACACAATCCCCCTGCCCATTTTTTTATTTTTTCAGGTATTTCCCCGCATTGACTTTTCCCGGTGCCTTTGATAGACAATGCTTTGCCTTATCCCCCAACATCCGCGGAGGTGCAGCCGATGAGCCGAAAGATCAACTTCAATGCCGGACCCGCCGCCCTTCCTCTCCCAGCGCTTGAACGAGCCCGCGACGAGCTGCTCGACTTCGCAGGCAGCGGCATGTCGGTCATGGAGCACAGCCACCGCGGAAAGGAGTACGAGGCGGTACACGACGAGGCCATCGCCCTTGTAAGGGAGCTACTCGGCGTCCCCGCGAGCTACGAGGTCCTGCTGCTCCAGGGCGGCGCCACGTCGCTTTTCGCGGAGATTCCGATGAACCTCCTCGATAAGGGGAAAACCGCCCAGTACCTCATCACGGGCGCCTGGGGAGAGAAGGCGCTCGGCGAGGCGAAAATCGTGTCTGCGATGTTCGGCGCCGACGTGGCGGTCCAGAATATAGGCACTGGCGAAGGCAAGGAGAAGAAATACACCCGCGTGCCTGCTCCCGCCGAGGTCAAGGTCGATCCCGGAGCCGCATACCTGCACATCACCTCGAACGAGACCATTCACGGCGTGGAATTCAACGTCGACAAATCGCGCGCCTTCCCAGGCACGGGAAGCGTGCCGCTGGTCGCCGACATGTCCAGCGATTTTCTCTGGCGGTCCTTCGACATAACCAGGTTCGGCCTGGTATACGCAGGCGCGCAGAAAAACATAGGCCCCTCGGGCGTTGTGGTCGTGGTGGTATCGAAGGATCTTCTGGAGAAGGGCAGGAAGGACATCCCGAAGATATTCCAGTTCCGCACCCACGCGGACAACAAGTCCCTCTACAACACGCCCCCTACGTTCGGCGTCTACATGGTCCGCAACGTCCTTTCCTGGCTCAAGGGGCAGGGCGGCCTGGCGAAGGTCGAAGAAATCAACCGGAAGAAGGCGGCGCGGATCTACGGCGTCATAGACGCCAACGCGGGGTTCTTCCGGTCGCCGGTCGAGAAGGAGAGCCGCTCGGTGATGAACGTGGTCTTCAGGCTTCCCGCGGAGGAACTGGAGGCGGAGTTCATCGCGGAGGCCAGGAAACGCGGGATGGTCGGACTCAAGGGGCACCGCTCCGTGGGCGGCATACGCGTTTCCATGTACAACGCCGCACCCTACGAGTGGGTGGACACGCTCGCAGGGTTCATGGAGGAGTTCGCGCGGGTCAAGCAGGGATAACAGCCCTTCGAAAGGAGATTGTGCCGCCATGAAAGTCCTGGCTCTCGACAACCTGCAGAAGGTCGGCATAGACGTATTCGTCAAGGAAGGGATCGAGGTAGACGTGAAGGGCAAGATGACCCCTGAGGAGCTTGCCTCGGTCATCGACAACTACGACGGAGTCGTCGTGCGCGGGGCCACGAAGGCCACCGCCGCGGCGTTCGAAAAGGTATCCCGCACGAAGGTGATCGGCAGGGCGGGCAGCGGAACCGACAACATCGACAAGGTGGCCGCCACCAAGAAGGGCGTGGTGGTCATGAACACCCCCGGCGGCAATACCGTGACGACCGGCGAGCACGCCATCGCGTTGATGATGGCCCTGGCGCGCCAACTACCCCAGGCAACCGCCTCGATGAAGGAAGGGAAGTGGGAGAAGAGCAAGTTCATGGGGACGGAGCTCACCGACAAGGTGCTCGGCGTGGTCGGGATGGGAAACATAGGAAAAGTCGTCGCGGAGCGGGGCCTGGGGCTGAAGATGGTCGTGCTGGGGTACGATCCGTACGTATCGAAGGAGGACATGGCCCGCCTGGGAGTGGAGTACGCCTCCCTCGACGATCTGTTCCGCCGGTCGGACTTCATCTCCTTCCATACGCCTCTGACCCCCGAGACGAAGAACATGGTGAACGCTTCCTCCATCGGAAAGATGAAGAAGGGGGTTTTCATAATAAACTGCGCCCGTGGGGCTCTCATCAACGAGGCCGACCTTCAGGCGGCCCTGGAGTCGGGCAAGGTGAAGGGCGCGGCGCTCGACGTATTCCCCGTCGAGCCTCCGCCGCCGGAGACGCCGTACTTCAAGCACCCCAACGTGATCCTCACGCCGCACCTTGGCGCATCGACCACGGAAGCGCAGGAGAAGGTGGCGGTTTTGATCGCCGAGCAGATCTGCGACTTCCTCAAAAAAGGGACGATACGCAACTCGGTCAACTTCCCGTCGGTCTCGGCCGAGCTCCTGCCGACCTTGAAGCCTTACCTCGAGCTGGGCGAGAAGCTCGGCGCTTTCCACGGCCAGATGCTCGATACCCCTCTGAAAGAGATGAAGGTGGAATACGTCGGGGAGGTTGGGAAGCTGGCCACCGCTCCGGTGACGATCTCGATACTTAAAGGTTTGCTCCAGTACCAGACCGAGGAGGTCAACCTGGTCAATGCACGGATGGTCGCCGAAGAGCGGGGCGTCAAGGTTACGGAGGCCAAGGTCGCCCGGTCGGAGGATTACACCAGCCTGGTCCGCGTCCATGTCCTTTCCGAGAAAGGCGAATCGTCGGTTGCAGGGACCGTATTCGGAACGGCGCCGCGCGTCGTGAGAATCAACTCGTTCCCCATTGAGGCGGACCTTTCGGGAGGGATCCTGATGCTGCAGAACCAGGACGTCCCCGGCGTCGTGGGAAGGGTCGGGACGTTCCTGGGAGAGAAGGGGATAAATATCGCCGGACTTCAGCTTGGCCGTTTGAAGGTCGGCGAGACCGCCGTTTCGCTGATCAGCGTGGACAACCCGGTTCCCGAGCCGGTTCTCAAGCAGCTGAACAAGCTTCCCAACATCACAGCGGCAAAATACCTGACGTTCTAGGAAAGAGGCGAATTCTTGAAGAGCATCATCGTAATCGGCGCACAGTGGGGCGACGAGGGGAAGGGGAAGATCGTCGATATCTACTCGGAATTTGCCGATACCATCGCGCGTTCGACGGGGGGGAACAACGCCGGGCACACGCTGGTGGTCAAGGGGGAAAAGTTCATCTTCCACCTGATCCCTTCGGGGATTCTCCACCCCGGGAAGAAATGCGTCATCGCCAATGGGGTGGTGATCGACCCGAAGGTCCTGCTGTCCGAGGTCGCAAGGCTCAAGGAGCGCGGCTACCTGAAGGACGACGCGCAGCTAAAGGTCGGGCTCCTGGCCAACATAATCATGCCGTATCACATCGTGATGGACAGGGTGCGCGAGGAGAAGCTGGGGAGCCGCAAGATCGGGACCACCGCGCGCGGCATAGGCCCCTGCTACGAGGACAAGATCGCGAGGACCGGCATCCGGGCATGCGACCTGATCCACTCGGACACGCTTGCGGAGAAGCTCGAGGCCAATCTCGGGATTAAAAATTTCCTTCTAAAGAATTATTACGGGGCGGATGAGATACCCTTCCAGGCAACTCTCGACGAGTACCTGGGATACGGGGAGCGGCTCAAGCCTTACCTCATCGACACCTCCAGCTTCCTCAACGAAGAGATCAACCGCGGCGCGAAAGTCCTGTTCGAGGGAGCCCAGGGGACCCTGCTGGACATAGACCACGGCACATATCCGTACGTCACCTCCTCCAACACGACGGCGGGAGGGGCGTGCACCGGGTCGGGGGTTCCTCCGACGAAAATCAGCGGCGTCATCGGCGTTTCGAAGGCATACGCCACGCGCGTCGGCGGCGGGCCGTTTCCGACCGAGCTGTTCGACGAGGAGGGGCAGCGGATCCGGGACCGGGGGAACGAGTACGGCTCCACGACGGGGCGTCCCCGCCGGTGCGGCTGGTTCGACGCTCCCGTGGTTCGTTACGCCAAGCGGCTGAACGGGCTTTCCGGGATCGCGCTGACGAAGCTGGACGTCCTGTCGGGGCTGCAGCGGATCAAGGTGTGCGTCGCCTACGAAATAGGCGGTACGAGGCGCGACGAAGTGCCCCTTCTGCTAGCCGAATTCGAGGAGGCGAAACCCGTTTACGAGCAGGTCGAGGGTTGGAAGGAGGACATTTCCAACGCGAAGGAGTTCGGCGATCTCCCGAAATCGGCGCAGAAGTACGTTCGCCTGCTCGAGGAGCTTTCCGGCGTGGAAGTTTCCCTGGTTTCGGTGGGGCCGGAGCGCAACCAGACGATAGTACGCAGGAACCCCTTCCGGGCTTGACACTTCGGGCTCCCGGCCGTTAGCATATTTTGTTTCCGGGGAGCCCATAGCTCAGTTGGTAGAGCATCTGACTTTTAATCAGAGGGTCGCAGGTTCGATCCCTGCTGGGCTCACCAGCGCACTCCATCGCGTCCCCATCGTCTAGTCCGGCCAAGGACACCGCCCTTTCACGGCGGCGACGCCGGTTCAAATCCGGCTGGGGACGCCAGCAATAATAAAGGGGATTCCGGCTAAATTCGGAATCCCCTTTTCAGTTTCGGGAATTACTTATCGCAGGACTTATCACACGGCAGGATTTATTTTGCGGGCTAATGCGGCCGTTCCGTCTCGCCCAACTTGTCCATGGTAATATCTCCAGCAATCAGCGTTGCCGTTTTCTCCAGCATGAGCCTATGGGTGAGAACACTCCTATCAGTCGATTTCTTGGTAGCACGGAAATAAGAATAAATTGCCGTTGATAATTCCCTAATGTCACCAATCACCACGGATTGGGCAGAATCCTTATGCTTTACGACAATGAAAACACATTAA